>DASXEA010000047.1:0-1633 GCA_036490345.1 Rhizomicrobium sp. | reverse complement strand
CAGGGGGAGGGGTCTTTACGTTACGAAGCGACCCCACCCCCAGGCCCCCTCCCTCAAGGGGAGGGGGGAACCTTGGTTTCCTGGTTTCTTGTTAGGGGCGGAGCGACGAAACGACCTGGTTCATGATAAGCCGGCGCTTGTTACGAACCAGGTTGCTTCGTCGCGTCATTCCTCACAATGACGGGCACACGGCATTCTCGACCGTGCGTGGATGGCCGGCTCAAGACCCGGCCATGACAGGTGGGTTCGAACGTCGCGGCTCTTCGCATACCTCCGGCGGCTAAATCTCCTCGTCCGCTTCGATCTTCGCCGGATCGAGCTCCATCCCCAGCCCGGCATGCCGCGGCTGCGTCAACACGCCGCGCTCCCGCACCAGCGGATGCGCGAGGAAATGCTGGTTGATCGCATTCCACTTCATCCCGTACTCCTTCAACGGCGTCAGGATCGGCGACTGCGCCAGCGTGAAATGCAGGCCCGCCGGCGTGGAATGGCCGTGCGGGATCACCATCAGATCATGCGCGCTGGCATACGCGGCGATCTTCAGCACTTCCGACAGCCCGCCCGCCCCATAAATGTCCGGCTGAAGCACATCCAGCGCCTCGGCATCGATGAATCGCTTGAACCCCCAGCGCGTGTATTCGTGCTCTGCGCCGGACAATGGGATCGACGTCCGCTGCTTCGCCCGGCGATAGCTGTCGATGCGGTCGGGCATCACGCATTCCTCCAGCCAGCGCGGGCGGAATTCGGCAATGCGCCCGGCCAGCTCCACCGCGTAGATCGGATCGAACGACTGCCAGCAATCCAGCATGATGTCGTCGTCCTCGCCCAGCGTCTCGCGCGGCGTGCGCACCAGCGCGACGTTCTCGCGCAGGCATTCGGGACCGCTCATCGGTCCGTGGCGGAAGAACCATTTCTGCGCCCGATAGCCCATCGCCTGGTATTCCTCGGCCCGCGCGCACGCGCGCCCAGGTCGCGCATCGCGAAGCCGAGCATCGACGCGTAACACGGCACCACATCGCGCGTCGGACCGCCCAGCAGGCGGAACACCGGCTGGCCGAGCCAGCGGCCTTTCAAATCCCACAGCGCGCAATCCACCGCGCTGATCGGTAGCGGGTCGGTTCAAATGTCTGCAACGGGTGGAGTCGAGACGGCCGGGTTTCGGGTCTCGCGCGTCGCCACCCGACATTTGGCGGAAGGCAGGCTCTGGCCGCGAGCGAATGGCAACATTGGCGCGCCCAACTCGAGTAGCAGACACTTGTTCAAGGTGGGCCGGGATCGCATGTCGCGTGGCGACGTCTGACAATACTGCGGCACCGCAAGCACGAAAGAATTTTAAACGCAGATAACAGAAGATGCACGCAGAACACGCAGATGGTTTCGTGCGGTTCACAGGCCTCGGACCAGCGTTTGATTTCCAGACGCGGCTTGCCGAAGTTGAGCAGCAGGTAGAGCGGCAGGCCGGGCGCTTTCAGATAATTGGTGCATTGCATCTGGTGCACATCGTTCAATTCCGTCGCTGTCTGCGGCTCGACCAGAAGCACGTCTTCGACCAGAAGGCCGGCATCGCGCAGCTCTTGCGCCAGTGCGTTCTCGTAGAGCGTTTCGACAAACCCAACCCCGCGCGTATTCAGCA
>DASXEA010000045.1:0-66710 GCA_036490345.1 Rhizomicrobium sp. | reverse complement strand
TAACTCGCCATGCGTTGACGGTCGCGGCGGAGCTGGGGCGGCTGATAGGCCTTGCGCGCGTGGGCCTCGCAATAGGGCGAGCCCGATTTGGGTTTGTGGCCGCAGAAGTGAAACGCGTTCTCCGACGGATCGCCGATCGGCCAGCGGCACATGCGGTCGTTGATCGTGAGCACGGTGGCGAAACTGCCATCGTCCATCAGGATCGGGTCTTCCTCGATCACCGGCGGGGGCGGCGTGTGGGCGCGCGCCGAATGCCTCGGCGTCATCGCCATGCGGACACGCTCCGGCCGGGGCGCACTGGCCCGTCCCGCGAGGCCCAGGCGGTGGACTTTGCCGATGACGGCGTTGCGGCTGATGCCGCCGAGAACCCGGGCAATATGGCTGGCGGACAGACCCTCCGTCCAAAGCGCCTTCAGATGCTCGATCCGTTCTTCTGTCCAGCCCATGGTGCTCTCCCCGAAAGACTACAAAATATCGTAGCAGTGTCCTTCCGCTCCACAAGAGGTACGGTCTGCCCGCAAGGCCTTGTCCACAGAAACGGATATGCGCCCACAGGCGTTCCCGCGTTGCTTGACCGCTTCGCATCTGCGGCAGATAAACCGGCCGCGTGCGAGCGAACGGCCCGCGCAAAAATCAGGAGATTGCCCGTGGTCCCGTCCCTTTTGCCCACCTATGCGCGGGCGGATCTGGCGTTCGAACGAGGCGAAGGCCCCTACCTCTATACCGAGGCCGGCGCGCGCTATCTGGATTTCGGTGCCGGCATTGCCGTGAATGCGCTGGGCCACGCGCACCCCGCTTTGGTCCGCGCGCTCACCGAGCAGGGACAAAAGCTGTGGCACACGTCGAATCTTTATCATGTGCCGGGCCAGGAAAAGCTCGCGCGACGCCTCGTCGAGAACACGTTTGCCGACACCGTGTTTTTCACCAATTCGGGCGTCGAGGCGATCGAGTGTTCGCTCAAAATGGCGCGGCGCTATCACTACGCAAAAGGCGCGGGCGAGCGCTTCCGCACGATCACCTTCGAGGGTGCCTTTCACGGCCGCACGCTGGCCGGGATCGCGGCGGGCGGTCAGGGGAAATATCTTGAAGGATTTGGTCCCAAGACCGATGGGTTCGACCAGGTCGCGTTCGGCGACATCAAACTGGTCGAGGCCGCGATCACACCGGCCACCGCCGCCATCCTGATCGAGCCGGTGCAGGGTGAAGGAGGGCTGCGGCCCGCCGAACCGGAATTCCTGCGCGCGCTGCGCCGCGTATGCGAGCAGCACGATCTCGTGTTGATCTTCGACGAGGTGCAGACGGGTGTTGGCCGCACCGGACGCTTCTTCGCGCATGAGTGGAGCGGCGTCACGCCCGACATCATGGCCATTGCCAAGGGCATCGGTGGCGGTTTCCCCATGGGCGCGTGCCTCGCGACAGAGGCGGCCGCGTCGGGCATGAAAACCGGTTCGCATGGTACGACGTTTGGCGGCAATCCGCTCGCCATGGCGGTCGGCAATGCCGTGCTCGATGTCGTGCTTGCGCCGGACTTCCTGCCACGCGTGCAGCAGGTTGCCAATTATGCGCGCCAGCAGCTGTCGTGCCTGATCTCGGAACATCCCACTGTGTTCGAGGCGTTGCGCGGCGAGGGCCTGATGCTGGGTCTCAAGATGAAGGTGCCCAATACGGCTTTTCTTGCACAGCTTCTGGAGCGCCACATGCTGGCCGTGACGGCCGGTGACAATGTCGTGCGGCTCTTGCCACCGCTCATCGTCGACGAGGAGCATGTGCGCGAGGCGATGCATATTCTTTCGGAAGCGGCCGCGGCGATGGAAGCCGAGGGCAGTTCGGCCGCGGCATGAGCGCAGCGCAGACGAAGTCGCCGCGGCATTTCCTGGATCTGGCGGATCTCGACACGCAAACGCTGACCGGGATGGTCGCCGAAGCGCTGAGGCGCAAGCGCGCCCGCGCAGGGCTGAGCCATGGCGCACCCGATGCAGACACGCCCTGCGAGGGCCGGGTTCTGGCGCTGATCTTCGACAAGCATTCCACGCGCACGCGCATTTCGTTCGACATGGCAATGCGGCAGCTGGGCGGCACCACGCTGATGATGTCGGGTCAGGAAATGCAGCTCGCGCGCGAGGAAACGATCGCCGATACCGCACGCGTGCTGACGCGCTATCTCGATGCGGTGATGATCCGCCTGCTCGATCATGAAATGGTGCGCGATCTTGCGGCCAATGCGGGCATCCCGGTGATCAACGGCCTCACCAAACTGTCCCATCCCTGCCAGGTGCTGGCCGATGTGATGACATTCGAAGAGCGCAAGGGACCGATCAAAGACCGCACGGTGGCCTGGGTGGGCGACGCCAACAATGTCCTCACCTCCTGGGTGCATGCGGCGGCGCGCTTCGGTTTCCGGCTGCGCATTGCCACGCCGGGCGCGCTTGCGCCACGCCAGGGCCTCATCGACTGGGCGGCCGGCGAAGGCGCGATGGTGACGTCGGGCCACGATCCGCGCGACGCCGTGACGGGTGCGGACTGCGTCGTGACCGATGCCTGGGTGTCGATGGGGGACGAGGACGCCGTCAACCGGCGCAACCTCCTCAAACACTATCAGGTCAACGAGACGCTGATGGCGCGCGCGGCGCCGGACGCGATATTCCTGCATTGTCTTCCTGCCCATCGGGGCGAGGAAGTGACCGACGGCGTCATCGACGGTCCGCAATCGGCGGTCTTCGACGAAGCCGAAAACCGCCTGCACGCGCAAAAGGCCATCCTCACCTGGTGCCTCGAATAGCCATGCCCCGCGGTTGATTTTCGCACACGCAATTCTCATGTAGCGTTGCTCATGACCGATCCCGAATCCTATGTCGCGGCCCCGCCGGCGGATTTTGTCCTGCCCTTCGATCTGCCGCGCGCCGGACTGCGCGGCCGTCTGGTGCGTCTGGACGCCACCGCTGCGCGCGCCCTCGAAGCGCATGCCCTGCCCGAAGAGGCGGCGCGCGTCGCAGCCGAAACCTGCGTGCTCGCCGCGCTTCTGGGCTCGACCCTGAAACTCGACGGCAGGCTAACCGTGCAGACCAAGAGCGACGGGCCGCTCGACCTCGTGGTTGCCGACTATTACGGCGCGCAGGCGGATCGGCCTGCCGGCGTCCGTGCCTATGCCAGGCTCGATGCGCCGCGCTTTGCCGCGCTCGGCGCCCAGCCGTCTTTCGCGGCGATGACAGGCGGCGGCGTGGTCGCGATCACCATCGAGCCGCGCGAAGCAGCACAGCGCTACCAGGGCATCGTATCCCTGGCGCAGGACAGCATTTCCGCCTCGGCCGAGGCCTATTTCGCCCAATCCGAACAATTGCCGACCGCGATTCGGCTGGCGGCGGCGCCCGTCTATCGTCCCAGCCACCCCGTGGCGCACTGGCTTGCGGGCGGTCTGATGATCCAGGCCACGCCCGAAGGCCGCGTCGACGCGGACGATTGGGAACGGCTCGCCGCCTTTCTTGCGACCGTCGAAGCCATGGAACTGGTGGACGTATCGCTCCCCGCCGAGACTCTGTTGTGGCGATTGTTCCACGAGGACGAAGTGCGGGTGCATCCTGCCGAAGCGATCGTTTTCCGCTGCGATTGCATGTCGGATCGCGTCATTTCCGTGTTGCGGTCCTATCCCGCAAACGAGCGGCACGATCTTGCCGACGAGGGCGGCATCATTCGCGCGCGCTGCGAATTCTGCGGGCGCTCGCACGATATCGCGCCGGAAGACCTCGAACCGGAGCTCGCAGCGGAAAGCCGCGTTCCTTCCTGACATCCCGCGCGCTGCATCGCACTGCGACCCACTGCCGAAATCGCAATTTTATTTGCGCTTCGACAAAGGAGGTTGCTTTTATTCCGTTTCCACAGTATTAATAATTCGTTAACGAGGTCTCGGGCTGGGCTGCCCGTATGGGGCGTAACGAGCGAGTGCCCGTTTCTTCGAGGCGGGTTGCGTCTGTTCGCATTGGTGGGCGTCATGTTGGCTTATGAGCAGTTGCAGGGTTCGCGCGGCCGGGAAATCCGGTATCGCCCGCCACGCTATGAAACCCGGCAGCTGTTTCCGCATCTGCCTCCGAGGGTGCGTGTCGGCGAAAACGCTTACCAGATTCACAACATCAGTCTGGGCGGCGTCGCGACCATCGCCAAACAGGCGCATGAAGAATTGCAAGTCGGCGATATCGTCCGGCTGACCATCCAGCAATGCGGCCTTTCGATCTTCGAATCCGAGGCCAGGGTTCGCCGGGCCGAAAAGACGGTATTCGGATCGAAAGTCGCCTTCAGCTTCGTCGACCGCTTCATCGAGTTCGACAAACTCATCAACCGGAACATCCAGGCGCAGATCGCAACCCGCTCCTCGGTCAGCGGCCGCGAATCGAGCCATCTGGTTCCGCAGGAATATCGCGCGTTCTGCGCCGACGTGCTGAAACTGCTGCGCGGATGCCATGCGGTCCTGGACGCCAATCTGTCCGTTCCGCCCGAATTCACCCGCGGCTTCGATCACGTCGGCGTTTTCGAGGCCTGCGAACAGCGCCTCGTCCAGGACTGGCGCGTGCTGTGGCGGACCGGCAACGATCTGGTGCGGCCGCTGATGGGCGATCGCGAAATTCGCGAGGCAGTCAAGGAATTCACCGAACTCGTGCTGACGCCGGAACTGCGCGGCGGCGCGATCTGGGACCGCTCCTACGACAAGCCGCTCGGCTATCCGGGCGATTTCGAGATTATGAATCAGGTCTATGACTGGCAGCGCGTCGGCGCGAATGCCTATCAGATGCTGCTGCACCGTCTTGGACTCGAAGTGGCGCAATGCATCAAGACGCGTATGGAGGTCGTGCGCGGCGACATCGCCGGCATGATTTCACGCCAGGATGCCGATCGCACTACCCGCATTCTCAGTCTCGGCTGCGGTTCGGCGCGCGAGGTGGAAACCTATCTCGCGCGGCATCGCGGTTCACTGCCGCGGGCAGAGTTCACGCTCATCGACCAGGAGAGCCGCGCCCTCGACTACGCCTATCGCGCTGCGTTGCCGTCGCTCGTGCACAATGAGAGCCATTGCCGCGTGAACTGCCTGCACATGTCGTTTACCGATATTCTGCGGGGCACCAGCGGATTGTCCGCGCTCCCGCAACAGGATCTCATCTACTCGGTGGGCCTGCTCGACTATCTGACCGACCGGCGTGCGGCCAGCCTCGTACGGCGCCTCTTCGATCTCATCGTGCCCGGTGGCCTGCTGATCATCGGCAACATGAACGAGACGGCGCTCAGCAATCTCTGGCCGATGGAGTTCCTCACCGATTGGTCCCTTTACTACAGGACCGATGCGCAAATGCTCGCCTGGGCCGAAGGGCTGGATGTGGAACAGGCCTGGACCCAGACGGAACCGACGGGGCGGGTGCGTCTGCTCTACATGCGCAAGCGCTGACACGGGCGGACGCTAGCCGGCCTGCCGCGCAAAATTCGTATAGGGGTGCAGGATCAGGCGGCGGGCGGGAAGCCAGACGCGGGCGCAGGTGCCCTTGTCCACTTCGCTCTCGAGCGTGATGCGGCCGCCATGAAGCTCGGCGATTTTCTTGGCGAAGGGCAGACCGAGGCCGGTGCCGCCGTGCTGCCGCGACAGTGCCCGCTCGACCTGTTCGAATGGTCGCATCACGCGTTCGATATGTTCGGCGGGAATGCCGACGCCGGTGTCCGTCACCTCGATGGTGACACCATCGCTTTCGTTGGCATCCATGACGATGGTGACCTGCCCGCCGGCGAGCGTGAATTTGACGGCGTTGCTGATGAGATTGAGAATCAGCTGGGATAGAAGCCGCTCGTCGGCAAACAGGTAGATATCCTGTTTGGGCGCGACCGTGCGCAGCACGACCTGGCCTTCTTCCGCCCGCGGACGGCACATCTGCACGCAATTCTGCACGCATTGCTCGAGGACCACGTCGTCCTCGCACAATTCCAGCTTTCCCGATTCTGCCTTGGCGAGATCGAGGATGTCGTTGATGATCGACAGAAGATGCAGGCCGCTGGCGTTGATGTCGGCCACATATTCCAGATAGCGCGCGCTTCCGAGCGCGCCGAACAGCTGCTTCTTGAGAATGTCGGAGAACCCGATAATGGCGTTCAGCGGCGTCCTGAGCTCGTGGCTCATGGTGGCGAGAAATTCGCTCTTCGATTTGTTCGCCTCGTCCGCCTGGACGAGCAGCACGCTCAGCGCTTCGTTTTTTGCCTCGATCACCTTTTGCGAGACATAGGAACGTCTCAGATACAGTTCCTGGATATAGCCCGAAAACAGCGCGATGCCGGTCGCCATCACCAGGAAGAAATTGTTGCTGACATAAGTGGCGAACGGCAGCGGGTTTATCACGGCCGCGGGCAACTGATAGGCGAGGATCAGGAATACGGAGATCAGCACGGAATATACGAAATGCAGCCTGATGAGGCTCGAACAGTAGATCAGGCACATCAGCAGGCCGGCATAGTATTGCGCGTTATAGGGCGCCGGCATGAACGCGGTCATGATCACCACGCCGAGGCCCGACGAGGTCATGTTGCAGGCCAGCGCGAATTGCCCGATCCGCGGAAAGATCGGGCAGAAGGAGAGGCAGGAAACCGTGATCAGGATGGGGCAGATCAACACATAGCGGATGGTATAGAGCTGCGCCACCGCGCTGCCGCCCACCAGCCGGTCGAGTGCGCCGAACACGATGTAAAGCAGCGTGCCCGCGCAGACATACATGCGAATGAAGCCGATCGAGCGCGCCAGAGTTTCCCGCTCGAAAATCCGCTCCTGGGAACGGTCGCGAAATCGCAGCCAGATGTTGTCGAGCTTGAAGTCCGGCGCTTGTGGCGCGAGCTCGTTCGCAGCGGGCGGACTCATGGGCGGCTTCGACATGACCCTGGTTGGCCGCCGATCATGCGGATTTCCGGTAAAGAAATGAGTAAGTTGCGGAGAACGCCGGCCAATATCAGACCGTCGTGAACAAGCCATTAAGCATGGCTCCGGCGCGTTCACAAATCGACAAATCGCCAATCCCGCATTGGCCTTTCAGGCAGCGATGGCCCGTTCGCCGGCTGCGACCAGCGCGCGATCGTCGACCTGCCAGGGGTGAAAGCCGGGCCGGTAAAAGGCGAGATAGCGTCCCATCACCCGTCGAAGAACCCCCGGATGGATGAAAGCGAAATGCGCGAAACCGAGCCATGTGCGCGCCGACGCGATCCCGTCCTGGCGAAACATCTCCCTCATTCCGAACAGCAGGAATGTCAGGAGCGAAGCCGTCGCGGCAACCATCACGCCGCAGCGCAGACGCCAGCGTGCAAAGCCTCGCACGTCGTGCGCGGCGAGCAGAAACGTGTCGAACGCTACCGCCTTGTGCTCGATTTCCTCGGCGGCATGCCATTGCCACAGCCGCCGGATTTCGGCCGGCGCGGTTTCGAGATGACTGGGATTGCCGACCGCCTCGCAGGCGAGAATGGTGGTGAAGTGCTCCAGCGCCGCGGTCGCCGCCACCTGGCGAAGGGAAGATAGCTGCCTCGCCCGGTCAAGGCGGGACTTCACGAATTCATCGATCCTCGACAGATCGTAGCCGCCGGATATGGCCGTGCGGTTGAAGGTGGCGTGTTCGCGCGTATGAAGCGATTCCTGGGTGATGAAGCCTGCGATCTGCGGGCGGAGAACGGCATCGGCCCGATCGCGATATCGTCTTACGCTGTCGATGAAAAACCGTTCCGCTTGCGGGAAGGACGCAGAGAACACGTTGTAGTAGGCGGTCGCTACCGGATCGCCGCCCATCCACCAGCGCTGCCATGCCGGATCCTGCCGAAACACGATGTCGCGGGGATGGATGGCCGCGTCGGCCGGTGTGTGTGCGCGTCTCCCCACGATGGCATTCCAGAGTGCCCGGCAACATTTGGGCATCCGGAATCGTGGGCGTCAAGCTTGGAGGCGGTCGGGCGGGCTCTGTTCGGCGGCCCAGGTCACGGCGGTGGGATTGCCGGCGAAGTCGGTCCATTGCATGCGCTCGAAATCGAACAGCTTGCAGGCCGCGCAAATGCGACGGTATTCGGCGAAAGACAGCGTGTATTCCTGAACGCCCGCGCCAAAGCGGAGCTTGAGTTCGGATTGTGCATCCGGCAGCGCGTAGACGGGGAGCGAAATGTCGGCGTGGTGCGCCGTGTGGGCCATGGCTTCGGAATAGAGCGGCACGAGAAAGTCGAACGGGAGCTTCACATGCGACGTGCTCATGATGTTCGCGCGATGGAAGGTCCAGCGATCGAGGCTGTCGAACCACGGAATTTCCGGGCGGGTGTGGTTCAGATAGATCGTCAGCGCCATGACGTAGTTCCACACAACGAACGGCAGAAACCAGCCCGTCAGAAGCGTCAGCCACATGGGACGGCCGGGCGCGAATGTCGCGCCGAGTTTCGCGATCCCGAACAGCGTCAACCCCATTCCGAGGATCACGAAAACGCTGTCGAAAACGTGCCTCTTCCAGTTCGCGCGCGTTTCGGGAGCGAGCGGAAGAAGCATGCGGTAGAGCCAGAATTCTCCGTAGTAATAAACGAGCGGACCGAACGGGCTGCGATAGAGGCGTTCGAGCCAGCGGCGAAACGGCGAAGCGGCGTCGTACTCCGCCTTGGACATCGGTGCCCAGACGCGGTCGACACCCTTGAGATTGGTGCGGTGGTGGTGCAGTTCGTTGTGCGTCCGCCGCCAGAGGCTGGCGGAATGCGCGCATGGCAGAAAGGCCAAACGCGCCAGCCAGAGATTCCATCGGCGTTGCGGAACGAAGCTGCCGTGACAGCCGTCGTGCCCGATAATGAAAAGCAATGCGATGAAAACGCCATTGGCCACACCGAACATCACATTCGTCGGCAAGGCAAAATTTGCGACGGCGCCAAGGAGCGTTGCGAAATACAGCAGCGCGTGAACCGCGAAGATTCCGAGACCTCGCCACAGGGAACGCGGATCGACGGCGCGCGCGCGAAACTCGGCGAGCTGACGCGGCGCCGCCACATCATCCGATGGCCGTAGACTTGAACTCATGACAACTGCGCCCGACACCCAAAATGAGGTTGTCACGATGACGCGGGGGCGCTGAAAAAACGCTTAAACAATGCCGGAGTCGCGGGCCACGGCCGCGGTGACTGTTTTTGGCACACCACGCTTTGCGAAGCGGCGAGCGAACAGGCGATTTCCTAGGCTCTGGTCCTACGCTTGGCGAGTTTTGTCATCGCCGGCTTGATGCTGCGCGCTGCGTCGGCGTAGCCATCCCACGCCGTGCTCCGCGCAATAAGGGTGCCGGCCGTGCGCACCGTATACTGCAAGGGATCAAGACCGCGCTTTGCGGCTGTCCAGGATAGGGGCATCGAAACCGGCGCGTTATCGCGGGCGCGGGGCGACAGCGGCGCCACGGCTGTCGCCATGCGATCGTTACGCAGATAGTCCAGAAAGATGCGTCCTGTGCGACGGTTCTTCGCCATGTTGAGGACGTAGCGCTCGGGACTGTCATTCGCCATTGCCGCGCAAATTTCGCGTGCGAACGCTTTGGCCTGCGGCCAGTCCGTCGCGTCGCGCGCGCGCGCGGAAAGAGGCGTCACGACGTGCAAGCCCTTGCCGCCGGTCGTCTTGCAGAAGGCTGTGAGGCCGAGTGCTTCCAGGCGGTCGCGGATTTCCTTTGCCGCTGCGATGACGACATCGAATGCCACATCGGGCGCGGGATCGAGGTCGAACACCAGCCGGCCGGGGGTATCGGGGCGATCGGGGGCACAATTCCAGGGATGCAATTCGACGCCCGCGAGTTGCGCCACCGCGATCAGGGCTTCCACGCGATTGATGACCAGATAGGGCTGGCGGTCTCCCGAAACCTTCACCGTGTCGAGCAGATTCGACATGCCCTTCATGGCATGGCGCTGAAAGAAATGTTCGCCATCGATGCCATCCGGAGCGCGAACGATGGAGCAGGGCCGACCGATGATGTGAGGCAGAAGCCAGTCGCCGACGGCCTCATAGAAATGCGCCAGATCGGCCTTGGTCACCGGGCGTCCACGCGCGTCGGCGGGCCAGAGCGTCTTATCGGGATGCGAAAGCGCAACGCCCATGATCTTGCCGGTGTCCGTCTTTGCCATGGCGACCTGGGCCCTCCTGCCAGCTGCGCCCGCTTGTTTGCGATCCGAAGGTGTTGGCTTCTGCCGCGATGCAGCGGTCTTCTCCGCAACCACTTCGGCCGCAGGCTTGTCGGCGCGCAGGCCCTTATACGACGCCTGCCGGACCATGCCGTCTGCGGTCCAGCCGGCGAAATCGATTTCGGCCACCAGGCGCGGGTCGACCCAGTGGACATTTGCAGCATCGCGCGGCCGGTTGGTGCCGGTGAAGGGATTGGCCGGGCGCGCGAGCGGTTTCAGCCTGGTCGTCAGCGCCGCGAGTTTGTCGCGCGCGAAGCCGGTGCCGACGCGGCCCGCATAGACCAGGCTTTCGCCGCGATGAACGCCGACGAGCAGCGAACGGAAATGCCCGTCTGTGTCGCTCCATCCCCCGATCACCACTTCCTGTCCGCCGCGGCATTTCGCTTTCGTCCACAAGCCGCTGCGACCGGAACGATAGGGATCCGCGAGGCGCTTCGACACGATTCCTTCGAGCGCCATGCTGCAGGCCGATTGCAGCACCGTATCGCCCGGCTGCGGGAAGTGATCGACGAAGCGGATGGGCGACGATTTCGCGGCACGGGCAAGGAGCGCGCGCAGTTTTGTCTTGCGCTCCGAAAGCGCGAGCCCGCGCAAATCCTGGCCCTGGAGAAACAGCAGGTCGAACACGTAATAAATGAGCCGCGCGTCGCGGCCTTCGGAAAGTGCCGCCTGAAGCGCGGAGAAATCCGGTGCATTCTTCGCGTCAAGCGCCACGATTTCACCATCGAGCATGCAATCGGGCAACTTGCCGCCGGCACGTGCAATGGCGGCAAATTTCACCGTCCAGTCGAGGCCCTTGCGGGTTCGCAAGACTGCCTTGCCGCCCTCTGCCCGCAATTGCATGCGGTAGCCGTCGAATTTTATCTCGTGTTCCCACTCAGGTCCGGCGGGCGGGCGCTCGACGAGGACGGCGAATTGCGGCTCGATGAAGGCCGGCATGTCGACGTGATTTTTGACTGTTGTCTTGCGACGCACAGCAAGCGGGGAGGCGCGCAGTTCACGGGTCGTGGGCGTTGCCGCGGAATGCCAGACGGCATCGGCACGGACACGGCCGCGCGGCTTGGTCATGAAAGGTTTCGGCGCGCGGCCCTTGCCGGCGGCGATCTGCTCCATGCTGCGGGCCGACGCGACCGAATGGTCCTTCGCAAGAAGCGCGTCGTGATCGCCATCATTCTCAGTGCCGTCGCGGTGCTTGATGAGGAGCCAGTTAGTGCGCTTGCCCTCGCGGCGCATGCGCACCAGCACCCAGCCGCCGTTCAGCTTTTCGCCGGCGAGAACGAATTTGAGATCCCCTGCCTTGAGCTGCGTCTCGGCGCTTTTCGTGCCTTCCGGCGCCCAATAGCCGCGATCCCACAACAGCACCGTGCCGCCACCATATTGTCCTTTTGGAATCGTCCCCTCGAAATCGCCGTAATCAAGCGGATGGTCTTCGACCTCGACCGCCAGACGACGCTCGTGGGGATCGAGCGAGGGTCCGCGCGTCACGGCCCAGGATTTGAACACCCCGTCGAGTTCCAGCCTGAGATCATAATGGAGCCGGGTGGCGGCATGCTTTTGAACGACGAAGCGCAGCTGCTTCGCGGCCGCCACCGGCGCGCGCCCGCTCGGCTCGCGGGTTTTCGCGAAGTCACGTTTCGCCTGATATTCCGTGAGCTTCTTCTTTGCCATCCGCACGCTCTCCCGCCTTGGCGCAATGCCCGCGGGCGGCCATCGGTTCCGCGAGCGAGCATAGGCGCTCCCGCTCGGGCGCAACAAAGGGGGCTCCCCTTCGACTTTCGCGAAAGGCAGACGAAACCTCGTGCGGTCAGGATCAGCTCTTGACGGAAGAGGGCCGGCTTGGCTGAGACACATGCAGCGCGACGCGGCTTCCCGTTCGCCCCGGTGAGAGCGCCGCTTCGGTCGCAAGCGAGTCGAGACGCGCCGCGGCGGCAGAATTTTCCGGAAGAGGTGAATCGGATTTGGGTGCGGTTGCGATCAGCGCGGCGACGGCGTTCGCATCGAGTCCGCCGCCGGTGACGACTTCGACCATGTCGAGGCTTGGTATGACGGTGATCCGCTGCCCGCCGGTGCCGTTGGCTTCGAAATCCGCCGGAACATGATTGGGATAGAGCCACAATCCGTAGCCATAGTTGATGCCGGGCTCGACATTGGCGTGCGTCGCCAATGCTTCGGCGAGATAGGATTCCGAGATGATCTGTCGATCTTCCCAGCGCCCATTGTGCAGCCAGAGATAGCCGAGCTTGGCCATGTCGCGCGGGGTAAGCTGGAGATCGCTCCAGCCGTGAGAGACATGATCGGCGGCCGTCGGCCAGGTGGCATGGGCAATGCCGAGAGGTCCGAACAGTTGCCGCTGCGCATAGTCGGATGCGCTTGCACCCGTCTTTTCGGTCAAGACGGCGGAGACGAGCTCGGTGTTGCCGGCACAATAGTCGAACGTGCTTCCCGGCTCCGAGGCCAGGGGCCGGTCGATGACGAATTGCGGCCAGTTGCGGCTGGCCATCATCTGCTGCAGCAGATTGTGGCCGCCCCGGGCGCTGCAATCCAGCCCCGAGGTCATGCTGAGAAGGTGCGCCAGGGTCAGATGGGCCTTGCGCGGATCGCTGCTGCGTTGCGGCAGGAGGGAGAAGACCGGCACGTTGACATCATCCAGCTGATGTTCGCGCATGGCGATTCCGATCAGCGTCGAGGTGACGCTTTTCGTCACGGAATAGACGTTGTGCGGCTGGTCCGGCGCATAGGGATAGAAATACGTGTCGAGCACGACATGGCCGTGGCGCTCGATCAGCAGACTGTGCACCGGAATCCGTTCGGCACGGATTGTCTCCAGCGCGGCTGCCAAAGTCGCGGAATCGATGCCCTGGGCTTCGGGCGTCGAAGTCTGCCAGCCCGAGGTCGGCCAGATCACGGGCGATGTGGGCGCCGTTTCTGCGACGGTCTGTGGAACCGCAGCCGGGATTGAATTGTTTACCTCGGGTGCGCAGGCGAAAAGCCAGCCGCACGCGCCGATGGCTGCGAACGAAAGCGTGGAGTGCAAACGCCACCCCGCCGCGGATACACGTGCGGACATGAACCCCTTCTGACCCCAAAGCAATGCGGCGCGTCGGGCGCGCCTCGTTGCGCATGATGAGTGGCTCGTCTTTCCCGATGGTGAAGGAATTCGTTCGAAATGCCGCGAAGCCTGATGGGCGCTCATGTCCCACGTCGCGGCCGATCGAACCAATCCGTCTTCGCGCGCCCAGCCCCGGAAGGCTCAAGCAATATGATCGTCCACCCGTCGGGGAGCGATCATCGCCATCGACGCGGCGAAATTAAAAAAAATCGATTCGCGAAGTCAACCGCGCAATCGCGTTTTGTGTCCGTATGATACGGATTATCGCGTGTGAGCGCGGTTTCCGGCACGCACGAGATGCGATGCGTTGACGTTGCAACTCATGCTCGCGTCGATGCAGCCCTCAAATGTTAATCCGGTCGGACACGCCCTGCCGTCGGCGCGCGACGAAGCTCCGCACAAGGACGAAAAACAGCGGCACGAAGAAGATTGCGAGCGCCGTCGCAGAAATCATGCCGCCAACCACGCCGGTGCCGATATCGCTGCGGCTGGCCGCTCCGGCGCCGGTTGAAATGGCCAGTGGTGTAACACCGGCCACGAACGCGAGCGATGTCATGAGAATGGGCCGCAGGCGGAGATTGGCAGCATCGAGCGCCGCATCGCGAACCGGCACGCCCTCCTTCTCGCCTGCAACGGCAAATTCGACGATGAGGATCGCGTTCTTCGCGGACAGGCCAATGGTCGTCAGCAAGCCGACCTGGAAGAAGACATCGTTGGTGAGGCCGCGCAGCGTCGCGGCCAGGACGGCACCGATCACGCCCAGGGGAACCACGAGCAGGACGGAAAGCGGAATCGACCAGCTTTCGTAGAGTGCAGCCAGGCACAGGAACACGACGAGGATCGAAATCGCGTAAAGCGCGGGCGCCTGCGCCCCGGACAGAATCTCCTGATACGAAAGGCCAGTCCATTCCAGCCCCACATCGCTCGAAAGCTGGCCCACGAGCTTTTGCATTTCCCGCATGGCGACGCCCGAACTCACCCCGGGCGCGGCCTGCCCCTGAATTTCGAGAGCGGAAACGCCGTTGTAGCGGTCAAGCTCGGAGGGGCCGAGCGTCCATGTCGAATGCGCAAAGGACGAGAACGGCGTCATGGCGCCCGACTGCGCGCGAACATACCAGCGGTCGAGATCTTCGGGCTTCATGCGGAACGGCGCGTCGCCTTGCATGTAGACCCGTTTGACGCGGCCGCGGTCGACGAATTCATTGACGAACGTGCTGCCCCACGCCGAACTCAGCGTGTCGTTGATGTCGGCGACCGACACGCCAAGGGCGTTCGCCTTGGCCTCGTCGATGTCGATATGAAGCTGTGGCGTATCCTGAAGGCCGCTTGGACGAACCGCCGACAGGAGCGGATCCTTGGCCGCGAGTGCGAGCAGACGGTTCTGCTGCGCCACGAGGCCTTCGTGCCCGAGACTGCCGCGATCCTCGAGTTCGAGATCGAAACCCGACGTGATCCCGAGACCCGGAACGGCCGGGGGAACCAGGGCGAAGACCTGACCGTCGCGCACCTTGGCAAGGTCGGCCATCGTGCGCGCGGCGATCTGTTGAGCGCTATTGGCGGCACCGGCGCGGCTCGCCCAGGTTTTCAGATGCACGAAGCCGATCCCGGTGTTCTGGCCCTGGCCGGCAAAGCTGAAACCCGCGACCGTAAAGATGCTGTTGGCGTTGGCCTTTTCGTCCACCAGGAAATGATGCTCGATCTTCTTGAGGACGGCGAGCGTTCGGGATTGCACGGCGCCCGAGGGCAATGTTGCCTGCGCGATGATGATTCCCTGATCCTCTTCCGGCAGAAAGCTCGTGGGCAGGCGCGCAAACAGGATCACGAGGCCGAGCACGATGGCGCCGTAGATGACGAGCGTCAGCCGGCGGCGCGCGAGCACCGCGTCGAGCGCGCGGCGATAGCGCCTGACGGAAGCCTCGAACGCGGCATTGAACCAGCCGAAAAAGCGCCGTAGCGGCGCCATGAGGTTGAAGCGGGATGCCTGCGGCAGGACTTCGTCATGCGCCACGGGCTTGAGCAGGGTTGCGCAGAGAGCGGGCGTAAGCACAAGCGCCACGATGATGGAAAGCACCATTGCCGAAATGATGGTGATGGAAAACTGACGGTAGATGATCCCGGTCGAGCCGCCGAAGAAAGCCATGGGCAGAAAGACCGCGGAGAGCACGAGGGCGATGCCGATAAGCGCACCCGTGATTTCGTCCATCGATTTGCGGGTGGCTTCGCGCGGGTCAAGGCGCTCCGTGCGCATGATGCGCTCGACATTTTCCACGACCACGATCGCGTCGTCGACGAGAAGGCCGATTGCAAGAACGAGAGCAAAGAGCGTGAGGGTGTTGATGGAATAGCCCGCCACGGCGAGAACGCCAAACGTGCCGAGGAGAACCACGGGTACGGCAATGGCGGGAATGAGTGTGGTGCGCCAGCTCTGAAGGAAAACGAACATCACGAGGATAACGAGCGCGATCGCTTCGGCGAGCGTCTTGATCACTTCGCGGATCGACAGCCGGATGAAATCGGTATTGTCGACCACAAAATCCAGATGCAGGCCGGGCGGCAGGGTTTTGGCAAGAGCAAGGGCCTTGGCCCGCACCGCATCTGCCGTGGTCAGTGCATTGGCTTCCGGGACCGGACGGATGGCAAGGCCCGATGCGGGCCTTCCGTTGAAACGACTGACCGAGCCGTAGCTGTCGGCGCCGAGTTCGACACGCGCGACGTCGCCCAGCCGCACCAGCGCCCCGGTCGGGCTGCTTTTCAGAATGATGTTGCGAAACTGCTCCGGCGTTTCGAGGCGCGATTGCGCGGTCACGACCGCGTCGAGTTCCTGACCGGGAACGACCGGCTGGGCGCCGAGTTCGCCCGCAGAAACCTGCGTGTTCTGCGCCTGCACGGCACTGGAAACATCGGACGGCATCAGGCCGTAGGTTTGCAGCTTGTAGGGATCGAGCCAGATGCGCATGGCGTAAGGCGCGCCGAAAACGAGCGCATCGCCGACGCCGGGCACGCGTGCCAGCGGATCGCGCAGCCGGCTGTAGAGAAAATCCGCGATATCGATGTCCGAGTAGCGGCCGCTGGTATCGTAAAGCGCGATCACCATGAGAAAGCGCTGCTGGGACTTTGCGACGTTGATGCCTTGCTGCACGACTTCGGTGGGCAGGAGCGGAATGGCCTGCTGCAGCTTGTTCTGCACCTGCACCTGCGCAATGTCGGGATCGGTGCCGGGCGAAAAGGTCGCGTTGATGCTCACGCCGCCCGACGCGCTGCTGGACGACGAGAAGTAGAGCAAATTGTCGAGGCCCGTCAGCTGTTGCTCGATCACCTGGGTGACCGAGTTCTCGAGCGTCTGCGCGGAGGCGCCCGGATAGTAGGCACTGATCGACACCGATGGCGGCGCAATGACCGGATATTGCGTGATCGGCAGCGTGATGATCGCAAGCCCGCCCGTCAGCATGATCGCGATCGCGATGACCCAGGCGAAGACGGGGCGGTCGATGAAGAAGCGCGACATCGCCTTTACGACGCCGCCAGCGCGACGGCGCGCACGACCTGGCCGGGCCGCACATTTTGCAGTCCCTCGACGATCAGCCTGTCACCGGGCTCGAGGCCCTTCGTCACCAGCCAGGAGCTGCCCACGGTGCGCGGTGCCACCAGCACGCGCTGGCGTGCGACGCCCTTCGCGTCCACGATCATCGCAATGGGTTCGCCCTTTTCGTCGCGGCTGACGCCTTGTTGCGGTGCGAGAATGGCGTGCTTGTCGACGCCCTCTATGATCCGGGCGCGGACATACATCCCGGGAAGCAGGAAGCCGTCGGGATTGGGGAAAATGGCACGCAGCACGACGGCGCCGGTTGCCGGGTCGACCACCACTTCCGAAAACTGGAGGCGGCCCTCTGTCGGCGCCGCTGCGCCATCGTCCAGCGCGAGCGTGACACGGGCGGTGCCGGGCGCGCTTGCGCTGATCTGCCCGGCCGCCAGCGCCTTCCGGAGCGCCAGCACCTCGGAAGCCGACTGATTGATATCGACATAGATCGGGTCGAGCGTCTCTATCGTCGCGAGCGGGGTTGCCTGGTCCGCAGTCACCAGGGCGCCCACCGTGACGAGCGAGCGGCCGATCCGGCCGGTGATCGGGGCGGTCAGGCGCGTGAAGCCCAAATTGATGCCGGCGCTCTTCAGATTGGCGGCCTGCTGCGCGACGCCGGCCTGTGCCTGCTTCCACGCCGCGAGGGCGTCGTCATAGTCCTGCCGGGCAATCGCATTTTGCTGAAGCAGGGACTCGTAACGTTTGGCCTTGGCCTGGGCGGCGGCGAGGGTCGCCTGCGCATTCGCCACCGCCGCCCTGGCGCTCTCGAAAGCGGCCTTATAGGGCGCGGGATCGATCTGGTAGAGCGGCTGGCCCGCCTTGACCGTGGAGCCTTCCTCGAACAGGCGCGCCGTCAGCAAGCCGCTCACCTGGGGCCGGACATCGGCTGTGGCAAAGGGGCTGGTGCGTCCGGGAAGATCGGTGGTCAGCACCGCCTCACGGTAGCGCAGCACCACCACGCCAACCTGCGGCATGGAGGCCGCCGGCTCTGCGTGGCTGCCGTCGCGGCCGCAGCCGCAAAGCGCGAGGGCCGCGCAGAACAGCAGCTGTCGAACTCCTCGGGTTGCTTGTGAAGCGAACACGCTGGCACCGGACGTCTGATTGCAGTCTGTGATATTTAGTGACGATCCGGTGGTCAAACCACTTATCCTCAGGAACCGGTTGGGAAAGATTCGATTTACCATAGTCCAAAAGCGGCGATTCTATTGCGCGCGGCAAGGATGTTGCGCCACGTTCGAATGTAACCCGCTGATTTTCGCACCGACGCCAAGGGTCCGCCTTTCATTCCAGGGGTGAACGGAAAAAGAACCGCGCTCATGGACTTTCGGTAACGCGCATAGCCTGCTATTTTACCAATCATGAACGGCTGGATCAGGTCCCGCCGATAAAAAAACCTTAGGGGGTTCCCTCACATGAAGATGCGTATTGCGTCGCTTGCCTTGCTGGCAGCGGCAGGCACGATTCCCTGCGCGGCCAGCGCAGGCGTTTTCCCGACGATTCCCGCCGGCACGTTCAACCCGTATTTCGTCACGGGCAAGCAACAGGCCGCTATCCCGGGCAAGCACACGCCGGGCGGCGGTAATCTGACTCAGTGGAACGGTGGCTTCACCGATCTCACGAACAAGAAGATCACCTTCACGATGGTCGGTACGGATCCGACTTCGACAAATACGTCGACGACGGTCACGGTGCTCGTGATTCCGATCAAGTTCGTCTACGGTTCGTCGAACGGCAACATGACGTTCGATGCCAAGAAGGCGAAGGTCCAGAACGGCACAGTTGTACAGAGCGTCGAGAAGTCGCCGCTGTTCCAGTCCGGAATCGATTTCAACCAGGGCGGGACTGATCTCGGCAACACCCAGTACGAAGACGCATTTCAGCGCGGTACGTTTTGGGGCAACAATATCAGCACCAACACCGGCTATCACGTACTGCTGAAATACAAGATGCAGAAAGAAGTCAAGATCACAGTGTCTTCGTCGCAAGGTTCCGTGATCAATAACCCGTTCGGCAACGGCAAAGTTGGTACGATGGACATCAACGCGTTCGACACGCAGTTGCAGGGCTTCATCAAGGCCAACAAGAAGATCAACCCAAGCGTGCTTCCGCTGTTCGTCAGCTATGACATCTACCTGACGTCTGGCGGCTGCTGCATCGGCGGCTACCATGATTCCGATGGCTCGCAGCCGGCGGGTCAGACCTACAGCTACGCGACCTATGTGGACACGGTTGGTGCGTTCTCCCAGGACGTGTCGGCGCTGTCGCATGAGCTTGGCGAGTGGCTGGACGATCCGTTTGTCGACAACAACGTGGACTGCAACGACAACAGCATCCTCGAAGTGGGCGACCCGCTGGAAGGCCTGTCGAACTATGGCGGCTTCCCGTACAAGCTCAATGGTATGACCTACAATCTGCAGTCGCTGGTCTTCATCGGGTACTTCGGTGCGCCGAAGACCTGGTCGGCCAACAGCTGGTACGCATTCCAGAATGATATGAGCCACGTCTGTCCGGGCCAGTAATGGACAGATAGGCGGTCCTTTTCCCGCCTGTTGTTTCGCTGAAGGCGTGAGTGGCAATCCCACTCACGCCTTTTTTTTGGCTTGCCAACCGGTTCGGACCCACGTGTGGGAACCATAAGGTTCGGCCGGGACTTGAGCTTGGTGCCGGCTTCCGGCACAATTGAGAATGGTTCGCAGGAATTGTCGCCGGCCCGGATGAATTCGTTTTTGCGATCTCTTGCCCTGACGCTGGCGCTGAGCGCGATGCTGGCGCGCGCGCTGTTGCCGGTCGGCTGGATGCCCGTTGCCGGGGGCGGGGCGCTTGTCATTTGCGGTGCCGCCGGCACAACACACCAGACACAAGTCCCAGCGCACGATCACACCACCCCGCGCGGGGGCATGCAGCTTTGTCCCTATGCCGCCGCAGCCCACCTCGCCGCGCCCGAACCCGTGTTCCACGCGGTTCTCGTGAGGGCCTCGGCGCGCGATATTCGAGTTCCCGCAACGCGCGATTTTGCCGGCCACCCGCCTTACCGCACCCAGTCTCCACGAGCGCCCCCCGGTCTCGCCTGACGATCAAGCCATTGCGTGCGGCGTTGCCGCCGCGTGTCCGCAATTTCGTTATGTGAGGTCATTATGCGCGTTCGTTCTGCCGTTATCGGCTTGATTTCGTGGGCCGTCCTTGCGCCCGCGTCCGCTTTTGCCTGCGCCTGCGGCTGTGCCGTCTTCGATGTGGGAACAAGTTCGCTGCTGCCTTCGGGTCCCGGCGGCACCGTGTTCCTGGAATATGATTTTCTCGATCAGAACCAGAACTGGAGCGGCTCTTCGCGAGCGCCCGGCGCCAACAATCCCGACAAGGAGATCCGTTCGAATTTCTTCCTGGCGGGCGGACAATACATGTTCAACAGCGATTGGGGCGCAATGGTCGAGGTGCCCTATACGGACCGGTTTTTTCGTACCCTCGATCCGGGCGACCCTGGGAGTTTCGACCACGGATCACTGGGCGATGTCCGTCTGATGGGGGTCTATTCCGGATTTTCCCCCGACATGTCCACCGGCGTCCTCTTCGGGCTGAAGCTGCCGACGGGCGATTTTACCTACCCCAACCTCGATCCCGACACCGAGATCGGCTCGGGCAGCACCGATTTGCTGCTCGGCGGTTATCATACCGGCTCGCTCACGACCGACGCCGCGTTCGGCTATTTCGTCCAGGGACTGTGGGAGCACGAGATCGCGACCCAGAATTCCTATCGCCCGGGGTTCGAGTTGAACGGCGCGGTGGGGGTTTCCTATCAGGGCTGGGTCCTGGGAAGTGGGCTGCACGTTGCGCCGGTCGCGCAGGCGATCGTCTCGGTGCGCGCCCGCGATGGGGGAGCCAACGGCGATCCGCTCAATACGGGATATCAGCGTTTGCTCCTGTCTCCGGGCTTCGAGGTCGATCGCGACTCCTGGAAATTTTATGCCGATGTCGAGCTTCCCGCCTATCAGCACATGAACGGCAACCAGCTAATCGCGCCGTGGGCGTTCAAGACGGTCCTCAGCTACAGTCTCTGACGCCGGAGTCTGTGGCGCTGGCGCGACCGCCCGGGTTGCGCCAGTCTCGGGACCGCGATTCGCGGGAACCACCCATGCAGTGGCGAAGTGTC
Source organism: Rhizomicrobium sp. (assembly GCA_036490345.1). Taxonomy (GTDB): domain Bacteria; phylum Pseudomonadota; class Alphaproteobacteria; order Micropepsales; family Micropepsaceae; genus Rhizomicrobium. Next base: position 45,698 of record DASXEA010000045.1, on the reverse strand, counting down.
CTGAGGCCCGCCCGTACCCATCCCGGACTGCTCGTGGGCTGTGCCGCGGGTTTCGTGAGCATCCTGTTCATTCCGGTTGGCCTCGCGCCGCTGGTGCGCGGGATCACCGCCTGGGACGTGCTGGTGATCGTGTTCCTGATTTCCACATGGCTTGTGATGCTGCGTGCCGGCCATGAGACGATGCGGGCGCGGGCGGCGCATTACGACACGTCGGATTCCGTCGTGATGCTGCTTTGCATGCTCGCCGTCGTTGCGAGTCTGGTCGCCATTACGGGCATGGTGGTGGGCATCGGCACCATGGCGCCGCCGCAGAAGATCCTTCGGCTGGGCCTGTCGATCGTCACTGTTGTCGGGTCCTGGCTGTTTCTGCACACGATTCTGGCACTGCACTATGCGCACGCCTATTACTGGCCGCGGCACAAACCCGGGGAGCCGTACGCGCACCATGGCGGCCTCGATTTTCCCGGCGACGAGCCGCCGGACTATTCGGACTTTCTGTATTTTTCGTTCACCGTCGGCGCGACCTCGCAGACATCGGACGTAGCCATCACGCGAAAGGCCATCCGCCGCCTCGTCACGCTGCACGGCACGCTCGCGTTTGCCTTCAACACGGTCCTTCTCGCCCTCACCATCAATCTGGCCGCAAGTCTTCTCTGATCGGCCAGGGCCGCATGGCGATTGCGCGCCGGCAGAGCGCGATTGGAAAGCGCGAGCGAGAATCGTCCGTCCGGACTTGCCAATGGCAACCGTGATCGGACGATAATGGCGATCGCGAGGGCAACGCAGCCCGGAAGGATCGTCCATGGGAAAGCACAAGACCGAAAGCCATGCCAGCGTCGCCGATGAGGATGCCCACTACAAGCGCACCCTTTACGATCTGCAGGTGGAACTGGTGAAGCTGCAGCGAACGCTGATCGCAAAAGAACAGCGGGTGCTGGTGATCGTGGAAGGCCGCGACGCGGCGGGCAAGGACGGTACGATCAAACGCCTGACCGAACATATGAGCCCGCGCGAGACGCGGGTTCACGCGCCGGGCAAGCCTTCGAGCCGCGAGGAAACCGAATGGTATTTCCAGCGCTTCGTGCCATTCCTTCCGGCCGCGGAGGAATTCGTGGTGTTCAACCGCTCCTGGTACAACCGCGCGGGCGTCGAACCGGTGATGGGATTCTGTACGAAGCGGGATGTCGAGCTGTTCTTCCAGTCGGTCGTGCCGTTCGAGGCGATGCTGGTTCGCGACGGGATTGCGTTGCGCAAATATTATCTCGACGTGTCGCGCCACGAGCAGAAGGATCGCCTCAAGGCGCGCGCAGCCGATCCGCTGAAGCAATGGAAATTGTCGCCGGTGGATGCGAGGGCGGCGGCAAAGTGGGACGCCTATTCGAAGGCTCGCGACGAAATGTTCCGCCGCTCGAGCCACCCGCAGGCGCCATGGCGGGTGGTGATTTCCGATACGAAAAAAATCGCGCGGCTCGAGCTCATCCGCGATCTGCTTGCAAGCTTCGCCTATGAGGGACAATCGCGGCGGCTGACCCGCACGGACCCGTCGATCGTCTTTCCCTGGACCGAGAGCGTGACGAATATGCTCTCACACTGAGGCAAGCGCACGCGCCAGCCTGCGAGCGTCTTCGGCTTCGTGATAGATGCCGAATCCCACGCGCAGACGGTCGCCACGATGGTCGACAATCACATTGCGTGCAGCGAGGGCGCTGGCGATGGCGCCGGCGCGCGGCGTGCGAAAGCAGAGAAAGCGTCCGCGCCGATCGTCCTCTGCCACCAGCAGCGAAGCGCGATTCACCGGCCCCCCCCCGTCGTCCAGCGCGGCGAGAAAATCATGCTCGATCCTGCGCACATGCTCCAGCATCCGTGCTGTTGCAAGATTTTGGCTGCGCAGCCAATCCTGGACCGCGTTGAAGCGGTAGAGGCCGGATACGTCGAAGGTTGCCCCCAGAAAGCGGCTGCCATCGGCGGCGAAGGGAACGCCCGCAGAGCCGGATTCGAGCGCCGAAAATCCGGCATACCATCCTGTGTCGAGCGGTCGGGGGCCATAGGCGGGCGGGCAGTGCATGAAGCAGGCGCCTTCGCCCGCCATCGCGTATTTGTACCCGCCGGCCAGGTAGAAAACTCTGTCGGAGAGAAGCGACAGATCGTTCTCGACCGCCATGAAGGCGTGATAGCCGTCGATCGCGACGAAGGTCGCGGAATCGGCCACGGACGCAACGATCCTCGAAAGATCGCGAAGCACGAAGCCGGAGTCGAAGAACACCTGGCTCAGATAGACGAGATCGTGGCGGGTGTGTGCAAGCGCTTCGCAGAGTCTCTCGTCCAGGGTCGCGAATGGTTCCGTGGCGATCCGCGTCACCGACGCGGTGCCGGCCTCTTCAAGGCGCGCGATCTGCCGCGCAAAGCTCATGAACTCCGAGCCCGTGGTCAGGACACGGATGGGGCGTTCTCGCGGCAGACATGACAGAAGCCTGAGGACGAGGGAATGCGTGTTGGGCGCGAAGGCAATGCTCCCGGGATCGGGAAGATTGAGTTCGCGCGCGATGTGCGCCTGCGCTTTCGGGATGATGTCGGCGAATATGCGGTCCCATTTGCGGTCGAGCAGGTGGGCCGCATCGCGCCACGCCTGCTCCTGCGCGGCAAGCGTCACGTCGGGCCAGGGATGGTGGCTGTGTGCCGCAGCATGCAGCGGCGCACCGGGCGCGCCGACACTGAGAGCGAAGCCCATCATTGCGGCGAAACCGGGCCGGCCTTGATGTCGGGATCGTCGAGATGCTCCGCCTTCCAGCGCATCGCCATGGCGATGCGGGTGCGGCCGGATGGGTGGTCGTAGAACACGAACTCCTCGAGCGGGGATGGATCGAGTTTGCGGTATTCGCCCAGTTTGAGGACCGAAGTTGCGAATCCGTCGGGTTGCCTGGCCGCGTTGAGGCCGAAAATATCGGCCTGCGCCTCGGTTGTCCGCACGATCGTGTTCACGGCGGGCGTCGCGAACAGGAAGAACAGGCTGAGCAGCGCCATGAGCACGGGCAGGCCGGCGGGATCGTCGATGCTGCGGACATCCCAGTTGCCGCCGAATATGTCGGTCAGAACGCGAAATCCCCAATTGAGGAACAGGAACGCGACCGCGGTCACAAGGCCCATCCAGATGAGAAGGAGCGTGCCATGATCGAGCACGTCGTGGCCCATCTCATGGCCCAGCACCGCCTCGATTTCGGCAGGCGTGCACCGCTTCATCAGATTGTCGTTGAGCGAAATGCGCGTCGTGCCCAGAAAGCCCGACACGTTGGCGGAGATGCGCTTGCTCTGCCGCGAGGCGTCGAACTCGTAAACGTTCTTCGCCGCGATGCCGTTCGCCCGCGCGAGCGAAAGGATTTTGTTCTTCAGGGGCGATTCGGCGAGTGGATAATAGTGATTGGTCAGCGGCGCGATCAGCACGGGCTGGATCATCAGCGAAAAGGCGAAGAAGCAGACCGCGACGAGTGTGCCCCAGATCCACCAGCGCCGTCGCGTGCCGCGAACTACGGCGTAGAGCACCGTGAGCACGATCATGGAACCGCCGAGTTGCAGGCCGAATGCAATGGCGGCGTCGCCCAACCATTGCAGGAACGTCTGATTGGAAAGACCGAAGGCGTGTTCGCGGAAGAATTCCTCGTAGACGGTGAGCGGAAAGCTCAGCACGATGACGGCCGACACAAACATCGCCACATAGATTGGCGCCTGCCAGAAGCGCGAGCGCGTAAACCGCTGCGCGACGTTGCGCATCCCCGCCGAAAGGCCCGACCAGAGCAGGAGGGCTGCCACCGCGATCGTGTAAAGCGTGTCGACCAGGATCAGCACATAGCCGCCTTCGAAATAGGCGTCGGAGCGGGCGCGCGCCGCTCCCGCGAAGCGCCCGAGATAGGCGCGGGTCGCCTTGGCGGGATCGAATTTGACCGGCGCGACAACAGGGGCGGCCCGCTGGGGCAGGGTCTGGACGGTAACCGGTGCGATGGGTGCCGACCGCAGATCGCTTTGGGCGCGCGCTGCCGGACCGATGGCCAGTGCGACGAGCAGGAGGCATGCGCCCAACAGGGCCTTCGCGGTGCACGCCATCAGAGTCTCCCAGGTGGTCGGCGGCAGGCTAGCAGAGCCGCGCCCGGAACACAGCCGCTCCTCGCTGGTGTTGCATCACTTGCCAAGGAGGTCGCGATAAAGCGCGATGGTGGCCCCGGTCATGCGCGCGGTGGTGAACCGTTCGAGCACATGGGCGCGGCCGCTGACGCCCATGGCCGCGCGTCCCTCCGGACCCATTTGGACAAGCTGCCGGATTGCCCCCGCCAATGCGTCCTCGTCGCCGGGCGGCACCAGATAGCCCGAACGGGCCTGCAACACGGTCTCGCGCGCGCCTCCATGGTCGGTGGCGATGACGGCGCGCCCCATGGCGCTCGCTTCCGCGACGGTCCGCCCGAAGGATTCGGGCTGGGTGGAGGCGGAAATCACGATATCGCTCGCCGAATAGGCGGTCGGCATGTCCTCGACATGGCCCACGATCTCCGCCATGCGCTCCAGCCCGGCAGTCGAAATCGCCCGGCGAATCTCCTGCTCGTAATCCGTGCGCCCCTGGGCGTCTCCGGCCAGAACGAGGCGCAGGCGGCCGATGTCTTCCCGTGCGGCGAGCCTGCCGAGTGCCGCGATGAGGACAAGCTGTCCCTTGAGCCGTGTGAGGCGGCCGGGCAGGAGGATGACGACATCGTCCGGCCCCGCGCGCCAGCTTTGGCGCAGGGCAAGCACCTGCGCTGCTGAAACGGACGCGGGGTCGAAGCGCGCCGGATCAATTCCGCGCGGAATGACGCGAAGACGCCTGGGCGTATCGCCATAGAGCGCGCGAATATGGTCGGCGGTCCATTGCGAATTGGCGATCACCGCGTCGCCGCGCACCATCACCGAATTGTAGAGGCGTTTCCATGGGGTGCGGCCGGAATAGATGCCATGATGGGTCGTCACGAACGGCACACCTGCACGCCGCGCCGCGATCAGGGCGCTCCATGCCGGCGCGCGCGAACGCGCGTGAACCAGCCTTATGTTCCGTCTACGGATTAATGCGTCGAGCATGCCTGCATTGGAGACGATTCCGAGGGGCGACCTGGTGTTGACGGGGGCCGCGATCCATTCGCCGCCGGCGCGCTCGAGTTCGCCGACCATGCGTCCGCCGGCCGATGCCACCAGGGGCGCAAAACCCTCGCGCGACAGCGCCTCGGCAATTTCGATGGTGGAGCGTTCCGCGCCGCCCGAATCGAGCGCCGGCACGATCTGCAGGATCGCGGGCCGATCAGGATTGTTTCCGCAATTCACGGTCATTGTTTTGGGTCATGCGGTACGTTGCCGGATTCGACATAGCATGGCCTCGCGCCGGCGCGCGCGTCCGCCCGTGGGATTCCATATTCCGTGGACACTGTGCAGCACATTCTGGTAGTCCTGTGGCAATGCGGAAATCTCCCAGGAAAGCAACAATAACGGGGAGTTCATGCCGCCGTTGGCCGCGTACGACTTTTGTCGCGGCGATGGCATTGCTGGCGGTACCGCTTGGCGCATCCGATCCAGAACCGCCTGCCAATTCTCCGCCATCACCCAGCGAGCATTACGCACGCTGTGCCGCTCTTGTGCAGAGCGAACCCAAAGAGGCCCTGGCTCAGGCGAACAATTGGCTCGCTGCCGGCGGCGGCGCCGCCGCGTTGCATTGTGCGGCGCTCGCGCTCGTCGGCCTCAGGCTCTATGACCAGGCCGCCCGGAAGCTCGACGAAGCGGCCGCCGGGGAAAAATCGGCTGGGCCGGAGTTGCGGGCGCAACTGCTGGACCAGGCGGGCAATGCGTGGCTGCTTGCCCATCGCCCGGGCGAGGCGGTCGATTCCTTTTCGGCAGCGCTGACCCTGGTCCCGGGCGACGAGGACATGCTCGCCGATCGCGCGCGGGCGCGCGGTGCGATGCATGACTGGGCCGGCGCGGTCGTGGATCTGACCGAGGTGCTCGCCCGCGACCCGGACCGGGCCGACAGCTACGTGCTCAGGGCCAGCGCACAGCATGCGCTCGGCAAGAAAGCGGAAGCGCGCGCCGATCTCGTCCATGCGCTGAACGTCGTTCCGGACTATCCCGAAGCGTTGCTGGAGCGCGGTACGATCAAGTTCGAAGATGGCGATCTGGAGGGCGCGCGCGCGGACTGGCGCCAGGTGGTGAAGGAGGCGCCGGGCAGCCAGGCCGGCGATGACGCGCGCAAGCGGCTCTCCGCCCTCAGCGCTGCGGCGAGACCGGCAAAGCGCTAGCGACTGCCCATTCGGCGCGCACGTCTGTGTCCGTCTCGCTGGAAAAGTTTGCCGCCGCACACGCAGCGAATGCGTCGCGATCCAGGAGCCGCGACAGCGCCCACACCGCCATGGCACGCACCAGAGGCGAAGAATCGCCGAGAAGACGTCCGGCTTCCCTCGCGAGTGCCATGCTGCCGGAGTTGCCGATTGCGATCAGGACGTTGCGCAGAAAGCGATCGCGGCCGATGCGTTTGACGGGCGATTTCCGGAACAGCTGACGGAATGCTGCATCGTCGAGGCGGGCCAGCGCGGCGAGTGTGGGCTCGCGCAAGTCCTCGCGCGCATGAAAACGGGCCTCGTGCGCCGACGATGCAAATCTGTTCCACGGGCAGACCGCGAGACAATCGTCGCAACCATAAATCCGGTTGCCCATCGCCTCGCGGAATTCGAGCGCAATGTGTCCCTTGTGTTCGATGGTCAGATAGGAAATGCAGCGGCGGGCGTCGATCCGATAGGGGCCGGTGAACGCGCGTGTCGGGCAGGCGTCGAGACAGCGGCGACAGCTGCCGCAATGGTCTTCCTCGCGAAGATCCGGTTCCAGTTCGTGCGTGGTGAAGATCGAAGCAAGGAAAAGCCAGGACCCGAATTCGCGCGAGACGAGATTGGTGTGCTTTCCCTGCCATCCGAGGCCGGCCTCCTGGGCCAGCGGCTTTTCCATGACCGGTGCCGTGTCGACAAACAGTTTAACCTGCGAGGAGAGTTTTTCGACGACGAAACGGGCGAGAACGCGAAGCCGGCCCTTCAGCACGTCGTGGTAGTCGTCGCCCTGCGCATAGACGGAGATGGCGCCCCCGACCCGATTTTCGAGGACGTCCCGCGGATCACGGTCCGGTCCATAGTTCGCACCCAGCATGATGACCGAACGCGCTTCCGGCCAAAGGATTCCGGGCGCGGCGCGGCGTTCGGCATGGGCTTCCATCCAGCCCATCGAGCCATGGCGGCCCTCGGCAAGGAACCGCTTCAGATTCTCGCCCGCCTGCGGGCCTGCGTCGACGCGCGCAAAGCGGACGGCTTCAAAACCCAGTTCCTTTGCGCGCGCCCGCAGGGGATCGCGGGGGTCGCCTTCAGGCGTCGAGATCCGCATAGCGCGAAACGGGCGGCTGACCGGGCACGCGGTCCGACAGGAGCGTGCCGAAAGAGGGCCGCGATTTCATCCGCATGTACCATTCGGCGGCAGGCTGATGCTCCGCCCAGGGAACCTCGCCAAAATAATCGAGCGCGGAAAGATGCGCGGCCACCGCAAGGTCGCCCAGTGTGCAGTTGCGCTCGGCGAGATAGCCATTTTGTTCCGCCAGCGTGCCGACATTCGCGAGCGCCGCACGCAAGGCGTCGCGACCCGAGCGCACCACTTCCATGTCCGGCGCGCGGCGCGCCGCAGCCCCGGTAAATCGCTGCGACGCCTTTTCATAGACGATCCGCCGGGTCACGCTTTCGAGAAACGGTCCCATCGACCAATCGACGATCCGCAGCGACTCGGCGCGTGCCAATGGATCGTCGGGCAGCAGCGCGTGCTCCGGATAGGCGCCTTCGAGATGATCCACGATCGCCCACAAGCCGTCATACCGGGTTCCGTCCTGGTCGTAGAAGGCAGGCAGATGCTGCGAGACGTCGTCGGCTGCCACCGGATCGCAGGCGAGCCGCTTCTCCGCGATGAGAAGTCGCGCGAAACGCGAGGGAGGAGACAGGAGCAGATGGATCAGGCGGCGCATGGGCGCAATCTAGAGAAGCGGATGCGCTGCTCCTAGTGCCCGAGACAGGAATCGAGCCCATCGCGCTGCACCTCGGCCATTCTTCGCCGCAGCACCGCGGCGTGGGCCGCGACATAGGGGCCGGGCCGGGCAGCGTTCCACTGATCCGGGTCGGGCAGGACCGCCGCCAGCTTCGCGGCCTGCGACCCCGACAGCGCCGCGGCGGATTTGCCGAAATAGGCCCGGGCCGCGGCCTCGGCGCCGAAATTGCCGTGGCCCCAGTCGACCACGTTCAGATAGACGGTGATGATCCGCTCCTTGGGCCACAGCGCTTCCATCAGAACGGTCAGCCACGCTTCGGCCCCCTTTCGCAGCCAGCTGCGCACTGGCAGCAGGAACACGCTGCGCGCGGTTTGCTGGGAAATCGTGCTGGCGCCCCGCAGGCGTTTGCCCTGTTCATGGGCCTGGACCGCCTTGTCGACCGAACTCCAGTCGAAGCCGTGATGCGAACAGAACCTGTCGTCCTCCCCGGCAATGACGGCCCGGAAAAGCTGCGGCGAAATCTCTTCACCGACCCATTGGTGGTGCCCGCCGGCGCCGAACAGCGCGGACAACAGCATCTGGGGCGTCACAGGGACCGGCACGAAACGAAACAGAAGAAGGACGAGCACCGGCGCGGGGACAAGGAGCACGAGAAGCAGAATGGCCACGCGACGAACCCATTTCATTGCGGTAGGCCGTTTGCTGCTCTTCTGTGCCCACACCTGAAATACCACATCGTGGGCGCGATCAGATCGGCCAGGACGACAACTACGGCGACTGGAAGAACAATGATTTCAATGGCTGATTTGATGAACGTGAACTCGCAGGTTGATCCGTAGATGCCGTTCACGTGCGTAACCGCGAGCGGCAGCGGCACAAATTCGTCCTTCGTCATTGGTGGAGCGCATTCATTCTGGTGGCATCGCGATTCCCCGTCGAACATATTGCCGTTCGCACCTCCACGATAAGGGTGGCCGGCACCCAGGCCGCCGGCCTGTTCCTGACGAAATCGGCCAATCGCTCAATACGGGACCTGGAAGGCCATCCATCACGCGACCGGTATGTCGAGGTGGGGCAGGCTATCGGTAATTCAGTGCCTTGATTTTCCCCCATGGTCAGCAAACGATAGCATCTCCGCTCGGGCATGGCGCGTTTGCTCGCTCCCATTTGAAGAAACCCTTGATACCTACGCCACAGATTCCAGAAGGCCCGCGATCCGGGTTAACTCGATCGGAAACCCTGCTTGAAAGGGCTTATGAAGCGTTGCTGTCATCGTGGCAGATACGTGACCGGCGCGTCCGGGATGCTGCTGCGATGCTGGATGAGGGCCGCGCGCGCGAGGCCAAGAGCGCCACGTCCAAATATCTTGCGAAATACCCGCGAGATGCCGATGCACTCAACCTGATGGCAAATCTCGCCGAGAGAGATGGCCGAAATGATTTGGCGGAATCCTTTCTCGCACAAGGCGTTCGCTGGCAGCCGGAATGCGAAATCTACCGGTACAACTACGCGGTTTTGTTGTCGAAGATCGGCAAAGTCGCGGGCGCGATAGCTGAAGCGGAGGTCCTGCTGGAGAAATCTCCTACCAACATTCTGTACTGCAGATTGAAGGCTGCTCTTCTGAGCAGAAGCGAGAGATACGACGAAGCATTGAGCTTCTACCGCGAACTGACCGAAAAATATCCTGATTCCGCAGAGTTTTGGATAGGGCTTGGCAGCGCATTGAGAAGTTTGGGTGGGTATACCAAGGAGTGTATCGTTGCCTTTCGAACCGCCGCGAAGATTTGCCCGTCGATGGGAACAGCCTGGTGGAGTCTCGCGAGCCTGAAGACGGTTCGTTTCACGTCGGACGATATCGACATCATGGAATTGCAATTTGTGCGCTCAGCGATTTCTGGGGAACAGCGCGCGAACTTACACTATGCACTGGGGAAGGCGTATGGCGATCTGAAGGAGTACGAAAAGTCATTTGGCCACTATTCCAAGGGAAACGCAATCCGACGGATTGGCCTGGACTACGACGCCGATGAGACCACGTTTATGGTCACGCGAGCCAAGACAGTTTTCACGCCGAAATTTTTTCGGGAGAAAGCAGGAATGGGTTGCAGTTCGGCCGCCCCCATCTTCGTTCTCGGCCTGCAACGGGCAGGCTCGACTCTCGTAGAACAGATTCTTGGAAGCCATTCGGCAATTGAGCCGTCTGGCGAACTTCCATTCGTACTCAAAGTGGTGGGCGAAGACGTGATGCCAAAAACGGGTCCGGATTATCCCTTTGGTATGGATCGATTGGAGAGTGCCGATGCCCGGAACCTGGGCGAAAAATATCTCGCGCTCGCACACGGAAAACGATCATCGGGACGGCCGTACTTCGTCGACAAATGTCCATTCAACTTGTGGCATGTGGGTTTAATTCACCTCATGCTCCCCAATGCCAAAATAATCGACGTGCGAAGACATCCGCTCGGTTGTTGCTTTGCCAATTTCACAATGAACTTTGCACATGCGCCGCCCCTTTCCTACAAACTGTCGGACATAGGCCGCTTTTACGCCGATTATGTAAGGCTGATGTCGCATTTCGATCGTGTGCTGCCAGGTAAAATACATCGCGTGATTTATGAAGACCTTGTCTCGGATGTTGAGACGGAAGTGCGGCGCATTTTGGAATTCCTTGAATTACCATTCGATGCCAGGTGTCTCGAGTATTATAAGACCGATCGCGCCTTTAATTCTTTCAGCAACGAGCAGGTGCGAAGCCCAATTTTCAACGATGGCGTGGAACGTTGGCGCAACTACGAACCGTGGCTTGGTCCATTGAGGATGGCACTTGGCCCGGTGCTTGAGCTATACCCGGATGTTCCAGAATTCGATTTGTAAAACTTGACACAATCGCTTGGTGTGCGAGAGTTACCTGTCTGATTGTCCTCGATTGGGATGACTCTGGGGGGGCGGATGTACAGAACGCTTTTTTTGACTTCTGCGCTCATGGTCGCTGGACCGACGGCGCTCACCGCCGCGCCACTCCAGCCCCAGCGCGCTCCTGATCTTCCAGAGGGCGCCGTCGCCGTGACCAAGGTGGATGGCATTCCTGTAGGGATCGCATTACCGCGCAATCGAGCGGAAGATGTGCGATCTGCCGGTCACTTTGTCCCGGTGGACTCGGCGGGTGCCACGTTCAACAATCTTAGCAAGGACAGGAACGCAAGGTTTTTGTCGTGGTACGGCTTTCAATCGTATGATTTCGCCCAATCCACGTGCTCCGGTTCAAACTGCACCTACTCGTCTGGATACGAACGCTTGGCGATTCCGATAACGGGGCGGGGCAACGAAGTGACGAGCATTCGGGTTCCTGCTGTGCAGGTGACCGGAAAGGGGCCAAGATTTAGCGTAGCGATCTACACGAACACTGAGAGTAACACCCCCGGGGATCTGTTACCTGGAGCGAGCGGGACGGCCAGCGCCGCAAATTCGGGCTATTGCTGCACCGAGTTGGTTACTGTGAGCATTCCGGCGACCAAGCTCAGAGCGGGGACGACCTACTGGATCGTAGAAAACGGCGCGAACCAAACCAACGTATACAACGCGAATCTCTGGCTAGGTGAGACGACCGATTTCACGCAAGCCGGAAAAATGCTGGTACAGACCCACACATTCCTCTCCTATGACGGCTTCGTGGAGAACAACTACACTTCCAGTTGGAGCGCTTCGACTGCGGATAGGTGGACCGAGCCTGCGGCAGAAATCAAATAGGTGGGTACCAAGAATTCAGCATTGGATTTGCGCCGTGGAGGGATTGAATGATCAGGTTTTTTCTTCTTTCAACGACTGCATTGATCATTGCCGGATCGATATCTGCTGCGGCCGGTCACCGGACCGCCAAAGGAAGGCCGGAACTTCCGAAAGGCGTCATTGCAGTAACGTCCCGTGAAGGAATTCCTACAACGGTGATACTGACCTCGCTTGGTCAGAATGACCGTCAGTCAGCCGCCAAAGGTTTAGTACCGCTTCTTGACGCAGGTACTACATTTAGCAATCTCAGCAAAGACCGGAACGCTGAATTTCTGTCATGGTATGGTTTCCTGGTATCAGCATACTCGAACTCTTCCTGTTCAAGTGAAAACTGCTCTTATTCATCCGGTTATGAACGCATGGCGATACCCATCAAGGGCAAGGGCAAGGCAGTTACGACCATAAAGATTCCGGTAGCTAGGGCCGGATCTTCGTCAGGCTTCACCGTGGGCCTGTATAGCAACGCGACATCTTCGCCTGGGGCGGACGGCGCGCCCGGGAAGCAGCTCGCTGGTACCAGTGCTTCAGCGACCAGGGCTTCGGGATATTGCTGCGCACAGCTTGCAACGGTTACGATTCCAGCAACAATGCTGGACTCTGGAAAGACTTACTGGGTCGTTGAGGACGGGATACGGCAGAATGGCCGCTTAAATAGAGTTGCATGGCTAGCGGAAGACACAGACTACACGGGGCAAGCTAAAGCTCTCATGCAATACCATACTTATTCTGGATCCACTATTTCTGGAAATCATCGCGTCAATATTGACTATACCTCACCGTGGCAAAGTGTAGGAGACTGGACGCAGCCGGCAGCAGAGGTTCAATGAATGCAAAGAGTTATTTGAGGGCGGGCGTGTATAATATGTAATTGCTCTGCCAATCTTCCAGGTATGCGTTGCCGAATACAATTACATCAGTTTGAACAGTGTGCTCGCCCATCGAAATCTGTGCGTTTTGGCGTGAGTTGCCGGTTACGACACCGTTGCTCGAAAGCGTCCCTTGATTCCAACAGGGGGGAGTCGTCACGCGCGTACCGTCTACAATCGCGCAAATTCCCCATTGCCCCCCGTCGCCGTACCCTACTCCCACCATGGCGTCTATTTCTATGGTGCAGCCCGCACTGTTTGGGCAGTTGACGGCCTGAGGCGTATCTACGGCGTTGTAACCCTTTGTGAGTGGCGTGCCGTTTCCGTTATTCCCCGGGCTACCCCAGCTTATGAAGGTTTCACTTTTTCGTTTGGGGGTTCTGATATCATCCATCGCCGCCGAGGGGAGCGACGTCAGAGTCTGGGCGATGAAGCAAATCATGCAGATATGCGGGATTTTGAAGACTGCCATCGCTCCCTCCGAGAAAAATTTCCGCCGAAGGTAAGCGAGTACCGGGGCTTGGACAAGCAACACTAGAATAGTGCCACTCCTGCGGGCAGAGGCCATCGCAGGGCAGCCGCACTCAGTCCTTTTTTCCGCTGACGATTTCCCGGTCCGCTCATGGAAAGCTGATGCCGGGATGGCGGCCTAGGAGGAAAGGGTGCGGGGCGATGTCGAAGGGCCGTAGCCGACCGTGTCTGCCGGCGGGACCTGTTCGAACTGCCCTTCGCGGCGGAAGCGCCAAAGATAGTTCGGGATGATGCTCTCGACGGTTTCCGGGCGGATGCCCAGATTCGCGAAACCGGGGGCGCCCGACTCCGCGACGTTGTCGTGCTTGAGCAGCTCGACCTGATCGCGTGTCAGGAGAGGCTTGGGCAGAAGACCCAGAACCGTGGCCTTTGCTGCCGCCAGCGAGAACGAAATCGGCACGAGCAGTCTTCGCCGATGGGTTTCGGCGAGGATCAGTTCCAGGATTTCACGAAACGTGTAGGTCTTCGGTCCAGCGAGCTCGTACAGCCTCAGAGAGGCTTGCTCAGACGATATGCACTTCAGCACGGCCTCTGCCACGTCACCCACATAGACCGGCTGGAATCGCGTCCTGCCGCCTCCAATTAGAGGCAGAACAGGTGAGATGCGCGCGAGCGCCGCGAACCGATTGAAAAACCGGTCTTCGGGGCCGAACACGATGGAGGGACGCAGAATCGTTGCCGCGGAAAACGCCTGGCGAACGCGCTCTTCCCCTTCCGCTTTCGTGCGTGCGTAGGACGACGTGCTTTCCGGGTTCGCACCGAGCGCCGAAACGTGAACCAGGCGGCGCACGCCGGCCCGTTGCGCTGCCGCGCCGATATTCGCGGCCGCTTCGGCGTGGAGCGACTGGAAGCGCTGTCTTCCCGTCTCGTACAAAATGCCGACGAGGTTCACGGCGGCATCGGCGCCGCGCAGAGCCGCTTCCACGGCCTGCGGATCGGTGACGTTTGTTCGCACCAGTTGAATCTGGCCGACATGGCCCATGGGCGGGAGGTAGATCGCGAGATTGGGCCTGCGGACACAGACCCGGATGCGATGACCGGCGTTCGCGAGCGCGCGCACGGTATAGCGCCCGATGAAGCCGGATCCGCCGAAAACGGTTACGAGAGAACGCATTGCCATGCTGGCCTCAGGACTTCCTTGTGCTGTTACAGCTACTACAGCCACGGACCGTTCGCTCAAAAGCGCGCGAATCGCCGCCCCTATTCCTCGACATATTGCCGGTCGCCGCTGTCGCGTTCCACATAGACCGTCACCGTCTTGCCCGTTTCCGCGTCAACGAAGCGTTCGCTTGTCCGCTCCCAGTTCGGTCCGGGCTGCCTCGTGACGAGCGGCTTATAGCGAAAGCGCTCATAGACCAGAGCTGCCAAAAGGATTCCTCCCCAGATCAGCAGCGTGAGTGCAGGCGAGCGCTCGCCAATCACCAGGAAGAAGGCGCCAAAGCCCAGTGCTGCCAGGCTGATGAGAAGAAGCGCCTTACGCAACGCGCGCACCCGGCTCTTCCGGCTCGAGAACCGCCGCCGTGCCGTAGGCCACGATTTCGCTCATCGTCTGGCCGATCTCCGCCGAATCGAACCGCATCATGATGACGGCGTTGGCGCCCATGACGGTTGCATTCTTCACCAGCCTGTCGACCGCATGCCGCCGCGCCTCTTCGAGCAGCGCGGTGTATTCGTGAATCTCGCCGCCCACGATCGAACGCAAGCCCGCCATGATGTTGCCGCCCAGGCCGCGCGAGCGAACCACCACGCCGAAGCACTGGCCCAGCGTCTGCTTGACCCGATAACCGGCAACCCGTTCCGTCGTGACCACCAGCATGGCCCACCCCATCCAAACCGTTTCGCGGCCCATTATGGCGGAATTCGCCGGGAAAAGCCCATGGCATGGCCGCGTTGACAGGCCCGCCACCCGCTCCTAAACATCGCCGCCCCGTCCGCGGCCAAAAATCGGTCCGGTACCGGTCGGGCCCAGATGGCGGAATTGGTAGACGCACTAGTTTCAGGTACTAGCGCCGCGAGGCGTGGAGGTTCGAGTCCTCTTCTGGGCACCATTTGTCGTTCGGGCAGGTTCGCAGGCATCCGCCACTGTCCGAAAATCCAGGAAAATACTAGAAATACTGTTCGCCGGAGTCCGCTGGGCCCCCTTGGCATCCGAAAGCCGTGTTGGTAATGCTGTTGGTATCTGCCCGATTTTGACATCTCCGTTGTTGGTATCGGTTGGGCTGGATGACGCAGGAGGCGGTTGACGGCGAATGGCTCTCAGTGATGCCGCATGCCGGGCGGCGAAACCCGGCGCGAAGTTGCGTAAGCTCTCCGATGGCGGTGGACTCCAGCTCTGGGTGATGCCGAACGGATCGCGTCTCTGGAGGCTCGCTTATCGCACTTCAAGAAAACAGAAACTCCTCTCTCTCGGAGCCTATCCGCTCTTCTCACTCGCTGAAGCACGCCAGGCACGAGACGAAGCCAAGAAGCAGATGGCGCGCGGGCTCGATCCATCAGCCGTGCGCAAGCAAGAGAAGGCCGAAAGGGAAGCACCGCCGGACACCTTCAGGGCCATCGCCGAGGAATACGTTGCCAAGCTCAAGCGGGAAGGGCGGGCCGAAGCCACTCTCATCAAGAAGAATTGGCTCCTCGAGTTCGCGTATCCGACGCTAGGCGAGAAAAGGGTCTCAGAAATCAAGCCGGTGCATTGCCTGGCAGTCCTCAAGGAGGTCGAAATCCGAGGCTGCTACGAGACTGCAAAGCGGTTGCGCTCGACCATTGGCGCCGTGTGCCGCTATGCCATTGCGACAGCACGGGCAGAGATGGATCCTACGTCCGCTTTGCGGGGAGCGCTAACATCTCCGATCGTAAAGCCGCGCGCCGCGATAATCGACGAAAGAAAGTTCGGCGCCCTGCTGCGCGCCATCGACACATTCGATGGCCAACCCACCACTCAGGTTGCCCTCAAGCTCATACCGATCTTGTTTCCCAGGCCCGGAGAGTTGCGCACAGCCGAATGGCATGAATTCAATTTCCTGACGAAGATTTGGACGATCCCAGTGTCCAAGACCAAGATGCGGCGCGAGCATCGCATTTACCTGCCTCAGCAGGCACTGGCGATCCTGCAGGAGCATCACAAGCTGACCGGCGGAGGCCGTCTGTTATTTCCGGGGTTCACGACACCCGACAAGCCGATTTCGGAAAATACGCTCAATAGTGCGTTGCGCCGTCTCGGCTATGCGCAAGACGAGATGACATCGCATGGATTTCGCGCGTCCGCTTCGACGCTCTTGAACGAGTCAGGGAAGTGGAGCGCGGACGCAATCGAACGCCAACTCGCGCACGTCGAGAACAACGATGTTCGGCGGGCGTATGCTCGCGGGGAGCATTGGGACGAGCGCGTCAAAATGATGACCTGGTGGGCGGATCATCTCGGCAAGCTTAAAGCTACGGCGCCCAATACGCGGCTGCGCAGGGCCTCATGATCCAGCCCTAGTGGATAAGGTCTGACACTCGGTACTTTCTAAGCCATAGCGCTCATGACCCAGAGCAGACGCGCAGCGGGTAGAATCTGTTGGCGATGGCGCGAGCGCTGGTTTCCACCATCATGTCGTGAACGAATTTGCGCTTGCTCACCCGAAATACACAAAGAAGTCCAGACTCATCATAAGTCTCAAGCCGGGCCAGCTGCTCGTCGCCGAAATCCAGATACACTGGGCACTTGGCGCCAAGCCAAGTCTTATGTGGCCGCTTCCAAACATATTGTTGGTGACCACAATAGGCTTTGTCGACTTGGTCTTGTATCTCGCGGATGCCGTGAATCCACCCCCCTTTGATATCCGTTTTGGAGGCTTCGGCATATTCCTGTCGGCATTCCGACACGCGAACAAAAAGTCCGTGATTTGACCCATTCATGTTAGGTGCCGCCCGGTACCACACGAGATCGCGGGCAATATCTGACGCGGGGCTAGGCAACAAATGGTGGAATTCGAAATTCTTGCAGAAACTGCTGCCGTCAATCACCCAGACAAGATTGCCGTAGAAGTTCTCTCTCGAAATGCGCTCCGCGTCCGTCATGGCAGAATGCTGAACTTCGATCACAATGCCTGTCGGCGTTTTGATATCCGCGCGATGAACTTCGCCGTCTGGTGCGATGTGAGAGATCTCGCGCCACTCTTGCGGAAACAAGCTCTTCCAGCCGCGATGCCAAGAGGTCTCGTTTTCCCACCAGGGGTCGCAGTCTCGTTGTCCAGCGTGCGCCCAATGATGCATAACGCGTGGGCCGCATTTGGCGATCATCGGTGACCCACAGGTTGCGCATCTCCCGTTACCTTTCGGAATGGCCTCCGCTCGAAATCCATCGACCAAGGCGTACTGCAGCCTGTCCTCCTTCAACTTATGTACGCCGGGCCGACGTCAGTTAGCGTCCGCCAACGGCCAGTTGGCCTTACCACTTCCGACGCGATTTAACATCGGCGATCGCGATGCTGGTGGCAAGCGGTCAAGCCATTATGAATTCTTCGCTGATTCTGTTTCGGGCTCGAAAGTGATCAAACGGTGGAGCGACCTCACCGACACGAGCCGGCGCCGCCCGATAAGCGTCGTATCCACAGTGCCTGAACCGATCAATTCGTAGAGCTTCGTTCGCCCAATGCCTGTGACAGCACACGCTTCGCTTACGCTACAGCTGACTCGTTGCGAAAACGGGACGCTACTGCTCATGTTGGGCTCGCTCTCAGCTACGAATGCAGGCGTTCGGCCGCTCGTCCAACACGCTTCGTTGGCCCGGCGTCAGGTCTTTCTTCCCGGTACGACATCGGGTCGGCCATCCAGCGATTGACCGCGGACTCGCGCCACCCGCAGCAATGCTCGCTTAGCTGCACCTGGTTGGGAAATGTGCCGTCGCGCATCTTGCGATAAAGCGTCGAACGGCTGAGGCCGGAGCGCTCCAAAACTGTCCGCATACGCAGAATCTTGTCTGTGCCGGACATGAAGCTGTTCCTCGATGTGCCAGCGAATAAATTATCCGCGCGATAGCCGAGTCAACGTCGATTGTAGTTGCTTGTGGTTGACGGCGGCGAATTGCGGCAAACGGCGGCATCATCGCCGCGGCCAAGAATTCTTGGGGCACCGCTGAAGAAGGCGCGTCCTGTGGCGCCTAGATGTTCTCGAACCGCTGATCGTGTGGGTATGTTGCCAGACGGTTACGTGTTGCGGGCATTGTGGTAAACATACGACCTCTTTGCGCCGTCTAGCCTGGGCCCAAAACTATGGTCGTCACGATCTTCAAGCCGTCCCGGCGTGACGTGCGTCGGCAGGATACGACCTTCGCATTGCAACAGGACAATTGGAACGATTACAACTTCCAGACTTTGTATCACCTCTATTACCGCCGAAACGACGACCCAGAAACGGTCGAGCTGATCGGCCCCGTCAAGATTCTCAAGCAAGGCCAGACCAAAGCCGACGAAATCCAACTGCAAGCGGATTTCGAGCGGCTCGGTCCTGAGTTCTGCTCCGTCGGTATTTCGTTGGACTACTACAGGCACTTGAAAGAAGTACCGGAGCTTCATCGCACCGAGATTCTCGATGCCTTGCGTGACGTGGTCGCCCACCCGGAGCTACAGTCCCAGTTCAACGCGGAGCCCGGTTGGGCGACCTCGCTCTTTCGCGACATCGACCCCGCAGAGTTTCTTGCCGATGCGAGCGCCGTATTCCGGGACAACTATTCCGAACTGGCCGAACTATCGTCCAATCTCAGCTTTCATGCGGCGGGATGGGCCGATCCACTCAAGCTGGACTTTCAGGCGCCGGAACCTGAACTTTATGCCGGCGCCTATCGTCATGTCGGACCCAGCAGAAAAGACGTCCTGCTGCCCCGCCGCCTGATCGTGTTGATCGGGCGGAACGGCGCGGGAAAAAGCACGCTGCTGTCGCGCATCGCGCGGGTCGCTTACGCGTCGCCCTCCGACTATGTCCGCTCAGAGACGGCCTCGATCGGCAAGTTCGACCCGCCGTCGGTCGGATTCATGAAGATCGTCGCCATATCATACAGCGCCTTCGACAGCTTTGTAGTGCCGGGTCTGTTCGAGGACGAGCTCAGCAGGCTCGCATCCGATGTCGAGGCCGGCGGAGGACGCTATGTCTTCGCCGGATTGCGCGACATTGCCGCGGAGGCGCGCGATGTCGTCAAGGCGAGCGAGCAAACTCCGTCCACCGATCCCGGCAACCCGCAGCGTATCGCGTCCGAGCGACGCACCACGACCTATCTTAAGACATTGGATCAGATTGCCGACGAGTTCGCGCGCCTGATCGAGCAGATCAAAACGGACGAGGGCGACCCGTTGTTCGCTTGCGCCTTAGCGCCCATTCTGGCCGACCCTTCGTTTGCCGATGTCGCCGATGGGTCGCCCGACAGTCTGCTTGGGGACGATCCGAAGACAGCGTTTCTGAGCTGGAGCACAGGCCACAAGATCGTCCTACACGTCGTTGCTTCGTTGGTGGCCCACACGGTGCGCCGTTCGCTTGTATTGTATGACGAGCCCGAGACCCATCTGCACCCACCGTTGATCGCAGCTCTCATGAAGGCGATCAGGATCATCCTTGAGGAGCGCAATGCGTTCGCCGTCGTGGCAACGCACTCCCCGGTCGTCATACAGGAAACGCTTGCCCGCCACGTTCGCGTGGTCCGACGCATCGGAGACAGCTTTCACATCATCACGCCTGACCACGAGACCTTCGGCGAGAATGCCGGAGCGCTCACCTATGATGTGTTCGGTCTCTCTGCCAGCGTAGCCGACTATCAGGAAGTGCTCGATCTCCTTATCGCGCAGCTCGCCACGGTCGACGAAGTCGAGCAGCTTTTCACGGGCGGCATCAGCGCGCAGGCGCGCGCCTATGTCATGGCGGGGTTCGCCGCGAAGAAGTCCCGGACATGAGGGCATTGGCCTGCCCGGACCGTGCGGCCGCGCGCCAGCACCTGGCCAACGCGCTTGCGAACAACCCGCCGAGCGACCAAGACTTGGACGCGCTCGTCGCGTTGTACGATGTCTATGACGAATTGGGCGGGGTGCCCGACGATCACCTCCGCGCGCAGAATCTGGCGTTGGCGCTGCGGAATGCTGTCCGCGACTCGTATAACCTGACGCAGAAGAATCGCCGCTTGTCCTTCATTCGTACGCTTCTGCTGCAGGGGATCGAGCGTTGTCCGGTGTGCGGCATCGCCGCGCCCCGCGAGCTGGACCATTTTCTCCCTCGGTCCGTGTTCAAGTGCCTGGCAATCTATGTGCGCAATCTTGTCCCCTACTGTCATGATTGCAATCAGTTGAAGAGTGCCCATGTTGCGGACGACGACAATCACCGTTTCGTCCACCCTTATTTTGACGACATTCCCGACATTCAATTCGTGCAAGTTTCCCTCGATCTCGATGGCGCCGCGTTGCGAGCGGAGTATTCGATCGTCGGCATGGAAGGGTTGCCGGAGCCTTTGCGCGAACGCCTCGCGTATCAATTCGAGCGTCTCAAGCTCAACGAGCGTTTTTGTCGAGAGCTGGTCAATTATATGAGCGGCCACACCGCGGCGTTGCATATCATCTTCAACGCCTCGGCTGCTCCCGGCGTCAGCGACTTTCTGGCGCATCAGGCCGAAGTTGAGCGCACTCGACTTCATCGCAACGACTGGCGCGCCGTCCTGTTGCGCGCATTGTCCGCGCATGGCGCGTTCTGTGCCGGTGGCTTCCGGGATGTGTTTCCGCTGCCGCCCCGCGGCGGCGGCCCCTTGTTGGCTGTCGCCGAGGCAGCTTGATTGGCCGCTACCGTCTCGCCCGACGGGCCGCAGCACATGGGCATCGATCCACCAAGATGCTGCGCCGCGCGCGAAATACCGACAGTACGAACTACTTGCTATGTACGGATCCGGCTCTTCCGATTCCGGCATCATCAGTTCGGGAGTTACAGCATCAGCCGGATTCCATTTCTCGCGTAGCGCGTTCGCTCTTGAAAGCACGGCTTCCGGTCCTTCGCCAAAGCGTGAGCGTTTTTTCGCGGTACTCACCCTGGAGCGCAACGGCAAGTTCGAGGAAGGCGCCGAGGAGCACGGCACGATCGTCGTTCGTTAACTCGACAAGGCCGGCCTTGGCAACCAATCCGCCCAGTTCAATCAGATGCTTCGTGCGTTCGCGCCGCTTCACGACCCATTCCCGTGTGTCATGTCTCGCGTGTTGCGCTTCCAGCCGGTGTCTCGCTGCTGTCGCTCGTCGGAGCGCTCGATGCGTTGCAACGAGGCTTGTGTGCAGTTGGCTGCTGCCCTGTCTTGCGAAAGAACGCTGCGCCACGTTTGCGCCAGCTCTCTTTCTGGGCGGAGTCGCTCGTCTCGACGATCATCATCAGTCCGCCGGCGAGCGTTTCCATGTCGAGCGCATCGGCGCCGGTGGCGACGATCAGCTCGCCCAGCTGCTGACGCTTGTTTTCCTTAAGTGCCTTGGTCTTGTCCGTGAGCGATTTGAGAGCAGCATCGAAGTCGCGCGGTTTGCGCATTGTGTGTCTCCGTCTTTCGTGTGCCGCAATTATAAGAGCTGCGCGCGCCGATTGCTCTCTTGTGCGTGAGACGGTGTGGTACCGAACGATCCCTCATGAAAATCTTTTTCGTGAGGGCGCGCTTATACGTCGTGCCGACGTGCGCTTCGAAGCGTATTTAGATCGTCATGGCGATCTATCATTTTTCAGCGAAAGTCATTGGCCGTGTCACCGGATCGAGCGCGCTCGCCTCCGCCGCCTATCGCTCGGCTTCCCGGCTCTATGACGAGCGGCTCGACCGCCATCACGATTTCACCAATAAGACCGGTGTTGTCCATTCCGAAGTGATGACGCCCGATGGCGTGCCGGAAGAGTTTCGGGAACGCGAGCGCCTGTGGAATGCAGTCGAGGCGGCCGAGAAGAGGAAGGACGCGCAGCTCGCCCGCGAGATCGAGTTCGCTATCCCGAGGGAGCTTGACCAGGCGCAAGGGATCGAGCTGGCGCGCAACTTCGTGGGGCGGGAGTTCGTTGCCCGCGGCATGATCGCCGATTTGAACGTCCATTGGGACATTGGGCCAGACGGAGACGCGAAGCCTCATGCCCACGTCATGCTCACCATGCGCAGCGTGGGCGAAGAGGGCTTCGGCGCGAAAGTCCGCGAATGGAATCGCACGGAGTTGCTGGAGCATTGGCGCGCGAGCTGGTCGGAGCACGTCAACGAACGCCTGGCGGAGCTTGGCATCGAGGCCAGGATCGACCACCGCTCGTTCGAAGATCAGGGGATCGAGCTTGAGCCGCAGCACAAGATCGGACGGGCAGCGCGGGGGCGGGCTGAGGAAGGTTTAGAAGCCGACCGGCTCGATGAGCACCGTGAGATCGCGAGGGAGAACGGCGAGCGGATCGTCAAGAATCCTTCCATCCCGCTCGCCGCCATCACGCGCCAACAAGCGACATTCACCCATCGGGACCTCGCCATGTTCGTGCATCGGCATTCCGACGGCATGGACCAGTTCAATGCCGTCATGGGCGCCGTGCAATCCTCGCCCGAGCTGGTCCGATTGGGCCGGGACGGAAGGGGTGAGGAGCGCTTCACCAACCGCGAGATGATCGCCGTCGAGGAGCGGCTTCATCGCGCGGCCGAACGAATGGCGGAGCGCGAGCATCACCGTGTCCGCGAGCGCGACATTTCACGAGCTATCGAGCGCGCCGAAGCCGAAGGGCTTGTCCTGTCACGGCAGCAGCACGCGGCTTTCACGCATGTCACGGAGTCCCGCGACCTTGGAATCGTGGTCGGCTATGCCGGCGCTGGCAAATCCGCGTTGCTGGGCGTGGCGCGCGAAGCCTGGGAGAGCTCAGGCTATCGCGTGAGCGGTATTGCGCTGTCCGGCATCGCAGCCGAGAACCTTGAGGCGGGCTCCGGGATCGCCTCGCGCACCATTGCAAGCCTGGAGCATCAATGGTCGCAGGAACGGGAGATTCTCACCGCCCAGGACGTGCTCATCATCGACGAAGCCGGGATGATCGGCTCGCGCCAATTGGAGCGGGTTATCAGTGAAGCCGAACGGCGGGGCGCCAAGGTAGTCCTCGTCGGCGATCCCGAGCAGCTTCAGGCCATCGAGGCTGGCGCGGCCTTCCGCTCTCTCACCGAGCGTTCACCCCATGTCGAGATCACCGAAATCCGCCGTCAACGCGAGGCATGGCAGCAGAACGCCACACGCGACCTTGCCACCGGCCGCACCAGCGATGCGCTCGAAGCCTACCGCGAACACGGCATGGTCCATGCCGCAGAATCCCGTGAACACGCTCGCGCGAACCTGATTGAGGGCTGGGATCAAGACCGCAGCCAGGCGCCGGGCAAGACCAGCATCATTCTCACCCACACCAATGACGAGGTGCGGGCGCTCAACATGCTTGCCCGTGCCAAGCTGCGCGAGCGCGAGAAGCTCGGAGAGGATGTTCAAGTCAAACTCGAGCGCGGTTCACGGGATATTGCGCCCGGCGACCGCGTCATGTTCCTCAAGAACGAGCGCGGGCTTTCGATCAAGAACGGCTCGCTCGGCACCCTGGAACGCGTAGACTCGCAATCAATGCAAGTCCGCCTCGATAGCGGCCGCACAATTGCGTTCGAGCTCAAGGACTACGCCCATCTCGATCACGGCTACGCCGCCACCATGCACAAAGCGCAAGGTGTAACGGTTGATCGCGTCCAGGTGCTCGCGACACCGGGTCTCGATCGTCATGCCGCCTACGTGGCACTCTCGCGCCATCGCGAGGCTGTCGCTCTTCATTACGGCCGCGACGACTTTGCCGACGACGCAAAGCTTACCCGTACTCTCACCCGCGACCGCTCCAAGGACATGGCCAGCGATTACGTACGCGGGGAGCAAGCGTCGGATTTCAAGAGCGGGCCGTTGCAACAGCCGCGCCACCGCACGCTGGAGCCTGGCGCCAAAGAGCGGAGCATCTTTTCCTCTTTCCGGCCGAGCACGGTTTCAAGAGAGCCCGCGATAACGAACGTCGCGCCGCAAGGAGCAGACAATAATTTGCACCAGGCCGTGCGCCGCTATGCGCGAAGTGCTCTGGACATCGCGAAGATGCAAGAGCTCAAGCTTCCCGTCCTGCCGCACCAGATCCAAGCGCAGGAGCGCGCCCAAGCGGCCCTCGATGTGATCAAGCCCCATTCCTCGCAGGACCTCGCCAGCGCGCTCGCGCGCGATCCCGCTTTGACAGGGGAGGCCGCAACAGGACGCACGCGCGCAGCTATCCGCGCGATGCAAGTCGAAGCGGAAATCCGCACCAACCCCGAGCGCCGCGCAGATCGCTTTGTGACGAACTGGCAGAACCTGGAGCGCCAACGTCGCTCCGTCGAGCAGAGCGGAGATTGGCAGAGCGAACGCAAGCTGCGGAACAGCATGGGCGACATGGCGAAAAGTCTCCATCGCGATCCGCAGCTCGAATCGGTCCTGCACAATCGTAAGCGCGAGCTGGGCATATCCGCCGATATGGGGCGAGGCATTCAGCACAGCCTACTCGACTATCTGAGCGTCAACCGCAGCCGCGGATTGAGCATCTGAAGGATACAGGCATGGCCGAATTGCCAAATCTGACAGAACCCGAGCCAAGCGCCGATCCTGCTGCGCTTGCCTTCGAAGCGCTGCGCGAAGAGGTGGCGCTCATGCGCCGCGCATTGGCCGGGCTTGCGGCGGAACGCGCCTCGATCGAGATACCCGATTACAGCGAGACGCTCGCGCAAATCCAGCAAGCCTCAGTGTTCTCGGCAAGAAAACTCAAGGCCATTGCCGAGCTTCCCATCTTACAAGCGACGGCGTCGGACTGGGCGCGCACCATCGAGCAGACGGGAGGGCCAGCCCGGCGCGAAGACAGGGAAGCGCTTGCAAAGATCTATGCGCAGTTGCAGGCCGTGGCGCGCGACATGGGCGCCACTCTACGCTCCGTGCGGACCGCAGGTGTTCAGCGTCAATGGCTTCTGTGTACGTTTTCTGGTGGGGTGCTCGCAGGCATGCTGTTGTGGGCATTCGCGTTAGGGCCGGCTATGCGCGCCATTCTGTAATAACGAGCGCAGAGGCAAACCCGGCTTTGAAAGTCCGGCCGGCCGATCTGTTGTCCGAATCATCCGGCACCAAGCCCAAGGCTGACGGCCCGCCGGCGGTCGCCAAGACACGTCGGCGATAGGCTGCACCTGACTGATCGTGAACCGGCCGTTAGGCCGCGTGGTAGAGCCGGGCGTCCCACCATACCGGTTCAGGCATCGTATGCGTGATATGGCTCGCGTCCGCATGCGCGGGATTGATCAGGATATTGCGTTCGACCCGCGCCGGAATCGACGGCACCATCAGAAGCGCCGAACGCTGCCCATCATACCAGGCTTGGGCAAAGGCCTTGCAGATGGATTCGTTCTTCGAATCCCAGCCCGGATGCGCTGCCGTCTGGAAGACCTCGTAGCTCGTGCCGTTCGGAATGGTGATGGCGATGAAGTGCTGATTCGCCGGCAGCACGAGATTGGCATGCACCAACTTCTCCAGCATCGCCGTTGAGTAATGCTCGGACGTGTAGATGATGGGTGAGTTTTGCGTGTTCCAGCGGCCGGGATAAAGCCGTGCGCCCTCGGCGTCGTAGATCGGAAACGCGCCGTCCGGATCGCCGATGCGATAACAGGTGAGGACACGGTCGGTCTTCTGGACGCTCATACGCCTCCGCTATAGGCGGCACGGCCCAAGACATTGATCACCGCATCGGCACCGGGACCGGTAGCCAGTGCGACTTCCAGTGGCGGCTTGTTATCCAGCATCGGATGCGGCCGCTCGAGGAAGCTTCGCACCTTGGCTTCGTCGCGGAAGATGTCGAGGCCAAATGCGAACACTTTGGCGATGCGTGCCAGGCGGTCGCTTTCGTCGGTGGTAAGCGGCTTCTTCTGACGGCGACGGCGTTCCAGCGTCGGTTTCGCTACCACGCGATAGGAGAATCCGCGCACATTATGCGGGCAGACATGGTTGGCAAAGGCGTCGAGCGCCGACACCGGAAGTCCTTTCTCCACCGAATAGGCGAGCGTCAGGGGGCTCTCTTGGTTCTTCGGTTTGACGCCAAGAAGATCAGCGACGGCAACGGCGGCATAGGTCATGGGATACTCCGCATCATGTGAGGCAAAAGTAGGCCTCATCTGATGCAAGATCAACCTGCTCACACTGTCGAGGGCGAAATCCATTGACCGAAGTCCGCACGCATTCTAAGTTGTGTGGATGAAGATCGCACACTATGAAAAGTTTGGCAAGATCGTTACCGACGCCCGCAAACTCAAGGGTCTGGAACAGGGCGACTTGGCCCGACTCGTCGGCACCACCCAGCAGAATATCAGCCGTTGGGAAGCCGGCAGATCCCGCCCGCGGCCGAAACAACTCGGCGCTTTGTCAGCGGCCTTGGGTATGAGGGAAGAGATTTTGCGCGCCGCCGTCGGCCATGGCGCCGCCACCGAAATCCTGCCGGCAACCGTTACGGTCAGCCACGACCAGCCGTTGCCGGTGGACGCGCTCTCGCCGGAGTCCTTTCAACGCTTCACCGAAGATCTTGTGCGCGGTCTTCATGCCGATGCCCAGGATATCGGCCCGGTCGGCAAGACTGGTCAGGATCAGGATGGCACCGATATTCTCTGCATTCTCGCCGACGGCCGCCGCTTGAGTTATCAGTGCAAGCGCGTGACCCGTTTCGGTCCCGCCGATGTGCGAGCCGCAGTTGCGGCCCACACGGCGCCTGCCGACCACAAATATCTTGTACTCAGCCGTCCCGCCAGCCCCCAAACCGCGGAAGAACTGCGCGCCTTTCCCGATTGGACGTTGTGGGACAAAGACGACATCGCCCGCCTCGTCCGCCAGGACCTGTCGGCCACACAGCGCCGCGTGCTCGTCGATAAATATTTTCCGGGGCAGCGTTATGCGCTTCTGGGCGAACCCAATCCGGGTCCTTGGCAGACGCCCGAGGAATTTTTCGCACCGTTCGCGGGACGGCGCGCCACCTTCAGCCACGACTGGGCTCTTGTCGGCCGCACCGACGAGGTCGCAACAATCGTGAACGGCTTGCACGATGACAACACGCGCATCGTGCTTCTTCTGGGCGCCGGCGGTAGCGGCAAATCCCGTATTCTCAAATCCATCGTGACCGCGCTCGCAACGCGCGAGCCACGTCTACCGCTCTTTCTGTCTCCGTCCGAAACACTCTCCGGCCAGGCCCTGGAGATGCTCGGCCCCGGTCCGCAGACCGTGATCGTCGACGATGCGCATGATCGGAGCGATCTTGGCGGTCTGTTCGCCTATGCGGCGCATCCCGCGCGCAACATTCGCATCCTTCTGTCGGCGCGTCCCTATGCGCGCGAGCGACTGCGCGGCCAGGCCGGAATCTTCGCCCGCGGCGGCGCCATCGAAGAAGTCGTCCTTCCGCGTCTAAGCCTCGACGACACGATCAACCTCGCGCGCGATGTTCTGGAACGCTTCGGCGGCGCGCCGGAATTTGCTGAACCGATCGCGCGCGCGACCCGCGATTGTCCGCTCGTGACCGTGCTCGCCGGCCGCATTGCGGTCGAGCAGAAACTGCCTGTCACCCTGGCCCAGAACGCAGGGGCGTTTCAGGACACGATTCTGGGCAAATTTGCGGAGATCATCACGGGCGCGCTGGCGCCGCCCGGCGAACAGAAGATGTTCACCGACATCCTGAAGTTGATCTCGCTGGTGCAACCCTTTGCGATCGACGATCCGATGTTCCTGGACATGGCGACAACGTTGGCACAGGAGTCGCGGGATAAGGTGTCCGCGACGCTGCGCATGCTCATCGACGGCGGCATCGTGTTTCGCCGTGGTACGCAATACCGCCTGATGCCCGACCTGTTGGGCGACTATATCATCGAGCGGTCCTGCATCGGCGCGGATGAGCGTCTCGACAGTTTCGCCGATCAGGTCTTCGAGATGGCCGTCCCGCCGTTGTTGGGCCATGTGCTGGTCAATCTCGGTCGCCTCGATTGGCGGCGCACCAGCGGCGACCCCGCAAAGCGCCATCTCGTCACGCATCTGTGGCGCGCGCTCAAAGTCACAGGCGGCTATCACGATTCCGGATTGGAAGCGGCCGCCGCGGCGGCCATCTATCAGCCGCGCCAGGCCCTCGATTTTGTCACCCGCCAATGGCGCGCCGGAATTCGCCATGATGATCTGGTCAAGATCATCCGCAACACCGCCTATCATCTCGATTATCTCGTTGAAGCCTGCCAGCTCCTTTGGGAGATCGGCCGCGCCGACGACCGCGAGCAGGGCCGCTTTCCCAGCCACGCAATGCGCACGCTGAAGGAGTTGTGTGAGGTCGAGCCGGCCAAACCCATCGCGTTCAACAAAGAAGTCGTGACATTCGGTCTGGGCTTGCTCGATGGTGACGACGCGTTCGACACGCTCTATTCGCCCTTCGATTTCCTCAAAGGCATCCTCAGCGGCGAGGGCTACACGACCAAGGGCGATAACCGCACCATCACGTTCGCGCCCTTCACCGTGAATTATGCCGTGGTCGAGGATTTGCGCGCGATGGTCGTCGCGCGTGCGATCACCTTGCTTACAGGCCCGTCGTTGCGCGCCGCGGGACGCGCAGCGGCGTTCATCGAATCTGCCTTGCGCTACCCCATGGTCTCGTTTGGTGGGCGTCTGTCCGAGGAATTGCGCGCGCAATACACCGAGGAGTTTGCCAGCACGCTCGGGCGTCTGCGCAAGCTCGTGCAGGCGCGCAAGCCCGATCCGGTTGTCGCGGTGGCCTTGGCCCATGCGGTCGCATGGCACGCCCATTATGCGGGCGGCGAAACCGGCAAGGCGGCCAACGCGCTGTTGGAGAGCCTGCCGACAAATCTGGAATTTCGGCTGCTCGCGGCATTGTCCGACGGTTTCGGCCGCGTATTTCTCGGACGCATGGATGCCAACACCTGGCAAAGCCGGCTCAACAAATGGGTTGGCGATCTGGTCGCCGATCTCTCCGCAGCCCATCCCAAGCCGGCAGCGCTCAAACGCCTGCTGGAAGACGATCTCGCGCTCACCGAAGAAGCCGGACTGGCCAAGGATAATTCCAGCCATGTGCTGGTCCACGAAGTCTTGCGCAAACGCGTCGATCTCGCACAACGGATCGTGGAGGCGACCGCATCGGGAGAGGAGAGCCGCCTCACCCGCTATCTCGACGCCGCATTGGTGCAGGTTCTCCATGCTGTGCCAGACGCCGCGCGCCGCTATGCACGTCAATTTCTGGATAGCGGTACGGCAGCCATGCAGCGCGCCGTGGGCCGTGCCTTTAATAACCCGCCGATGCCGGACGGCGCGCTGGCACCAGCGGATGCCGAGATCATCAAGCGCGTGCTGTCTTCGGACAATGCCGATGTGGTATTGAGCGGGTTGGGTGTCCTCAGCACCCTGGCGCAAAAGAATTCGCGCGTTGCGATCGATCTGTTACGCCACGCCAACCTGAAGATCGGCGCCCATGTCGCGGATCATGCTTTCATGATGCTGCATGGCCTCTATCACGACATGCTCGCAGTGCTGGACGAGAACGACGTGCACTTTCTCCTGCGCGAGTTGACGCCGATCCCGGAGCTCACCGGCTATTGGATCGAAACGCTGCTGGCGCATTTGTCGGAGCATTTTCCGCAAGAGACCGTGAAGTTTTTTCTCGACCGCGTAAACGCGGCGACCGCGTCGGACGATACGTTTTCGCGCTCGCGGCCAATCAATTACGGCCCTTGGGTGCATGAGCGCCTCCGCTTCAAGCAGTCGCAGCACTACCGAGCGGTGCTGAAGTCCGTTTGGCAGTGGATGGTCGCCCACGATCCTGGCGATTGGCGTTTCGAGCATCATGCGTCGGCACTGTTTGAAGGCTTGTTCTTGCCGCTCGACGACACGGTGCTCGACTTCCTCGCCGCCAAGATGACGACGGCGGACGCGCGGGGCCTGCGCTGGATTGCCAGCGTTCTCGCCCACGCCGATGAAGACTTCGTGTTCGATCACCATAAATTGGTGGTGAGCTTCCTCGAACTCTGCGATGACGCCGGTGATCCGGTCCGCCGCAAGGCCCTCGACGCGCTTTATCGGGCAACCATATCGGGCGTTCGCAGCGGCACGCCGGGCGAGCCCTTTCCGCGCGATGTCGAATGCCGTGACAAAGCGGTGGCGTTGCTCGCTCGTCTACCGCGCCTGTCACCAGCTTTCGAGCTCTACGACATGCTTCGCGCGCACTCCGAGCACAGTATCGAATTCGCCCGCAAGGACGGGGAGGCTTTCGACGATGTCTAAGCTCGATGCGCATCTGGCTACTCTGAAAGGCGTGTTGCATCGGCTGGACGCCGTCGGCGCGTCCGGCTTTGAGGGGCTGCTTGCGGCCTTGCTGTCAAGCGTCGCAAGCACGCCATTCCGGTTATCCAAGTCCGGCTCCCAGCGCGGCCGGGACGGACAGAGCGCGCTTGATCACGGCGCAGTCCTATTCGAAGCCAAGCTCTATGCCGGAGATATTCCCAAGCCGGCTTTGATGTCCAAACTGGCGGATCTCGCCTTGGACGATCGCGGCGGCTGCGATCTCTGGATCTTGGGCGCGACCAACGAAGTGGCCGCACAGGACGCATCCGACCTACGCAACTTGGGAGAGCGACTAGGCATCGGAACGTTGATCTTGGATTGGCCGGACAATGCGCTGCCGCCGCTCGCCGTGCTCTTGGCACTGGAGCCGGAAGCAACGCTTGATTTTCTGTCCGCGAACGTCGAAGGCGGAATCAATGCGGCGGCGATTCGCTCAGCACTTGCTGCGCTTAACCATGACACGCTGTTCGCCGGCATCGCCACCAAGATCGCTGAAGCGATCCGCGCACCGAGCACAGCCGTTGTACTCGCCCGCAAGGCCAACACCGATTGGCTCAACGCGCAGTTTTCCAACACGGCGGCCGCGCGGGCGGCGTTCGGTCAGGCGCTCGCTCCTGGCGATCCGGCGGTGCGCAACGTGCTCGATCGACCAACACTGCGTCAACGCATTTCGGACCATCTGCTGCAATCGGCTTCGGACAAGATTCTGTTTCTTCTCGGCTCAGACGGCAACGGAAAGTCCTGGCTGTTTGCGCAGACCTGGCTCGGCTGGGCCGACAAGCCTCTCACTATCGTGCTCATCCCGGAAGACATTCGTGGGCTCGCGCCCGAAGAGGTTCGCGATCTCGTTCTTGCCAAACTCATCGCCCAGACCGGGCAAACAACAGACGCGGCGACGACCGTCCGCTGGCGCCGCATCTTCAAACAATGGGCCGCGAGCCCGCGCCCGGCGCATCCCAACGTCGTCATCTTTGTCGATGGCATTAATCAGCGTTCGCAGCTCGATTGGCGACGTTTTTTGGAATCGCTTGAGCGTTGCGCGCTCGAGATGCACGGCCGGCTTGTGATCAGTTGCCGCGAGATGTTCTTTCAGGATCGCATCCAAGGTCAACTCATCGCCACCACCGACCAGATCGCGGTTCCCGAGTGGAACGATCAGGAGCTGAACACGCTGCTCACCCCGCTCGGGACCTCGGTCGCCCATCTCACGCCGCCGGTCACCCGCTCGCTGCGCAATCCGCGTATCTTTAGCGTCGCGCTCGACCTCTTGAACCGCCAACAGATCGAGGGTTTGGCAGAGCTCAGCGTCAGCCGTCTTCTCTTCGAATATATCCGCAAGCACGCGCGCGATGTGACAAACGCGCCCAGTGTCGGCGAATTCGTGCAACATCTGCGCCAGCACGCCGACAACATCATCCGGCGCCTTTCAGCAGCGGAGACAGATGATCTAACCCGTTTCGAGCGTGACGCCGCGAGCGATTCCCTTCGCGAGCGATTGCTGGCCGCTGCGGAAGGGCGCTTCTTCGAAATCGACGCGGGCGACACCGCGCATTACGCGCTCAAGGAAGACGGCTTGCCGCTCGCACTCGGCTTGGCGCTTGTCGGCGCTTTGCAGCGCGCCCATCGCAATCACGCCGATGTCGAAGTGGCGCTCACCGCCATCCTCGATCCCATCGCCGCATTGGACCGGACTGCCGATATCGTTCTGGCGGCGATTCTCGCCGCGGCGCTGGATCGGCATTGTCCAGAACCCGTCACGGCTGCCCTGGTTGCTGCTTTCGTGCGACTGCAAAATCTCGATGGCAAATTGTTCGAGGAGTTCAGCGCGCTCGCTCGCCACGCGCCGCACGCCTATCTGACCGCGATGGAAGTCAACGCCCAGACGGGCCGCACCATCAACAATCTAAATTGGCTGGAAGCGGCCCTCGCCAATGCAAGCATCGATCAGACCGCATGGGCCGTGATCTCGGCTGCCATCCGACGCTGGCTTTCCTACTACTCGCTCGCGCCGGTGCGCCGCATGATGCAGCATCGTGTCGGGACCGATGCGAAGGCTATCATGCAGGAACGCGAAGAGAAACAGGCGGAGCTTGATGCGCGGATCGCGGGCTTGTCGCCGGCGGAAAGCGCTCTGCTCGCGGGCTTGACCCGCGAAGAACGCAGTGACCACGTCCGGCTAAGCCGCCTGGCCTTTCTGCTCTTAGCCGACAAGCCGCTTGTGAGTTTTGCCGATGACTTGCGGAATTGGAGTTTCTCGGTATCTCTCAATAGTGACATTCATGCGTCGTTCGAAGAATTTGGCCATCTCGTAGAACTCAATCGGCGGGATTGGGCTGAAACGCGCACGGCGCTCTTGCAAAGTGCCGCATTGTTCCACGACGCAACGATATCCTCCATTGGACAATGGGCACTGGTCACGATCCTTCGCGTCACCGGCCATTCCGACGACGCCGAAGATGCGGAGCGCCGGGTGGAGATCCTGAGGGCGGACCGTCCCAAATTTGCCGGCTGGCGGCTAGTGGAAAAATATTGCGCCAACGATCCCTGCGATCCGGACTCGCCACGGCCGGACAACATCACCCAGACAGCCGCGCGCTATCGCGCGCTCGATGTCGACCAGTTGTGGCGCGGACGCGGGAGAGGTCAGGACGATCATTTCTACGAAATGGCACGCGCCGGAGTGGCGCGCTTCGAGCCGGACGCCGCGGTCGCGATCACGCGGACATTCGCCGACAGGGTGTTGCAACGCGATGGCATGGAATTGCGATTCGCGCTCTCCTTACTGAAGACGCAGAGCGCGTTGCTGACGGCGGGCAATGTGCAGCGCCTTCTGGCCAAAGGCGCCGACTGCGCTGCACGGGCTCGCGCCGGCGCCGAACGCGACAGCGAGCTTTGGATTTGCGGCGAATATGCGCTGTTGATAGCACTGCCGCATCTGTCCGGCGAAGCTCAGCTTGATGCTCTGCTCGCTTATCCGCCCGAAGAGAATATCCTTCTCGACATCACGCATGTGCTAAGGGCGGTTCCAGCCGACATCTTCGCGGCGCGCTTCTTGAGCGCGATTCAAACCGGCGATCACATCGCGCAATTTCGCGCCTTGACCTTCGCGCAGCACACCGACACGCCACTATCCGAAGGCGTCCGCGCGGCATTGAAACCCTTGTTGCAATCGCCGCATGCGATGGTGCGCATGGCGGCGCTGGGGCTTGTCGCCGAGTGTGAGGACCCCGAGCTCGTGCGCACCGTCGCCGAAAGCGACTGGAGCGCCGACAAGCCCGATGCATCCAAAGCTCATTTTGAAATCTGGTACGGCTCGCGCGTGCTCATCACTGCCGCCGAGCAAGGGATCATCGGAATCGAAAGCGCCTTGTCACGCATCACCACGGGCCTTCTCGGCTGGGCGGCGCGCAGGCTGGGCGCCGAAGGCTCCCGCGCGGTCGCCGGGCGTCTCGGCCTGGCGATTGCTAAGGCGATCGACTACCAAGTCGATGTGGCTTTGCCGGACGTCGAGCGGAACCTCAGCGATGACCGCAACGAGCCGACCTTGTTGCGCTACGCGGACAAGCACGAAAACTTGCAAGGCCGCACGCTGGCAGAACGTTTGCCGGAAACCGAAAGCGCGATGCGTGAGCGTTATCGCCGCTACGCCGCGACGTTGCGCGAATTCGAGCGCGCGTTGGACAAGGCCGGTGCGCGGCTGATTATCGATGACGGCCGCCTTGATGGCGCGTTCGACGCCTTTGTAGCCGCGGAGCCTGGCTTCGCCGAAGATTGGGGCAAGGTGTTTGTGGACTTGCCGGACCGCAAGCTCAATCAAGTCCACAACGTCGCCCTGATGACGACCAAGGCACTTTGCGCGACGAATCCAACCCTGGCGATCGCGCTATTCCGGAGACTGGGGAAGAGCGAACCGCATATCCGCCTCCTGGTCGGCACGGCCGCGCTTTCTTATGATGCCGTCTGCATGTGGTCTGCGCCGAGCAGCCCCGAACTCGACGCGTTTCTGTTTGAGCGCCTGGATCGCACCACTAACGACCACGCGATCTCGGCCGAAGTGCTGGCAGCCCTGCGTGGCGGCAAGGGCGAATTGCTGAAGTCCTATGTGCACGATCGTCTCGCGCGTCCGGAACCATCCTGGACGGCACGGGCCTTGATGGTGTGCGGGTTCTCCACCGATCGCGATTGGACGTGGTCCATTCTCGATCGCTTTGGCGACAAGCACGGCATTGTCGGACGCGCTCACGCGGCCGCGAGCTATGCACTGGCGCGCCACGGCTATGCGGAGCATTGGTTCACGATCCTGCGGACCACCGAGGATGCGATCACCTTCTGGCAAGCCGGCATTCTCTTCGGCGAAATCGGCGACGGACGCTTCACGCTGGATCGCGACATCGGGCCCACAGGTCATCCATGGAAGGCCTTCGGCGAGAGCCTCAACGATCTCAGCGAAGAGCGGATCAAACACTGGAAAAAAAAGCGCGAGGAAAAGCTCTTCGGGGGCAAACCGCCCGAGACGATCTTCGTATTGGGATCGTGAATGCTCTTTTCGAACGATAGCATTAGGGGGAAAGCCCTCCCCCTGAGCCGAGCCTGAACAGTCTCGGGCGCACCCCACGCGGCGCCCGTACACAGAAGATGGACCTGAGATCCAGGGTGAACACGGATGGCATTCCGCAAGCCGCTAACAATTACGAGCCGGACGTCGTCTGTCACCAACAGCTTTGTTCAAGCCATAATTCCCCGCGTTGTGCCTACGCCGGCCGAAATTGACGAGGCGCTATTCGTTCTAGGAATGACACAGGACAAACGCGTTTGCGTTTATTGCGGAACGTCAGCGACCGACTGGGATCATCTCCGGCCAATGGTGCGCGGCAAGCGACCAACCGGTTTCATAGACGAAATTCGCAATCTTGTGCCGTCATGTGGCCCGTGCAATCAATCGAAAGGCGCGAGCGAGTGGCGGAAATGGATGGAGAGTTCAGCGCGCGGATCGCCAAGAACAAGGCGCGTCATCGACCTGCAGGAACGCATCGCACGGCTGGAGCGCTTTGAGCAGTGGGGAAATGTGAAACCATTGTCACTCCGCGAACTCGCGGGTGCGGAGCAATGGGATGCCCATTGGGACAACCTTCAAGCTATCGAGCAGTATATGAAAATCGCCCAAAGGCATGCGGCTGAGCTTCGAATCGTCATTCAGTCGGCTATAGACGTCGGCAACCGGTTGCCGCTCAAATAGCGGGGCGCGGCCATCCATCAGCAATAGCAGGCGGATTAGGGCAAGCGTTCCAGCAAACGCACCGCGCGTTTCAAAAGTTCGCCCGCTTCAGCGATTTGTCCGGAAGCCATATCCCTATCGCGCCCGGCCAACTTCAGGACAGCGTCGAAGACGATGTCCGAAGAGCGCATCAAACGGATGAGATGAGTGCCGCTCGGCCCGGCAGAGCCGGACAGCCAGTTCTTGACGGTACGGTCATGGGCGCCGGTCCACCGGACGAGCGTCTTGATGGCCTTGTTCGTTCCGCCCAGCTCCTGCCGCAACGCCGCTGCTATCGTCTGTTCATAGGACAACCCGGCACCGTTTACGGCCGCAATGGGCAACGAATTACCCATCTTTGGAATTTCGTTACCCATCTTCGGACGCATCCGGCCTTTCTCCGCAGTTAGACTGGAGAAAGAATTCCCTGGGTACGGTTCACCCTTTACGGACGAACGCGATGGAACTTGGATTGTCAGCACATGAACGGCAGTCCGGCGCGCCAGCGTCGGCGGCGCGGCCTTTGGGCCGAGCGGCTGAATACGTGCGGATGTCCACGGAACATCAAAAGTACTCGACCGAGAACCAGTCAGAGGCCATTCGCAGCTACGCCGCTCGCCGGGGAATGGAAATCGTCCGTACCTACGCCGATTCCGGAAAAAGCGGGTTGCGCCTTGATGGCCGCGATGCTCTCAAGCAATTGCTCGCACACGTAGAGGAAGGTGAAACGGATTTTGAGACGATCCTGGTCTACGACATTAGCCGCTGGGGTCGATTCCAGGACGCCGACGAAAGCGCCTACTACGAATATCGATGCAAGCGCGCCGGGATCACCGTGCAGTACTGCGCCGAGCAATTCGAGAACGACGGCAGCCCGGTTTCGACCATCGTCAAGGGCGTCAAGCGAGCGATGGCCGGTGAGTACAGCCGCGAGCTGTCGGCAAAGGTATTTGCAGGTCAGTGCCGACTGATCGAGTTGGGTTACAGGCAGGGCGGCCCGGCAGGATTTGGTCTGCGTCGCCAACTGATCGATCAGTCGGGCGTCGCCAAAGAACAACTCGACGAAGGCCAGCACAAGAGCATCCAGACCGACCGGGTTGTGCTGGTGCCAGGGCCTGGTTCCGAGATCGATACCGTTCGGTGGATATATAAGTCATTCGTCACCGATGGCAGGCCGGAAAGCCAGATCGCAAGCGATCTGAATTCGGGAGGCATCCTGACGGACCGTCGCCGACCGTGGACCAAGGGCACCGTCCATCAGGTGCTCATCAACGAAAAATATGTCGGCAATAACGTCTGGAACCGATCGTCGTTCAAACTGAAACGAAAGCACGTTCTGAATCGTCCAGATATGTGGATTCGTTCCAACGGTGCGTTCGACGCAATCGTGGATCGGCAGCTCTTCGATGCGGCGCAGGCCATCATCGCTGAGCGATCCTACAAAATGCCGGATGAGGAAATGCTCGCGGCTCTCGGTGATCTTCTCAAACAACGCGGGCAATTGTCAGGCATTTTCATTGATGAGGCAGAGGGCCTGCCTTCCAGCAGCGCATTCAGGAGTCGCTTCGGCAGCCTACTGCGAGCGTACCAATTGGTCGGATACACCCCCGACCGGGACTACCGATATGTCGAAATCAACCGCTCGCTGCGAGCGCTACATCCCTCCGTAGCAAGAACGGTCGCTGATGGTATCAAGCGCGCCGGAGGTCTCATCGAAGCGGCAGCGGACAGCCTCCTGCGCGTGAATGACGAGTTTACGCTTTCGATAGTGATAGCCCGTTGTTCCACGACAATTGCGGGCGCCAGCCGTTGGCATATCCATCTTGATTCCGGATTCCTGCCTGACATCACAGTCGCGATCCGCATGGACGCAGATAATACCAATATCCTGGACTACTACCTCTTGCCCAGCCTCGACATGAGCATGCCGCGATTGCGGCTTGCCGAAGCCAATGGCGTTTCGTTGGATTGCTATCGCTTCGACGATCTCGACTATCTCTTCGAGCTGGCCGAGCGAGTGAATCTACTGGAGATCGCGTGATGAATGCCGAAACATTGCCTGTGGTTGAGATGATCGCCATCGACCAAATTGAGGTCGTCAATCCACGCGTCCGAAACCCGAAGGTGTTCAGGGAAATCGTTGACAATATCGCGGCAATCGGCCTCAAGCGTCCAATCACCGTGGCGAGACAGGTCGGCTCTGAAGAGCCGCGATACGATCTCGTGTGCGGTCAAGGGCGATTGGAGGCCTATCGGGCTCTCAAGCAATCCAGCATTCCCGCGATTGTCGTAGATGCGACCACGCAGGACTGCATGGTTATGAGCCTCGTCGAAAATCTGGCACG
Source organism: Rhizomicrobium sp. (assembly GCA_036490345.1). GTDB lineage: Bacteria > Pseudomonadota > Alphaproteobacteria > Micropepsales > Micropepsaceae > Rhizomicrobium. Next base: position 7,476 of record DASXEA010000045.1, on the reverse strand, counting down.
TCGCCAACATCGTGCAATCGATCTCCTGCATGACATTGAGGGACTCAAACGGCGAGGCTACGACGAGATCGATATTGCTGCGAAGACCGGCCTGACCCTCGAATATGTGAGAGGCATTGTCCGCCTCTTGGAGAACGGGGAACACAGGCTTTTGCGAGCGGTGGAGTCCGGGCATCTTCCCGTAAGTATCGCAGTAGAGATCGCTGAGGCGAACGACACCGAGGTCCAGCGCGTTTTGCAGGAAGCGTATGAACGTAAGTTGCTTCGAGGAAACAAGCTCTCAGCCGTGAAACGACTGATCGCGCAACGGCACCGTCGCGGAAAAGGTTTAGACAAGGAGCGCAACAGGAAACCGCTTTCCGTGGAGCGGCTGTTGCGAACGTATCGCGACGATGCCGAGAAGAAACGAACCATGGTCCGAAAGGCGGACATCACCAAAGGGCGGCTGCTCTTTGTGATCGAAGCGTTGCGCACCCTGTTCAACGACGACCATTTCATAACTCTTTTGCGGGCCGAGGGGCTGGAGACATTGCCCAGTAACATCGGCGCGCGGCTAACCGGGGACGCTCCATGATTCGACGTAAAGACCAGTCCGATGCCGTTGAAATAGGGTTTGATCGCAGGAGCGTCCGCGTTCCAATCGCCAAGCTAAGGCTCCTCCATCCGATTACGGAAGCCGTGAGGAAATCGCGGAAATTCAGTCAGATTGTCAGCTCCATCCGTGAGATCGGCATCATCGAACCGCCCGTCGTAGCTAAATGCCGAGACGATCCGACGTCATTCCTGCTCCTAGATGGCCACGTACGCGTCGAAGTGCTCAAGGACATGGGCGAAACGGAAGTGACGTGCCTCGTTTCGACAGATGATGAGGGCTTCACCTACAACAAGCGCGTGAACCGGCTGGCAATAATTCAAGAGCACAAAATGATCCTCAAGGCTATCGAACGGGGCGCGCCGGAGGCACGCATTGCGAGCGCCTTGAATATCGACGTGACCACGTTGCGCAATAAGGTGCGGCTGCTGGAAGGCATTTGCGCGGAAGTAGCTGACTTACTTAAGGACAAACACGTTGCGGGCAACGCATTCACCGAGCTTCGAAAGATGACACCCTTCCGGCAGATCGAAGCGGCGGAACTCATGATCGCCATGAACCGGTTCACCGGTAGCTATGCTCGCGCCCTGCTTGCTGCCACTCCCAAGGACCAGCTCGTAAAGCCGAACAGTCCAAAACTGAAGGGTTTGACCGATGAACAAGTCGCTCTCATGGAACGCGAAGCATCCAACTTGGAACGCGAATTCAAGATCGCGGAACAGAGCTATGGGACAGATCACCTCGATCTGGTGCTCGCGAAGGGTTACCTGGCAAAGCTTCTGCGCAGTGCCCGAGTGGTCCGGTTTTTGAGCAACCATCATCAAGAGATTCTCGGCGAGTTCCGAAAAATCGCCGATGTGGAAAGTGCATCGGCTTAGTTGCTGGCGCGAATTCGGGGACCCAGACCCAATCTGACTGGTTACCAAGAGCCAATCGGATATAAGACCTCTTGGGTCGCGATAGTTTGGCGTCACCCATATCGTGGCGTCGAATGACATCGAAGGCGGGCAATGTTGACCTTGACTAGTGGCGCCAATCGGGCAAGGAACGCCAAACCTGTCATGAATTTTCTACTTCTACTGCAATGCATAACGCGCCCATAGCGCCTGAAATCCAACACTGCCGGCCAGCACGAGATCGTTGCCATCTGCAACAACTCCATTCAAAAACACATTGGAGCCAGCATCAATGAAGTGTATTTTGGCCTGCGCCTGAGGATGAGCCGGATTAAGTTCGACAAGAAAGCTGTCAATACGCTTGCTGCTCAACCCCGAATAGGTTGCGTAGGAGAGCTTCGACAGGTCCTGGGTAATGTCTAGTTCGGAAACACGGTTGCTGACATTGCCATTGAGCACGAGTTCTCCGTTCCGCGATACGAAGCCGGTAAATTCTCCCCCGAGTAGGCCGCGTTCGACGTATAACTCATTCACGGCAACGCTGGGCGCGTGGAGTGTGCTTTTAACAACTCCGAAGTACGGCTCACCGTCAGCGGCGCATTTGGCGATCTTGAATCCGGCGATGAACAGGTGTTCGCCGATCTGTTTGGCATGGCGAACGACTACGCCTTCCAGAAATCCCACCTTTGCCGCAGTGGTTGTTTCCCCGGTGAGCCGATAGACGATCGCACCATCATCTCCGAGGCAGACGCCGGGCTGACCAAAATCGTCATTTGGTAGCGTAGTTGCGTGCGCTCCCGTGGGCATAAATACCAATGTACCCGAGTGCGTGATTGCCAATGTCGGCGACTCGACGGCAAATTGATTCAACGGCACCTGAATTTTCCATGAATGCTTGAGGTGTCCACCTTGATCGAGAACAAGTATATCAAGCCATGAGGACTTGAGCTCTTTGTCTACGTATTTTTCCGCATCCACTACCAGCCAGAGGTCTCCTGCTGGCGATACATCCATGTCTGTGACAAAAGCCAGCGACGGTTCCTCGACTATGTTGTACCTCCAGAGGAGTGTGCCGGTTGGAGCGAAGCTCCTAATGAGCGGTTGCGTGACATAGGTGTCAGAAGTGGAAACATAGCCCGCTACCAAGATATCGGATTTCCCAACGACCAGTTGCCCAGTGCCAATTCCGTTATCTTTGACTTGCCACTTGATTCCACCACTTGGTGTGCGCGCCTCCACCAAGGACGCAAACCTTTTCCCCGTCCAGTCGCCGGACCTCGAATCCAAGAGAGTGGATTCACTGAGACGTTCCAGGGAACCGATCTCACCTCGCCCTCCGGTCGAGTCGAATTCGAGCAACCTTCCCATCGCTTGACGTTTCTGCTCAAAGGTCTCATCCCCATCACCGTAGACGGCAAACGGCGCCCAAAATCGCGGATGCGAGTACTCCGGCGAGGCGACGGTAGCGAGGAATTCACGGACGCCATTTGTAAAGGCTCCGGCAACTGTGCGATCTTTGCCGCGCTCGAGCTGGCCGAAAAAATCAGTCATGATGTGTTGGCTGGCTTGGCTGGAGACGGGCCAAAGCGAGGCGATGACTGTGGGAACGCCGGATTGAGCCAGCGCGGCGCTCAGGCTGCGAATACTCCCAACGAACTGATCGACTTCAAAATTCGCGGTATTACATGCTGAAAGAACCACCAGCCGCGCTCGCAATTCAAATTCCGAGATTTTGGTCGACGATAGAAAGCCATTATCAGGTGTGGTGGTCTCGGTTTCCGGGGTCGGCGTCAGCACCAATCCGGGCTCTGTGATGCCCGATATGTCACCCGTCACCAATCCATGAGTCGCGAAATCAATCACGTCGAAATGACCGAGTGGTTCGCGCGTCAGGCGATCCTCTGTTGCGTCGTGGCGGAGCAACAGAGACGAACCTTGGATCAACGCTGCAACCTCCTTCAATTCGACGCCGGTCTCCGGTAGCTCGGGCAATTCGCGAAGCTGCCCTCCAGCCGAACTGACACCTCGACTGGCCAAGATTTGGCCGCCGGTTTTGCCTTGGCTCACAGTTTCGTCGAGGGCCGGGTCGCCAACGCCGAGGAACGGTAGTTCCCCGCCAGCAACGGCGCTCAACCGACGGCTCGCGACAAACTCTTCGACAGACGACGCATTTGAAATCACATATTTTTTGATCAGCCAGTCTGCACGCGATAAGTCAAACACCTCGCCTTCGCGAGGCGGCGTAGTGGCAAGAAGAGCACCAAGCGGGATATCGGCAAGGTCAACGATCGGGTTGTAGATCATGCGATCAGCGGGCCCTACGCAATCCTCCAGGCCTCCGAGCACGAAGTCTCGAATCCGCATCGCCGCCTCTACAGGATATTGAGAGTCGAGCAACGCCGATGGCGCGTAGCTCGCACTGTATGAAGCCCGGAGGATTTTCAAGTCAGGCAGAAGTGTGGAGGGTATGGGCGAGGCTAGCAGCCTGAAGTTTCCGCTAGGTCCCACGCACAGCTTGTAGCTTAGGCCAAAAAAGACGCTTTCGGTGATCAGTGCTTCATCCGGAACCAGGAGTGACTGCACCAGCCCGCTGGTGGGGAGGTCAGCGGCTGATTGGATATCGCCAGCCTCGTTTATTGCGCTGGCAAGTGCCGAAATCTCATGGTCCAATTCAACAAGCTCATTGCGGGCGGTGTTTGGCCCCGTATCATCCTCCGTCGGCACCTTTCCCGTTGCCTTTTTTTCTCGGGTTGCCGCTATGAATGCCTGCACGTGATCCGACAGGCCACTCAGCTCCAACTCGGCGCGCCGATCTGCGAGAAGTAGCCAGCTGTGGGCGAGACGCCGCTGCTTCTCAGACTTCATGGACGACAATAGATACAGAGCGTCTCCACGACTGTGAAGAATGTTTCTCTGCAATACATCGATCGCGCGGACAGCAAAGTCCTTCTCTACGGGTGAGAGGTTTGATTTGTGCGAAAGGTAGCCGAGCTCCATCCCGAAAATTATTCGGGAGACGTAATTCGGAACCGGAAATGCGTGGGTCTGCGAGAATAGCGAGCGCTCGAATTGGGCCAAATTGTCAAACGCCGCGCGCTCCAACATCGCATCACTCGCGCTCCTATCGGCGTTCCAATTGGCTAGCGCGAGGCCAAATTCCCGTTGCATCCGGAAATACTCATCGTACTTGTGACCGGTCTCCCACAAGAGGGGCTTGGACAAGAGAGGCGCCCAATGAACGTCAATTGCCGAACCCGAAATGCGACTCAAAAATAGATCTACAAGCGAGAATACGAACTCCGTATCCGAGCCAAATTTTCCGGACTGTTGAATCGTCGCCCGCGTCTGCGCGAGTGGATTCTGATTTTGATACGCGAGCGCACTGCGAAGATCGCCACTCAGAATGGCCAACTCAGCTTGAGCTAGCATAACCTTCGCAAGTGCGGCGTCACGCCAGGGCGCCCCGACACGCATGGTCCGAATTTGTGATTCTGCCGCAGCAAGCCGCGCCTTTCCGTCAGCAAAAAGCAGCGGATTGCCAACGTTGGCTTCGAGTTCGGCGGTAAGCTCAAGATAGAATACATGGGTGGGATTGTTTGCGGGAAGCGTTGAACGAATGTAGTTGTCGAATTTCTGCGCGAATAGAAACGCGTGATAGCCGTCTCCTACCAAATAGAGGTCCCGAACTATCTCAACCAGATAGCGTGGAAACTCATAGTCGTCGCGAGGTAACACAATGGCTCTGGCGACAAGTCGGGATACCGCCTGCCGCGCTCCCACAAAATCTTCGTTCTGAACATGGTAGATCACCGAGCTGGCCTGGAGCAGGAGGTATTTGTCTGATTGGAACGCGCCCACGAACGCGTGGTTTTGGATGTCCAATAACTTCGGAATATCTTGTCCCGAATATCCCGGCGTTAGAACGAACTGCTCGGTGAAGGAAGGGTCGATTTGAAGAAAATACTGCGTTCGTTTGGCTGCATCATCGATTTTCTCCAGGAGTTTCAGGAACTCTGTGTTGTTGTCGAACTCGCACCTGAAGTCGTTTAGCTCGCTGCAGATTTGTGCCAGGAACAGCCGTGCGTTGATCTTGTTGTCGACGGTGTCGTTGCCGCTGGTGATCTGTTGCTGGAGATCCTCGACTGCTAATGTGATATCGCCCGCCAGATAGGCGTGAATTGTGTCATCGACTGTAGGGGTAGCGTGGGCTTGTTGCGCATATGCGAGAGCGATAGAATAGAGTACCAGTCTGGCAAGCCGTCGAGCTGTCGCTGTGACATGGACGAGGGGGCCAGCAATGAGTCGGTGGATTTCTTGTACTGCCGCAACAGTGGCGATGTTTTTATTCATCTGGCCCCAAGCCCAAGCATCGAGTGCGCCGCCGAGTATTCCACAAATGCCCAAACCGGGCCACGCCCAAGCATTCGACTCCGGCCGATTCGGTGATTCTGAGTTCACGGCCCGATCAATCGATGGCGTCGTGGCCGGACGTGCGCTAGCTAGGCTATCTCCAAACGAAACGCTGGCAACACGAGGAGCGTCGGATGCGGAGATATACCGGCGTTTCTCTCGCTCCGTGGTCATCGTCTTCACGAAAGAAGGTCTGGGATCTGGCTCGTTCATATCATCAGATGGAACGATCTTGACCTGCTATCACGTCGTCGCAGGATATTCGAAGGTGGGGATTATCCCCAAACCTGCCGAAGAAGGGGCGAAGCCTGATCCCAACTCGGCGCTCATAGCTGATGTCATCAAGACGGACCAAGTTTCGGATCTTGCGCTGCTGAAATTAGAACAACCCATAGCCAACATTGCGGCGCCGCTTTCTCTGGGCGACTTCAGCAAGGTCAGCGTTGGCGATGACGTACACGCCATAGGGCACCCGACTGGCGAGACTTGGACCTATACGAAGGGCTATGTAAGCCAGATCCGACGCGCCTATCAGTGGACGGCAGAAGATGGCCTCGCCCACACAGCAGATGTCATTCAGACCCAGACGCCGATCAACCCCGGCAACTCTGGTGGCCCGCTCCTAAATTCGACGGGGGCGCTTATTGGCGTTAATGCGTTCAAAGATACCGGCGAGGGATTGAATTTCGCAGTAGGCAGCGACGAGATTTTGGAGTTCACCCACCGACACGGCAATAGGGTGGCGAAAATCGCATCGACTACGCCAGACTGCAAGCCTCAGGTACTTTTTGAGGGCCGAAACTCCGACAATAGCGCGTCGATTCGACAGACCGACATCCAGTGCCACGGCAAGCCTGACTTGACCTTGGTTGTGCCTGACGATCAAACGCGGCCGATCTATATTCTTGTCACTACGAGCGAGACGGACATGCCAGACGGCGTCATCCTTAGCCTTCACCGCGACGGCAATTGGAACATCTCCTATTGGGATTCGAAGCGCACCGGTAAATGGGACACAATCGGATATCACCCCGATGGGAAAATAGCGCCAAGCAGCTTTGGGCCGTACGTAGCTGATTCAGCCACATCGCCTAACTGATCAATGACATTGATGAATTAGCAACATTTTCGGAAGGCTGCTCCCCGTCTCGCCCCCGAAGTTCTCGACTGCCGCCAGCATCAAGCCCGAGCCCCTTCGGTATACCCGCCGGACGAGCGCATACGCGGACGATTACCGCCCTCTGGCGCCAGGATGAAACGCCACGGCGTTGATTTTTGAGCTTGTCTGCGAAAGTGCGCTATGTTGGCACCAACAATCAGGGATTCGGGACTCGAACTCTTTCGGCCCAAGAGGGACTGTTGGTATCGTTGTTGGTATCGCAGAAGACGATGCGAGGAAAAGCGCCAAGCTTTCCGGCATTTCTGACAACCTTCGAGTCCTCTTCTGGCACCAAGTGTACTTTCGCCGACGTTCGCGAAAGACCGAAGACCCCACAAAACCCAACAGAATAGCGACTTTGGCGTTCGCCATCGTTCGCCGTCGCTCTGGGCTACCCGGCCAATTTCTGAGTATTTTCT
>DASXEA010000028.1:0-2690 GCA_036490345.1 Rhizomicrobium sp. | reverse complement strand
GCGACTTCATCCGCGCTGACCATCGAACCAAGTTCGACGACGCGCTGCCCTGACCACGCTGGCCCGGCCAAAAGGGTTGCGACCTCTGCGCCGATGTCGTTCGTCGCGACCATGGCCGATTTCCGGTTTGTCGGATTGTAGTAGACCGGTAGCGTTCCGCCCTGGGCGACCTGCAAGCCGTAGAGTAAGTTTTCAAAGAATCCGCCTGCGCGCACAAATGCGATTGGAGATGTCAGGTCGCGAAAACCTTGCTCCATAAGTGACAAGGCCGTGATCATCCCGAGCCCGCTGGTTCTGTTCGCACCCATCGACGAAAGCGCAACCACTCGCGGCGGCGCTGCCTTGGTGAGAGCCTCGACATAGCTTGCAATCACGCCCTTTGCTTCTTCGTAATCGGGCGAGGGCGCCCAGACAGCCGGCTGCATGACGAACGCGCCTTCGACGCCTTTGAGGGCTTGCTCGATGGCTGCCGAATCATTCCAATCGCCGTCTACCAGTTCCACGCCCTGGTTCGCCCAGTTAGCCGCTTTGTCGCGATTGCGGACGAGCGCGCGTACTTCCTTGCCGTGCGCCAACAGATGCTCTGCCGTTGCGCCGCCAACTTTTCCCGTGATTCCCATTACTAAAAACATGCGTTTTCTCCTGATCTTGAGGGACAGAGCGCTGCCGCTGTTGGTTAATGAATGAGCGGCAGAATTGCCCGGATACGGGGATCGCGCGCGTAGAGGCCGCCCCATGTCATCGCGCCCAGAAGCAGGGAAACGATTTCCGGCGGCGACCCCAACTCACCAATGCGGACATGGGCGCAGATGGCACCTCCCAAAAAGCCGGTCACCAGGATCGCGCCGAGGACGGAACTGGCCGGGATGGCGTAAAGGATGGCGCAGGCGAGTATGATCGGACCCACCACACGGGTCAGGTCCATTGGGAACCCGGTTTCCTGCAACGTGTTCGCGATCTGTGCCGGTGCGAAAAGCTGAATAGTGCCGTCTGCCACCAGAGCGACAACAACAAACGCGCTCATTATCCGGCCGGCCCACGGGGCGCTATGCAGCGTCATAGTCTCAGGCACCTGATGCAGGTTCATAGTTTCTGACATTTGTCATTCTCCGATTGGGCGATCCTTATTCGGAGCTTACTTACTGTGTCTCCTAGGTATGATAAACACCGAGGAAATGAACTCACTGTTCTCTCTACGGTGAACAATACCGAGGCGCGAAAATGCAGAATCTCGAACCCATCCTCATTTTCGTAAAGGTCGCGGAAATGGGGAGTTTCACTCACGCGGCCGATAGCCTGGGCATCCAAAAAGGGAGGGCCTCAACGGCGGTCCGGAAGCTGGAAGAAGATGTCGGTGTCAGGCTCCTGCACCGGACGACGCGCAGCGTGCAGTTGACGGAGGACGGACGCGCATTTCATGCCCGTGCCCGCAATCTGCTTGCTGAAGTCGATGACCTACACTCGATGTTCGCAAGCGATCGCGTGGCGCTTCGCGGGCGTTTACGGGTCGATCTTCCGACCGCAGTGGCGCGCACAACGATCGTGCCGGCCTTGCCGGATTTCATGGCGACTTACCCCGAGTTGGAACTGGAGGTGTCGAGTACGGATCGGCAAGTCGATCTGGTTCAAGAGGGGTTCGACTGCGTATTGCGACTTGGTCCCATCAGGGACGAGACACTGATTGCCCGCCCGCTGGGCCTGTTGCGCATAGTCAACGCTGCCAGTCCCGCCTATCTGGCGCGCTATGGCGTCCCTCGATCGCTGGAAGATCTCCAGCGTCAGAACCATCGGACAATTCATTTTTCGACGGTGCCGGGCGCAAGACCCTATGGATGGGAATATCCGGACGGCGACAGCTACGCGACGCTTCAGTTGCCAGGTGCGCTAGGCGTCAACAGCGCTGAGACCTACGAAGCCGCTGCGCTTGCCGGCCTTGGCCTGATTCAGGCTCCACTCTTGGGGATCGGCCGATACTTGAAGAGCGGGGCGCTTGTAGAGATCATGCCCCATTTTCGTCGCCGTGCGCTTGCCGTGTCCCTCGTCGTAGCACATCGGAGCAATCTGTCGCGCCGAGTCCGCGCATTCATGAAATGGATCGAAGATGTGCTGACGCCCTATCTCGAATAGCGAGACGAACATCTTCGTTTAGCCTCGAAATCAACATTAACATTCTGAGTTATATTTGCGAGAGGCTACCGCCAAGTCTGGCCGGGATGGAAGTCTGCGCCTCGGCGCATCATTGGTCTCGCGAGTTGCAAGCGCTCGGCCATACCGTGCGGCTGATGCCGCCGGCTTACGGGCATTCGGCGGACAAGCCGGCGCGCAAAGCCGTCGAGCCTAGCTTCGGTAAAAAACGTGAAACCGCCTATGCCAAGTATCACTCGGTTTGGAGGTGAGAATTATGTCTGTTGTTGGCACATCGCTGCCGAAACGAATTTCCGTCCTCACGGCAGCTTTTGCCATAAGCCGACATTCACTATTTCGCGGCGTTCGCAACGGCTACATAAGTTCCGAACAGATCAGCAGGTCTAGGCCATAGTCAGTTCGCGGCGCCGAAGCCAACCTTCACGCGCTGATTTGTTCACGCCACCGGCTGCGTGCCGATATAGGCGGCGATGACCGCGGGGTTGTTCAAAACTTCCGCGGCTGAGCCGACGCCGAGCGTGCGGCCGTAATCGAGCACGTGCAGG
>DASXEA010000057.1:0-10252 GCA_036490345.1 Rhizomicrobium sp. | reverse complement strand
ACTCACGCGGCATGGCTGGATCAGGGTTTCCCCCATTGTCCAAGATTCCCTACTGCTGCCTCCCGTAGGAGTCTGGGCCGTGTCTCAGTCCCAGTGTGGCTGGTCGTTCTCTCAAACCAGCTACCGATCGGTGCCTTGGTGGGCCGTTACCTCACCAACTAGCTAATCGGACGCGGGCCAATCTTTCGGCGATAAATCTTTCCCGTTGCCGGCGCATACGGCATTAGCTCAAGTTTCCCTGAGTTGTTCCGTACCGAAAGGCATGTTCCCACGTGTTACTCACCCGTCCGCCGCTCCCATTGCTGGGCGCTCGACTTGCATGTATTAGGCCTGCCGCCAGCGTTCGTTCTGAGCCAGGATCAAACTCTCAAATTTTGATCCTGAGCTATTCGCAAACGCTCGTCGTTGTTCGCAATCCAACATGACGGAGTTGATAGCTTCCGATCCGTGAAGACCGGTCGCGATCAAGTTTCATGTCTTATTGCTAAAGAACGCGAGCGTTCGGAATGCTCGATTCAGTATCGGCACGCGGGATTTCTCCCATGTGCCGGCGACCGAGCCGCCGCCCACGTTCCCCTTCCTCGAATCACAATGTCAAAGAGCCATCTCAAGGACGAATTTTCATCATGCCAGAGATGCAACGCCGCCCGCAAGATCAGAGCCCGGCGGGCGGCGTGGGCGCGGTATATAGGCGGGTGCCGGAAGCCTGTCAAACGGTAAACACGCAATAAAACCGCTTTTTTTCCAACCATTGCTGCAGTGCGGCAAAATCCCGGCATTCCGGGCTTTTTCGCCGGCTGTTACCAACGCGAGCCTGGCCGCCGGCCGCACAGCACCATGGTCGCCCTCCCCGGCGTGCCTGAGCACGCAGAGGAGGCGGACCATGGCGGCACATCTGCCAACGCCGTGCGCTGGCAGGCCTACATCTGGTCGCTTTCCACGGTTGCGCCCGGCATGCCCCACAATTCCTGGCGGCTCATGTCGGTGTAGAGGATGCGGGTCTGGGGATCGAAGCGCAGATGTCCAGCGCTGACCCAGACCGATACGCGCCGGTTCAGGGCGACTTCGATCTTGGCTGGACTGCCGGCCGGACCGATTTCGATGTTGCGCACGCGACCCACCCACCTGCCATTGGGACCTTCGACGGGGGCCCGCGAGAGCTGCTGGCTGGGCTCGGCAATCCGGTTCAACGGCCGCAGACCGTAGTCGGCGCTGTAGTGGTAGGTGACCGGAGCGGGATAGTCCCATGCATATTGCGCCTGATCGTAGTCGCGCAAATTCTGCGCATAGGCATTTTGCGCGGTGCGATAATTGGCGCGATCGTCGCGATATTGTTGCATCTGCGCCTGATAGTTCTTCACCCGATCCCGATACTGATCATTGTACGGATCATTTGGTGGCGGCGCGGCTTGCGCCGCGGTATCGCGATTATCGGGCGCTTGCGCCTCATCGTCCTGGGGCGGTCCCGATCCCTGCGCTACCCGCTGCGCCACATAGTCCTGTTGCGACGCTTCGCCGTTGAGCACGGCTGGTGGCGTGACCGTTCCGCCTTCGGCGGAGCGGTTCAGCTGGGCGGTCTGGGCCTGCTCCGCCGGTGTCGAAACCTGCGGGCCGTTGCCATATCGCGCTGTTGAATCGGACTGCGCCAACGCTGTCGTTGCGGCAGCCACTGCGAAGACGCTCGCAGCCGCACTGCCAAGAACTGCGGTCCTGATGGTCATGAAGGCTCTCCTTTTGTTTCGCCTCCCCGAATACGAAAAACGCGCTGCGGAAAGAGAGGGTTCCGTGTTTTCTCGCCGTACCGGAGGACGCAATTTCCGCGCAGTGAATGCACGAGCGGCAGCGACGCAAAGATCGCTCCCCGCCGCGATGCGCTAATGCGGTACGGCCGGCGATGTCGAAGGCGGCGTCGGATAGGCTGTGGCCGGCGGTGTCGCCATCGTTCCTGGTTGCGTCGTTCCCGGCGCACATCCCGTGGCGGTCGGTGCGCAGTTCGACGGTACGGTCGGATTGATTCCTGGCACCGTACCGGGCTGTGTCGTCGACGGCATGCCGGGTGTCGGCGTCTGGCCCGGCAGAGTACCGGAGGGCGTGGTGCCTGGCAGGGTGCTTCCGGGCGCCGAGCCGGTCGTTGTTCTGCCTGTGGTTCCTGCCTGCGCGACAAGGCTGTTTGGCGGCGGGAGCGCGCTGGCACCGCTCGTCGACAACACAAGGGCCGCAGCCAAACAGCCAGCGCTGACGGCGCCGCGATATGCGATGGTCCTGTTGCTCATGACGTCCTCGAAAGTCCTGACTTCCCCGGATCAACGTGCCGCCATCGTCGCGGTTGCGTGGGCCGCTTGCGAAAACGCAAGCAGGCCTGCGCGCGCCTGCGTTTCCACACCTCACTATCCAACATCAATGGCCGGCATCATTGGCCGGCATCATTGGCCGGCATCAATGGCCGGAATTGGGAGTCGAACCCTGCTGTGGCGGATTCTGTTTCTGGTCGAGATTGGATCCCGCCGGGACAGGATTGCCTGCGGCACCGATCGGGCCGTTGGCGTTGGGGGCGCTCATATAGGTCGGGACGGTGTCCTTGCTTTGCGAATTCTGCGAGGGCGGTGTCATGGCAATGGCGTTGCTTTTGCCCTGCATGCCGGCTTGCATCGCGTGGCCTTGCATCGCGTTGCCTTGCATGGGTTTACCCGGCGAACTCCCGTTCTGTGCCATCTGCAACTGCTGTTCATTCAAATTGCGCGTCGCATCGCGCTCGCTGGATGACGAGCTTTCCGACGACGCAGATTTGGCGTGATGGCGCATGCGCCGCGCGTGATGGGTTTTAGGCGCCGCATCGGAAGATGATGCGGCATGGGACGGCGTTGCCGCATTGTCCGGTGAATTGGCCGGTCCGGGCTGCGACGGGGAAGCTGGCTCGCTCATCGGCGCCTGGGCGCCGGCGGCCGGCGTGTCCTGCGCATAGGCGGTCGCGCCCGCAAGCGCGAATGCCACCGCGCCGCCAAGCAATATCGTTCTGTAACGCATGCTGCGTTCTCCTTCGGGAAGAGGTGACCGCGGCGCGAGGCTTCGCGCTTCAGCGATCCTTTGAAGGTAACGCAGCCCTTCGGGCAGAGGTTCCGCAGGCGAAACCCTTCGGGTCAGCCGGCGGCGGAAATATACTCCCTGAGCGACTCCGCCTCGCGCACTGTCTCGGCGATGCGCGTCTTCACCACATCGCCGATCGAAATGATGCCGCAGAGACGTTCCTCTTCCAGCACCGGCATGTGACGGAAGCGGCCGTGTGTCATCATCTCCATGAGTTCGTCGACCGAATCCGTCTCCGCGCAGCTGCACACTGCGCGCGTCATGTGCTGGCCGACGGACTGCGCCAAGGCGGCGACGCTGTGATCGGCCACCGCGCGCACGATGTCGCGCTCGGAGAGTATTCCGGCAACGCTGCCGTCCTTTTCGCGCACGATGACGGCACCGATTCGCCGGCGCGCGAGCAGGTGCGCCGCATCCGAAAGCGTGGCTTCGCTCGCGATCGTGACGACTTCGCGTCCCTTGTCCCGCAGAATGTGTCTGACTTGCATAGGCTGTCCTCCTTCGGGATGCGGCCCGCTTCGGGACCGCAAACCCTTTCGCCTGGACACAGGGACCGTCCGGCCCCCGAAACATCGAGGCGGGTCTCGCGGAGCGACCCATCGGGGTATCCGCGGAGAGGATGCTGCTCTCGACGAGGACATTGTGCAAGAGGTGGCTAGCCGCGCACAGCGCTCGAGCAACGATCTTGCTGAATAGCAGAATTTTGGAGCGTGCACCCGCGCACGCCCCTCTACCGGCCTCTGCGCAATCCGGGCGACGTCACGTCTTTCCGCGCGAAGACCTCATTCCTTTTCGGGCTGCCAGAACTCGATCTTTGTGCCGTCGGGATCGAGGATCCAGGCGAATTTTCCCATGCCGTCCATCTGCTGACGGCCGTTGACCTCGACGCCTTTGGCCTCAAGCCCGGCGAGGAATGCGTCGAGATCGTCAACCGCGAAATTGATCATGAATTCGCGTGTCGAGGGATTGAAATGGTCGGTCTCCGTCTTGAACGGTGCCCATACGCCAAGCGGCGGCCCGTCGCCCTCCGCGCGGATCATGGCGCCACCCCAATCCTCGATGGTGAAGCCCAGCATGTCGCGATACCACGCGGTGAGGGCCTGCGGGTTCGGGCTGCGAAAGAAGACGCCGCCGAATGCCGTGATACGCGCCATGGTCAATCCCCTTCTCTGCGTCCTGTCGCCGACAGGCGCGTTCTCGAAACACAATGCTGATAACGATCCGTGCGGTGGGCGCCGGTGGGCCGCTCCATGCACCAGATCGACTGTAACACCGGGATGAAAAAGGCAGCAAGACGCGCCCATTTTCGGCGATCGCAATCGGTAGCGCCCGCAGGGCGGGGGGCCGCAGGCGCAAGCTCTGGGCCGGGGTGGCGGTCGGCGCATGGCCGGCCCGTCCCGGGACAGGTGTGGCACGCGACAAGGCAGGCCACGCTGCACATCAGCTTTTCACGGTGGTGGAAATCGTGCGCGCTTGGGACCGCGTGAAGCGGCCCTGGATTCACGCGCCCTGGATGGCAAGCATGTTCCAGTCCGTCATTGCATGGTGGATCGGTTTCTGGGATTTGCGTCACATTGCGGATTGATCGTCATCCTGTGTCTCCTGGCGGGCGTGATCGGACTGTTCCTCGCCATCGCATTTGTGTGTCCCCGAATTCCGGCGGCAGGCGAGGTCGATTTGTGGCAATTCCACCTCGATAACCGGCGCAAATATCTCGCGCCCGCGTTGGCGGCGTTTTTCATCGCAACGGTCATTTCGCTCTGCTACGACGACGTCCAGAACATGCCCAATCAGAATTTGCAGGCCGCTATCTTCGCCTGCATGATTATCGCCGGACTTGCCGCCTTCTTCTCGTCGAATGCGACAGTCCAGCGGCTCGCGGCTATGGCTTACTTTGCCGGTGGCGTTCTTTTCTTCGTTGTGGGCGATCCGGTGCTCGTCTCGACCTGATCGTAGCGATCGTCAGCATTGGAAAAGGTTGGAATCCGGGGGGCGGGAATCTGTATAGGCTTGGCCCCGCGCGACCCCGCAAGACTCGCAGCGCGGGCCTTCGTTATGTCCATCGCGACTCTGGATTTGTGGACTCGATTCAGGCAAAACGCCTCGCCCTGCGCAGCAGCGGGGAGAACGAAGAGAGGGAATTTGTTGGAATCCCGGCTCGGAAAGAGTTGGAATCCCGGCGCCAGTTCGTGATAAGTCCCTGATTTCGTTAGACGGAGCTGTGGCCGAGAGGCTGAAGGCGGCGGTTTGCTAAACCGTTATACGGCTTAAACCCGTATCGAGGGTTCGAATCCCTCCGGCTCCGCCAATTTCCTGCACTTTTGCGCCGCTCCTCCGTGGTGTTAGCCACGGAAAAGTCAGCTCTTCTCCGGTCCTTATCTCGCTATCATCTCGACCGAAAGTTCTACCCCCGGTGACTCACGGTCAAGGCCCTAGTTAAGGTGTGGGTCAGCGATACGAGCGAAGGGAGGCATATCGCCGCTGACGCTTTCAATTGCGTCGGGGCACCGCGGCGTTGCTCAGCGCGCACTAAGCTTGGCACGCCCAATATCCAGCCTTCCACATGCGTCACGGCGCGCTCGGGAGGCGTCAGGTCGGAATTGAGGAATGCAGTAAGTCTCCATCCCGGTCGGCGCCCGAAGGCCATACGGCGATGGGGACTACGGCGTGTTGATCGCCGATGCGTCCCTCGTTGGCGAAGGCGCGCGGCCATAGAGCCGGATGGTCCTCGACAATCACAGAATGCGCTGCCGGGATGTCCCATCCGTCGAATGTCCGGAAATGGCTGCTTTCTCCGAGCCGCTGCCGGATGAAGAGCAGCCAGGGAATGCCTGAAGGGTGACCTCCGTTCGTGCCGCGCAGTTCTCGGCGAGATAGAGGCGTAGCCCCTTCAGGCTGGCGCTAGGCGTTTGGGAGCTTGTTGCGTACCGCGGATGCGATTGTGTGGGCACTAAATGGCTGGCTGGGCGTACCTGCGATCATCAGCTTCAAGTAGATATCGTGGTTAGCAAGGTTGAGAAGGTCTTGCACGTCGAACCTCGGCTGAAACTCCTGTGTCAGCAGAAACGCATCCTCAGGCCCCACGCGAAACGAAACCAGCGTACCCGCGTTGCCGAACACAGCGTGGCGGATATCGGGATCGAGCTGATGCAGATATTGATGTGCCAGCACCAGGCCAATGCCATACGAGGCTCGCGACCGCGTTCTTGCCGACGATGAACTCGTGAGGGTTTGGCATGCAACGGACAACGGCACCTTTGGGCGGATCGTCAAACTCCTCATCCTCACCGGCCAACGCCGATCGGAAATCGCCTGTCTGGCGCGCGAGATGCGGGACAAAGACACGATCACGTTGCCCCAGTGGCTTACGAAGAACTGCATCGAGCACGAGTTTCCCGTCGGGCCGACGACGATGGCGCTTCTCCCCATGCGCGATGGCCCTGCTCCTCCCCGCGCGCGGCACCGAAAAGCCGTTCAGCGGCTGGAGCAAGTGCAAAGCGAAGCTCGATCGCGACTCAGGCGTGAGCGGCTGGCGGCTTCACGATTTGCGCCGCACCTTCTGGACGAAGTGGGAGGAACTGGGCATCCCGCCGGCGGCGTCCGAACGGTACATCAACCACATTTCAGGCGAACACTCCGGCATCGAGCGAACCTACAACCGCTACCGGTACATAAAGGAAATGCGGGAAGCGGTCGCGACGTGGGAATGCCACCTGCAACAGCTTCTCAATCCTGCTACAGTCCCCGTGCTCATGGGCGTCAACCCACGGGGCATCGCGATGCTTCCGGCAACGGAGGTATCCGATGCGGCTCTTATCGAAGAAGCAAGTACGCGAGAAGGTCTTGTACTGTCCGGCTCACATTGCCCGGCTTGAACACGCCGGAAAGTTTCCGAAGAGGATACGACTCGGGCAAGGACGAGTCGGGTGGTTGGAGACGGACATAGACGACTGGATACGCGCACGGATCGCCGAACGCGATAAAACCCACGACCCCTCCCTAACGGGGGCGAGCGGTCAGTCCTTCGGGGCTGACCGCTCTTTTTGCACCGCCGAATCTTCTGTTTATCGGTGCAGGCGAAAGCTGCATCCCGTGCGGTGAGGAAGGACGGAGGCAATTCGTGGAGATCAAGAAACTCAACTGGGATACCTCCCTGATCTTGAATGGATTGGGTGGGCCGAGCGCGACAATAGGCATCCCCAATTGCCCGGATCTTGGTTTAGCAATCAGCCCGAAGGTCAAAGCCTTTCTTCGAGCGCAAAGAAAATACATCAACAAGGGTAGTAAATGCCCGTACTGCGGTGAAAACATCAAGCGCGTGGATTTTGCCGAGTCCCACGGTCCGACGATTCTTTTGGGGGCGTTTGCGTGTTCTTTCTGTGGCTATTGGTCGGCATTCAATATCTCCGGTGTGAGCGACCTCCTAGTCGCCCCGTATGCAGCCAACTTTGCGGGGCGGACATTTATCCCATGCTATTCAGCGCTGATCGATGAAATTGGAAGGCACCCGGAGCGCGTTCATTCCATGGAGCCGCGCGCGTTCGAGATTTTCGTGGGGTCTGTCCTCAAACAATTCATCAACTGCTCTGTTCACCACGTGGGGCGGTCCCAAGATGATGGCGTCGACTTGGTTCTTGTGGAGCACAATGAGCCAACATTGATCCAGGTCAAGCGCAGAGAAGATCCCCATAAGTCGGAGGGGCTCAGTGTCGTCAAGGAACTGTTTGCGACGATGATCGGAAAAGGGGCCAAGAAAGGTAAGATTGTCACTACCGCGACAAAGTTCAGCAGAAATGCACTTAAGTGGCTCGCCCTGCCCCGCATCGAGGAATCGGGCTTTGAAATCAGCCTGATGTCACTTGATCGCTTACTCGCAATGACCGGATCTGTTGCGCAAGGTACGCCCCGAACAGATTGGCGGTACGGAAATAAAATCGCCCGACACGCACCGTCGCCTGCAGTTCGCTGTTTTATGGGCGATGTTCCATTCGACGACTCGGCGGTTTCCAGTCTGCAGCAAATTGGAAAATTCCTGGTGAGTGGTTCCACTGGAGGCCAAACTTTTGCATTCGCTGCCCGCGATCAGCGCTGCTGTTGGCTCTTGCGCGGCCCCATCGGCAATACGTCTATGAGCGAACCGGAGTTGGAGGAGTTCGTCAGAGAACATCGCAGGTTGGAAGGCCCCGATTTCATGGACGTGCTGTTCGGCACCTCCGAAAAGTGCTCCGAGATGTTGGTTCGGTTTTGGTCGATGCACAATAAGATCAGGCTCGTTGACTGTTTCCCCTAGGTTCAGGACCTATTAAATTTCTTGCGGATCGGCGTATTGACTGATTCATTGATGGCACCGGGAGGTGCTTCGATGAGTGATCTTTTTTGGATGTCGCGAGCGCAGATGCGCCGTATCGAGCTGTATTTTCCTCTGTCTCATGGCGTTGCCCGGGTCGATGACCGGCGTGTGATCTCGGGAATTGTCTTTGTGATCCGCAATGGACTTCGCTGGCGCGATGCGCCCAAGGACTACGGACCGCATAAGACGATCTATAACCGCTTCATCCGCTGGAGCCGGCTCGGGGTTTTCAATCGGATATTCGCCGAGTTGGCAGCCCAGGGCGGCAAGTCTGACCGGCTGATGATTGACGCCACGCACCTCAAAGCTCACCGCACCGCTGCCAGTCTGCCTAAAAAGGAGCTGTTCCCCGACGTATCGGGCGCACGAAGGGCGGTCTGAACTCAAAGCTGCACGCGGTCTGCGATGGCGAGGTCGGCCGTTGGTGATGCTGCTCAGCGAAGGTCAGATGAGCGACTACAAGGGCGCGGCCCTGATGCTTGATGCCTTGCCGCCAGCCAAGGCTTTGCTCGGCGACAGAGGCTACGACGCCGGCTGGTTCCGCAACGCCCTGGCCAAACGCGGTATCGCCGCGTGCATCCCGTCAAAAACCAACCGAAAAATACCGATCGCCCATGACCGGATGCTCTACCGCCAGCGCCACAAGATCGAGAACATGTTCGGCAAACTCAAAGACTGGCGACGCATCCACACCCGCTACGACCGCTCAGCCATCTGCATCGCAGCTATCGTCATTTTCTGGATCAATCAATGAGTCCTGAGCCTAGCCTTGATTCAGGAATGCCTCTTGGACGGAGGCAGAATTGAGTCGCGGTGACCTGAGCGCAGCAGATGCTTGCTCAAACCTTTTCTGCCAGCGGAACGCGGACGTAAAAGCCGTCCTGCATTCGACCATTGCCAGATCGTCAATGGGATTCTGTGGCGCATCCGGACCGGAGCGCCTTGGCGCGATATGCCGGAGAAGTACGGCAAGTGGATGACGGTCTATCAGCGCTTCCGACGATGGAGCGAGGAAGGCATCTGGGAAGCGGTCGCCACGACGCTTGCCCAAGCAATGGCCGACAACTCGCGCCGCAGCATCGATTCGACGACAGTCCGCGGTCATGTCTCGGCTGCCGGCGCAAAAGGGGGACTCGTGGACAAGCTCTTGGCCGCTCGCGGGGCGGCTTCACCTGTAAAGTTCATTGTCTCAGTGAAGCCAGAGGGCTCCCACTCGCCTTTCATCTTACGACTGGCGAAGCGCACGACTGCACGGCGTTCGAAGATGTGATGGCATTGGCCCACGCGAAGCCATCCTATCTCCTCGTCGACCAGGGCTGATAATGGATGAAGTCGATAGGCCGCTCCGCAACCGAGCGCGTTTTGACAAGTGGCCGGACCGCCTTCCTGTGTAGTGCCGTAAAGCCAATCGCCCGCGGGGTTGGGGTCGGACCAGAAGGACGAGCCCGAATGGGGGTGACCTCCGTCATTCAGGTGGCCAGCAAAGGCCTCCCGCGCGAGCTTTTCAATTTGGTATTCCCTGAATAAGCTCCCCTTTGCATAGATGATTCGGAATGAGGGCTCATGAAACTCGGCAAAATTATTGGGATTGCTGTCGTGGCGGTCGCCGGATTGTGCAGTTTCGGACCGGGAGCCGGTGCCGCAACTAGTTCAATAGCCTGTGTAGTGGCAGCCGGGTTATGCACCGGCATCGCCGGTGCATCGACCGCCGTCGGCGATACGATAGTGGCCGCGAATTATTACGATGTTCCCGGTACGCCGCCGGCAACAACGGGAGGTGGGGGACAGTATCAGGACATTGGGACGTGCGACAGCGGC
>DASXEA010000031.1:0-35996 GCA_036490345.1 Rhizomicrobium sp. | reverse complement strand
TTCGAAACTTGAGAGGACCTATTCCTAGTACGAGAGGACCGGAATGGACGCACCTCTGGTGGACCGGTTGTCGCGCCAGCGGCACTGCCGGGTAGCTAAGTGCGGACGAGATAACCGCTGAAAGCATCTAAGCGGGAAACTCACCTCAAAACCAGGTTTCGCTTGAGAGCCGTGGAAGACTACCACGTCGATAGGCCAGGTGTGTAAGCGCAGCAATGCGTTGAGCTTACTGGTCCTAATCGCTCGATTGGCTTGAACGCCAGCACCGTTTCATGTCTGGAAAAAAGCTCAGATTTGAGTGTCTTTGTTTCCGTCCTTTGCTGACCTGGTGGTCCTAGCGGGGGAATTCCACCCGATCCCATTCCGAACTCGGCCGTTAAAGCCCCCAGCGCCTATGGTACTGCGGCTCAAGCCGCGGGAGAGTCGGTCGCTGCCAGGTCAGTCAAGGACGGACAACAATTGATATAACCCCGCCTCACACCAGAATTTCAAAGCCCGCAGTTTGTCCTGCGGGCTTTTTTGTTTTGCGTTGCCATCCCGCGCGAACATCGCATGCGCCGCCCGCGGTCGGTGACCTGTGCGGCTGAAATTTCCTCCTCTCATCGTTCCGCCAATCGCAGCAGTGCGAACCGTGTGCGTCCAAAGGCATTCGCCTTGCGCGGCAAGCTCCGGACGGACATGCTGTCCCTGCTGTTCGTGATCGCCTGCCATTGTTTCCGGAATGCCGGCGCGATGTCGCACGATCCCGCGACAGCATTGGGGCAGCCGATCGCCGAAATGCGGTCGAAATCGCGAGGGGCGAGACATGAACGCAGACAGCCGCAAGAAAATCGGTCCGGTTCTGGCCATGATGCTGGTTGCCAGCGCCATGATCGGCTCGGGAATCTTTCTCCTTCCGGCAAGTCTCGGCGCAATCGGATCGATCTCCATCCTCGCCTGGATTGCCGCCTCGTTTGGTGCCGCGTTGCTCGCCGGGGTCTTCTGCTGGCTCGCAATCCTGGATCCCGGGGCTTCGGGGCTGTTCTCCTATATTCGCGATGCGTTCGGACCGGGTGCAGGCTTTGTGGCAGGCGCCCTCTATTGGGCCAGTTGCGTGGTTGCCATCGTCGCGGTTGCACTCGCTGTCGCGGGATATCTCGGCGTGTTCATCCCCGCGATCGCCAAACCGCCGGGACTTGCCTTCGGGACCATCGCCGCCATCTGGATTTTTGCCGGTACAAATATTCTGGGGCCGCGTTTTGTGGCGGGCTTGCAAAGCTGGGCCCTCGCGCTTGGATTGGCCCCCGTTTTTCTCGCGGCCGTCGGAGGCTGGCTTTACTTTCACCCCGAGGTTTTCATGGCGTCGTGGAACGTCACGGGTGGAAGCGCCCTGTCTGTTGTACCGCGCGCGGCCGTGATGGTCTTCTGGGCCTTTCTCGGAATCGAAACGGCCATCGTCCTGTCGACCAGGGTGAAAAATCCCGGGCGCAATGTCCCCATCGCAACGCTGGGAGGGCTCGTCATCGCCGCGATCATCTATATGGCCGCCTGCGCGGCGATCATGGGCATTCTTCCTGCGTCGGCGCTGGCCAAATCCTCCGCTCCGTTTGCCGACGCGGCGGCCCCTATCCTCGGCGCCTCGATTGCCGGCGTTTTCGCGCTATGCGCCATGCTCAAGGCTTCGGGCACCTTGTCGGCAACAATCCTGCTGACAGTCGAGACGGCGGAATGCGAAGCCGTTCTGGGCCGGCTGGGACCGGCTTCGCCCGCCCGGCCGGCCCACCGGGTCTCCACGGCGAACATCGTCTTTACGGCAGCGCTTTCGAGCCTGATCGTCTGGGCCTCGGTCAGTCCAACCCTGGCGCGGCAGTTCACGATCGTCACGAATGTCGCGGTGGTCCTGTCATTGCTGGTCTATGGATCGGCCAGCCTGGCGCTGCTGCGCCTGAGCCGATCGCTTCCACAAAGCCAACGTCTTTGGGCGTGGGTATTGGGCGTCGGCGGATCGCTATTCAGCGCCGCTCTGATCGCCGTGTCCGAACCGGATCTCCTGATCTACAGCGCCGGCAGCGTGCTGGCCTCCTTTGGCGCCTACGCAGTTCTTCGCGCCCGCCGCGCCCAGCTGGCTCGGGCGGCGATTGGGGCGTAGCCGCGGCTGCGTTCGGCAACCCAGGGGGTAGACAGGCGACCCGCCGCGTCCTATATCCGCGCTCCTTTCGCGGATCGCGAAACGGTGACGCGGGGTGGAGCAGCCCGGTAGCTCGTCAGGCTCATAACCTGAAGGTCCCAGGTTCAAATCCTGGCCCCGCAACCACCATTCATAGCCGCCTTTGGGCGCAAGGAATTTCACGGCGACTACCGCTCGGCGCTCGTCAGGTCGCCAGGCCGGCGCGACCGACGGAGCAGGCAGAGACCGGATGATCATCTCCCATTCTCACAAGTTCATCTTCGTGCATATTCACAAGACAGGGGGCACCAGTATCGAGCAGGGGCTGGACCCACACCTCGCCTGGAACGATCTGATCTTGGGTGGCTCCCGGCTCGGTGAGCGGATGCAGCCGTTTTATGCGAAGAAATTCGGCCTCGGCAAACACAGCACGGTGTCGGAGATCGAGTCTGTTTGCGGCAGCAAATATCTTGACGACTATTATGTATTCTCTCTTGTCCGCCATCCCGTTGCCCGGATGTGTTCCATGTACAATTTTGTCGCCACGACCCTGGACAGATGGGCGAGGCAGCAAAAGATTGATTTCGCGGACATCGCGAATCACATCACTCCGGAAGCCGCCAAGAAAAGCCCGGCCTTGAAGTGGGCGTCGACGAAGGCATTTCTCAAATCACAGGGGTTCTCGGAATTCATCCGGCACAAAGACCTGACACAGGCGCCGGGGTTTCGCCCGCAAGTCGCCTGGCTTACGGGACGGAGCGACGGCAAACTGAAAGCGCATTTTTTTCGCCTCGAGGATTATCCTGCTTGGCTGGAACAGCTGAGCAGCAGGCTGGGAATCGAAATGACGGTCATTCATGCCAATGAAAGCCGTCTGAAGCTGGCAAATGAGGCCGCCATTTCGGCCAACGACAGGGCCTATGTAGAAGAAACGTTCCGCGCAGACTATGAGATGTTCGGATACGCCTCCTGACGCGGAAACCTAAACTCCGGCACCCATTGCGGAACTATTTGGCGGGCCCAGCCATCGCAGCGAGTCGTTCAGCGGTCCGTTCATCCACACCAGCAACACGTCGCAGTTCTTTGATCGTGCGTGGCACGATCTCGGTATGGCGGCTGGCAAGCACGGCCTCGAGTGACTTTTCGAAGTCGCCGTATGTCTGTGACTCTCTGCGCGTGGGAACCGGGATCAGTGCTGATCCGGGCTCGAGATCGTCACGCTTGACGTTCAACCGATCGCATATCGAGGCGATGATTTCTTCCGCTCCCTGCTGCACGGTTGAGTAGGGAAAAGACGGCACCTTGAATCGTTGGGCCAGATGGTCGGTCACGATTTTCTGAGCGCGAAAACGAATGTATTCATCCCACACGGCCCGGTCGTCAAACGCAAGTTCGTCGAGCGTGTTTCGCGTGGACGTGTCGAGTTCGCCAAAGAAGTGCCACTTGTTGAGGCGGAACGCGATATAACTTGAAATCACCGCATCGTTCAGCGGACGGTCGAGGTGCACGAACTGGTACCCTCGCGCGACCATTGCGCCGATATTTGCCTCCAGCACGGACAATTTCTCATTCGACGCGGCGATAATGAACGTCGATATAAGCTTGGTTCCGAAAATGCCGTTTCGTTGCCCGAATCGCTCCAGCCCTTCCATGGCTTCGACGAAGCCCAGTTTGCCGTCCGTGATGACAGAGGCGAGTGGTTCGCGAAGATGTTCCTGTGGCGCGCCCAATCCGGCTCTGTTCAGCATGGAAGCAAGGTAGCGGCTTCCGCTGCGCGGAATGCAAAGAACCGCATAGCGTTTCACGGTGCGCGTCGAGCGCCCGCGCCCGAAGCCGTTGGCGCCGCACAACAGGGCGGGCAGGATGTCGCCGAACAACCCGTAAGCTTTCATGCCCTTGCGAAGAGCCAGCGAAGTGACCGCCGCGCTCTCCTTGGCGGCATCATCGGCGATCACGATGAAATTCCACGCTCCGTCCACTTTGGGTGCGCTTGCCAGGACCTCCTCGCTCCATGTCGCCTGCGGTACAGGTTCGCTTTCCGGAATGTCGGACATGACGCGCTCCCGGACCCAGGCCGGCGCGATGATGCGCGCGCGCTCTCCGCGCGATCGAAGAAACTTGATCAGACGATCAGCGGTCTCCGATTCAAACAGTAATCTCAGCGCAGATCCCAAGTGAGCCCACTCCCTGCTTTGTCGTGTAGTTTCCCGCGCGCACCCGCTTTTTTCCGCTTCTGCATGGCCCACTGTGCCTTCGCAAGGGGGACTATCTCAGAGACCGTGGAGGTCGAAGATACAATGGTCATCCGGGTCAACCGGCCGATGCGGGTGAACGAACTCTGCGCGAATGCGCGTGCTTTCCCGCAGTCTCTGCCGAGGCTACAGAATGCACCCAGGAGTTGTCTGCTTCATATCCAAGCTGTACCAGCGCGTCCGGAAATCTTTCAAGAAATGCGGCTGCGAGCGACTCATCAAATACGGTCGGCCACTGCCGCATGTCTCCTGAACGTATGTGTACAGTCTGGCTCCCCTTGAGTCCGCCAAATAGTGAATTTTCCCAAAATGCGTTTTTGCAGATGTCAAGCTGGTCGGCGTCAAACCCCAGATGGATCAGTATGTCCGTTATCAGCCGCATTTCCGAATCGACAATCATGTCTTCGTATTTGCATTCCAGCGAATTCATCCTTGAATAATGCCATTTCTGCATGTCGCGAATAACCCGCATCGAACTCTTTCCCATTTCAAACAGAAATCGGGCATGGTCGTTTGGAAGGCTGTTTAGCTTCTGCTGATACGAAAGCCCGCGAAAGCCTTTGCGCGGTTCAAGTAGCCAAGCTTCCTTAGCCCTGCAATGGTAATGCATGGCCGAAATAATGACGTCCCTCGGGTCCCGAATAATGTGCAGTATACGGCAATCTGGGTGGTCGGGCAGCCACGAACAGCCTGAGAAATTGGAATGATCGCTAAACATGATCTGCGGTGTCGAAAGAGAGCCAGGATCAATTGCGTGCTTTTTGCTCAAATTGACGAAGGGGATACCGGTCGCCGATGCGATTGCCTTGAAGACGGTGCGCATCCAGACGCTGCCCGTCTTGTGATGTGTGCTGACGAGAGCATAGCAATTCAAAAATACCTCCTGCCAGTCTTGTGCCCAGTTGTGAAAACTCAAGGGCGACGATCTCCGGCCTTACTATCACCAATGGTGGACGGAATGAACGCTCGCCTTGCACCGGAAGCAGTTGCCTGCCGCGCTCCCCGGGCGACCTCCCCGACAACATCCCCAACTCTGTGCCACGCAAATCATGCCATTCCGGTTTTGCCAAGCGCGATTGTAGGAATGCACGGAAAGCGTGCGGCGGCGAACCGCCGCTGCCCACGCCGCGTCGAGCGTTTGGCACAATGGAATTCCCCGCAAACACGTTCTACACTGACGAGGCTCGTTGGCGGATTTATGGGGCCGCTTGATGGGCGCGCGGCCCCTGCGAACGTAACACCCCGCAATTCCGGAAAACACCGATGAAATTCGTGATTATCGCGTCCGCCCGAACCGGGTCGAGCCATCTGGTCAACATGTTGGGCGGTCACCCTGAAATTTTCTGCCACGGGAATGTATTTGCCGGTCATATGATGGCCGTCTTTTGGCCCAAGGCAAACAGACCCTCCGCATCCGAAACTGCCATGACGAAATCGGATTTGCGCCAGCTTCGGGACGCTGATCCCGACGCGTTCCTGGACAGAGTATTTTCAATGAATTTCGACCGCGCGCACGTAGGATTCAAGATATTTCGCGGCCAAAATGACGAAATACTCCATAAATTGGTGCTTGATCCTTCAGTGAGGAAGGTTGTCCTTTTCCGGCGCAATGTGCTTGCAAACTATTCTTCTGCGATGATCGCTAAAGCAAGCGATACTTGGGACGTTGTTAAAGATGAAACTGCGGAAGAAGTAAAGAGGGTTCAGTTTGAAGAGGGTGATTTTATAAAATTCCACAACAATTTCATCAGATACTATAAGAGTGTTATTTCTGATCTCAATGCCAGTAAACAGCAATATCATTTTATAAATTATGAAGACATAAATGATGCTGCCATGCTCAATTCTTTGATCAATTTTTTAGGCGCAGATACAGGTTCAAAAATAAACATGAAGGAAATTAGAAAGCAGCAGGTAAAACAAAATACATCTGATATTCTACAACGTTTTTCGAACCCGGAAGATGTGGTTGCATTCTTGACCAAATATGACCGCCTTCATTGGAAATATGAGGGGGAAACGGCGATCGCACCGCTTCGTCGCGATGCTGACGCCGGCACCGAGGCGGACACGACCACTGCTGAGGACGCGGACGCCGGGTGACGGGCTAGGAGATGCGGGATTCCCTCGGGGGCCGTCGTCTTTCCTGCGCATCACCCGTCATTTGGTGGCGCCGGAACAATTTTGGATGCGGAGCGACTTTGGGCGTCGCCGTCGCTGGCGGGCGGCATTGTGATATTTGCATTCACTAATGCGAGGAATCCGCAGGCATGATCGTGATCCACATTGGTCTCACGAAAGCGGGGGCCAAATCGCTCCAGGGATTTCTTGCAAAAAACGTAGAAGCGCTTCGCCAATATTCTGTGGACTACACGCCCGTCGGCCGCCGGGAAAAATCTGCACATTGCAAATAGTCCCGCGAACTGACCAAACATCTCAGGGGCCGGGAGCCCAATTATGACGTTGTGGAACAACTCAGCGCCTATTGGCGGACGTCTCCTATGAGCACCCTGGTGATGTCGTCCGAGATGCTCGAAGAAGCAGATGTTGAGCAACTTGCCGTTTTGAGAAAGCAATTGTCTGCGGCGTGCGAGAAGGAATCATTCCGTATCGTGAAGGCGAAGCGGTGCGCCGGTTGACTGTAAGGGGCCAGGCCCGAGAGGTTGAACGGCGCCGTTGTCGCGACACGCCGGCGGCGCCCGGCATATCGTCGGTTCAATCGACTTGAGGTTTGGGCTGTGGATCGTCGACCGCCGGGCTAGCTCCGTCATTTTGTCGATTGCGAGAAAATTTTCTGCCCAGCTCGAGCTCCCCCTCATGCTGCCAATGCAGCAGATTGTGGTTTCTCAGAAATTTTTCGACAGCCCGGGGATTTGCAAACCTCGAAATGATGTCGAACGAATTTTGTTTTACCTGCGTCTTGTACTGGAGATCCCGTGAAAAGTGCTTTGACGAGTTGCCACCGATAAACGCGATGGTATTCGAAAGGACATGAGGTTCATTGACGTCTTCATAGTTGACCAGTTGATAATGCTGGTCGCTATCCTTCAACCTGTCCGTGACACTCGCGATGAATGACGTGTATTTGTCGTGAAATTTTACAAATTTTTCGGCGACAAATTTCACCGGCTGTGTTTCCGCGCGGGCAGTTTCGTCCCTCAGGCCATATTGACCGGTCTCTCTTGCAATCAAAGCCGAAGAAAATGTTGCAAGTATGTTTCTTCTATATAGCACCACTTTACGAATGCTTTTATCCATAATTATTTTGTCAAGTATCGTGTCGTTCTCACCTTCAAAAATCTTAAACCCAACATGAGTTCTGTCATAGTTCGTGGTGTACATTCGCTCCAGGAATGCCTCTGGGTTATTGGTTCGCAGCCTAATCAATTCGTTCCTGATGGCTGGGGTAACATCCTCCTTTGGCCAAAAGACATAGAGTCTTTTGCGTCGGGCCGCGTCGAAGATGTTTCCATTCACGAAGACATCGGGGTGTCCGCCAAGAGCGGATACGAAATGACTTGAACCCGTCCGGGCCGCGCAGATGATCACAAATCGCACTGAATTCTCCTCAGGTTGCCGGAGCGGCGGGCATGGCTGTGCGTCGAAGCCAACGTATCCTCCGGCGCGGGGGCTGCAATCGTGTTGCAGGAGAAATCTGCTTGCCGTTGCAGGTTCCGCTACACACGTTCATATCCAAATGTATCGAATTCTTCCGAAAAAAAGTCATTTATCGTATTCAGTTGATCGCGAGTGAATACAGACTTTGGATCGAGCTGATTGGAATTAATGCCCTGTTTGGCGTGTGGAAGTTCTGGAACAGGCGAAATGTTGTAGTCCTTCATCAGGGCCGCAAAATCATCAAAAAGAAATTCCTGCCGGAGCGCTCGAACCGATACCTTGGTATCCGCCCCGCGATAAAGCTCCACGTTCCTGCAAATCTCGAACGCAGCCTCTCTCTGCATGTAGGCCGCCACGACCACAGGTATCTGCTCAGGGGCCAGCGACATGCTTTTCCCTTTTCGTTTGTATTTGGTAAAATTTGCGGCCATCACTGCTTTCGAGATGACCTTGGAATAGGGAGAACGTTCCACACAGAAATCCCGTCTGGTCGGCAAACTCCCAAACCGATCCACGAAATCCTGCAACGACATGTGGCTCGCGTAGAGTTGGGATCGGGAGTGCTTTTTGGTGACCGCATCGGCGCCGGCCTGCGCCAGCCGCTCCAGGTAGTTCCGTTCTTCATTGCGGTCGACGGAATAATTTTGCGCGCCCCGGCCGCCTCGTCTCAAACGTTCAAGTTCATCGATCGGAGTTATCGGCGTTATGATGTCGTCCGGCCCGCAGACCGTCGACAACGCGATCTCGACGCTGGTTCCGGCAACCTTGCGACCCTTGATGAAAAGAAAATCGTATTGCCTGGAAAAAATCATTGCCTTGCTTTTGGCCTGAATCTCATTGGGCAATCACCCGCCGCAGTTAACCTCAAGGGCCAAATCCCCTCCCCGGCAATGCCTCCGACCGACGCGCCGACGTTACACCAACGCGACGCGACCTACCACCTCTGACGCCCTAGCATCAACTCTGCGCGGATTCAAATCCTCCGCGAAACATGGCGGAAATCGATCAAAGGTGGCTTGCTGCCGGCCAGCATGGTATGTGCTGCGGGCGCGTGGAACCTGTCGGGAGGTCGTTCCAAGGTATGGTGTTCGAGGAAAAGACGTTTGTGCTCGGTGTCGGGGCGCAGAAGGCCGGTACAACGTGGCTTCATGACTACCTGTCCCAGCGAGGCGACATCCATATGCCTCGAAAGGAAATCCACTACTTCAACAAAAAATACGGCCCGGGGCGGGAACCCGACGAGTTTGACAACTCGGCATTCGGACAGAAGCGCGGCGGCGATTTCTATCGGGAATTTTTCAGGAAACGCGTGCCGGACGAAATAAACTTTTTTGGAGAGATCACGCCCGCCTATGCGATAATAGGCAAGCGTGGATTTCAGGAAATCAAGAACTTATTCTCAAAATCACGGGTCATTTTCATAATGAGAGATCCTGTACAACGCTTTTATTCGCAAATTCGAATGTTTCGTGACAAATGGAAAGACGTGGACCACAGCGACCTGGATTCATTTCTTGACAAGCGAAAGTTTGTCGAACGGTCCCAATACGAAAAGACAATTCGTGCTCTGGAGTCGGCGTTCAGCCGTGAGGAGATCATATATTTGTTTTACGAAACACTTTTCTGCTCCGAAAGCATTGAATTTCTTTGCCATGCGATAGGTGTGCCGTACATTCCTGCCGATTTGGAAAACGTAGTCAATTCCGGCGGCGCGCGCGACCAGGTTGCTCCCTCGATACATGATCGGCTGCTGGAGAAATTTGAGCCCACCTACCGATTTTGTAACGAGAAATTCGGTTCGGCACTGCCCGCGCAGTGGCACTCTCCCGACCAGCCCGTTCGCGAGCGGCCCGCTGATGCGGACCAGAAAATTGCGACGGGTGAAACGCCAGATTCCATGGAGCAATCGGGTACGCGTAACGGGGCGCAGCCCGGTTGCGGCGACACACGCGCCATTCAGCCGGCGCGCAACTGAGTGAGCCTTTTGAATTTGCGGTGAACTCTACCTTCCAGACAAGGCGATAACCATGACTGATACCCGCAGGAAATCCGGCGACGGACTGCCCCGCGTTTTCACTATCGGGTTCAACAAGTGCGGCACTCGAACCATTCATTGGTACTTCAAGTCAAATGGCTATGAAGCCGTCCACTGGGACAGCGGAAATCTCGCAGACTCCATTTTCAAGAATCTCATCAACTCAGAACCGCTCCTTTCTGGATATGAAGAATTCGAGATATTTTCCGACATGGAAAATATCACGGGAGACTTCGCGTTCGAGGCGTACAAACTGTATGCGTATCTGGATTCCGGCTATCCGGGATCGGCTTTTATCTTGAACACCCGCGACATCGAAAATTGGATACGCAGTCGCCTGGAGCACGGAAACGGCGGATATGCGCGAAAGTGGAAGCGCCTTCTCAATCTTGAAACCGAAAGGGAATTGATCGTGCATTGGCGACAGGACTGGGAACGTCACCATGAAAAGGCGGAGCGCTATTTTGCGCAAACGGGGTCCAGGTTCCTGAAATTCAACATCGAGGTGGACGGGCCCGAACTGATCAATCAGGCGCTGCCTGAGTATCAGTTGGACCTGGAAAAATACGTCCCCCGGGGTCGCTCTTCAGGTCGAGCCGCGAAGCCAGATGGCATCGGGGCGTAAGAGGGCTGACTGACCACAGGCACTCCGCTGCCTGGATGATCAGACGTAACGGCCGCCGTCAATCCGATCCACGTTGGCGTAGCGTCCCAAGTCGCCTTTCGCCCACATTTCGAGATTGATAGTCTGACTTTCCGGATTGGGGAAAAGCCCAAACAGTGTATGAGCGCCATGTCCGACGTAAAGGGTCGAACAGCCATATTCCGATCGTGCAAACTGAGAGATCGGCAAGCCGTAGCAGCCGCATGACGCGATGAATACATCAAACGGCCGCTCGCGATAGGCCGCCCGCACGGAATCACACATCCGCTCAAACGTCTCCGACCAATTTTCATGGGGTCGATTGGGCCACGTCGACATGTAAGCCGGAATGGCTCGCAGCGAAAACTCGGGTACCTTGTGAGTCTTGTACAGTTTTTCCATGTTCCCAGAGGAGAACTGGTGATTGACGATGTGGGCAAGCGGTGAAACGAACAGGACTTCGCGCCCGGCTATATTTTCATAGATTGAGTGCCTGTTCGGCTTCTCGACGTAGGCTGGAACTGCCCCATTTTGCTCGTATAAGGCACGCTGTATTTTCAAGTAATGAAACGCATGCGAGTTCTGCCAAATTAAATTGGATTCGCACATTGCTGCAATGTATCTTTTTGCCCAATCATCGAGCACTTGCCAGGCTTTGTCTCGTTGTTGCCCCACATAGAAACCGGCATTGGTCATCAAACGTCGAACATTGAAATCGGGATCGTCGTGAGTGAGCTTGGCCGTCATTTTGACGTTGGCGTACATCGCGCCTTCGTCACCCAGCTTCTCGACGATATTTTCGAGTGCGGCTCTGAGATTTTCGGGTTCCAGGAGATAGTTTTCGATGACGCGTAACTCGACATTTCCGTAGCGCACGGCCGCAGGCTGCGCGGTCATATCGTAATCCTCGAATGGCGGAGCATCTCGCCACACGTCTTTTCCATGCAAAGCGGAATTCTGTGAGCGGTATTCTGCTATTGCGCCGAGGAATGCGCCGATTGTCGCATTTCCGAGATCGGGGTTCGAGATGTTGTTGATCATGTCGACGGTGAACGCCTTGAAGTCGACAGTCGTCACTAGCGAACGTTTTTCGTTCGACACCATTGTCGCCGCGTCGACAAACGAGCTGCGAACGGCCTTGCGAACTTCATGCTCAGGGGTTTCCCGAAACGCGGCCACATTAAACAGCAACGTGCGTTTGCTGTCCTGTATCAGCACCCGATTTTCTTCGGGAAGCATCCTCAGCACCATGGTGGTGCGCGTCTTGGCTTTTTTGTTTGCTTTCATTGTCTCGATTGCTGGCAAATTCGCGGCGGGATGATTCTCAGATTTGTGGAGACTGCTTCACAGGGAGGCCACATCGCTTGCCCAAATGCCACGGGAGCGGGTCAAGAAGACTTTACGTGTCAGGCACTGTCTCAGTGCCGATAACGGCACTGCCGCCCCCACTGCTCCCGCGGCGTTGCTACCACCTCAGCCAACCTCCTGCGGGCGTTTCCCACTTCGAACGCGCATCCTAGGGAACATTTTCGGGTGTTTGTAAAACGCGCTGAAAAGGCAGTTCGAACAGCCTTGGCGCCGAACAATTCCCAACCGCCTTCCAGCCGTCTTTGGCGCCGAGTAAAGGAGGGGCTGGTGCTATTGTCAATGCTCCCAAATTTGGTTGACGCGAACCGGAATACTGTTCGAAGCCCTGCAATGCTTGGGGGGCGGATCCTTGGCGGATTTGGCGCGCAGAAATTCAAGCCGCCCAAGCATGCTTGGCCTGCAGGTTTGGCTCGGGCGTTTCCAATTCTGCAGGCGTAGGGAGCTGAACCTTATGTGGTTCACAAAAATCCGCCCGATATCACGCGGGCGGTTTGGTTTCGGCGAGTACTCATCTATGATGGGTGATCCGTAACCGAGGGGAATTCGCATGGCGCGTCGGCCTAGATTATCAGGCGAATTGCAGGCTGTTTCGCAGTCCGTGCATTTTGGGCAATTTAATGTCCAAAATCCCCAAGAAAACGTTGAGCAAATATCCGAACCCGGAAGTCCTGAAGCTGCAACCTATGACGGCCGAGTCGCCGGCATCGAGAATGATGCGATAGTGGGTTGGGCATGGGATTCTGCGAGGCCGTACGATCCGGTTGCAGTGGAACTTTATATCGATGATCTCCTGGTAGGCCGGGGAATGGCCGATCAATTCGATGCAGAACTGGCGCGAACGCGTCACGGCAACGGTGCGCATCGATTCGAATTGCGGCTGGACCGATTGCCCGCGCGGCTGCCGCCCTTCCTGGTAAGGTTTGTGATAGCGGATACCGAAGTTGAGCTATCGCCTTCAATTTCGGTTGCGACCCTGGACGAGGCCGAGCGTCTGCTGGTGGGCAGCGAATATACCGGTCAGGTGACGGGAATAGCCAACGGCGCCGTGACGGGCTGGGCATTCAACAGGCGCAATCCGCACGAGCAGCCTAAGGTCACATTGCGTGACGGCGATAAGGAAGTTCTCACCCTGGCTGCCGGCGAACAGGCGACCATGGTCATGGAAGGTGGCCTGACGGCCAATGCGTTTCGCTTTCAACTCGCCCTTCCGGGCGATGTCCTCGACGGGCGCCTGCACGCCTTTTCGGTAACGGTCGGTGCGTCCCGACGTGAACTTGCCGGCTCGCCTGTACTCTTTGGCGCATCAGACGTGGGATCTATCGGGCGCAGTCTCGCTGCCGTGCTCGATCGAATTGAGAAAATAGAGCGACGCGTGGACGCGATAAAGCCCACATGGGACGTTGTGCAGCTCGAAAAGCAGATGATGGCGAAACTGATGGAGCCGGTCGATCTGCTTCTCAACGTGCACCGAGATTCGATCGATCGCGAGCTTTCCGTGGTTCGGCGTCGGCTTGTGGAACTTTCCCTGCATACTCCTGGAATGGAAGCCGATCTCATCGCTCCGGCCGCGGGCGAGGCGCTCATCGAGCACGTCTCCGCGCCGCTGCGGGCCGAATTCGATGCTTTGGATCGCCTGGTCCCCATCGTGCGGGTTGATCTTGGAAGCCCCACGCAGCTCGTTCGGCCGCATGGGCTCGAATGGTGTGCTTCGGGGATTTCCGTTGGCGGGAGCGGCAGTCTCGAGCTGGACGCCATCGTTCCGCCCAGCGTGTCGGTTGTGCTTCGCGGGGCCGGTGCTCGCGAACCGGCTGAATTCGGAGCGATAGTCGTTGGATTCAACGGCAGCCCCATGAGCGGGCGATTTGATGTCGATGAAGGCGGATCCTGGGCCTTTACCGGCAATATGATCGGGCAGCCCACGGATTCGCCTGCCGGACGCGGACTGCAAATCGACTATCTTTCGGACATCGCAAATCCCGGCGGCTCGCTGACGCTTTCCGACATGGCAATCTATGGTGCCGGCCGGGCGCCTCCGCACGTATTCCAGGACCCTCCTACTACGGTTGCCGTTGACCTTGGGGCGGAAAGTGCCCATGGGGGCTGGCACTCGGTCGAGATCGGACATCGGGGCGGGGTTTGCTGGATGGGTGAGGCCAGCGAGATGACCGTTACGATAAGGGCCGCCGGCGCCTACAGGATTTACATTCCCGAAGTGCGACCCCTTACACCCGAGATCATGCCAAAATTGCAGATGCTCGTTGATGGGGAGCCGGTCGCTGTCCGGGTTTCGCGCCTTGCGCGGAACCAGGGCGCTTATGCGGTGCATGGTACATGCACTCTTCCCGCCGGCGCGGGTGACACGCGGGTATTGCGCATCTTCTTCCCCAACGACGCGGTCAGATCGCCCGCGGAGCTCGGATTCAACGAAGATTTGCGTCCCCTTACGATAGCAGTGCGCTGCATAGTTATTTCGGCGGACGCCGCATAGACGCCATCTGCTTCAACAACGAGCACTATTTTTCGAACCGGTCCCCAAGCATGGGTTTTGAAAGCTACTTCGCCGCGACTTATGTGCGCGCTGCACGCATGGTCGATTCGTTGCTTGGCACTGCTTCGCCCGGCATCGTGCTTTCCGTTGATATCGGTGATTCATTTCTTGATTTTGTGGCGAGCGGCGCGGCGGCGTTTGGCAGCCACGCGCTGGTCAAAGCGCCATCGTTGCGCCGCTATCGCTCGCTGGTGTGGGATTATAGAAGACCACTGAAGCCGGCGGATGTCGTGGCGGAACCGCCGCTGTTCGGGCGCGTGGATGGCGTCACGCGATTTCTCGACGATGACGGCGAGTCCAAGCGGTATGTGCTGGGCTGCGCGGAAATCACAACCCGGCGTATCGATTCATGGCTCAAAGGCAGATCGCCTTTGCGCCTTCTGCACCTTGGTGATTCGGCGATGCTGATCGACCAGCTCCACGGTGCCTCCGAGGCGTTGGCCCGCGATCGCCCGCTTGTGACGCTGTATCCGGGTTTCCAGGACGCATCCGTGCTCAGCAAGGCAATTTCGGAGCTTGGTTATCAGGCGTTCGACCTGCAGTCGGACCTGCGATTGGCGCAAACCGGCAGTCCGGATTTGAACTTTGCGTGGCTGCTGATTCCGCGCGAAATGAACAAGGACAGTCTGCTCGAATTGTCGCCAGCGTCGGATGTTGCCATGGATATTTCCACGTCCTCGTTCGGCTGGAATGCAATGGACCGCAGCGCCACACCACGACAACGGCGCAGCAGCGATTTGTTTCATCTTACCGCGACCCCGTTGCCAGACCTTAGTCGGTCGCTTGGAATGGCCCAGATCGCAAGTTCCAACGATTGTTATCCCCTGGAGTCGGACGGAACGAGTTCGTGGCGCTGGCTGGGGCCCCGCCCGCGTGCGCGTTTGGCGGTGCCATGCCCGTTCCCGGGAACGTACCGGTTCGAAGTTGCGGTCTTGAGCACGCGCGTTCCTGACGGTCTGGGCAGCTGTCGGGTGCTTGTCGAGGGCCGCGAAGTTCCGACAACCGCGCATGGCAATGACAGAGGCAAAATCGAATTTGTCGGCCATCTCAATGCGGCCGGATACCGGGGCTATGTCGAACTGGACTTGATAAATCCTGGTTCTCCGGCGCCGGCCGGTTCCGATCCCCGCACGCTGCGCATGAGTGTCGGCGCGGTTTCGATGGCGCCCTACCAATGATGCACCCCGATAGGACACAGCCGTGAACGTGCTCGTATTCACGCCGACGCCTACCCATCCCCCAATCCAGGGAAATCGTCAGCGCGTCTTCGACATCTGCCGGGCGATGCAAAGCGCGGGCGCGGAGATCACCCTGCTGTACTATGCAACCGAAGGCGTCAGCCCCGCGGAAGCGCGCCAAATGCGCGACGCGTGGGGCGATGTCGAAGTCGTGTTTCCGCGCGGCTTTGTTCATCGGCAAACGCTGGCTCGCTACCCGGGAATCGACGACTGGTTCGACGAGCGCATTCTCGAAGCGGCGGGATCCCTCTGCCGCCAGAAAAAATTCGATCTCTGTGTGGCGAATTATGCATGGTATTCGAAGATATTCGAGGCGCTTCCTGCGGAGGTAATCCGTGTGATTGATGCGCACGACATATTTGGCGGGCGGGCCGAAAAATTCACCGAACTCGGACTTCCGCCGGCCTGGTTCCACACCTCGATTGCCCAGGAATCCGTCGGCCTCGACCGGGCCGACTTTGTCGTCGCCATACAGGAGCATGAGGCCGAGGCACTGAAGAATCGAACCAACTCGACTGTCAGAGTTGTCGGCTTTCTATCATCCGAACAATTCCTGCCGGTACGGAGAAAGGTTCCCGGGGAACGGCTCGTGGTCGGCTATGTGGGAAGTGGCAATCCGTTCAATGTAGCCTCTATGCTTTCCTTCGCCGAAGTGGTCCGTCGTCGCCAGGAAGTGAACGAGGCGGTAGAGTTCCAGGTCGCGGGAATGGTATGCAATGCGCTGACACAAGCGCCGCATCCGTTCGTGCTCAATGGCGTGATGAATAGCGTCAGAGATTTCTATCGGTCCGTTGACGTTATTATCAATCCCATGCTGGGCGGCACGGGTCTCAAGATAAAATCCCTTGAAGCACTGAGCTTCGGCAAACCCCTCATCGCGACGGCCGATGCCATGGCGGGAATCGCTTCGAGCCATGCGAGCCACAATCTTCGAAACATGGATGAGTTGTTGGACGCGCTGCTCCAGGTCGCGGCGGATCCCGCTCGCCTTGCGGAAGAAGAAACTGTTTCGCGGCGGGTATTTCGCGACTACAGAGAGGCTCAGATGGGTGCATTTCGATCATTGTGGGCGGAAATCGAAAGCGCAGTAGCCGAGCGTGCGTCCGGTTTGGGCGGCTCGGAATCCCTTCACCAACAATGGGCGGTTCCATGAGGCCCAGCATAAGCGCCATACAGTCAGCCAAGACTCCCCTGGTGTTGTTCTCGCCGTGCGCCACGGCAAAAAACGGCATCGCGACGTATGTCCACGAGTTGATGCCCTATTTCCTCGCGAGGTTCGACGTTACGCTTGTCGTTGCCGATGACGCCGTTCTTCCTGCCGAGCCGGAAAAGGGCTTGAGGATTCTGCTGGCCGCCGAATTCCGCAAACATCGCAGTTTCTTTGAGAAGGCGCCCAAACTCTATCATTTCGGGAACAACCCGGATCACTGCTATATGCTCGACATGATCGTCCGCGATCCGGGCATCGTTGTTTTGCACGACTACAACCTGAATTACATGCACGAAGTCTCCAGTCTCGGGTGGGTTGAGCCGGATGGCTATCGGTCCGCACTGGAACTCGAATATGGCGCCTTGGGTGCCGAGACCATGCGCCACCGGTTCGAGCGAAAAGACCGCGGATTGTTCGCAACCTACGAGCTTCCGTTAAATGGCGACGTGCTGGAAGCGGCCTCCGGCGTCATCGCGCATTCGCGCTACGTCCAATACAAAGTCGCCGCGCGCGTCCCACGAACACCCGTCTGGTACATTCCGCACCATCTCGCACCGGGGGCGGAAACGCATCGGGGGCTGACCAAGCAGTCTGCCCGATCGCAACTCGGCCTCCCGGGCGGTGCCTTGATTGTCACGGCGCTTGGATTTGTTTCCTACGCCAAGAAAATTCCGTTGGTCCTTGCGTCGCTTGCCGAATTGCGCAGCACGATGCCCCCGTTTCGTTTTGTGCTCGCAGGCGAGAAACGGCCGGGGGAGTACGATGTCGACGCGGATATTGCAGCGTTCGGTCTGAAGGACATCACGATCTGCACAAACTACCTCCAGGAAGATCAGTTCTTCAAACATCTGGTGGCCTGCGATCTGGTAACGAATTTGCGCCACCCGAGTGGCGGCGAAACCTCGGGCACGCTGATACGTGCGTTAGGCATGGGCGTGCCGACCGTGGTGCTGGATTACGGCCCTCTCGGAGAGCTGCCGAACTCCGTGGTCGGGAAAGTGCCATGGGGCCCCGACACCCAGTCGGGCTTGACCGATGTGATGCGCGAACTGATGTCGGACCCGGCGAAGCGTCATGCCCTCGGGGCGAACGCCGCTGCCTATATCCGGGCAAATCACAACATCGAAAAGGTTGCAGACGCTTACGCGCGCGTCCTCGGCAACCCGCTGGGTCGGACCAAACCTGCAGCGAAGGGTTCGTACAGACAACACTTCCCGGGCGCGCGCGAACTTGCGCATCGCCTGGCTGTCGGCGCGAAGAGCACAGAACGGCCCCTGCAAGACGTAGATGGTGAATTGTGGTGGAGCAGGGGGTGTGTCCCCCTGGGTCAGGCAGATCAGCGGGCGCTTGTCGTGTCACCGAGGCCGGTCCCAACCTCGCGGGTTTTGTCGAAATTCTTCGAGTGGCCCCACGAGGCCATCACCTGTGTCGATCCCGGCGCCTTCTTATCGAAGGAAGTCCGGGCGCCGGACGGGTCGCCGCTCCAGGCCGAAACTTTCACGTTTGCCCTCGTCGTGGTTCCTTCG
The DNA here is from genome assembly GCA_036490345.1 of Rhizomicrobium sp. GTDB lineage: Bacteria > Pseudomonadota > Alphaproteobacteria > Micropepsales > Micropepsaceae > Rhizomicrobium. The sequence continues at coordinate 17,412 of DASXEA010000031.1, read as the reverse complement.
AATTTGCCGGAAGTCGAAGCCGCCCTCCTGATGCGCCGTGTCAACGCCGCCCTGCGCGGCGGTGGAAGCGTCGCTCTCGAAGTCTGGGATGACAGTCAAACCGATGAAAGGCGGGCACCTTTGGCCGAAGCACGGCTGGCGCAGTGCCTGATCGATGCCGGCTTTACGTCGGCGCGAAAGATCGATCACCATAGTGGGATTCTTGCCGATATCACCGTTCCAGATCGCGACATGCCCGGCGGCCGACGGTTTTCCTGCGTTGCCGCGCGGAAGGCGAGCTCGTTCGCCAGCTGGAAATACATGCATGCCCTTCGCGGCGCGCCCATGCGATATGGCGGCCGCGTGATCTGACGCGTGCGTGTCGAGTTGCCGGCTACGAGGCAGCCGGTTGTCGATGAATGCCGTGTTGCTCGAGTGCCGTGCGGATTTCCTGCTCGTTTTCGAGATAGGAGAACGCATCCTCGCGAAGCAATTTCTCAAGTGAAGGCTTCTCGTCGAACCGGTTGGGCAAACCCAGGAATTTGCTGACGGACGAAATCAGGCTCTGCGAGAATTTCTTGCCGGTGTCGTCGGCGAACATGTCTTCATAGTATATGCCGAGGTATTCCTTCTTACCCGCAAAGTGACCCGAAATCTGGTTGTACACCGAATTGGTGGCCGCAATGTCCTTTACCAGAATGTCCGGATCGATATGCACTTTCGCGGAGATCGTCTGGCCGGGTTGCAATGCATTGCTGTGATACACTTTTGTCTGAATGGCCACCTGGTTGGAAATGCACAGCCTGACCGGATCTCGGCGATGAATGTCTATGACATTCCATTTCTTCTCGGTGATCAGATAAAAAAGCCTGGGAAGACTCCCAAGCTTCCACCACGAATCGTAGACGAGATGGGCCTGATCGTATTTGACATTCAGTATCATCACCTCGCAATGGGCACTTTTTTCGCGGGCGCGTTCCCCGCACCATTGCACGTAGCGAATGAAATTCTGGACCGAGCGGCTCGGCAACATGGAATCGGGATCCGCCGAAACAACGCGACGCATGAACTGAAAATACGACAGCGGGTTGGATTCATTGAAGATTTCGCCGAGTCCGAACACCTTTGGATGTGTGCGTAGCATTCGATTGAATACGGTTGCGCCACTCCGGGGTCGCGCAATCAGGAAGCATGGTCGCGTAGGCATCATCATCCATCAAGGCTCAGGCTGCGCCGCGGCTTCTCGCAAATCGCGATGCACGGCGAGTAGCTTCTCGTAGTCATTCCAGCCCATATTTCGCCGGTTTTGCGGCAGGCCGGCAATCACCACGTCGTCGGCTATCGCACATTGGACCAGATCGGAATAGGAGCTGCAAAGCCTGACACTGCCGTCGCTGCCAGCAAGCAGGTACGGGAACTGCTGGCTCGAGATCGTGAGGCAGGGTATGGCGGCCGCGGTGGCGATGCCCGCACACAGAGAGATTGCGTGCGCGTGGGTTCCAAGCGCCAGGATCATTTCCGGCTTCGCGACCGTCTGCAGCCGTTCGAGAAAGGAGTCGTCCAGCGGCAAATCCGGCCCTGAAGCCAGATTGATCGTCCGAATCGGGCGGTCGCTTTTCGATCTGGATTCGAGCAGTTCAGCTCCGAGCCTGTCCGAGGCATCCGGGCCGCATTGTACGACCAGCCAGCCTCGCCCGGGCGCTCCTTCTCTCCACCGGCTCAGCGAAGCCGGCAGGCGCGGAAATGGCGTGGCCGTAATCCGCGTTCCCGCTTCCCCGCTTGCGCCATCCGACACCCATACGTCCCCAAGGCCGATGCCGGAAACGTCTCTGGCGACCTCCGCGAGGTCGGGGACCCAGGCATCAAGGGCGACAAAGGGAAATCGCGCCTTCAATGCGCGCCATAGCTCTGGTCCCGCGCCGCCAGTGAGCGAAATGACGACATGCATGACGCTGAATGACAAATCCAGTTCGTCCACACATTCCAGCAGGTTGCTGACCAGATTCGCCCCCGGCTCGAAGGCGATTATGTCAACCTGCTTCGTCTCAGTGCGAAATGGTCGTGTCTCTCCATTCGCGACCCAGCAGACAATGACGTTTCCAAACTGGGAGCATGTCTGGCACCATTGCGCCAGCCGCTCGCTTTCGATACTCGCGGCGTTGTGTATGGCCCTGTCTGTCAGGACGATGGTCGTCGGCAAGTGCCGCGTCATGCTGTTTTTCAAGGCGCGATAGCCCGAGCGCGCACGATTGCGCGCAAGTTGTGCCGCGGTAACGCAGCGCTGGCGCAGCATGTTCAGGCGATCGCGGTCTATCGAAAGGGAAACCAGTGCGCGGCAGACGGCCTCCAGCGAGGGCAGGCTCTGAAATTCGTCCGTGACGGGAAATCCATCGAAGCCATTCTCGGTGGCGACGACGGCCTTGCCGTAGCTCAAGGCTTCGGCAACCTTGATCTTGAGGCCGGTGGAAAGCATCATCGGAGCGATGACGACATCAAGGCTGTCGTAAAACGAATCGAGCGTTTCAACACGGCCGAGCAATCGCACATAGGGCGAACTTGTCTGGAGGTGCAGGCAGACTTCGCCCGCGATGTCGAGCATGACGGGTTCGGCATATACATCGCGGATTTTTTCGAACGCTTCGAGAAACATTTGCATGTTCGCGACGTTGACGACGTTAAGTGCTCCGATAAACCCGACACGCAGCGGCGCAGACGCCTCGGCTTCTCGCACATCGGAAATATCCGGCAGTGCGGGTTGCAGCTCCGGAGAAAACGGCACGGAAATCACTCGCCGATCCGTGAGGGTCCGGTAAAAATCCGCTTCGGAGTCCTTGATCGCAACGACCACATCGCTTCGAGCGAGGGCCCGCGCTTCCTCTTCTTCCGTGGTATAAAACGATTCCAACCTTGCCTTCAGACTGGCCAGCAACTCCTTCCGGCCTGAAAATCGGTCGTGGGTTTCCAGGATTTTCACAGTGTCGGGGGGCGCAAATTCGAATGCCTTCGACAGGAAGGCGTAGTTGACGACAAAGGCATCGAAAAAGTCGTGCGAAAAAAGCCAGGAGAGATATGTATCGATCGCCGGATCCCACCATTCGTCGATGAGGTGATACTCCCCGGAAGCCGGCGGTGTCTGGAGCGGGAGTGGTCGCGAGGATGGGATTATGGCGAAGCTGTCCCAATCCTGCCGCATGTCCCGCTCTGATTCCTGGACGCGATCCATCCAGTCAGGTTCCATCGGGTAAAGCAGAAAGTGGATCTCGTAGCCCCATTGCCGCAACTGATCCGTAGTCTGAAAGACCCTGCGGCGGTTGCCATAGTTCTGCGGATGCGAGGCAGCGGGGGAAAGGACGAGTGCCTTCCGACGAGCGCGATGAAGGTAGTTCATATCTTGGGGTCGCTTCCATCGCTCAACGCCAGACGTGTCATGGCCGCAAGAGCGTCGCATTGACTGGCAAAAATCTCCGCTTCCGGCCTGTCGAGAAAAAGGCCGCGCAAGCCTCGCAGCTCCCGGGGAATTTCGATCAGATAATCCGAGATATCCCGCCACGTGCGGATGGGGTCGGCCGAGGTGCTCGAGCGCTTCGCTGCCGCCATGACCGCGCTCCAGCAAATCGAGCGGCGAACCCAATCCTGCGATGCTTCATGCCGGGGAATCCGGCGCAACGCCCGCGCGTCCGGCTCATAGACCGCGCCTATGCCGGTCCGGCTCAGCGCGGCAAGGTGAAACGCCGCAGGTTTGCAACATGTGGCAGGCAACGTGTCGAGTGTGGTGTCGAAGCCACCGATCCGAGCCATCATGGGCTTGCGAAAGGCGATGTTCGTCGTCGCAAGAAGCTCTGGATCTGCGACGGACCGTTGCTGGGTCCCGAGGTCGATAAGGCCGAAGTGCATCGAAAGCTGTTCGGTCCACCATGTTGGAGGCGCGTCGGGCCATATCGGATCGACTGCTCCACCCACGACCCCCGTGTCCATCCTGCCGGCGAATGCGTCCAGCAATTTCGCTGCCCATCCTCCCAACGGCACCGTAGATGCGTCGAGAAATGCGACGATGTCCGCGCTTGCGACTTCCGCCGCGCGGTTCCGCGCGCTCGCTTCGCCCCGTGCTTCGCCTTCTATGATCTGGGTGCCGGGCGGAAGATCGAAGTCGCTCAGCTGTTTGCGCAGGACCCCTGTCTTCGAGCCGAGATCAAGAACCAAGATCTCGATCTTTTCAGTCAGCGGGCCCTGGTCGTCGAGTGCGCTGATCCCCTCCGAAACGATCGAGCAATCATCTCTTGCACTCAATACGACCGACAGAAGCATCCCATTGTCACTGCCGTGCTTCGGATTCGAAGCGGCGTGCGCATTTCCGGACATCTCCAAATCCTCTGAAACGGTTGATGGCGCAGGCGAGGTGTCGTTTCTAGATGCTTTGCTGTCCGTGGCTTGCCTTGAATGCACGCGTGGTATCGGATTTGTGCGCGCCAGGCGGCTTGCCGGCGTTAGCCGGCTCCAGCTTGAGGCAATAGAACACCACTCCGAGACAGCGCGTATCTTCGGAGGCCGGATCGAGATCTCGTGGAACGAACCGGGACGGCTGGTAGAACGTGATTGTCGCGAGGCCGGAAAAGCCCCGGGCAGGAATCGTCCCGCGAACGCGCTGGCCCGATGATTCGATGCGAATGGGAATTTCTGCGTAATCGACAAATCCTCGCACGCGCGACATGTCCACGTGCTCGTTGATCATCAACTCCATTTCGAAGTCCCAGGAGCCGCTACGATCGAGGGAGAGGCGCAGTTCGAAAAAATCTGCGCTTCCCGTCCAGCGATAAGATCGTCCATCGCCGTCCTTTTCCTGAACGTGAAAGCCGACGGCGAAAGGGGTGATCGCGTCAGCGCCGATCAGCATCGGGCGCCTCGGAAGGCTTTCATCGAATTCCCCCGAGCCCTCGAGTTCCGCCAGCGAGCGCTCCAGATCGCGGATGCGAAGTGCGGATTCCGTCACGGCGCGCTCAAGCAGGCCTACCCTGAACTCGAGGTCCTCCGCCCGTCCCTGCTTATTCATGTCAATCCAATCCCGCTTAAAATTGATCTCAGACGCTACCACATGCGGCAACACGCACCTTCGATGAAGGTGCTCCAGTTCGCTCCAGATTGTCACCGTCGCGTGGTTTTGTCGGGGGAAAGCGCCTCAACGCCGACCGCCGCCTCCGCCGACGCATAGCAGACCCGGCCCATCAGTGCAGATCCAGCCCGACTTGAAGGGTACTTATAGCCCCATGTGGCGGGAGGGGGAAAGGGTCGCGCCAAAAGTATGCTTTATCCGGAATAACGCTCATGTCCGGCACCCTATTTTCGGTGAGGCTTCCACCGGCCTTTTCGCGAGGCATCGTTCGATCGCGATTGTCTAGGTGCGCACGAGGCCAAGACGGGTCGCTTGCTCGTTCGGACCAGCAGGAAAAACGCGCGGCACCGCGTCGCGGGCGAGTCCCATGTGCCCTACCAGGACGTCTCCAATGACCGCCCGAAAATCCGTGGTAATGGCAAGATCGCGACCCTCGTGGAGGCTTTCCTCGTCGATTCCCGGCCATTCGCCATAGACCTTGCCGCCGGCGATCGGGCCGCCCATTACCCACATGACATTGCCGTGTCCATGGTCGGTGCCGCCGCTTCCATTTTCACGTGCAGTTCGACCGAACTCCGAGATGACAACTACCACCGTCTCGTCATAGGCCCCCGCGAGTTGCCGGCGCAGGAGGGCGAGGCCATCGCCAAGAGATTTGAGGTGGTTGGCGAGCTGTCCTTGCCCCGCTCCCTGGGACACATGTGTGTCCCAGCCGCTAAGGCCAAAGAAAGCGAGTTTTATCGTTGGATCCTGCTTCATCAGCACGCACAGCTTTTCCGCCTCAAGGGGAAAGCCTCGCACCGACGGCGCGCCAGCGGCCGCTTCCTTGATATCCCGACCGAAGTCGGCCATCAGCTGCGTATGGGCTGCGCGTCCCTGTCGGTAGGCGGCACTCATCGCGTCATTGCCGCGGTACAAGCGATCGAATACTTCGCCCAGGGTGCCTTCGTCCGACGGGGATGATTCCGCGTCCTCCTTAGGGGCAATGCTCGCGACCGGCAGGGATCCCTCCAGAATTCGCGGAACCGTGTTGCCGAAATTCACCGCTTCCGTCGGGGGATGAGCGCCGGGGAATGTACCAAGGAGGCGATTCATCCAGCCGTCTGCCGTCAACTTCTGACCTGGTGTACCGAGCTCCATATAGGCCTGCGCGTCGAAGTGGGAACGGGATTCGTCCGGGGAGCCGCAGGCATGAACGAAGGCGAGGCTGCGCTCTTTCCACAGAGGTTGAAGGGAGGCCAGAGCCGGGTGCAGACCAAATCGACCGTCCAGATCGAACAAGCCGCCAGTGTGGCCGGGGCGGGGCAGGGCGATGGTCGGACGCGATGTATAGTACTCTTGCTCAGTATACGGAGCGACGACGCTCAGGCCGTCCACCGCGCCGCGGAGAAATATGACGATCAGGCGCTTCCGCGATGTGCCCGGCAACGGCGTCGCCCAGGCATCTGCACCAAGCGGCAGGAGTGGCACGCCACAGGCGGCTGCAGCATTGATCAAAAATTCGCGACGGCGCATGTCCTGGACTCCTTTCCGTATGTGATCAGCACCGCATGAAATCCGGGCTGCCGAGAATTGCTGCCGCCCTATGCTCCTGCGGGGTCGATCGCACCGCTGCGACGGCGGTCTCGCCGAGCTGCGGACCAAGCGTTTGCAAAAGCCTTTCAGCGTCAAGGGGCACGAGCGCGCCATCGGCGGCTGGTTTCGAGCCATATCCTCCCGCTCCCATGCGCAACGCGACCGATAGCCGGTGGAGGAGAGAATTGGAGTCAAGCCAGGCGGATTGGGTACAGGCATATCCGTCAGGCGTTACGCAACGATACAGGGGCTGACCGAGTTCTGTAAGCGCGCCGATGAGTGGGCGGACATCAGAAGTCGGGAGGGCGGCTGCACGTGCTGCGGACACGATATAGCGGTAAGGCGTCTTGAATTTCTTGCCGAAATTGTCCGCCGACATAAATGCACCGCTCACAAACATTGTGTTCAGTACGGCCCGAATATCGCCACCTGAAGTCCGAAATTGCATGGCCATCGACTCGACCAGCGCGGGCGGCGGCTGGTCGTCCACGAAATATTGCGCGAGCTTGAAGCTGATGTGATGCGCCGTCGAAGGATGTCGGGCCAGCAGCAGAAGGGCGTCCTCGCCTTCCTTGATATCGGATCCGGAGAATTCTCGTCCAAGCAGCAATTCCGGGCGCGGATCATGCAGACGCGCCGCAAAATCGAAGTCGCCGCGAGAGCGCTTCCAGCTCGAGGCCGCCGCTTGCGCATGGACCGCTGCACCCTTGCCCACCGTCCAGCCGGTCAGAATATGCGCCAGGGAGACAATGTCCGCCTGCGTGTAGCCCCCGTCCACCCCAAGGGTGTGCAGTTCCATCACCTCTCGCGCGTAATTCTCGTTGATTCCGGTATCCTTCTTTTTTTTCCTGATTCCCGTATCCGCTTCTTCGTCATCCGATTGCTTTAAGCTGTCGTCCTGCGCTGCAGTGGGAGCAATGTTCTTCACATTGTCCAGATAGACCAGCATGGCGGGATGCCTGCTTGTCGCGAGGAGAAGGTTTTCGAAGCGTCCCAACGTGTGTGGCCGAATGGCCTGCTCTTCGAATGCGCCGGCCCAAATTCGGGTAAGGGTTTTCTTGTCATATATGTTGAAGTGGTTAAACCAAAACTCGACAAGCGCCTCCTGCAATTGCCACGGACTTCGAACCGCCCGGGCCAGTCGCGCCTTGCGCGCTTCAAGCCCCACCTTGTGTTCGTGACCTTTCAGTCTTTTTTTCTCTTCGCGTGGCGTGGACTTGGGGTTCGAGACCTGGGCCTTCCACCAATATTCCTGGTACAGCTCGGCACAGCCTTTTCCCAGCGATTTCAATTCCATGAGCTCTGCTGTCAGATCGGGTGGCAGCTGCGAAATGTCTGGGTGAAGCTGGTGTTCCAGGTGCCGCTCTACGCCTTCGTCCTGAATCCTCTCAAGATCGCCGGCTGCGGGTCCGAAGCCCAATCGATTTGACAAGTGAAGGGCGGTCTTTTTGTCCAGCATGGTGCGCTATTGTTCGTCCTTTCCGCGGATTAAGCCTAGCGCATATTGCGCCCGGAGCATGGCGGCAGTGCGTCCGGCAGGTTAATCCGAGGTAATACAGGTACCGGTCGAAATGCTGATAACTCTATGGACAAACAGGTGTTTTTATGGGCCAATGACGATCCTGCCCCGAAGGTGATAGGACATGCTCGAGCTGCTGAATGACATCGATTTTCCCAGGAATATCCGAGCCACCGACATGAATTCGCATCTGATCCTTTGTGCGGGCGCCAAGAGCAGCGCCTCGACCTGGCTGTTCAATGTCGTGGCCGAAATCATGCGCGCCCGCGAAGCAGCCGAAATGTCGAGCTATATCCGTCCCGAAACCCCGGAAAGCCACCGCGGCGAGATCGTCAGGCAGTTCTATGCGGATTCGCCCGAAGTCTTCCCGGTTTTCGACAGTGTCTCGGATCTTCTCGTGATCCAGACCCAGCGGCCGTCGAGCGCCCTTTGCACCTACGCGATCGACATGAATGCGCCCATCGTCATGACGATCCGGGAACCGCGCGACTCGATCGCGTCGCTTATGAAGCGGTTCGGCTACAACTTCGCCAGCGCCTTTCGCGCAGTAACCGAAGGCGACGCGCGGGTACTGCAGCTTTTTCGTCGCGGCCGCCCTCTGGTGCTGCGCTTTGAAGACCGTTTCTACGAGCGGGAAGCCACGATTGCCGCGGTTGCGGGATTCCTCCACGTCGACTTGCCGGCGCAGCTCGTGCATCAGATCCACAGTGCGCTGACGCGCGATGAGGTTCGCAGAAAGATCGAGACCCTGCAGGAGAGCGGCGCGTTCGGCGGGGCAGCCGATCGGGAATCGCATGACCCGCAGACGCGCTGGCGGCCAGGGCATGTGGGCGATATCACGATCGGCCAGCATGCCGAGTTCCTGTCGCACGACGAACAGCTTCAGGTCCTGCAGGCGACGGCAGGCTACTGTGCCCAATTCGGCTACCCCACGGAACCGACCGATATTTAGGCGGCCTCACTCCAGCGCTGCGTAAACGAGCGAACGCAGCTGCTGTCGGATGGGGTAGGTGGACGACGGCATGAACTGCGTCATGAAAACGACGGCAAGTTCGTCGATCGGGTCGATCCAGAAGGCCGTGCTCGCCGCGCCGCCCCAGAAATATTCTCCGACATTGCCCGGCGCCAGGGTCTTTGCGCGGTCGAGAACAACCGCAAATCCGAGGCCGAAACCGAGGCCCGCATAGGTTGCCTCACTGAACATGGAGCGGGACATTTCGATCAGCTCGCGGCCGCCCGGCAGATGGTTCATCGTCATCAGCGCCAGAGTCTTGGGGCTGACGAGGCGGTGGCCATTCGCTGCGCCGCCGTTGAGAAGCATCTGGCAAAACTTCAGATAGTCGGACGCGGTGCCAACAAGGCCGCCACCGCCCGAAATAAAGGCGGGCGGCGAGCGAAAGCGGCTGGTCGCGGGATCGTCCTGCAACACGATCCTGCCGCGCGGATCGTGTGCATAGCAGGCGGCGAACCGATTGTGTTTGTCGGCCGGGACAAAGAAGTCGGTGTCCGTCATCCCAAGTGGCCCCAGAATGCGCGTCCGCAGAAATTCCTCGAATGGAATTCCGGCGATTTCGCCGATGAGGTAACCGAGAACATCGGTCGATACCGAATAATTCCAGGCGTCGCCGGGCGAAAATTCGAGCGGCATCTGTCCCAGCAACGCGATCATTTTATCGAGGGGGCCGTCCTGTTCGATCGTGCCGATATTGGCGGCGCGGTAGGCGGCGTCGACATTGGTCCGCGCCTGAAAGCCGTAGGTAAGGCCGGACGTGTGGCGCAGAAGATCGATGATCCGCATCGGCGCGGTCACGGGGCGCGTCTGAAAGGCGCCGGGTACGCCGGCTGAAAAAACCCCGAGATCGTGCCAGGCGGGGATGTAACGGTGCACCGGGTCGTTCAGGGCTACGAGACCTTCCTCCACCAGCATCATGAAGGCGATGCTGGTGAGCGGCTTCGTCATCGAATAGATGCGGAACAGTGTATCCTCGGCGAGTCGTGTCTTGCGCTCGCGGTCGGCAAAACCGGCGACGCTCGTATGGACCAGTTCGCCGCGTCGCGCGATGGTGAGGAGGGTTCCGCAGAGCTTCCCCGTCGCGACATATTTCTCGTTCAGAAAGCGGTCGATGCGCGCGAGACGGCTCGCGGAAAATCCGAGCGATTGGGGACTCGTCATTCGATTTCTCCAGCTGCGCCGCGACAGAAGAGGAAAGCTAACCCGGTTTGGACGGCAAATTCCATCTTCCGCACGAAGCAACGTTCCGGCCGCAGGCAGCGGCGGCCTGCGATTGCAGTTGCCGCGGCGTGACGTGGCTGCATAATCGCGGTGCCGCAACAGCCCGATCCCGGATGGCCGCGTGATGACGAGTTCCGCCCAGAATTCCTGGCCCGCCGTTTCATTGGCGCAGGCGCACGCCCTGCTGACGGCGCCGGGAAGCCGGTTCGAGATGGAAGAGCATGTCGTGCACGGCGTTCCCACGCGGTGCTGGAAGTATGCGCCGCCGACCTTGCGCGACGTGCTGACGGCCGGGCGAATCTATGGCGCACGCGATTTTCTCGTCTACGAAGACGAGCGGGTGAGTTTCGAGGCGCTGTTTCGTGCCGCCGCCGCCATCGCCGATGCGCTGCAGAAAAAGGGCGTCGGCAAGGGCGATCGAGTCGCGATCGTCATGCGCAATCTTCCGGAATGGGTCGCGGCTTTCTACGGCGCAGCAGTGATCGGGGCGATCGTGACGCCGCTCAACGCGTGGTGGACGGGTGCCGAACTGGAATACGGCCTCCTGGACTCAGGCGCCAAAATCGCCTTTGTCGACGCCGAAAGGCTGGAGCGCCTTCTGGAGCATCTCGTCCATTGCCCGGCCCTCGAGCATGTCTATGTGAGCCGCTTCGGCGACGAACTTCTCCCTCCGGTTGCATCGCGGCTGGAAGAGGTGCTGGGCGCGCCCGGCAGCTGGTCGAAGCTGCCGGATATTCCATTGCCTTCCACGCCTGTCGGGCCGGACGACGATGCCACCATCCTCTATACCTCCGGCACGACCGGGAAACCGAAGGGTGCCGTCGGCAGCCACCGCAACATGAATTCGAACATCATGGCTTCGGCCTTTGTTGCGGCGCGCAACTTCGTCCGGCGCGGCGAAGCGGTACCCGTCATTGATCCTCTGACGGCGCCGCAGCGTTCGAGCCTGCTTTCGGTCCCGCTGTTTCATGCGACGGGATGCTTCGCCGTGCTCAATCCTTCGCTCATCGCCGGCGCCAAGATCGTTCTGATGCGCAAATGGGACGCGGAGACGGCGATGCAACTCATCGAGCGCGAGAAGGTGACCCAGGCCGGCGGGGTTCCGACCATTGCGTGGCAACTCCTCGAGCATCCGGCGCGTGCGAACTACGACCTGTCGTCGCTCGAAACCATTGCCTATGGCGGCGCGCCCTCCGCGCCCGAACTCGTGCGCAGGATCGTCCAGTCCTTCCCCAAATGTCTCCCCGGCAATGGCTGGGGCATGACCGAAACGTCTGCCACCTGCAGCAGCAACAGTGCGGAAGACTATGAGCATCGCCCCGATTCCTGCGGCCCGGCAGTCGCGGTCTGCGACCTCAAGATCGTAGGCAGCGACGGGCGGGTTTTGCCGCCGGGCGAGGTCGGCGAATTGTGGGCTCGGGGCCCCAACATCGTGCGCGGCTACTGGAACAGGCCCGAAGCAACTGCCGAAACCTTCGTCGATGGCTGGGTGAAAACCGGCGATCTGGCGAAGCTCGACGATGAGGGCTTCTGCTACATCATCGACCGGGCCAAGGACATGCTGATCCGGGGCGGCGAAAATATCTACTGTATCGAGGTCGAAAACCTCCTCTACGAACATCCGGCGGTGATGGACGCGGCGCTCATTGGACGGCCGCATCGCACGCTCGGCGAGGAGCCCGTGGCTGTCGTAAGTCTGAAGCCCGGATTGCACACGACCGAAGACGAACTGCGAAGCTTCGTGGCAAGCCGGCTGGCGGCGTTCAAAGTGCCCGTTTGCATCGTTTTCTGGCCCGAAACACTGCCGCGCAATCCCAACGGAAAAATCCTGAAGACCGAGCTCAAGACGATGTTCGACGCTGCGAATTGATCGAGCCGCCGGCAGAAAAGATTCCTGCCAGCATCGGCCGCGCATAACGCTGCGCCACGTCGGCTTGCGAAATGGAAGGCACGTAAAGCGAGAGATCCGCCGCTCCATTGACCGTCGCATTCAGCATCTGGGCGGCGATGAACGGATCGACGGCGCGAAGCGAACCTTCGGCGATGCCGTCCGAGATCATCGCCGCAAAGCGGTCGCAGACGCGGTTGAAGCGTGCGATCATCGTCTGCCGCAACGGCTCGGGAAGCGCCGCCAGTGCCGTGGTGCGCAACAAGGGACCGCGGTCGCACAGCTGGTATTCGACAAGCGCTCCCGTCAGCACCGACAATTTGTGCTGGAAATTGCCGTCGCGTTCCATGGCGAGGCGTTGCGCCCGCCGGATGGTCTCGAAACTGCGCTCGAAGCAGGCCACGACGAGGTCTTCCTTGCCCTCGTTGTGGTGATAGAACGAACCTTTCGTGACGTTGAGCTGTGCCGAAATCTTTTCGACCGATGCGCCTCGATAGCCGCTCTGGTTGATGAGGCGGGTTGCGGCAATCAGATAGGTTTCGTGAACGCCGACGCCATTGCCCGACAGCGCGGCGGGGATGCAGGGACTCGCCGATTGCTGCCAATCCGCATCGTCCCGCACGATACCGTCCACGAGAATGGCGAACATGCGATCGCGAAGCCGCGGATAATCGTCGGTGTCATAGCGGGGCAGCCACGTCACCGCCCAGTAGAGCTGTTCGAGAAGCATGTAGGTGCGCAGCGTTGCGGTATGGCGGTCGAGATGACCGGCCCCGGCACCCTCGAAAATTCGACGGATCGTGCGGAACATCTCGCGATAGCGCGCGAGCACGGTCGCGTAGTAGGGCTCTTTCAGTGCGCGGATGTCGCTGAAGATTGCGAGCGGCGGCGCTTCGCCTTCACCGATTCGCCGTTCGAGCGCGAGGTAGCGATCGAGAAAAGTCATGAGCCGGTCCTCGGCCCTGGGTGCGCCGAGTGCGCCCCCAATCAACTCCTCCATCCGTGCAATGCTGCGCAGATAGCAGGCGACCGCGAGATCCTCCTTTTTCTTGAAGTAGTAGGTGACACTGGTGGTGATGAGATCGACGCTGGCCGCGACATCGGCCAGCGTCATTCCCTTCACGCCGCGCCGATTGAGAATGCCCGTTGCCGCGCCGACGATCGCTTCCTTTTTGCGCGTATAGCGGTCGGTGAAGGGCGGGGAAATCTGTTCGCTGTCCATTGGCGTCCCGGCGGCGCGAAGGCCGCATGACTGCAGGCGGGCATTTCGGACAGATTAGGAGCAGCGTCCATCGCGTCAACTGCGCCGCCCGGACGCGCAGCAATGAACTTTTCATGACCCGGATGTGTTTGCGCGGCTTGGCGGTATGATCGCGGGTCGATTTGGAATCCGGGGCATGGAGCTGTCATTCTGGAATCGCATCGGGTGGCGCGCCGGCCTGTGGTGGCTGGCGGCGGGTCTTGCCATGGGTGCGGCCTTGTCGAAGGTTCCCAACGGCGCGGTCTGGGCCGGTTGCCTTGCCGTCTGCGTGCTGGGCGCGGCCTGGTTTCAGCGGCGCGGCGCCAATAATGGTGCGCTATCCGCGGCCGTGCTGGACGGCGGTGCATCGGCTCTGCCGCTGCCGCCGCGGGCGCGCGACGTGCTGGAACGCCTGCCCGATCCCCTGATGCTGGTCGACGAGGGCGGTCGCGTCGTGCTGGCGAACGAGGCGATGGTGGCAGTGGTGGGCACCGACACGCAGAAGAAACACATTTCGGCCGTGCTGCGCACGCCGACGGTCCTGCAGGCGATCCAGCGCACGGCCGCGACGGGCGAACCGGCGTCGGTGGAATACTCCGTACACGTCCCCCTTGAGCAATCCTACCAGGCCTACGTCACCCGCACCGAGCATGCGCCGCATCTGACGACGCTGCTGCTTCACAACGTGACGGCGGCGCGCCGCGCCGAGGAAGCGCGGGCCGATTTCGTTGCCAATGCCAGCCATGAACTCCGCACGCCGCTTGCCGCCCTGTCCGGATTCATCGACACGCTAAAGGGCCATGCCCGCGACGACGCGGGCGCGCGCGAGCAGTTTCTCGATATCATGCGCGTCGAGGCGAGCCGGATGAGCCGGCTGATCGACGATCTTCTGTCGCTGACCCGCATCGAACAGAATGAGCATATTCCTCCGCGGGGCGAGGTCGATCTGCTCGACGTCGTGCGCGATGCAGCGGCGGCGATGCAGGGGCTGGCGCGGCTCGATGAGGTTACGCTGGCCGTGGAGAAGCGGGGCGAGGTGCCCCCTGTTACGGGCGAACACGACGAATTGATCCAGCTCTTTCAGAACCTGATCCACAACGCCATCAAATATGGCCGGCAGGGCGGCCATGTGTGGATTTCGCTCTCGGTCGCGCCCAGCTCCTCGATCCTGCCCGGGCGCCACAGCGCCGGCGCGATGGTGGCGATCGCCGTCAAGGACGATGGCGAGGGCATCCCGCGCGAGCTGATCCCCCGGCTTACCGAGCGATTTTATCGCGTCGATGTCAGGCGCAGCCGCGAGCGAGGCGGGACGGGCCTGGGTCTCGCCATTGTCAAACACATCGTCAACCGCCATCACGGCAAGCTTCTGATCGCCAGCGATATCGGCGAGGGCAGCACGTTTACCGTCTTGCTGCCGGCGGCCGGCGCCGATGCCCGCTCGGTCGCTGTCACGGAAATGATATAGTTCTGTCACATAGAATTGCGGGTGAGCGGCTAGGCAGGGGGCGGACCTTGCCGGCCGCGATTCTGAGGACGCCGACGAGGCCGAAGGACAGCAATGAGCGAGCATACCGTAAAAGCTTTCAGTGAGCAGCTGGAGACCCTTGCGACGAATGTCGCCCAGATGGGCGGCCTCGCCGAGGCGCAGTTTGCCGACGCCATCGATGCGATCGGCAAGCGCGACATGGCGCCGGCGGAGGCCGCGATCGCCGGCGATCCGCGCATCGACCAGTTGCAGCTGCAGATCGAAGACCACGCCGTGCGCGTGCTGGCGCTGCGCCAGCCCATGGCGGTCGATCTGCGCGAGACTCTCGCCGCCATCAAGATCGCCAGCGAGCTGGAGCGTGTGGGCGATCTGGCCAAGAACATCGCCAAGCGTGCGCTGGTGCTGAACCGCGAGCCGCCGATCCGTCTGACCATGAGTCTTGCCCGCATGGGGCGCGTGACGCTCGGCCAGCTGAAGCTCGTGCTCGATTCCTATTCGGACCGCAACGCGGCCGGTGCGGAAGCGGTCTGGCGGCAGGACAACGAGATCGACGAAATCTACAACAGCCTCTTTCGCGAACTTCTCACCTACATGATGGAAGATCCGCGCACGATCGGCCTGTGTACCCATCTGCTCTTCGTGGCCAAGAACATCGAGCGCTGCGGCGACCACGCCACCAATATCGCCGAGACCGTCTATCACATGGTGACCGGCGGCCAGCTCGCCAGCGAGCGTCCCAAAGCCGATATCACGTCCTCGACCACCGTGCCCTTCGAACGGAAGACCTGATGCTGAAACCTACCGTCCTCGTTGCGGAAGACGAAGGCGCGCTCGTCACCCTGTTGCGCTATAACCTCGAGCGCGAAGGCTATCGCGTGCTCGAAGCGCTGAACGGCGAAGAAGCGCTCCTCGTGGCCAACGAGCAGCAGCCCGACCTCGTGCTGCTCGACTGGATGTTGCCGCAGCTCTCGGGCATCGAAGTCTGCCGCAGGCTGCGCGGTCGCCAGGAAACGCGCAACGTGCCGATCATCATGCTGACGGCGCGCGGCGAAGAGTCCGATCGCATCCGTGGCCTCGATACCGGCGCCGACGACTACATCACCAAGCCCTTTTCGATGACCGAACTGCTCGCGCGCCTCCGGGCCGTCATGCGCCGCATCCGGCCGAGCCTTGCCGAGGACATCGTCAAGGCCGGCGACATCGAGATGGACCGTGCCGCCCATCGCGTGCGCCGCGCGGGCGCCGATGTGCATCTCGGTCCGACGGAATTCAAGCTGCTCGACCATCTCATCCAGCATCCCGGCAGGGTCTTCAGCCGCGAGCAGCTGCTCGATGCCATCTGGGGCTCGGACGTCTATGTCGAAGCCCGCACGGTCGACGTCCATGTCGGCCGTCTGCGCAAGGCGCTGAACGCCATCGGCACCCGCGATCCGATCCGCACGGTCCGTTCGGCCGGCTACGCGCTCGACGAAACCTTCGTGAACTGACGCGCCGTCGTTCCCGTAGCGTGCGGCCATTTCTCCGGCGAGCAGATACTTTTCCCTGCTCCTGCGTCGTTCATTTCAAAAAATCGTTTCCGTTCAATGGCTTGTGAAGCTGCCGCCGAAGTTTTTTTGTATTTTCCCTGCTTTTTTCCCTGCAGCAGGGAAAGTTTCACCCGGCGTTCCATTGAACCGCGACCCAAGGACCATTGTAACTGATTTGGTCTTTTTGTCAACCGGAACGTCTGGATAACGCCAACCACCCCTCCTTCCTGCCCCGCGCGGTAGCGTGGGGAAGGTGGCGCGCGACGCGTCAAGCGTTGCGTGACGGAAGGGGCCTCTTGCAGGCAACACTGCCCCTACCGTCTCGCACGGACAGATGTCCGTGCGATCCACCTCTCCCACCTGGCGGCGGGGGAGGAGGCGCGCAATCGCTTCTCTTCCTGCCCCGTTCGCGTGAGCGAATGGGGAAGGTGGCGCGCAATGCGTCAGCGTTGCGTGACGGAAGGGGCCTTTGGTCGGCAAAAGACCCCCACCGTCGCGCACGGACTGCAGTCCATGCGATCTACCTCCCCCACCTGGCGGCGGGGGAGGAAGACGCCGTGTGCGCCAGCCGCGTTCTTCCTGCCACACGCGACGCCCTCCTTTTCCCTCGCCCCCGACGAAGTTGGGGGAGAGGGCCAGGGTGAGGGGGGCGCCCGCCGCGTCGCGAATGTTTCCGGCACGAGGGCGCGTCCAGGAGGAGCGACGGAGCGCGATGCTCCCGATCAGGCCGGGAGGCGCGCCGCCCAGGGTGAGCGTTGACGCAGATGGGGTTGCCGGTCGGCTTCTGTCCTAACTCGCCATGCGTTGACGGTCGCGGCGGAGCTGGGGCGGCTGATAGGCCTTGCGCGCGTGGGCCTCG
>DASXEA010000024.1:0-43117 GCA_036490345.1 Rhizomicrobium sp. | reverse complement strand
ATTGTTGTGTGGCATGGCTGCGATCCCTTCCGTGTCCAAAACGTCGCCAAACGCTTGGAACCCAGAAGAATCAAAGCCATGCACCTTGTCCACCAAATTAAGCCGGACAGCAGTGGGTCAGGCCCGGCCATGACGGAGGGGAAGAGGGGCGAAGGTTCATCGGACTGTGAAGTTAGGCGTGTCGCATCCCGTCGCGAAATCGTGAAATCGCTCGCTATCCCCGTCCTTTGGCGACGGCGGTGCGGCCGAAGCGGGCGCGGACTTTGTCCATCGCGCGCTCGGCGGCGGCCCGGCGTGCCGTGCCCGGATCGACGAGATCGCGGGGATCGAAGTCCGGCGCGGCGCAGATGTTGGCGAGACCCACACCCAGCAGGCGATAGGCCGTTCCGTTCGCTTCGGGCCGGAGCAGCGCGCGCGCCGTGCGAAACATCGTATCGGCAAGCTGCGTCGGTTCGGCGAGCGATTGGCTGCGGGTGAGAATCCGGAAGCGTGCCGTCTTGAGCTTCAGCACCACGGTGCGCCCGGCAAGGCCATAGCGCTTGGCGCGCTCGGAGACGCGCTCGCATTGGCGCCAGAGGATGCGCTCCAGATCGTCCAGCAGCGACAGGTCGTTCATGAAGGTGGTCTCCGAAGAGATGCTCTTCATCTCGCCGCCAGGATCGACCTTGCGCGTGTCGTCGGCGTGGGCGAGGCGGGAAAGCCAGAGCCCCGTGCTGCCATAGCGGCGCGCGAGATCCTTCGGATCGGCATCCTGCAATTGCGCGATGCGGGTGATGCCGTCTTTTGCCAGCCGCGCCTGCAAGGCCTTGCCGGCGCCGCGAATGAAGGCGACGGGCTTGTCGCGCAGAAATGCAATCGCCTCCGCCTGTCCGATCACGGCGAAGCCGCGCGGCTTGTCGAGTTCCGAAGCGAATTTGGCGAGGAATTTGTTGAAGCTGAGACCGATCGACACCGTAATGCCGACGTCGTGTTCGATGCGCGAGGCGAGCGCCGCCAGCGTGCGCGCCGGGCTCGTCCCGTGCAACCGCTCCGTGCCGGACAGATCGAGATAGGCCTCGTCGAGCGACAGCGGTTCGACGAGCGGCGTTAGTGCGCGCATGAGGCCGCGCACGATGCGCGACGCCTCCACATATTTCGCCATGTTCGGCTTCAGCACCACAGCCTCGGGGCAGAGTCTGCGCGCCTCGAACATCGGCATCGCCGAGCGCACACCTGAGATGCGCGCGATATAGCAGGCCGTCGAGACGACGCCGCGCTTGCCACCGCCGATGATCAAGGGCTTGTTGTGCAGCGAAGGATCGTCGCGTTTCTCGATGGCCGCATAGAACGCGTCGCAATCGATATGGGCGATGGCGAGCATGTCGAGTTCGGGATGGGTGAGAAGCCGGTGTCCGCCGCATTGGGTGCAGCGCCTGCCGGCGCCGGTTGCGTCGAAGTGGCAGTCGCGGCAGAACGCGCTCACGTTTCGTCTGCGCGCCACAGCCACGCGGCACCACGCACCCCGCTGGAATCGCCATGGCGATTGCGCACGATATGCGGCGGAACTTCGGGCGTGAACGCATAGGCCATGACGCGCGCCGACAATTCCGCCGGCAGCGCTTCGATGTTGGACAGACCGCCGCCCAGCACGATCGCATCGGGATCGAGAATGTTGACCAGCGTGCCGATGGCGCGTGCGAAGCGGTCGAAGAAATCCTCCATCACGGCAGCCGCCGTCGCATCGCCCGCCCTGGCGGCCTGCGCGATTTCGGCGGCGGAAAGTGTCCGTCCGGCGCGTGTTTGATATTGGCGCTCCAGAGCCGGGCCGCAGATCCAGCTCTCGATGCAGCCGGAGCGGCCACAGTAGCAGGCGGGACCGGCCATCTCGTCCGCGCGGGGAGCGGGCAGGGGATTGTGGCCCCATTCCCCGGCGATCCCGTGTGCGCCGGAAAGGATTCGTCCATTGACGCAGACGCCGCCGCCGATGCCGGTGCCCGCAATGATTCCGAAGACGATGTCGCAACCCGCTGCGGCGCCATCGGTCGCCTCGGAAAGCGCAAAGCAGTTGGCATCGTTGGCGACACGCACGGGCCGGCCAAGCAGTGCTTCGAGATCGCGGTCGAGCGGATGGCCGATCAGGACCGTCGAATTGGCATTCTTGACCAGTCCGGCGACGTTCAGCGTGCCCGGCATGGCGACGCCCACCGTTCCGCGACAGCCGAGCCTTGCCTCCGCCATGGCGACGAGACCGCCGATCGCATCGATCGTATCGCGATATGTCGTGCGGGGCGTGGCAACGCGTTCGCGCAAGAGAACGCGCCCGTCATCGCCGAGCGCGACGATTTCAATCTTGGTTCCGCCCAGATCGATCCCGAAACGCATCAGCGAACGCTCATGGCTGCCGTCCGGAGAGATCGGCGGCGGCGCGGTGGACATCGCGCGGGTCGAGCGATTCGGCTTCGCAGAACGCGAGCAGGAGCAAATCGTTGCCCAGCAAAAAATCAAGCACGCCGGCCAGAACCTGCGGTTCGCCTGCGCGAGCGCGCAAATCCTCGGCCGCGAGCCCGGATACGCCCAGAAACCGCTCGAAATCGGTCGGCGAGCCGGCAAGGAAGGCGAGCCCGCTCAGGCCAATTATATCGGACGGGGGAGGGGGCGGAGGGCGCATCGTCAAGAGAGCGTTAAGACATCCGACTTAATACTGGCCAACACCTGTCGAGCCCAGATCGGTCTGCAATTGGGCGCGCGTCAGGCCGGGAGTGTCAAGCATGGATGCCGAAGCGAAGACGGTGCTGATCGTCGAGGACAATGAGCTGAACATGAAGCTCTTCCACGACCTTCTCGACGCCCATGGCTACAATATTCTGCAGACCAAGGACGGCATGGAAGCGCTCGACATCGCGCGCGAGCACCATCCCGACCTCATCCTTATGGACATCCAGCTGCCCGAAGTTTCCGGCCTGGAAGTCACGAAATGGCTGAAGGAAGACGATTCGCTCAAGTCCATTCCCGTCGTCGCCGTCACCGCCTTCGCCATGAAGGGCGATGAGGAAGTCATCCGGCAGGGGGGCTGCGAAGCCTATATCTCCAAGCCCATTTCCGTGACCAGTTTCCTCGACACCGTGCGCCGCTTTATCGGCTAGTGCCATGACCGCGCGGGTGCTTGTCGTCGACGACATTCTTTCGAATGTCAAATTGCTCGAGGCCAAGCTTAGCGCCGAATATTTCGAGGTCGTCACCGCTTCCAACGGCCTCGATGCACTGGCGCGGATCGCCGAGCACGAACCCGACATCGTTCTCCTCGACGTCATGATGCCTGGCATGGACGGGTTCGAGGTCTGCCGGCGGATCAAAACCAACCCTGCAACCGCGCATCTGCCCGTCGTCATGGTCACCGCGCTTGACCAGGCGAGCGACCGCGTTGCGGGTCTCGATGCCGGCGCCGACGATTTCCTGACCAAGCCGGTCGACGACGCGTCCCTGTTCGCCCGCGTGCGCAGCCTTGTGCGCCTCAAGATGATGACCGACGAGTTGCGGATGCGTCAGGCGACCGGCCAAAGCCTTGGCCTGTTCAACCCTGCGGAGAGCCTGTCGGAAACCTCGCCCACAGGGCGCGTGCTCCTTGTCGAGGATCGCCCGGAATCCGTCCAATGGTTCGCGACCTCGCTGAAACCCCAGAACGAACTCGTGGCGGTCGATACGTTCGAGGAAGCCCTGGTGCGGGTGCGCGGCGGCGATTTCGACCTGATTGTCATCAGCCTCGGCCTGCGCGGGTTCGACGGCCTGCGACTGTGCTCGCAATTGCGGTCCCTGCCGGAAGGCCGCAACGTTCCCATCCTCGTGCTGGTGAGCGAGGGCGACCGCCGCAAACTGTCGCAGTCGCTCGAAATGGGCGTGAACGACTATCTGACGCGGCCGGTCGACCGCAACGAACTCGTCGCACGCGTCCGAACCCAGCTCCGGAAGAAGCGCTATGGCGATCAGCTGCGCCATAATATGCAGCTCTCGGCCGAGATGGCGGTCACCGACCAGCTTACGGGGCTGCACAACCGCCGCTACATGACGCGGCACCTGGACACGCTGATGGCCGATGCGGCCAGTTCGGGGCGGCCGATCGCCTTCCTGATCATCGATATCGACCACTTCAAGGCGGTCAACGACTCCTTCGGCCACGACGTCGGCGACGAGGTGCTGCGCGAATTTGCCGGCCGTATTTCGGCGAATGTCCGCGGGATAGACCTCGCCTGCCGCTTCGGGGGCGAGGAATTCGTCATCGTCATGCCCGATACGGAGCCCTCGCTCGCCTATACCGTTGCCGAGCGCCTGCGCACGAGCGTCGAGAAGACGCCCTTCTCGATCAGCTGCTCTCCGAACGCGCTGAATGTTACCATCAGCATCGGAATGGCGGGCTCCGACCGGCCGGACGACACCGCGGAGGCGCTGCTCCGCCGCGCCGACCAGGCGCTCTATCGTGCCAAGCGCGATGGCCGCAACCGCGTGGTCGCGGACGCCGCTTAACCTCGACCGATCGTCGTCTTCGCCGCCCTCGACTACCGGCTTTCGCCCGCGCGGGAGCGCATGCTAGGTTCGAACGGCTTCAGATTACGGGGACGGACATGGACCAGGCGCCCAAGCAGCAAGGGGCGGAGACGCCGTTCGCGCTTTTTGCCGATCGCGGCAAGACGGTGCGGCCGCGCGCGGAGATCGGACAGCCAGGCGGGACCGGGCCCAGTCCCCAGTCGCTGAGAATGGCCGACACTCTGGTGAAGCAGGGCCATGCTGCCCTCGGCAGCGGCAATTACGCGGTGGCCAAGCTGCGCGGCAGGCAGGCCCTCGAACAGGTCCGCGACTATATGCCGGCATTGCAGCTCCTGCGGGCCTGCGCCAATGCGGCCGAGCAGGGCGGCCCGGAACACGAAGAGGCACTTCGCAGAATCATAGCCCACAATCCGAACGACATCAGCGCGATGTCGGATCTCTGCACGCTGCTCTTCAACAAGGGCGAAACGCAGGAATGCGAGGTTCTGGCCCGCAACTGCATCCGGATTATGCCGCTCAATCCCCTCTTGCACAGCGTGATGGGCCTGCTCCTGTGCCAGAACAACAACGCCGCGGCCGGCGAATATCATTTCCGGCGCGTGATCGAGCTCGACGGCCTGAAGGCTTCGGTCGCCAACAATCTCGCCTACTGTCTCAAGCTTCAGGGGAAGGTGGAGGAAAGCGAGACCTGGTACCGCAAATCCGTCGACATGAAGCCCGACGATCCCAGCGTGTGGGTTGGCTGGAGTCAGCTCGAGGAGGCGCGCCGCAATCTGCCGCAGGCCTGGGAATATCTTCGCCGAGCCGAGGCGATCGTGGGAGACGGCGCCGAACTCAGCGTCGAGCGCGCTACGCTTCTGGGACGCGAAGGAAAGACCGGCGAAGCAATCGAAGAGCTGAGTCGCATCCGCTCGAATGACCGCGCCCTGACCGCCAAAACCTACTTCGAACGCGGCCGCCTCTACGACAAGCTCAATCGTTTCGAAGAAGCGTGGGCGGATTTCGACGAAGCAAACCGGCTTGTC
Organism: Rhizomicrobium sp.; assembly: GCA_036490345.1. Taxonomy (GTDB): domain Bacteria; phylum Pseudomonadota; class Alphaproteobacteria; order Micropepsales; family Micropepsaceae; genus Rhizomicrobium. Next base: position 37,574 of record DASXEA010000024.1, on the reverse strand, counting down.
CGCGAAGTGCAGCGACGGCGCTATACCGAACAGCGGGCAAAGGAACTCGCGGGCGAGCTCACGAACTTCTTCAAGCGGACGCGGATGAAGCTCATACCGCAGGCCGCACTCGATCCCACAATGCCGCAACCGATTTTCGTAATCGGGTATCCGCGTTCGGGCACAACCATGGTGGAGCAGACGCTGACGGCGCATCCGCTGGTCTGTGCCGGCGACGAACTCTCGTTCATCCAGGATCTGACGCGCATCATTCCCCGCTGGATCGCAAGCCCCAACCAGTTCCCCGGGTGCCTGACCGATCTTTGGATGGGCGACAATCGGCTCGCGCCCAACCAGTTCCGCGACTATTATCTTCGGCGCACCCAGGAATTGGGAGTTCTTCAGCCCGGCGCAAAATTTTTCACCGACAAGATGCCGCTCAATGAAACCTATCTGGGCCTCATCCATCTGCTCTTTCCGCATTCGCCGATCATTCACGTCCGGCGCCACCCGCTCGACATCCTCACCTCGAACTATTCCAACTTCCTGACTCACGGCTTCAACCAATCGTTCGAGGTGAAGACGATCGCCCAGCACTACGTTTTGATCGACAATCTCGTGGAGCAGTACAAGCAGCAGCTCGATCTCAACTATCTGGAAATCCGCTATGAGGCGCTGGTCGACGACCAGGAAAAATATGTTCGCCAGATGCTCGATTTCGTGGGAATCGAATTCGACCCGCGCTGTCTTTCGTTCCACCAGAACCAGCGCTATGCGCGCACGGCGAGCTATGCGCAGGTCACCGAAAAGCTCTATGACAAGTCCGTCAACCGCTATCGGCATTACCGCAAACATCTCGATCAGGCGGTTGCCATCCTGCGTCCGACGCTCGAGCGTCTCGGCTACGCAACGGACTGACGGCACCGGTGATGCCGGCGGCAACCGGATGATGGATCGCCAACAGGGAATGACAACGGCATGAGCGACGATTTTCTCGGGGCGGAAGGCATTGGTCTCGAGCGCGAGGAATTGCTCCGGCTGATTCTGTCGGAGAAGGTAGACCCGCAGGCCGCCCTCGAACTCTCCGAAATTCTGTTGGCGAAAGGCTCGCTGGACGAAGCCGATCGCCTGGCGCGCAACGTTCTCGTGATTGCGCCACGGCATCCGCATCCTCACCGGATTCTCGGGACGATCTTTCTCAAGGCCGGCAGGCCGGAGGCCGCCGAATATCATTTCCGTCAGATGCTGGCGATCGTGGGCGAACGTCCGCGCGTCGTCACGAGTCTCGCCCAGTCGCTGGTCATGCAGGGCAAGCTCGAGGAGGCGGAGACCTTTTTCGAAAAGGCGACCGCACTCGAACCCGACAATGTCGAGGTCCTGCTGGGCTGGTGCCGGCTGATGGAAGCACAGGGCCATCTGCCCCGCGCCTGGGAATTGCTGGAACGGGCGGAAAGATCTGGCGGGGAGACAGAGGACACGAGATTGATCCGCGCCATCCTGCAGGATCGTGAAGGAAATACTGCCGAAGCGATCGAGACGCTGTCGGGTCCTGATCCCGAAGGCTATGGCCCCCCCGCACGTGCGTTGCTCGAGAGGGGAAGGCTGTTCGTCAAGCAGGAACGCTATGAGGAGGGGTGGGCCGATTTCACCGAGGCGAAACGGCAATTGGCCGACGTTCCCGGTCAATGGTACGACCGCGAGCGCGCCACCAGCCTGGTTCAGAGGCTCGCCCAGTTCTTTACCCGCCAGCGCATGGAAATCATGCCGCGCCCGACATTGCGCGAGGATGTGGCGCAGCCGCTTTTCGTCCTGGGCTTTCCCCGATCCGGCACGACGCTGGTGGAACAGATTCTCACTTCACATCCTCTGGTGACCGCCGGTGACGAATTGCAGTTTCTCGATTGGGTCACGCTCGCGGCGCCGCGGATCATCGGCAGCCGTTTCCACTATCCGGAAATGCTTGGGGAACTGGCGACCGGCGATAATCAGCTGAGCTCCGATCTGCTCGCCGACTATTACACCGGCTGCGCCAGACAAGCCGGGCTCTTGCGGCCGGGAACCAGATATTTTACCGACAAGATGCCTCTCAACGAGACGCATCTGGGTCTGATCCATCTGCTCTTTCCGCAATCGCCGATCGTGTATGTGCGCAGGCATCCGCTCGACGTGGTGTGCTCGAATTTTGCCACCTTCCATCATCATGGGTTTTTCCAGGCGTGCGATGTCGACACGAGCGCCAACCATTATCTGCTGATCGACGCCCTGGTTACGCATTACCGCACGGAACTCGATCTGCGGCTGCTGGAGCTGCGCTACGAGGATCTGGTCGCCAGTCCCGAAACGGAGATTCGCAAGCTGCTGGATTTTGTCGGTCTCGAATTCGATCCCGCCTGCCTGGCGTTCCATGAAAACCCGCGCGTCTCGCGCACAGGCAGTTACGTCCAGGTCACGCAGGAGATCTACGACAAGTCGATCTACCGCTACCGGCACTTCCTGCCGCATCTCGAAACGGCCGTGGAGATCCTGCGGCCGGTGCTCGAACGGTTGGGCTATCCGAGCGATTGATGCGACGCTGGCGGCGGCAGGGTATTTAAGCCGTCGCCTTGATCTCCGCCACCAGACTTTCGGCGAATACCCTGACGATTCGAGGCAAGCGCCGGCGCTTGAGCGCGATGATGTCGATGGACGTGTCCTGAAACGGCGTTTCCGCGATGGGGATGCCCCGCAATTCGCCAGTCCGCTGGTAGCGGGCAATGGCCCGCATCGGCAAGATGGCCGCGCCCGCCCCGCAGCGTACGAAATCGCGCAGCGTCTCGAAGGTGTTGCTCGACAGCACGGGCATGCTGCGGATGTCGTTCTGCGCACAGGCCTGATCGAAAATGCGCCGGACTCCGAAATCCAGATCGGGGAGGGCGAGGCGAAGGCCCGCAATGTCGCGCAGCCGTACTGCCGTCTGATGGGCAAGGGCATGCTGCAGCGGGACCGCCAGCATGATCGGCTCGGACACCTGCGCAAGCATGACGATCTCGGGATTGGGTTGTGCACAGAACGCAACACCGATATCGCACTGCCCCTGCTGCACGGTCTCGACGACCATGGGCGCCGGCATGATGCGAAGGTGAAAGGACACCGAGCGGAATTTCTCGGAAAATTTCGCGACGGCGCTGACCGGCCCCGACGAGGCGACACTTTCCACCAGCGCCAGCCTGAGAAGCCGGCGCTGCGTGCCACGCCGGTCGTCGAGGTCGCTGCGCAGCGAGTCGTAGTCGAGCAGGACCGATCGGGCGTAATCGGCCACAAGCTGTCCGGCATGAGTCAAGACCACGCCGCCGGCATGACGTTCGAACAGGGCAGTCCCCATTTCGCGTTCCAGCAGGGCCACGTTGCGACTGACCGAGGACGGCGCCACGCCCAGGGCGTCGCTGGCCTTGCGGATGGAGCCTCGCCGCGCGGTCTCGTCGAAGGCCCGCAAGGTTGTGTTGAACATGGCATCGTCCCTGATGGTCGCGCCTCCCAGCATGTTGCGTTTTCCGCAACACTGCAATTCACGCTTCGCGGTGTCGTCTGGGCCGTTCGCAGCGCAGGATCGCCCCCTGAAACGGCGGCGGGGACGAGCATGACGAAATGGGCCTGCCTTGTGGCGTTCTGTCTTCTGACATCCGGCGCGCAGGCGCAGGCGCAGACGCTGGCATTCCCGTCACCAAAATCCGCGGATCCGACGCAACTCGCCCGTTCGGTGGCGGAATTGGCCGACAAGGCGATTGCCGCCTGGCATGCGCCAGATCGCGCGGTGTATTTCGACACGCTGTTCCGCCTGCAGATGGTCGCGGGCCGCGATGCGGAGGCGTTGCAATCCATTGCCGCCTGGCGCGGGGCGGCAGCAGGTGGCGATCCGATCCGGACCGGGTCGCGCAATCTGCAATATCAGATCGTGGCCGACGCGCGTCTTCGGGCCCGCCGCGGACATCTGCCCTTCGATATCGCGTTCCGGAATGCGTTCCGCGCCATTGTGCGGCCGCTCGACGATCGTACCTCGGCGCTTGCCATGCGGCTCTTCAACATCGCCTCGAATGGCGGCCTCAGCCTGCTTGTCGACCAATCGGCGCTGCAACAGGAAGTAGCTGTGGATCTTGCGCGGCAGAAAACGAAGAACACGATTTCGCTGGCCGATGCGTTGTCGCTTCTCCGCGCGTGGCAGGCAGCAGACTCCTATCGCGCGATCGCTCCGCTGGCCCAGGCGCTGGTGCGAGAAGACGATGCGCGCCGCTATATCGTCAGCGAAAATCAGCGCGTGACGCTGCCCGATGGTGGCATCGTGTGCGTCCAGTCCATGCGGCCGCGCAATGCGACACGCCTGCCGGCGCTGCTCGAATTCACCATCTATGCCGACATGCCGTCGACGCTCAGCGAAGACCGGCGCAGTGCCTCGAATGGTTATGTCGGCATCACCGGGTTCAGCCGCGGCAAGGCCTGCAGTCCCGGCCAGCCTGTGCCGCTGGAGAAGGACGGCGCCGATGCCGCGGCGCTGATCGGCTGGATCGCGAAGCAGCCCTGGAGCGATGGCCGCGTCGGGATGATCGGCGGCAGCTATGACGGCTTCACGCAATGGGCGGCCCTCAAACACGCGCCGCCCGCGCTTAAAGCCATCATGCCGGCGGTCACGCTCGCGCCCGGCATCGACATGCCGATGGAAGGCAGCATCCATCAGACCTTCAGCTTCTACTGGCCGTATTATGTCGCCTCGGGTCACGATCTGGATGGCAACGCCTTCGAGGACAGCGCGCATTGGCGGCGCATCGATCACGACTGGTATCTCGCGGGCCGCCCCTATCGCGACCTCGACGTCATGGCGCAGCGGCCCAATCCGATCTGGAACAGATGGATGGATCACCCGGCCTATGATTCCTATTGGCAGGCCATGATCCCCTATGGCGACGAGTTCGCGAAGATCGCGATCCCCGTGCTCACCACCACCGGCTATTACGATGGCGGCGAAGTGGGCGCGCTCTACTATTTCCAGCAGCACACCGCGCATGCGCCTGGAGCCGAACATTATCTCGTCATCGGGCCCTACAATCATCTGTCCGGTCAGCGTGGCACGGTCGATGTGCGCGGCGATCCGCAGGATTCGCTGTGGGGCTACACATTCGATCCCGCGGCGCAACTCGACATGGGTGTGCTGCGCTATCAATGGTTCGATCACATCTTCAAGGGCGCGCCTATGCCGGCGCTGCTCAAGGATCGCGTCAATTACGAAGTGATGGGCGCCAATCGCTGGGGCCACGCGCCGTCGCTGGCGGCGATGGCCAACCAACAGATGGATTTCTATCTCGATCCGGCCAAACGGGACGGCGTGTTCACGCTCGCGCCGCATGCGAACAGGGATCAATCATTCGTCGAACAGAAGCTCGATTTCGCAGATCGCTCCGATGCCGACCGCAATCCGGTCGGCGGCGACATCGACGACAAGGCCCTCGACACCTGGAACGCGCTGGAGTTCGTCAGCGCGCCTTTGGACTCGCCGCGCGAAGTGAGCGGCCTGTTCGGCGGCGCGTTGCGCTTCGTGACCAACAAGCGCGATTTCGATGTCGCGGTCCAGCTTTACGAACTCACGCCGCAGCACCATTATTTCGAATTGTCGTGGTACATGACGCGCGCCAGCTACGCGCGCGATCGCAGTCATCGCCAATTGCTCACGCCCGGCAAGGTCGAGACCCTGAATTTCCAGGCCGGCCGTTTGACCAGCCGGCAATTCCAGCGCGGCAGCCGGCTCGTGGTGCTGATCGCCCTGTTCCGGCAGCCCGATGCCGAGATCAATTACGGCACGGGCGGCGACGTCGCTGCCGAATCCATCAAGGACGCCAAAGTCCCGCTCGACATCAAATGGCTGGCGGGCAGCGTGATCCGTCTTCCGGTTCGCGATTAGGCGTGCCGGGACGCTTCGCCGGTTCGACGCTCCCGCAGGGCCGCGCCCGGCTTTACGCTTTCGGGGCGCGCCGGTAAGACGGGCGCGCGCGGGCCTTCGAGGGCGAAAGATGGGACCATTGGCGGGAATCCGCGTGGTGGAGTTTGCCGGCATCGGGCCTGGCCCGTTTGCGGCGATGCTGTTGTCGGATATGGGCGCCGACGTGATCCGGATCGACCGTGAGGGCGGCCGCGTCCCGCATCGCGGCCTTGTTTCCTATCGCGGACGCCCGGCCGTGTCGCTCAATCTCAAGGTGGCGCAAGGGGTCGAGGCGGCGATGCGGCTGGTCTCGCAGGCCGATGCGCTGATCGAGGGTTTTCGCCCCGGTGTTATGGAACGGCTCGGCCTCGGGCCCGACGTGTGTCTCGCGCGCAATCCGAAGCTCGTCTATGGACGGATGACCGGATGGGGCCAGACGGGGCCGATGGCGCAAGCCGCCGGCCACGACATCAATTACATTGCGCTCAGCGGTGCGCTGCACGCCATCGGCAATGCGAACGGCAAGCCCGTGCCGCCGCTCAATCTCGTCGGCGATTTCGGCGGCGGGGCGCTTTATCTTGCCTTCGGCCTGGTTTGCGGCGTGCTGGAAGCCCGCAGCTCCGGCAAGGGGCAGGTGGTCGACGCCGCGATGACCGACGGTTCGGCGTCGCTGATGGCGGTGTTTTACGGCCTGCACGCAACCGGTTTCTGGCAGGATCGGCGCGGCACGAACCTGCTCGATTCCGGAGCGCATTGTTACGACACCTATGAAACGAGCGATGGGCGCTGGATTGCGCTCGGCTCGCTTGAGCCGCAGTTCTACCACGACATGCTCGAGAAGGCCGGTGTGAGCGATCCTGCCTTCGCCGGCCAGATGGATCGCGAGGCATGGCCGCTCCTCAAGGAAAAGCTGGCCGCCGTGATCAGGACCAGGACGCGCGACGAATGGGACGCGCTGATGCAGGGCAGCGATGCCTGCTACGCGCCCGTCCTGTCTCTCGCCGAAGCGCCGCATCACCCGCACAATGTGGCGCGCCGCACGTTCATCGAGATCGAGGGCGTGGTGCAGCCCGCGCCGGCGCCGCGGTTCAGCCGCACCGCGCCGGAAGTGCAGGGACCGCCGCAATTGCCCGACAATAAGGCCAGCCTCGCGGCCTGGGGATTCTCCGCCGCCGAGATTGCCGCCCTCGAAGCGGCCGGAGCGACCTGACGCATGAGCACGCTGCCGGGAACGACGGGACGCCGCCGCGTCTATCTGATGCGCCACGGCCATGTGGATTATTTTGCGCCCGAACTCGCGGCGCGCGGCAGCGTGCGCGATGTGAGGCTCACGCCGCGCGGTCGCGGCGAAGCGGAAGCGGCAGGACATGCGCTGGCGCATGTGCCTCTGGACCGCGCGCTCTGTTCGGGCCTGCCGCGTGCGAAAGAGACGGCCGGGATCGTGCTCGGCCTGCAACCCGCCGCGCCGCCGCTCGAATGCAATGAGGATCTCGCCGAGATTCGTGGCGGACGCATCATCAATGTCGCTGGCCGCAGCGAACTCATCGCGACGATGACGTTTCATTTCGCGCGGGCGGCGGACGAGGGCGCCACGATGCTGGACGGCGGCGAAGCCTTTGCCGGAGCGCAAGCGCGCGCCACCGCGTCGCTCCTGCGCCTCCTCGCCGAACCTGGCTGGAAGCAGGCACTCGTCGTCGCCCATGAGGGCACCAATCGGCTGCTCCTCAGCTGGGCGGCAGGCGCAGGGCTTCTGGCGACGAAGGCATTCGAGCAGGACACGGGCTGCATCAATGTGCTCGATTTCGACATGGTGCCCGGCGAAGACGGCAGTCCGGGCCCCGATATCGCCCGTATCCTGATAAAGGCCGTCAATCTCACGCCCTACAACTGGCTGAAGCACGGGATGAACATGACGAGCATCGAAGCGATCTTCTCGCGGGATCCTGCCGATAGCGACCGGCCCTGATCGGTGCCCTATTGGCCGATCTTTAACTCCGGGAATCGGATAGTCTCTGCGCGCCCGGCACTTTCCGTCCCGCCTGGGCGGCCCTCGCGAAAGAGAGAATGTGATGTCCGGTCCAGCCATTCAGTTCCGCGTCGCATGCTATGGCCTTCACGGTTCGATCCGCCGCAAGGCGTTCGACAGCGAACATTCCGCCAAGGACTGGGCGCGCGATAACATCGCGGATTTCTCCAAACTCGTGCTCGAATCCCGCGACCGCGATCGCTGGTCTCCCGTGACGACGTTCACGCGCCATTGAGCGGACGAAGGCGCAACCCCTTTCACCATAGCGGGCAGCCCTCGACTCGATCGGGAGGCCACGCGATGGAGAGGCCTTCAATTCTGTTTGTCCGTCATGGCGGCGACAGGACGTCCGTCACCGTCCGTTTACCCGGAAGGCCTATGGCTTGAGGGCAGGGTGAATGGCGGGTGGCCATGAACAAGGCTGCGTTTGCATTGGGGCTGACAGGCCTGGCCGTGGGGGCGCTGCCCTTTCTGGCGCTGGCGGGCGTATTGCCCACGGCGCCGCGCGCGCCACAGGACGCGCCTGGCTGGTTCGGCATTCTCTTCGGCGTTGCCTTTCTCTTCGCCGGGATCATGGCGCTTCTGCGCAGTTTCGGCGGCTGTGACGCGGCCGGAAATCTGCTGGAGACGGCACCGCGCCTGGTGAAGGCGTGCAATGACGGGTTCGGGCTTCTGATCGTCATCGCACTCGCCACGATGTTCAGTTGGGTCGCCTTTGGGCCGGGCGTACGGCATTTCACCGTTTCGGCCGGCTGGTTTTCAGGCCCGGCCGGGGCCGTTGGCGACGGGATCGGGCGTGTGATGTTCGGGCTTGGTGCGCTTCTCGGATGGGGCATGGCGGGCGCCATGGCGTTGTACATCGCACGACGCTGGCGCCGCGGCGGTTGACGCACCGCACATTTCATTCCCCCACCGTGTCACGGCCCGCATCTGCGGCCGCCCAGGTGAAGTAGCGCGGGCAGGGCGCAAATACCCTCTGCCTCCTGCTGCTGCAAAGCTGGAAACGCAAAGCCGCAGAGACGCAGAGACATGCGCGGCGCGCGAGAAAATCTCTGCGCCTTTGCGCCTCTGCGGTTCCCTTGTTTTGCGTTTGCGCGAACAGACCGCGCCAGGCAATGACCACAAACCCTTTGGGTGTCTTCACCGCGCAAGCGCATCGCCCATATCTGGCGTTATTGCACTTTGACTACGCGGCGGCGCATTGGCGCGCCTCGAACAGATCTGCAACCGCGAAGCGGCACCACCCCCTCACCCCGGCCCTCTCCCCCACTTTGTGAGGGAGAGGGAGTTACGAAACGAAGCGTTTTGGATGGCGCTCGCATGCCAACGCAAGGACGCATGCGCACGATCTTTCCCTCTCCCCCAACGTCTTGGGGGAGAGGGTCGGGGTGAGGGGGCGGCGGCGCATCGCGGACGGTGTCGGGCATTCCCCGGCCATGGCCTTCCCGAGATGGCCGGTCTGACGGCAGCGCGGAAGCCGTGCTAGGTTCGAGGAAGAATTGGGGGACGGCACATGCGCAATGGTTCCGGGTTGAAGGCGTTCGTCGGCGTAGCGATTCTGTTTCCGGCTGTCGGCGTTGTCACGGCGGCACGGGCGGATGTGACGATCTCGGGCGATCCCACTTCGAACATGAGCTGCACAAGCGGCGTCTGCGCGCCGACGGCGGGCAGCGCGGTGCTGAATGCCGGCGACCTCCAAACCTTGCTGGCCTCCGGCAACGTCACCGTCACCACCACCGGCTCTGACGTGCAGGCAGGCAATATCGATGTCACCACGAAGCTCGGCTGGTCAAGCAATGTGCTCACGCTGGATGCGTATCAATCGCTCTCGGTCAGCGCGCCGGTCACGGTCAAGGGCAAGGGCAAATCGACCGGCCTCGCCATCCTCACCGATGACGGCGGCTCGGGCGGCGAACTCGCCTTCTTCGGCAAAGGCCATGTGACTTACAAGAATCTCTCTGGAAGCCTCGCGATCGACGGCACCAAATATACTCTGGAGACCTCCATCGCGACGCTTGCCGCGGCGATCAAGAACAATCGTGGCGGAGCCTTTGCTCTCGTCGCGAATTATAATGCCAGCGCCGATGGAACGTACACGAATTCGCCGATTGTAACCCCTTTCACCGGGCTATTCGAGGGATTGGGAAACACGATTTCGAATTTGACGATCGAGTCCCTCGTGGCACCTAAGAATTACGCCATCGGATTGTTTACGAGTTTGGGTCAGGGTGGAGAGGTGGACAATGTCGGTCTCTCCAATGTGAGCGTGTCAATCCGCAAGCGACCGAAGGAAGGCTTCTGGGAAGGCACACTTGTGGGGTTGAACAACGGAACGATTTCTCGGTCCTTTGCCCAAGGGATGCTGACAAGTCCGAAGAAAAGTATATTTTCAGGCGGATTAGTCGGCAACAACAACGCGGGCTTGATCCGCCAATGCTTCGCAAATGTTACCGTGACATCCAGCTCTGGCAGCAACTCTCTGGCCGGCGGCTTGGTGGGTCAGAATGGCGGCTCGATAACCGATTCCTATGCAGTGGGCGATGTTGGGAACGGCTCACTCGCTTTCGTTGGTGCTTTGGCCGGGTCCAACCCGGGGATTATCTCGAATTCTTACGCTACCGGAAATGCGACCAGCTTTGAGGGGAGTGCTGGTGGACTGATCGGCGTGAACGGCGACGGCGAAAATGGCATTGTCAGTGCTTCGTATTCTACGGGAAAACCCAACGGAGCAAGCGAAGCCACCGGGGGATTGATCGGTAGCGACGAGTCTCAATCCGGCAGCGTGACCAATTCGTATTGGGACACCGACTCCAGCGGCATCACCAATCTCGGCCAGGGTGCCGGTACGCCCGCCAATGATCCCGGGATCACGGGGCTGTCGACCGCGCAACTTCAAACGGGTTTGCCTGCGGGTTTCGATCCCTCGATCTGGGCGGAGACTCCCGCAATCAATAACGGCCTTCCCTACCTCATCGCCAATCCGCCACAATAGGCGTCGGGTTTTATTGCACCAAACACGCCTGTGGGTTGCAAAGCTGGAAACGCAAAGCCGCAGAGACACAGAGACATGCGCAGCGAAAATACCTCTGTGCCTTTGCAGTTCTCTTCTTTTGCATGCGCGTAAACCGACCGCGCCGGACGAGCGCCACAAATCTCTTTCGTGTCACCCCCGCACGCGTACCGCGCGGGGCAGGAAGAGAAGCGATTGCGCATTGGTGCGCCTCCTCCCCCATCCACGAAGTGGATGGCGGGAGGTGGATCGCGCGGACATCAGTCCGTGCGAGGCGGAGGGGGCATTGTGTGGCGGCGGAAGGCCCCTTCCGTCACGCAACGCTGACGCATTGCGCGCCACCTTCCCCACGCGTTCCGCGCGGGGCAGGAAGAAATGCGATTGCGCATCCGAAATCTTCCTCCCCCGTCCACGAAGTGGATGGCGGGAGGTGGATCGCACGGACATCAGTCCGTGCGAGACGGAGGGGGCACGATGGCGGCGCAAGGCCCCTTCCGTCACGCAACGCTTTCGCATTGCGCGCCACATTCCCCATTCGCTGACGCGAACGGGGCAGGAGGAAATGCGATGTCGCATCCGAAATCTTCCTCCCCCGCCGCCAGGTGGGGGAGGTGGATCGCACGGACATCAGTCCGTGCGAGACGGTGGGGGCACGATGCCGACGAACGGCCCCTTCCGTCACGCAACGCTTTCGCATTGCGCGCCACCTTCCCGGGCGGCCAACGTCACCCGGATGTTCCAGTTGACAACAGTACCGAAATGGTTATACTGGCGTCATGCCACTGTGGCGAAACAGAACGACGGGTGAACCTTTCCCTGCTTCAGGGAAAAAAGCAGGGAAAACAAAAAAATCCTGCCGCTGCGATTCGAAAACGCCAGCAAAATCAGGCGAAAAGTGAATCACTCCACCCGACAGCAGGGAAAATAAGCGCAAGGGCAGGGACGGAGAGCCAGAGACTGGATGCCGCGGTCAGATATCGAGTTCGCACCAGACCGGTACATGGTCGGAGGGTTTCTCGCGGCCGCGGACATGCTTGTCGATGCCGCAGCCTTGGAGGAGATCCGCGGCCTGTGGCGAGAGCAGGATGTGATCGATGCGGATGCCGTGATCCTTCTGCCAGGCGCCGGCCTGATAGTCCCAGAAGGTGTACTGGTGCGTCTCGGCGTGGCAGGCACGGAACGCGTCGGTGAAGCCTTCATGGAGCACGCGGCGGAAGGCTGCGCGCGTCTCGGGCTGATAGAGTGCGTCATTCACCCAGGCTTTGGGATCCCAACAATCGTCGGCGTTGGGGATCACATTGATGTCGCCCATCAGCGCGAGCGGCTCCTCGAATTCGCGCAACGCCTTTGCATGTTCGGCAAGGCGTGCCATCCAGGCGAGCTTGTACTGGAACTTGTCGGTGCCGATGGGATTGCCGTTGGGCGCATAGATCGAGCCCACGCGTACGACACCACGGTCGCCGGGCACGACCGCCTCGATATAGCGGGCGTGATCGTCGCCGTCGCCGCCGGGCAGGCGATGCTTCACGTCTTCCAGCGGGCGTTTGGAAAGGATGGCCACGCCATTGTAGGTCTTCTGTCCGTGTACGGCGCAATTGTAGCCGAGCTCTTCGAACGCCGCGCGCGGGAAGGCGTCGTCGACGGTCTTGGTCTCCTGCAGGCAGACGACATCGGGCTGCGCCTCCTTCAGCCACGCGCAGGCCGCTTCGAGGCGCGCCTTGATCGAATTGACGTTCCAGGTCGCGAGTTTCATCCCAGCCAGCGTCTCCCTGCGATCGATCGTGTCGCGATCCCTGAAGCTTGAACCGCAGAGACGCAAAGGCGCAGAGGGGACAGTGTCGGTCCCTGGCCATAGCGTGCAGGTGGCGCCTGGAAGAAAGACGGGAAGGGACGCAAATGCCTTTGCGTCTTGGCGCCTTTGCGTTTCCAATTCTTTTCCAAAACAAACATCCCGTGGGATTTTGCCACAGGCTTAGACGGAAAAGCTGGTGCCGCAGCCGCAGGAGGATTTGGCGTTGGGATTATGGATCTTGAACGAGGCGCCGATCATGTCGTCGACGAAATCGATCTCGGCGCCTTGCAGGAATTCGAGCGACACCGGATCGACCAGCACCACCGCGCCATCGCGCTCGATCACCATGTCGTCGTCGAGGCGCGTCTCGTCGAGGGCGAAATTGTACTGAAAGCCGGAGCAGCCGCCGCCGGTGACCGCGACGCGCAGCATGGACGGCGTTGCCTCGTCCTTCAGGATTTCCGCGATCCGCTTCGCCGCGCGCGGGGAAACGGTGACGGGGTTCTCGGTCTGCATGCCCTGTCCTTGCCTTTCGGATCGTGTCTTATGTAGTCGGTCGCATGGACAGAACAAAGCCCGGAGGCCCGGCGGGCTATTTGCTGCCGCCGCTGTTTGCGCCGCCCGACGGGCGGGCGGTGTTCGCGACCGCGCCGGCCTTCAGCCGCGGCCGGCTCTATCCCGAGCCCGAAAGCGCCACCCGCAGCTGCTATCAGCGTGACCGCGACCGCATCATCCATTCCGCCGCCTTTCGCCGCCTGAAGCACAAGACGCAGGTCTTTGTGCAGCATGAGGGCGATTATTACCGCACGCGGCTGACCCACTCGCTGGAAGTGGCCCAGATCGCCCGCTCCGTGGCGCGGCTGTTCGCGCTCGACGAAGATCTGGCCGAAACGTTGGCGCTGGCGCACGATCTCGGCCACACGCCCTTCGGCCATGCGGGCGAAGAGGCCCTGAGCGCGGCCACAGCGTCCATCGGCGGGTTCGACCACAACGCCCATGCGCTCCGGCTCGTGACGAAACTGGAGCAGCGTTACGCCGCCTTCGACGGGCTCAATCTCACCTGGGAGACGCTGGAAGGGCTGGTCAAGCACAATGGGCCGCTCATGGGCGCGCTGCCGGCGCCGATCGGATCGTTCGATGCGCGCTGGCCGCTCGATCTGGCGACCTGGCCCGGGCCGGAAGCCCAGATCGCGGCCCTTGCCGACGATATCGCCTATGTGAATCACGATATCGACGACGCGCTCCGCGCGGGCCTGTTCGCGCCGGAGGATCTGATGGAGGCGCCGCTCGTCGGACCCATGGCGGAGCGGGTGACGGCGGACTATGGCGCGCTGGCGCTCGGCCGCTTCATCGGCGAAGTGGTGCGCCGGCTGATCGGGGCGCTGGTCGCCGATCTTGTCGCCACCACAAGGACGCGCCTCGCCGAAGCAGCGCCCGGCTCGGCGGCCGACATCCGCGCGCTGGGACGGGCGGCGGCGGCATTCTCGCCGGAGATGGCCGCAGGGCTCGCCGAGCTGAAGGCCTTTCTCCTTGCCCGGATGTACCGCCATCCGCGCGTCGTGGGGTCGATGGCGGCAGCCAAACAGGTGGTGGCCGACCTTTTCGGAGGCTTCCTCGCCGATCCTGCGCTTTTGCCGCAGGACTGGCAGGGGCTGTGCGACCGCCCTGGCGGCGCAAAGACCGCAGGCGTCGTGCGGGATTATATCGCGGGGATGACCGACCGATTTGCCCTCCTGGAACACCGCCGCGTCTTCCACACCGAAATTGCGCTTTGATCCCCCAATCGCGACTCGACCGTGCTAGATTGCAAGCGGTTGAGATTCGGGCGGCGGATGCAATGGCACATATCGAGCGTGGCGCTTACGAACCGCGGATCAGCAATTTGCAGGCGTTTGACGCGATAGACGAAGACGATGCGGTGGAAGAAGGCTCGCGCCTTCCGGTGCTGATCGTGGTGGCGCTTCTGGTGCTCGCGGCCTTTGGCGGCGTCGTCTGGCTCGCTTATACACAGGGTGTTCAACGCGGCCGCGCCGATGCGCCGCGCACGCTGATCGCCGACAATACGCCCGCGAAGTCCTCGGCCGCAGCCCCGCAGACGCAAGCGACGCCTTATGCCGGCCTCAAGATTTACCAGCCGAGCAACGCGCCGGATGAAGAGAGCGATGCCGTGCCGGCGCCGCCCACGCCGGTGCACCAATCCGCCAGCCTGCCGGCCCTGCGCCCCTCCGCCGGGTCGAATGTCGACAGCCCGGCCGGTCTGACCGCCCTGCGTGGCGCGCCGGCTCAATCGCCGCCGGTGCACACGGCCGTATCGCAACCGGTGCATGCGCCGACCCCGCAGCCGGCGAAACGGGTCGCGACCGCCGAGTTGCGCACACCGCAGGCTTCGGAACTCGCCCCCGCGG
Source organism: Rhizomicrobium sp. (assembly GCA_036490345.1). GTDB lineage: Bacteria > Pseudomonadota > Alphaproteobacteria > Micropepsales > Micropepsaceae > Rhizomicrobium. The sequence continues at coordinate 22,418 of DASXEA010000024.1, read as the reverse complement.
CGCCGGAGACGCCACGCGTGGCCTCGCATGCGCCGCGTGCGCTGGTGAAGCCGTCGCTCGACACCCAGCCGCCGCCACAGGCGCAAGCGTCGCAGAGTCAGGCTGCGCAGCCTGAGGCATCGACGGCTCCCGCTCTGGCGTCATCGACCGATACGGCCGATGCGACCCCGGCACCCGCGGCGCCAGTCACGCATGCCGGCACCTCCGACAGCGGCGGCTTCGTCGTCCAGGTCGGATCGTACAAAAGCCAAGCACTTGCAGATGCTTCCTGGGAGTCGTTCAAGTCGAAACACAGCGACGCGAGCGCCTACCAGTCCAACGTCAAGGAAGCCGATCTGGGCGACAAGGGCACGTGGTATCGCCTGCGCGTCGCGGGGTTTGCCGACAAGGCGGCAGCGACCGCGTTCTGCGCCAGGCTCAAGGCCCAGGGCGCGAGCTGTCTGATCGCGCACTGAAGGCATCCCGGACGGCCCATGCGCACGCGTGCGATTTACGGTTGCCAGGGCACCGAACTGACCCCGGAGGAGCGGCGCTTTTATGCCGACGCCAAACCGTGGGGATTCATCCTCTTCGCCCGCAACGTGTCCGATCCCGATCAGGTCCGTGCGCTGGTGGCATCCCTGCGTGAGAGCGTTGGAGACGCGCAGGCGCCCGTCCTGATCGACCAGGAGGGTGGCCGCGTGGCGCGGCTCAAGCCGCCCCATTGGCGATCGCGCCCGCCTGCGGCCCGTTTCGGCGCGCTCCACGCCAAAGCGCCCGACGTGGCGCGCGAAGCCGCCTATCTGAACGCCCGGCTGATGGCCCGCGAATTGTGGGAGCTCGGCATCACCATCGATTGCGTGCCGGTGCTCGATGTCCCCGTGCCCGGCGCCGACGATGTGATCGGCGACCGCGCCTTCGCGCATGATCCCGCGACGATCATCGATCTCGGCCGTGCGGTGATGGACGGGATGCAGGATGGCGGCGTGCTGACGGTGATGAAGCACATTCCCGGCCATGGCCGTGCTACCGCCGACACGCACAAGGCGCTGCCGCATGTGACCGCGACGCTCGAGGAATTGAGTGCCAGCGATTTCGTGCCGTTCCGCAGCCTCAATCATTGTCCCCTGGCGATGACGGCGCATGTCGTGTTCGATGCGATCGATCCGCAGCGCCCGGCGACGACCAGTCCCAAAGTGATTCGCGACATCATTCGCGGCGAGATCGGCTTCGAGGGCGTCCTGCTGAGCGACGATCTGTCGATGGAGGCGCTGAAAGGCCCGCTTTCCGTGCGCGCCAGGGCGGCCCTGTTTGCGGGCTGCGATATCGTGCTTCACTGCAACGGCAGCATGCAGGAAATGCGCGACGTGGCGGGCGAGGCGAAACCTTTGAGCGATCAGTTGCTGAGGCGCTGCGACGCGGCGCTCTCCGGTCTGACCACGCCCGAACCCCTGGAGGTCGAGACCCTGGAAGCCCGTCTGGCGCAGCTTCTGGAAGAGGCCGCATGAGCGATTTCGATACCGAATTCGAAGAGGCAGTCGCCGCGGCGCCCGACGAAGCGCTGGTCGTGGCCGTCGATGGTTTCGAGGGCCCGCTCGATCTGCTGCTGACTCTGGCGCGCAACCAGCGTGTCGATCTCGCGAAGATCTCGGTTTTGGCGCTCGCCGACCAATATCTCGAATTCATCGAAAGCGCGCGCAAGCGCAACCTCGAGCTCGCGGCCGATTATCTCGTGATGGCGGCGTGGCTCGCCTATCTGAAATCGCGTCTCCTGCTGCCGCGTCCGCCATCGGAAGAGGGCGAACCCAGCGCCGACGAGATGGCGCAGCGCCTGCGTTGGCGGTTGCAGCGCCTGCAGGCGATGCGCGAGGCCGCCGCAAGGCTGATGGCGCGCGACCGGCTCGACCGCGAAGTCTTCGCGCGCGGCGCGCCCGAGCCGATGACGATCGTGAAGATCCCGGAATATTCCGACACGCTGTTCGACCTTTTGTCGTCGTACGGCACGCAGCGGATGAAGCGGGTGGTCGGCCAATCCTACCGCGTGCGGCATGCGCCGGTGCTGCTGATCGAAGAGGCGCGCGAGCGCCTGGAGCGGATGCTGGGCCGTATCGGCAATTGGAGCGCGCTGGTGCGCCTTCTGCCGGCGGAATGGTCCGGAGGCGTCCGCCGCCGCTCGGCGGTCGCGAGCACGCTCCTTGCCTGTCTCGAGCTGACCCGCGATGGCAAGATCGAGATGCGGCAGCTCAAGCCCTTCGACGACGTTTATGTCAGAGACCGTAGTGAACCGCGTGCCGGGGAGGTGGCCCAATGAACCAGATGGTACGACTTGTCGAAACGATGCCCGAAGAGGCCGTTTCCGCACCCGAGACCTCAGCACCGGCGCTCAACCCGGAGCATCTGCGCATGGCCGAGGCTGTCCTGTTCGCCGCCGCCGCTCCGCTCGACGAAAAGGCGCTGGCCTCGCTCCTGCCCGAAGGGGCCGACCTCCCGGCGCTGCTGGCCGAGCTTTGTGCGATCTATGAGAAACGCGGCGTAAACCTCGTCAGGATTGCGGAAAAATGGCAATTCCGCACCGCGCCGGATCTGGCCTTCCTGCTGCGCAAGGAACAGCCGGCGCAGAAGCGCCTGTCGCGCGCCGCCATCGAGACGCTCGCCATCATCGCCTATCACCAGCCGGTCACCCGCGCCGAGATCGAGGACATCCGCGGCGTAGCACTCTCCAAGGGCACGCTCGACGCCCTGATGGAAGTGGGATGGGCCAAAATCCGCGGCCGCAAGCGCACGCCCGGCCGCCCTGTCACCTATGGCACCACCGAGACGTTCCTCAGCCATTTCGGTCTCGAAAATGTTGGCCATCTGCCGGGCATGGACGAGCTGAAGGCCGCCGGCTTCCTGGAGGCCCTGCCACCCTCCGGCATCGACGTGCCGAGCCCGAGCGACCAGCTCGCGCCCGACGAAGACCCCTATGACGGCGACGAATCTGCCCCTGCCACCGGCGGCCTCGACCCGATGGCCTAAAGCTGCAGTTCTCTCTGCCCGGGAGCCTTCCCAGAACAGGGAGAAACTCAGGGAGATAATTCGAATTCTCTGTGCAGTGCCAACCAAGTCTTTGATATTTCGATAGCTTCTACGTGCTCCCTGGAAAATCATCGGTCTAGACGGTGCAGTCGCCTGCGCAGATGCGCTGACCGCGACGAAAAATGGCCACTTGGGCTTCCTTGGGGGGGGGTGATGTCGGCGTTTGTCTGGCTGGATTATTCGGAGCGAGAGCGTCGAAAGATGCTCGATGTCGTCGATCTATTCAGAGAACACGACACCCGCGACGAGTTGGGCATTGGCTCGGTGCGCGACGCATTCGCCGATCTGCTGTTTCCCGGGACGAGTACGATCATGACGAGGGCGCGGTACTTTCTACTGGTCGCATGGATATATCAGCGTCAGGAAAAGTCGCGGACAAGCTCGGCAAACATCGCCGCGCGCGCAAGGAAAGCAGAGATAGACCTTGTTGAGGCCATCGAGCGGTCGGACGACAACGAGGGGAATATCGGTAAGGTAGCGAAGACAACACTAAAGCGTCTCCCCAGCAGCGTATATTGGCAGGGGCTTAGTGTCTGGGGGATTCGCACCTTCAGGGGCGCACAATCGCAGTATAATCGTAGCCTTGATCGGTATTATGCTCAGCTCACTCGGCATGGTGGACGCGCGTCAGAGCGTGACGTAGAGCATGATGATCTCATGTCACCGAACTGGCATGCCGGGCTAGTTCCGCCGCCGCCGGATTTCCCCACTGAGTGCTCATTGAGCCTGATGCGCCCCGAAGCTGAATATCTCGCTGAGCGCATCCGTTTGAGCCTCGCCAGCTCTGGCTCGCTGCTAGCAGAACTCGTCGCGCAACGGCAGCGTTGCGCCGATGTGCCGTTCGCGTGGGAACACCCGTATTCCGCGGAGCTGCCACCGAAATTGCGCGAAATGCTGGATCACGCGCAGAATTTCTCTGAGGTCATGCACGGTGCGCCGCTGCTCTATAACTTGGTTCTGGCTGAACAAGATCATTGGGATGAAGGCATCACAAAATATCGCCTAGGTCTCACTGATTGGGCGCTACTGCTCTCTGAACATTCTCGCGTGCTGGCGAAATGGGACAGAGAGCGTTTCTGGCAACTGGTCCATGCGGTCAATCCCCGGATTACTAATCCTACGTACGACTTCATCAATACGTGGTGGGACCTTGCCTTGGCGGGTGATGCAGCCAAGCTTTGGGAAAGTTCGACCGTGCGGTCGCTGATTCGTGACCGCGAGCGCCGCCTTAAAAAGAGCCTAGCCCGCATAGGCAATCCCCGCGCACAGGAATTGTGGACGGGTGATTCTGGCACCGCCCAATTGGAATTCAGGTGGCTCATAAGCCAACGTTTGCTCGGAGACATTTTCAACGGCCTTGAGGCACCTGATGCTTAGGCCGGATGAAAGGCAACATTTGCTAGAGCTGCTCCGTCCGCCTGTTGGCTGCACGCTGGATGTTGCCGTCGGCACGACGTTCTCGCTCGATCTCATCAGCGCGCTAATGCTCCCTCTTTCATTCGCGTTCTTCGACTGGGAGCAAGCCGATGGCGAACTGGTCGACAATCCCCTTGCCTTGCTCGAAGCCCTACGGCGTTACGGAGATCGCTTCACGGTCTTCTGTCAGAGCGGGCAAATTCGGTTGCCGCCAAAATATCCGCCGCTTGTCGCGTTCCTAGAGCCCTGCATTTACGATGTGCAGCTAACGGACCCCGATGGCGTATTCCACCCCAAGGTATGGGCGTTGCGCTTTGTCGCAGAGGATGGGGCGGTTCGCTATCGCGTCCTGTGTCTAAGCCGCAATCTGACTTTTGACCGTTGCTGGGATACCGTTGTTGCGCTCGACGGCCAACTTACGGACCGTTCGAACGCCATCGCCGCAAATCACCCTCTCGCCGATTTCATATCGGCGCTGCCCGGTCTCGCCGGACACCCGCTCCCCCGCGGGCGTCGGCAGGGGGTGGCGAAGATCGCGGACGAGCTGCGGCGAGTCCGGTTCGATTGGCCCGAGGGCTTCGACGAAAACCAATGCCGGTTCTGGGTAGCGGGATTGGAGGGAAAGGCGGTTACACCCTTTGGCGCGCGGCAAGACAAAGCCCTGATCGTCTCGCCATTCCTCTCTAATCCCGTCGTACGCGATTTTCTAGACCGTACCCTAGAGACGCATTTGGTCTCCCGTCCAGAGAGTTTACAGGAACTGCCGCATGAAACGTTGCAACGATGCAAAAGTGTACATTTTCTCGCGCCGGAACTTACCAACGAATCTGATGATGAGGCGGTCCCGCTTGAACGAGATGAAGTCTTGGATGGCTTACACGCGAAACTCTTTGTCGTCGATCGCGGCTGGGACGCCAGCGTATTCAGCGGTTCGTTCAATGCGACCGTTCATGCCCTGCAGCACAATGTCGAGTTCATGGTCGAACTCGTGGGCAAAAAGAGCCGCTTCGGCGTGGAACAGTTTCTCCGACAAGTGAAGGGGGAGACAAATTTTGCCGACTTGTTAAAGGAATACGATAGGAGCGCGCCACCAGTGCCGGCCGACGCGACGGCGCAGCAGCTCGATGATTTGATCCATGCTACGAAGCGGGCGCTCGCGGCAGCAGGACTACGGCTGATCGTAAAGCCCGCGAGTGAAACTGATTCCTTCGACGTGACCATGGAATGGGCGCGCGCTCCGCGCTGGCCACATCCAACGGTCGAGGTACGGGCGTGGCCGATCACCCAGCAAGTGGAGCGGGCTCAGACACTCGACAAATCAATCGTGTTTTTAAGGCTGTCATACGGGGGGCTAACGCCCCTTATCGCCTTCGCTGTCACCGCGAAACTGGGTTCGGCAAAGCGCGAATCCGTTTTTGTGATGAATCTGCCCCTCCTGGGGGCACCTGAAGACCGCCAAGATCGCATTGTCCGCTCTCTAATCGAAAACCGCGATCAATTGCTCCGCTATATCCTGTTTCTTCTAGCATCCGGTGATGAAGCGGCTGCTTCGTCGGGTGATTTGCGGAAGTTACTCAAATCTCCGGAGCACGGCTCAGATCGTGCGGTGGCCAATCCTTATTTGCTAGAGTCGATGCTCCGTGCCTTGCACCGGGGTCCAGCGCAGCTTGAACGCGTGTCATCTCTACTGGACGTGCTCCGCAAACAACCCGGCAGTTCGGAATTGCTCAGCGACGACTTTCAGAAAATCTGGGAACCCATTTGGGGTGCCGCCCAGCAGGTCATGGCGAAATGAGTACGCGCCCCGATACATCCGCTGTTTTGAAAGGTCTGAAGGACTTTCAGCTTGCGACGGTGGATTACGTTTTTGATCGGTTCTACGGGCCCGACCCGACGCGACGGTTTCTCGTTGCAGACGAGGTGGGATTGGGTAAGACCCTGGTCGCTCGCGGGGTTATCGCGCGAACGATCGATCACCTCTGGAAGGATGTACCGCGCATTGATGTGATCTACATCTGCTCGAACGCCGATATCGCGCGTCAGAACATAGACCGGTTGAAAATACCAGGCTGCGAGGAAGCGGCGCAGGCAACACGCCTCACGTTACTGCCGCTGCAAATGCACGATTTCGCCCACAATCGCGTCAATTTCGTAGCGTTGACACCTGCTACTTCATTTGAGCAAACCGGCGGCGGCGGACGCATCGATGAACGGGTTCTGCTCTATTGGCTGTTGGATCGTGCTTGGGGGATTCATGGGCCACTTGCTTCCCTGTACGTGATGCAGGATTACGCCAAGACCGCTTCATTCAAACGTGGAATAGACGCTTTTGACTTCAAGAAACTGAATCAGCAGATCGCAGATGAATTTGTGTCCAGCTTGGCTAAGCAGGTGCAGGAGGAAGTAGCCGCCGGAAAGCCTGATATGCGTACGCGCTTCGAGGAGTTGCGCGGTTTATTCTGCCGTTGTGACGTTAGCCCGCCGCGAGACGCAACTAAGCAGCGGACGCGGTGGATTGGCGAATTGAGGCGATTACTCGCCCGTGTCTGTCTCGCGACGTTGGAGCCCGATTTAATCATTCTGGACGAGTTTCAGCGTTTCAAACATCTCCTCGAAGAGGAGTCGGAAGCTGGAGAGCTTGCGCGCCACTTATTTGAGTCAGAGGCGGGTAAGGGTTCTCGCGTTCTGCTACTTTCGGCTACTCCATATCGCGGTTTGAGTCTCCATCATGAGACCGACGACGACCACTACGGTGACTTCCTCGCATTGCTAGGCTTTCTCGAAAACGGTGACGCGTCGGAGTGCAAGGAGATATTGGCGGAGTATCGTGCGGCTCTGCCGGCTGTGATGACGCAGGACGGGCTGACGCGGCTGCGGATGGCGAAAGTCGCGCTTCAGCAGCGTCTGCGGCGCGTAATGGCGCGCACCGAACGCCTCGCGTCATCTGCCGAGCGTTTCGGAATGCTCCTAGATGCACCCCCGGCCGAAGCATCGCTCCATACCGCCGATGTTCGTGCATTTCTCGGTGCTCAACGAATTGCCGACGCAATTGAAGAGGGAGATGTCGTCGAATATTGGAAATCGGCACCGTACTTGTTCAATTTCATGGATAACTACGCTTTGAAGAAAGCCTTTAAGGACACGCCCGACAAGCACCAGATGGTGCGGTTCGTAAGGGATTTTCCCGAGACGTTTCTCGACCTGGAGCGCGCACGCGCTTACCAGCCGGTGGAGCCGGCGAATTCCCGACTACGGGAATTGCTTTCCGAAACGGTGGATCGTGGAATGTGGCGGCTGCTCTGGATGCCGCCGTCACTCGGTTATTACGCGCTTGAGGGGCCGTTCGCCGCTCCGGAATTAGCCAGTGTGACAAAGCGGCTCGTCTTCTCGGCGTGGCACATGGTTCCGCGCGCCGTAGCGTCGCTCGTTTCATATGAGGCTGAGCGTCGAATGATGCGGTCGCTAAGTCCGCGCTCGCGAGTAACGCAAGATCATTGGAAAAAGCAGGGTGGATTGCTACGGTTTGGGATATCTGAGGGCCGCCTTATCGGCCTGCCATTGCTGTTGCTTGTTTATCCATGCCTTACATTTGCGCGCGACTGTGACCCGCGTGAGTTGGCGCGCGACACGCGGCTGACCGCCGCAGAGGTACGCCTCCATTTCGCCAATCGCATACGTAACTCGATTGAAAAGCTGGGCGTCGTTCACGAGGCTGGTAGTGGCACCGACGATCGCTGGTATTGGCTTGCGCCGATGCTGCTTGATTTCGCGGAGTTCCCGGTCGAAGCGCAAGCTTGGTGGGATCGTACGGAACTGGCACAGACATGGGCCGGTGTCGAAGCCGGCGAAGAAGATGCCGGCTGGTCTAGCCACGTAGAGCAGGCGACGCAGACAATCCGTTCTGTCCGCAGCGGCGACGAACGTCTTGGCACCCCGCCCGGCGATCTTTTTGATGTTCTGGCTCTCGCGGCTTCCGCCGCCCCAGCTACCGCGGCGCTACGCGCCTACGCCCGCGCGAGCCGCAGTGATCCTGCTCTCTCCCTTCCCCAGCGTGACATTGCTGCACGGTCGGGAAGGGCCTTCCTCACGCTTTTTAACCACGCTGAGGTCATCGAGGCGGTTCGCACTGAATTTCCCGGCGAGCCTTACTGGCAGCGCGCGCTGGAATACGCGCATGCGGGTGGGCTCCAATCTGTACTCGACGAATATACGCATCTGCTCCGCGAGTCGCTCAGTATAGCTGCGTCCCCCGTTGCAGACATAGCAGAGAAAATTGGCACCGAACTCATCGCAGCGCTCACAATCCGCGCTGCATCATTGCGTATCGATGAAGTCACAGCGCCACGTTATGCGCGTGAAGTAAAGCTCACAACCGAACCCATGCGCATTCGCTTTGCCATGCGTTTTGGTGACGACCGATCTGACGAAGAAGCACCGCTCGCCTTTGACGGCGAAATCACCGGAACGCGCAAGGAGCGTGTGCGTGCGGCGTTCAACTCGCCCTTTTGGCCGTTTGTGCTGGTTTCAACCTCGGTTGGTCAGGAAGGGCTTGATTTTCATCATTACTGTCATGCCATCACGCACTGGAATCTCCCCTCTAACCCTGTCGATCTTGAACAGCGCGAGGGTCGGATATATCGCTATAAGGGACATGCCGTTCGCAAAAATGTTGCGGCGACATTTGCATCTAAGGCCCTACGTGACGGGGACACGGACGCGTGGGAGGCCGCATTTGCGCTTGGTCGCGACGGCCGTTCCGTGCTGGAAAATGATCTCGTTCCTTATTGGTTGTTCCCCGGTGATGCAAAAATCGAGCGTCACGTTCCCGCGTTGCCATTTAGTCGTGAAGTCGAACGCATGTATGTGGCACTGTTGGGCTTCACATGGGCGACCTTTGCGGCCTTTCAAGATCAGTACGCGGCCACAGAAGATGCTCAGCGGCAGCAACAGAGTTATGCGAGGTCAGCTGGGATGTGGAAAGCTCGTGCCGATGAACGCGCGACACAGATCGATCATTTGCAGAGCCAAATTTTGAAGCAGGCCGTCCCGCCGGCCAAAGTAAAGAAACCACATCTGCCCCATATGCTTAGTGTCAAATCCTATGACCTAGATTGGAATGGAGGCGCCCCAGATCAATTTAGACTTAGTGGTGTTGGAATTGTCTTTCATAACTCCTCAGATGAAGCGCATTCTGTCAAAGTCACGCGAGGCAACCTCACCGCCGATGGAACGGTCATTGTAAATAATTGTGCTGCCAAATCGTGGGTGATTGATGGCGGTAGCGACTTCGTCTTCGAGTGCCAGGCAGCTCCAGTGCCTATGCAAGAATTTCGAAATGCGCGAAAGTTCTTTCTAAATTTGGTGGTTGAATACGACACGGTGCCTAGCACTGGTCAGCGCAGTTCGATTCGAAAAGTGGTGTGGGACAGTCTGAATTGGGGCATAGTGAACTCCTACCCGGTTGCGCCTAAAGGCCCCGAAATTATTTCCGAATCACCGTAGATATGGCGAATGTTTTCCATCCGCGGGCGGTCACATTCCAGCGCCGCCAAACTGACGACGAAGAAGTTCGCAACGGAATTGCAGCGCACTACGTTGGACTGAACTTTTGGGAAATGTCGGGATGTTTGATTTTTGCATCGAGATTGAAATCACCGCGATCCTGCAACCGGTTAGTTCATGGTGGATGCTTGCCTTGGCTTAAGCCACACGCCTCCGAATCCATTGTGCGTTCACGCATTTCACTCTTCCCATCCGATCGACATGCGTCTGTCCACTCATCCAATTAGAAAATAGACCCATCTTTCGTTGGTTTGTAAGTTCATGCCTCGTGCGACCAACAACTGCGGATTGTCGGCAATCAACACCCCCAAGCCTATCGTCTCACTTAGAACCCGGTCATGACTGTCAGCGCGGCCTGGGAATTCTTTGCCGAAAAAACGCTGCAGCGCGGCCTTGGTGTGTTACGCGAAGTGGGCGTCGATTATTTGCGGCTTTGCCAGTCTGTAACCGAGCTTTCGGGCGGCGAAGCGCAGCACACGCTCAAGTCATCGCGCGCGATAGCTTGCGATTTATCTGCTGCAACTGTCTCCATAGCCGGCCCTCGAGCGTGCTATCCAGATCGCGCTTGCTAACGTTCGCGGCCCGAAGGCTTGGTCGAGCGCAGCCGCGGTGAGAGCGGGCTACCGGGAATGAGTCGCAGGATATCTTGGCGGCGGGCACATCCCGGACGCGTACATTTTCAACGTGCACCCATCGCCCCACCAGATTTTCGGATTGGTGGACTGGAGACTGAACCAGAGCATCATGGCGGCCATGAACCCAAATACGACGGCACCGCCCCGTGCGCGTTTTTCTCCGTTCTCATTGTCCATTTCCTGATAATGGTCGGCACCTATCCAGCTTGCCACCGCAAGAAAAGTCGCTATCAGGATCGGAGGCAGCACGTTCTAATGCCCAAATTCGCGCGCGCGAAGTATAGAACGAGGCCTACTGTCAAGAGTAGCCCCACAGCGCAAACAACACCTGCAGCAAGCGGACGTAACCGTTAGGGCGACTAAGCGCCATCCCTACAATTTCACGAGTTTGGCGGTGCCGTTTTTGTCGAGGGCGAGGGCGAGTTTGCCTTCGCGGAGCGCCAGGGCATCGTTGCCGAACACTTCGGCACGCCAGCCATGGAGCGCGGCCACGCCTTCGTCTTCATGGGCGGCGAGCCGTTCGATGTCGTCGGCGTCGGCGATGAGGCGAGGCGCGACATCGGCGGCCTCGGCGCGGACGCGCAGCAGGCTTTTCAGGAGTTCGATAGCACCGGGCGAGGGCTCGCGCTTGCGCCGCGTCCGTTCTGTGGCCATGCCCGGCGGCGGCTCCGCGTTCCGGCCGGATTCGATGGCCTCGAGCAGCGACTTGCCCATGCGCGAGGCGCCGAAGCCCTTGGGCACGGCGCGGATGTGATCGAGACCCTGCGCGTTCTCCGGCGGGTGCGAGGCGATTTCGAGCAGCGCTTCATCCTTCAGGATGCGGTTGCGCGGCTGGTCGCGCGACTGCGCCTCGCGCTCGCGCCAGGTGGCGATGGCGGCCAGGATGGCGAGGAAGCGTTTGTTGGTGGTGCGCGGCTTCAACCGGCGCCAGGCCTGTTCGGGATCGAGCTGGTAGAGCGAGGGCTGCTTGAGTGCGGTGATCTCTTCCTCGACCCAGGCGGCCCGGCCGGTGCGTTCCAGCTGTTTCGCGAGCGCCTCATAGACCACGCGCAGATGGGTCACGTCGGCCAGGGCATATTCGAGCTGGCGCTTGCTGAGCGGCCGGCGGCTCCAATCGGTGAACCGGGCGGATTTGTCGATTTCGGCATGGGCCAGGCGGCGGGCCAGGGTCTCATAGGAGGCGGCTTCGCCGAAGCCGCAGACCATCGCGGCAATCTGGGTGTCGAACAGCGGGTCGGGAATGACCCCGCCCTGGATATGGAAAATCTCGATGTCCTGCCGCGAGGCGTGCAGCACCTTGACAATGTTGGGGGCGCGCAGAAGGGCATAGAAGGGCGTCAGATCCATCCCTTCGGCCATGGGGTCGATGATGGCCTCTACGCCGGGCGCCGCCACCTGGAGCAGGCACAGCTTTGGCCAATAGGTCTGGTCGCGCATGAACTCGGTGTCGAGCGCGATATAGGGGGAGCCCTCGAGCTCCTTGATCAGCGCCTCGAGGGCCTGGGTGGTTTCGACGATCGACATGCCGACCGGCTATAGCGGATTCGGCCGCGCCGCGCGCCCGAATTTCTGGCCGTGTTTGCCGCAGCCCGGCCATGCGGGTTCGCCTGACCGCAGGCTTTACCGGGCCGCTTGACCGGGCCGCTTGACCGGCAAGGGGCCGACCCGCCACATACCGCCCTTTTTGGCCGCCCTTTTTCGCCGCCCTTTTTCGACAGGACACGCCATGCACGCCTATCGCACCCATACCTGCGGAGAATTGCGCCGCGAACACGTTGGCGCCCGCGTGCGCGTCTCGGGCTGGGTGAACCGCCGCCGCGACCATGGCGGTCTCCTGTTCCTCGACCTGCGCGACCATTACGGCGTCACCCAATGCGTCATCGAGCCGGAATCGGCCGCGTTCGCCGAGGCCGACCGGGCCCGCTCGGAATGGGTGGTGACGGTCACCGGTCCCGTCGTGGCGCGGACTGCCGAGACGATCAATCCCGACATGCCGACCGGCGAGGTCGAGGTGCGGATCGAAACCATCGAGGTGCAGTCGGTGGCGCAGGAATTGCCATTGCCCGTTTTTGGGGACCTCGATTACCCGGAGGACGTGCGGCTCAAATACCGCTTCCTCGATCTCCGGCGCGAGCGGCTGCACCGCAACATCACCTTGCGCTCGCAGGTCATCCAGTCGATCCGCCGGCGCATGGTTGCGCAGGGATTCACCGAATTCCAGACGCCGATCCTGACAGCATCTTCGCCCGAAGGCGCGCGCGATTTTCTCGTGCCGTCGCGCCTGCATCCCGGCCAGTTCTATGCGTTGCCGCAGGCGCCGCAACAGTTCAAGCAGCTGATCATGGTGGCGGGCTTCGACCGCTACTTCCAGATCGCACCGTGTTTCCGCGATGAAGACGCCCGCGCCGACAGAAGCCCCGGCGAATTCTATCAGCTCGATCTGGAAATGAGCTTCGTCACGCAGGACGATGTGTTTGCCGCGGTCGAGCCCGTACTGGCCGGCGTGTTCGAGGAATTCGCGAACGGCCGCTTGGTTTCAAGCCAGCCGTTCCGCCGCATCGCCTATGACGAAGCGATGCTCAAATACGGCTCCGACAAGCCGGACCTGCGCAATCCGCTTCTCATCACCGATGTCAGCGACGTGTTCGATCGCACCGATGTCGAGTTCAAGGCCTTCAAGGGGAAGGTGGTGCGCGCCATTCCGGGCCCACGTGCCGCATTCCAGCCGCGTTCCTTTTTCGACAAGATGGTCGACTGGGCGCGCGGTGAAATGGGCGCCGCCGGTCTCGGCTATATCGTGTTCGAAGACGATGGCGGAAAGATCGCCGGCAAGGGGCCGATCGCCAAATTCCTCTCCGCCGACGTGCTGGCGATGCTCGCGGACAGAGCCGGCGTCAAAGCGGGCGATGCACTGTTCTTTGCCGCCGACAAGAAGGACCGCGCCGCTTCGCTTGCGGGCGCGGTGCGCACCCGCATCGGCCGCGAGTTCGGCCTGATTCCGGAAGGCCGTTTCGAATTCTGCTGGATCGTCGATTTTCCGATGTACGAATGGAACGAGGACGAGAAGCGCATCGATTTCTCGCACAATCCCTTCTCCATGCCGAACTTCGAGCGCAAGGCGTTCCTGGCGCTCGATCCGCACGACCGCGACACGATCCTGGGCATCAAGGCCTTTCAATACGACATCGTTTGCAACGGCACGGAGCTGTCCTCCGGCGCCATCCGCAATCACGATCCCGATGTGATGCTCAAGGCCTTCGAGATTGCGGGCTATGCGCGCGAGGAAACCGAGGCGCGCTTCTCCGGCATGCTGAACGCCTTCCGCTACGGCGCCCCGCCGCATGGCGGTACGGCGCCCGGCATCGATCGCATCGTGATGCTGATCGCGGGCGAAGAAAATTTGCGCGAGGTGACTCTGTTCCCGATGAACCAGCAGGCCCAGGATCTGATGATGGGCGCGCCGTCGGAAGTCTCGGCACGGCAATTGCGCGAACTCCACATCCGCGTGGCGGCACCGGAGAAGTAAAAACGCCTGTCATCCCCGGCGAGAACGCGCGCATTGCGTGCGTTTGAGGGAAGGGGACCCAGGTCGCAAATTTACAATGGACAGTGAGGGCTCGGCTCGCCCTGGGTTCCCTTCCCTCACCGCGGAAACGCGGCTCGCCGGGAATGACAAATTTGTATTGCTTCCGCTAATGTTCCAATCGTGTCGGCGAACATCCACACCGTCTTCGACATCCTCGCCTGGCTGTCCGCCTGGGCGGTTGCACGGCTGATTGCACGGCGTGGCTGGCTTGAGCGCTCGGGTGTGCGACGGCGCACGCTGGCGGGTGATCCGGGCTATTTCATCGCGCTGGGATTGGGCGCCATTGGTGGCGCCCTCCTGTTCGGCACGCTCAACATGAACCTCGCCGGACGCTGGGAGATCGGCCACTCGATCGCGGGCGCCATTGCCGGCGGGATCGTCGCGGTGGAGCTTTTCAAGCTGGCATCCGGCATCGGAGAATCCACAGGCGGCCAATTCGTGGCGCCGCTCGCACTGGGGATTGCGGTGGGACGGCTCGGCTGCTTCTTCGCGGGCCTGCCGGATTACACCTATGGCACGCCGACATCGCTGCCATGGGGCGTCGACTTCGGCGACGGCGTCACGCGCCACCCCGTGCAGCTCTACGAATCGCTGGCGATGCTGGCGTTCCTTGCCGTCTATCTGCGAGGCATCGCAGCCGGCACGTCCCTGTTTCTGCGCCAGGGTTTTCATCTCTTCGTGGCGTGGTACGCTTTGCAGCGTTTCGCCTGGGAATTCCTGAAGCCCTATCCGCATCTTCTGGGGCCATTCAATGTGTTCCACCTGATTTGCGTGGCGCTGTTCGGCTACAGCCTTTTCATGTTGAGGCGGGGAATCCATGTCATTCGAACGGCCGATAAGGCCCTATAGCTTCCACGGACAGACGACGTCGCTCTGCGAGACGTGCCTGAAACTCGTGCCGGCGAAGATCCTGATCGAAGGCGACGATGTCTTCTTTCTGAAGCGCTGTACCGAGCACGGCGCCCAGAAAACTCTGATCGCGACCGACGCCGCCTATTTCCGAAGCTGCAAGGATTTCATCAAGCCTGGCGACCTGCCGCTCAAATTCCAGAGCCGCACGCATTACGGGTGTCCGTTCGATTGCGGGCTGTGTCCCGATCACGAGCAGCATTCCTGTCTCGCGCTGATCGAGATCAACGAAACGTGCAATCTCACCTGTCCGGTGTGCTTTGCGGAATCTGCGCCCGAGCGGTCACGGCAGCGTTCGCTGGCCGAAGTGGACGCGATGCTGAACACGCTGGTCGAGAGCGAAGGCAACCCCGATCTCGTGCAGATCAGCGGCGGCGAGCCCAGCATCCATCCGCAGATCATGGACATCCTTCGGCTCGCGAAGTCCAAGCCAATCCGCCATATCATGCTCAACACCAATGGCATCCGCATCGCGACGGACCCGGCCTTTGTCGCGGAACTCGCCGGACTCAAGCCTGGCTTCGAAGTCTATCTGCAGTTCGATTCCCTGAAGCGCGATGCGCTGATGAACATTCGCGGCGCCGATCTGAGGCGCGTGCGCGAACAGGCGCTGGCCAGTCTCGAAGCCGCCAGCATTTCCACCACGCTTGTCTGTGTCGTCAAGAAAGGTGTCAACGACGACGAGATCGGTGAAATCATCCGGCATGCACTAGGGTATGCCTGTGTGCGCGGCATCACCTTTCAGCCCGTGCAGGACGCCGGGCGCAACCTGGGTTTCGACAAGAATCGCGACCGCATGCTCCTGACCGATATCCGCCGCGAAATCGGGGCGCAGGCCGGCGAGATTTTCGCGCTCGACGACATCATGCCCTTGCCCTGCAATCCCGACGCGATCGCAGTTGCCTATGGGTTGCGCGATGGGCGCACCGTCACACCCATCACCCGCTTCATTCCAAAGGAGGAGTTTCTGGCGGTCGCGCCCAACACGATCTCGCTCGAACGCTACCCGCAACTGAAGGCGCGGCTGTTCGATCTTCTATCGCTGGGCTCGTCGGGAGAGCGGATGAAGACGGTGTTGGGCGATCTTCTGTGCTGCCTGCCACAGGTCGAGGTGCCCGGCGATCTCGGCTATGACAAGATCTTCCGCATTGCGATCGTACAGTTCCTCGATCGCTACAATTTCTGCATTGCCTCGGTGAAACGCTCCTGCATCCATTTCGTGACGGACGAGGCGAAGATCATCCCCTTCGATACTTACAACCTGTTCTATCGCAGCGGCCTCGATGCAAAACTCCGGGAGAGCATGCATGTCCCTGCCTGAGCCGGTTCCGCCACCACGCCGCACGGCCGGTGCGATTGCCCTGATCGTAATCGGTCTTTTGATCCTCATTCCGTCCGGCCTTTGCACCTCGATTTTCATGGGCGGTGCGTTCCTGGACACGTTTTTCAGTTCGCAAAATTCGAGCGCCATGGGCGACGCCATTCCCGCACTGATCATCGGCGGCCCCTTCGTCGCGATCGGGGCGTTTCTGGTCTGGCTCGGCTTGCGCCGGCCCGGGAAGCGCCAACAGTAAGAAGCAGGTGAACCACAAAGGCGCGGAGACGCAAAGAGCCCCGGTGCGCGTCAAATGCCTTTGCGCCTTCGCGTCTCTGCGGTTCAATGCGAACCGGTCGTTGAAAGGAATTTGCCCATGTCACTCAGGCTCCACTTCCATCCGCTGTCCTCTTTCGCGCAAAAGGTTCTGGTCGCGCTGTACGAGAATGATACGCCGTTCGAACCGAAGATCCTTCAGGCCGGCGACGAGGGGGCTGCTGCAGAGCTGCGCGAACTCTGGCCAATCGGCAAATTTCCCGTGTTGCAGGATCTGGCACGCGACAGCCTGATCCCGGAATCGACCATCATCATCGAATATCTGGCCCAGTACTTTCCGGGGAATTCTGTGCTTATCCCCACGGACGCCGATCTGGCCCGCCAGACAAGGTTGCGCGACCGATTCTTCGACCTCTACGTGAACATGCAGATGCAGAAGATCATCGGTGACCGGCTGCGCCCCGCTGGCCAGAAGGACCCCTTTGGCACGGAGGAAGCGCGAAAGACGCTTCAGACGGCCTACGGCCTCGTCGATTCCGCGATGGCAGCGAAGCACTGGGCGACAGGCGACACCTTCTCCATGGCCGATTGCGCCGCGGCGCCGGCGCTGTTTTACGCCGATCTCGTCGAGCCGTTCCGGCAGACCCACGTCCACGTCGCGGCCTATCTCGACCGGCTGTTGGCGCGGCCCTCTTTTGCACGCGCCTTCAAGGAAGCGGAACCCTACCGGTCTCTGATCCCGAAATAGGCGGGGCACGCAGACATCCAATGACTTGACGGGGCGGCAAGGGTATCTGCCTCTGACAAGCATCACGGAATGCGAAGCCGGTATGAGCGCTTCCGTCTGGTTTGCGTGGATGGCGCTTCCTATATGATCTCGATTCTACGAGGGAGAACCGCATGGACAGTGCCGATCTTGTCGACAAAAGGCCGGTCGCGGCGGGTGATCGGTCCAACCCGGACAGATTGGCCGATGCACCTGCCATCGTCAGC
This sequence comes from Rhizomicrobium sp., assembly GCA_036490345.1. GTDB lineage: Bacteria > Pseudomonadota > Alphaproteobacteria > Micropepsales > Micropepsaceae > Rhizomicrobium. The sequence goes on along the minus strand of DASXEA010000024.1, from coordinate 4,669 downwards.
ATCCGGAACCTGACCAAGACCTATGCGTCGGGCCATCAGGCGCTGAAGTCGATCAATCTGGATATTCGCAAGGGCGAGATTTTTGCGCTGCTGGGACCCAACGGCGCCGGCAAGACGACCCTGATCAACATCGTTTGCGGCATCGTCACGCCGTCGACCGGCACGATCGTCGCCGATGGCCATGACAACAGGCGCGATTATCGCGCAGCGCGCTCGAAGATCGGGCTGGTGCCGCAGGAATTGACCACCGACCGCTTCGAGTCGGTGTGGACGACGGTGACGTTCAGTCGTGGTCTCTACGGCCATGCCCCCAATACAGCCTATGTGGAAAGCGTTCTTGGCGACCTGTCGCTGCTGGACAAGCGCAAGGCGCAAATCCAGTCGCTGTCGGGGGGCATGAAGCGGCGCGTCATGATCGCCAAGGCGCTGAGCCATGAGCCCACCATTCTGTTTCTCGATGAGCCCACGGCCGGCGTGGACGTGGAATTGCGCCGGGACATGTGGGCACTGGTGCGGCGCCTGCGCGACAATGGCGTCACGATCATCCTGACCACGCATTACATCGACGAAGCCGAAGAGATGGCCGACCGCATCGGCGTCATCAACAAGGGCGAATTGATCCTGGTGGAGGACAAGGCGACGCTGATGAAGAAGCTGGGCAGCAAGCGGTTGACCGTTGTCCTCCAGGAGCCGGTGACCAGCATCCCCGCCGGTCTCGAGGAATGGCCGCTCAAGATCAAGCAGAATGGCTACGAACTCGAATACAGTTTCGACATCAACGCCGAACATACCGGCGTGCCGACCCTGTTGCGGAAATTGACCGATCTCGGCATCGGGTTTCGCGACATCAACACCGCCCAGAGTTCGCTCGAAGACATTTTCGTGAGCCTTGTCAGCACACGCGGAGACCATTCATGAGCGCGATCGCTTTCAATGGCTATGGAGTCTGGGCCATCTACCGCTTCGAGATGGCACGGGCGTTGCGTACGATCTGGCAGAGCCTGGTCACGCCGGTGATCACGACGTCGCTCTATTTCATCGTGTTTGGTGCGGCCATCGGTTCGCGCATGACGCATGTGAACGGCGTGTCCTATGGTGCTTTCATCGTGCCCGGCCTCATCATGCTGTCGCTGTTCACCCAGAGCATCTTCAACGGCTCGTTCGGCATCTATCTGCCGCGGTTCGTGGGCACGATCTATGAGCTTCTCTCGGCGCCGATATCGTCGCTCGAAGCCGTGCTCGCCTATGTCGGCGCGGCGGCGACCAAATCGATCGTTCTCGGCCTCGTGATCCTGGCGACGGCGTCGCTGTTCGTGCCGCTGCATATCCTGCATCCGTTCTGGATGCTGTCGTTTCTTGTGCTGATATCGGTGACGTTCAGCCTGTTCGGATTCATTCTCGGCATCTGGGCCCAGGGGTTTGAACAGTTGCAGATCATTCCCATGCTGATCATCACACCGCTGACTTTTCTGGGCGGGTCGTTCTATTCGATCGAGATGCTGCCGCCGATGTGGCGCACCATCGCCTATTTCAATCCGGTCGTGTATCTGATCAGCGGCTTTCGCTGGAGCTTCTACGGCAATTCGGATGTGAGGATCGAAATCAGCATTGCCGCGACGCTGGCGTTTTTCTTCGTGTGCCTCGCGGTGGTCGGCTGGATCTTCAAGACGGGATACAGGTTGAAGAGCTGATGGACACGAGAAGCTTTCCGAGACCTATTCCTGCTCCAAAAATGGAGAATGACATGACAGTCGATGCCTGGATTGCGAAGGGCGGCCGAAGCAGGCCCGTCGCACTCTCCAGCGGTGGCTACGACATCGGATTGGCGCTTGGCGTCGGTTCGGCAGGAAGCGGGATGAATTCCTGGTCGTCGTGAACGGGAAGCTTCATCCGGCCCGCGCGCCAATCCGCTTTTGCCTGCTCGATTCGCTCTTTCGATGAAGAGACGAAATTCCATTCGACGTAGCGCGGCCCCAGGGGCTCGCCACCCAGCAGCATGACCGTCGCGTCGCCGGACGCCCTGATCGCGGCGTCGCTTTTGGGCGTGAAGATCAGGAGCTGGCCCGCGTGATACGTCCGGCTGTCGGCTTCGATGGAGCCGGTTACGACATACGCGGCGCGTTCGGAATAGTCTGCGGGCAGGGCAACGCTTGCCCCCCGGTTCAATTCGCAATGAGCGTAAAAGATGGGTGATTGCGTTTTCACCCGGGCTTGGACGCCGAACGCCGAACCTGCCAGCAGCCGGATGCGCGCCCCACCGTCTGTCACTACCGGCAGATCGGCGCCTTCGTAGTGAACGAAGCCAGGATCGATCTCTTCGTCTTCCCGGGGCAGCGCGACCCAGGACTGAATTCCATGGAGCGTTCCGCCTTCGGCGCGCGCCCGTTCGAACCGTTCGGAATGCGTGATGCCACGGCCTGCCGTCATCCAGTTGACTTCACCCGGCCTGATGGCCTGTTCCGTGTCGAGACTGTCGCGATGCATGATCTCGCCAGCGAAGAGATAGGTGACGGTGGAAAGGCCGATATGCGGATGAGGGCGCACATCCACCGAACGCGGGATCCCTCGCGCGAACTCCACCGGACCCATATGGTCGAAAAACACGAAAGGCCCGATCATGCGCCGGGCGGCCTGCGGCAGCACACGGCCGACGTCAAATCCGCCGAGACTTCGACGATGCTGATCGATCACGAGTTCGAGCATGGGAACGCCTCGCAGAAATGCACCGGCGCGACTGTAGCAGAAGCAGGGCTCTGCATTGGAAGGGGAGGCAACCAGATGCAAGTTGCCGGGGTAAGGACATGACACCCGACGCTCTCGTCATTCGCGATGAAACCGAGGCCGATGGGCCAGCCATCCATGATGTGCAGATCGCGGCTTTTGCCAGTGGTGCGGAAGCGCAGCTGGTCGAAGCGTTGCGGTCGGACGGCGATCTTGTTTTCTCCGTCGTTGCCGTGCTCGGCGGTTCCATCGTCGGACACGCGGCGTTCTCGCGCATGAACGCGCCGTTCAAGGCCCTGGGTCTGGGGCCCGTGGGAATTGTGACTGAACGGCAGGGGCAGGGCGTGGGCACGGCATTGATCCTCGCCGGGCTGACGCGTGCAGCTGCCGCGAACTGGCGCTGTATCTTTGTCCTGGGTGGCGTCGATTATTATGCGCGGTTCGGATTTGCCTGCGATGCCGCCGCGGGATTCCGCTGCCACTATGCCGGGCCGCATTTCATGGCATTGGCACTGAACGGCCCGCTTCCTGTCGCAACGGGAGAGGTCGCCTATCCCCGCGCGTTCGAGGCGCTGGAATAGAGGTCAGTTCAGGCTGGCAGGCAATTCGGCGATGCTGTCGGCGATCAGCGCAGTGGCTTTGTCGTCGTTGAGGCGCTCGGCGATGATTTTCTGCGCCGCGGCCACAGCTGCAGACGCGGCCAGGGCACGGATTTCCGCCATGGCGTTGGCTTCCGCCTGCGCGATGCGCTCCTGCGCCTGTCGCGTCCGGCGCTCGATCTGGGCATTCATCTGCACACGCGCTTCCGCCGCAAAACGGTCTGCCTCGGCGCGCGTTTCGCTGAGGATCGTGGCCGCTTCTTTTTCGGCACTCTGCGCCCGTTCGCGATAGTTGATCAGAACGGTTTCCGCTTCTTCGCGCAGACGCTTGACGCTTTCCAGTTCCTTGGCGATTGCATCCGCTCGACGGTCGAGCGCGCTGCCGATGAATGCCGGAACGCGCCGGTACCAGAAGATCAAGCCGATCACGATCAGCCCAAACCATTCCCAGGTGTCGGGCTCCTTCATTTTGTCGAGAAGGAAGTCCATCTACACCTCCACGCTGCGCACGGCTGCGGCGGCTTCCTCGCCGCTTACTGTTTCGCCGAGCAGTCGCGCCACGATTGAGATCGATGCGTCCTCGGCTGCGCGACGGATATGGTCGCGCGCCTGGCTCCGCAGATTCGCTACGCGCGCTTCCGCCTCCCTGATCGCACCGTCCGCTTCGCTATCGGCTGCCTTTTCCGCCCGCTCGACGTCCGCGAGAACATGCGTGCGGTTGTCCTCGACCAGCCCTCGCGCCCGCTGGCGGGCTTCCAGGAGCGTATTCTGGTAGGTGTTCCAGGCGTGGTCGGCTTCCTTGCGGTCCTGTTCGGCCTTGGCAATTTCGTCCGCGATGCGACGTTTGCGATCGCTCAGCGTGCCCCCGATGCGCGGTACGACGAAGCTCCACATGAACACCAGCAGCAGCGTGAAGCTGATCGCGAGCCAGAATATCTGGCTCGGATAGGTCGTCGTGTGGAATGGCGGAAAGCCGGCCTGACCGGACGTGTCAGCCGTTCCCGTCATCGTCGGGTGCGGATCGGCCATGGACTTACGTGAAGAGGATGATGAGCGCGATCACGAGACCGAACAGCCCGGTCGCTTCGCACAGCGCAAAGCCCAGGAGCAGGTTCGTGGTCTGGCCCGCGGCCGCGCCCGGATTGCGCAGGGCGCCCGAGAGGTACGATCCGAACACGTTGCCAATGCCGATACCGGCGCCGACGAGGGCGATACAGGCAAGGCCTGCGCCGATCATTTTTGCGGCTTGGAGTTCCATAACGTTATTCCCTTCTGGTCAGTGATGATCGTGGAGGTGAAGTGCTTCGTTCAGGTAGATGCAGGTGAGAATTGCGAAGACGTAGGCTTGA
>DASXEA010000041.1:0-124861 GCA_036490345.1 Rhizomicrobium sp. | reverse complement strand
TCTGGGAACGCCGGTGAACGTCGTGCATGCGACGGAGCACTGCATCTGCGCGGCGCCGAAATGGGAGTTCACCAACGAATACTGGGGCGATGCAAAGGCCGGAACGATGTGGCGTTCGATCCAGTTCGTCCACCCGGACCTCGACGCGCTGGAGATCGAGGTGTTCCGGCCTGTACGGACCTGAAAGCGGCGAGGAACCCGTCGCAGAGCGATACAATCGCCAAAACCCGCCAAAAATCCCGATTTGTTCCGAAAATTTTCATGACATTTGACGGTCCGCCTTGACGCGCGAGTCCGGCATCGGGAAACGTCTGTGAGTGATTCGCGGGGATCGGAGCACAACGGCGTTCGGGTTCTGAAAGTACGGTTTCCAATATAGTAACCGTGCCCGTCTCGTCCGTAACTTGTCATTAAGGTCTGGTGGGCAGGATGCCCGCATTCAGGGCCTCGGCGGCTGGGGGCCGCGCCATGAACATGCAGATCGGTCAATCGCTGGCGAGACCGGCCAGTTATACGGCCTTCACTCCGGAACAACGTATCTCTCTTGCCGCGCAACGCGTCGTCGATTGTATCATATGTTTGATCGCCGCGCCGTTCGCGATCATCGTCGGCGCAATCATCGCGTTGATGATCCGGTGCGAGGGCGCGCCGGTACTCTTTTCCCAGAGGCGCATAGGCTTCGGTGGCCGCGAGTTCAATTGCCTGAAGTTTCGCTCGATGGTGCCCGGTGCCGATGTCCGTCTCGAGGAGTTGCTTGCCTGCGATCCCGCGGCGCGCGCCCAGTGGGAGAAATTCCAGAAGCTGGAAGACGATCCGCGCGTCACGCGTCTGGGCAAGTTTCTGCGCGCCACGAGCCTCGATGAACTGCCTCAGCTGATCAATGTCTGGCGCGGGGACATGAGTATCGTCGGTCCGCGCCCCATTCTCGCCGAGCAGATCGCGCTCTATGGCGGCAGCTTCACCACCTATTGCGCCATGCGGCCAGGCATCACGGGCCTGTGGCAGATCAGCGGTCGGGCCAATTGCACCTTTGCCGACCGCGTCCAGCTCGATGTGCGCTATGCGCGCGGTTGGTCCATCCTTGGCGATCTGCGCATCATCGTTCTCACCGTCCCGGCGGTGTTCGGGCGTCGCGGCGCGCGCTGAACCGGCCTTTCCCGGGTCCCTTGCAACAGCGGTCAGGACGGGCGAAAGAACCCTGTCGGCTGAAGGGGAAAGACCATGCGCATCGCGATGATCGGAACGGGCTATGTCGGCCTGGTTTCGGCGGCCTGTCTCTCCGAATTCGGCCACGAGGTCGTGTGCGTCGACAAGGACGCCGGCAAGATCGCCGAACTCGACAATGGCCGCATCCCGATCTTCGAACCCGGCCTGGACGAGATGGTGGCGGCCAATGTGAAGGCGCGGCGTCTCTCCTTTACCACGCGTCTGGCCGACGCGGTTGCCGGGGCAGGCGCGGTCTTTATCGCAGTCGGCACACCCAGCCGGCGGGGCGATGGGCATGCCGACCTCACCTTCGTCTTTGCCGCCGCAGAAGAGATTGCCTCTGCCCTGCGCGACTATGCGGTGATCGTCACGAAATCGACCGTGCCTGTCGGGACCAGCCGGAAGGTGGAAAGCATCGTCCGCCGCACCGCGCCGCAGGCACGCTTCGACATGGCCTCCAATCCCGAATTCCTGCGTGAGGGTTCGGCGATCGAGGATTTCATGCGGCCAGACCGCGTCGTCGCGGGATGCGACACCGTGCAGGCGCGCAATGTGCTGACCGAAGTCTACCGTCCGCTCTTTCTTAACGAGACGCCGATGCTGTTCACCGCGCGCGAGACGGCGGAACTCATCAAATATGCCGCCAATGCCTTTCTGGCGACCAAGATCACCTTCATCAACGAGATGGCCGATCTGTGCGAAAAGGTCGGCGCCGATGTGCAGGATGTGGCGCGCGGCATAGGGCTGGACGGCCGCATCGGCGGTAAATTCCTTCACGCGGGTCCGGGTTTTGGCGGCTCCTGCTTTCCCAAAGACACGGTGGCGCTCCTGCGCACGTCGCAGGAAGCCGGAGCGCCGGCGCGCATTGTCGAGACGGTCGTCTCCGTCAACGATGCGCGCAAGACCGCGATGGCGGAAAAGATCGTGCAGGCGTTCGGCGGCGTGGCCGGCAAGACGATCGCCGTGCTCGGTCTTACGTTCAAACCCAATACCGACGACATGCGCGAAGCGCCCAGTCTCGTGATTGTGCCCGCGTTGCAGGCGCAGGGCGCAACGATTCGCGCCTACGATCCGGAGGGCGGCAAGGAAGCCGCGAAATTGCTGGATGTCACACTGTGCGCGGATGCCTATGAAGCGCTGGACGGCGCCGACGGTGTCGTGATCCTGACAGAATGGAACGCGTTTCGCGCGCTCGACCTGGCGCGCGTCAAGTCGCTCCTTGCCCGCCCGTTGATGGTCGATCTGCGCAACATCTATCGCCCGCAGCTCATGGCGGAGGCTGGCTTCATCTATGTCAGCGTCGGACGCGCCGACGCCGGACGATAGCCTGCCACGCCGTTCAGGGCGCGGGATCGAAGAAAAGGAGTTTGGCCGAGCCCGGAACCGCCACGAAATGGTGGCGCATGTCATTCGCCGCCGCCGCAGGATTCACGGTGAAGTCCGCGGTCACCAGGAACACGCGTCCGCTTACAGGATCGACCGCCATCGTCCGGGCGCCGAACACGGTCGGGACCTGCGCAAGCAGCTCGAACGCATCGGCAGATTTTTCGACGATCACCGACAAGATGCCGTCGCGATTGGAACTGAAGGCGCGCTTGCGCGCCGGATCGAAAGCCGCAGCGTCGGTGCCGGCTCCGATGGGAAGGCTTGCAAGCACCTTGCCGGACCCGGCGTCCAGGACCAGCAGCACCTTGTTCTCGCAACTTGCGAACAGCCGATGGCTCGCGGGATCGATCGCCAGGCCGTGCGGGCTGGTGCAGGCGGGGATCGGCCAGCGGGCGTCGACCTTGTTGGAAGCGGTATCGACCCGGATCATCTCCTGTTTTTCGGCGCCATCGACGTAGAGCTTGCCATTGTCGCCGGAGACCGCGGATTCGAGGCCGCCGCCAACATCCACTGTCGCAATGGCGCTGTCGGATTTGGGATCGATGACCGTCAGCTTCGCGCTGTCTCCGTCGACGACGAAAACATGGCCGCTGGTCTTGTCGTAGACGATCCCGTCCGCGTCGGGCTCGGCCTTGATGCGCGAGACGATTTTCAGCGTCTTGAGATCGAACGAAGCGGCAATGCCGGCCTTGCCGTCGTCGGTGTAGCCCCGTCCGACAGCGCTGACGATCGCGATGCCGTGTGTGCCGCCGGGCAGACCTTCCACGTCGCCGATCCGGTTGCCGTTCTTCCCGTCGATGACGCTGACACGATCTCCATGAGCGATGTAGAGCCGCCCGCTGCCGCTGTCATAGGTGAGGTAGTCCCAACGATCCGGCGCGCCGAGCGGGATGGTCTTTGCGAGGCGATAGGCTGGCGTCGCGTCGGCGGCTTCCGCCAGCTGCGGCAACGTCATGCAGAGTGCAGCAAGGGCGCATGTCAGGCTTCGCATCAGTTCCGGCCTCCGTCGGCGGCCGGCATCTATGCAGGGGTGGGCAGGGTTCGCCAAGAGCGTTCTTGCTGGCGCGTTTGCCGAAATCTGCCGCGGACGCTAGGCTCGACGCGGCGCTTTCGGGCGCGTCGGAGGGGGAGCAGATGCGCAGACTATTCCTGATCGGCGGGGCGATTGTCGTTGTCCTGATCGTGGCCGGCGGCATTTTCTTTTATCTCGGCTCCCCGAACGGCCCGTCGAGCGGCGGCTTTTTCGCACGGTTGCGCAGCGGCTTTTCGGCCTCGATCGGTCGGACCATGACTCCGGCGGAAATGGCGCAAGCGCCGGAATTTGCCTTTCATCGTCTCGAAATCGACACCACCGGCCGTGAGGCGCAGGCCTGCCTCGAATTTACGCGCGCGCTCGATGCAACGGGTCGCACGCATTACGAAGATTATCTCGCCGTCGATCCGAAAACACGCATCGTCGTGCGCTCTCTGGACCAGCGTCTTTGCATGAGCGGCCTGTCGTTCAACCAGACCTATACGGTGACGTTGCGCAAGGGATTGCCGGATGCATCCGGCGACAAACTCGCGGCGGAAGAGACGGTGCCGGTCGAGCTGCGCGACAAGCCGCCACTGGTCCGTTTCAGCGGCGGCATCATCCTGCCACGCGACAACGCCGACGGTGTGCCCGTCACCACCATCAACATCGCCAGGCTCAAACTCGAACTCATCGCCGTCGGCGACCGTTTGCTGTCGCAAATCGAAAGCGGCGTCGTCGATCAGACGACCATGTATCAATGGGACGAGACGCAGCTCAAGAGCAACCAGGGCGCGCTTGTCTGGTCGGGCACCATGGATGTGGTGGGCGGCGTCAAGAACGATTCCGTCGTCACGCTCTTTCCGATCCGCGACATTCTCAAGAACCGCAAACCCGGCGCCTATGTGCTGGTGGCGCGCGACGCGTCCAAAGCCGAGGCGACGCAGGATTCGTCTCAATCCGATGAAGGCGGCGGCGATTCCGGCGAACTGGCCACCCAATGGGTGATTGCGTCCGACATCGCACTGACCACCTTCCAGGGCACCAATGGCATGGCGGTCTTCGCGCGCTCCTATGCGAGCGCCAAGCCGCTGTCGGGCGTGAAGCTCACACTCGTCGCGCATGACAACAATGTTCTGGCAACCGTGACCACAGACCAGAATGGCCGCGCCGATTTCGATCAGGGACTGTTCCGTGCCACCGGCGGCGACGAGCCGGTGGTGGTGATGGCCTATGGTGCGAATGACGATTTCAGTTTCCTCGATCTGCGCCGTCCGGCTTTCGATCTCACCGATCGTGGGGTGGGAGGCCGACCATCGCCCGGACCCGTCGACGCCTTTCTCTATACCGAACGCGGTATCTATCGCCCTGGCGAGACGGTGCAGGCGGTCACGATGCTGCGCGATCGTGTCGGCGCAGCTTTGAGTGCGCCGGTGACTCTCATTGCTACGCGTCCCGATGGTGTGGAAGCCGCACGTACCACGGTCGCGGGCGCCGCGCTTCGGGCCGGCTCGGCCGCGTGGAGCGTGACGCTGCACAACAACGCGCCGCATGGCCGCTGGCAGATTGCCGCCTATATCGACCCCAAGGCAGATCCGGTTGGCCGGGTGCAATTCGATGTGGCGGATTTCGTACCGCAACGGCTCAAGGTCACGCTGACGCCGCGGCAACCTGTGTTGCAGGCTGGCAGCGATTTCCATATCGGTGTTGAGAGCCGCTTCCTCTATGGCGCACCGGCGTCCGGCCTTTCGGGCGAAGCCGAAGCGCGGGTCACTGCCGACGCCAACCCCTGGCCGGCCTACTCGCTTTACCAGTTCGGACGGATCGAGGATTCCTTCTCCGACGTCTCGGTGAACCTGAATGTTCCGGACACGGATGAAACCGGTGCCAGCGATGTCTCCGGCTCGCTCGGTGAATTGGGCGATACCACCTTGCCGCTCAAGGCCGTCATCAAGGTGTCGATGCACGAACCCGGCGGCCGCACCACGGACAAGACGGTCGAATTGCCGGTGCGCACGCGCAATGTGGCGCTCGGCATCCGGCCCGATTTCGACGAGGATTCCGTAGCCGAGCAGGCACGCGCCGGTTTCGAGATCGTCGCCGTCGATGGCGACGGCCATCGCATTGCAGTCTCCGGTCTGACCTACAGCTGGGTGCGCGAGCTCACGAATTATCAGTGGTATCAGGACAACGGCACCTGGAAATATCAATCGGTGACGCGCGACCGCCTGGTCTCCAGCGGCAATTTCGATGTGGGCGGCGGCGCACCCGCACGCCTCGGGCAGGCGTTTCCCTGGGGCAGTTATCGCCTGACGGTGACCGATGCCAAATCGGGCGCGTCGAGTTCCTATCGCTTCTATTCCGGCTGGGCCGCAAGCGCGGCCGGCGATCGTCCCGACCGTGTTCCCGTTGCGTCGGACAAGCCGTCCTACACCGCCGGCGAAACGGCGCATGTTTCCTTCAAACCCGACACCGACGGCGAAGCCCTGGTTGTCGTTGCCGGCGATCGCGTCTTTTCCTCGAAGCTGGTGAGCGCGCATGCCGGCGGCACAACGCTCGACATTCCCGTTTCCGCCGATTGGGGTGCGGGCGCCTATGTGCTCGTCACCGCCTATCATCCACTCGACACCGCCACGGGCCGCGAACCGGTGCGCGCCATCGGCGTGACCTGGCTCACCGTCGACAACAGCGCACGCACTTTGATCCTCTCCGTCAACGCGCCGGCCAGGATCACGCCGCGACAGCGCGTGACGGTGCCGGTTGTCGTCAAGGGGCTGAACAGCGGCGAAGACGCGTGGGTGACATTGGCTGCAGTGGACGAGGGCATTCTGCAGCTCACCGATTTCAAATCGCCCGATCCTGCCGGCTACTATTTCGGCAAGCGCCGTCTCGGCGTGGGCATGCATGACGATTACGGCCGCCTCATCAGGCCTGAAAAGGCACCGGTCGGCAGTCTGCGCGAAGGCGGCGACGCTTTGGGCGGCCGCTCTCTCTCCATCGTGCCGACGCGCACTGTCGCGCTGTTCTCGGGGCTGGTGAAACTCGGTGCCGATGGAACCGCGCAGATTCCGCTCGACATCCCGGATTTCAACGGCGAATTGCGGCTGATGGCCGTGGCGGCCAGCAACACGAAACTTGGCCATGCGGAGCGGCCGCTCACGGTGCGCGATCCCGTCGTGGCCGATCTCATCCTGCCGCGGTTCCTCGCTCCCAACGACAAGGCCGAAGCGGCCCTGACGATGGACAATGTCGAAGGTGCGCCCGGCAGCTACACGGCTACCGTCACGACGACGGGGCCACTCGGCCTCGAAGCGGGCGCCCATGCCGATGTGCAGACGCGCAACCTGGCGCATGCACAACGCATCCTTTTGCCGGTGGTGCTGTACGGTCAAGGTCTGGGCGTGGCGCACATTGCGCTCACCGTCACTGGTCCGCAGGGCTTCCACGTTTCGCGTTCATGGCCGATCGAAGTGCGCGCACCTGCGCTCGATGTGGTGCGCGACGACATGGCGCTTCTGCCCGCCGGGCAGAGTTACACCGCCAACAAGTCTCTGGTGAATGATCTCGTACCCTCGACCGCGTCGGTTGCGCTGACGGTCTCTGCGAGTCACGGCTACAGCGATGTGCCGGGCTTGCTGCGCTGGCTCGACAAATATCCTTATGGCTGCATCGAGCAGACGACGAGCCGCGCGATGCCGCTCCTCTATTTCAACTATCTCGCCGATCTGGCCGGTCTGCCGAAGGACCAGGCGTTGAAGGCGCGCATCCAGGATTCGATCGACAGCGTGCTCGACATGCAGAATTTCTCGGGCGATTTCGGCATGTGGGGGCCGGGCTCCGATGCCGATCCGTGGCTTTCGGTGTTCGCGCTCGATTTCGTGCAGCAGGCGAAAGACAAGGGCTATGTCGTGCCCAACGAAAGCCTGCGTCGCGGCGCGGAATGGCTGCATACCGCAGCGACCACGGATTCCAACGACGATGCCGTGCGCGCCTATTCCTTCTATGTGCTGGGCCGCATGGGACATCTGAACCTCAGCGATCTGCGCTACTTCAGCGACACGCGTGGCGGCGAATGGAAGAGTGCCATCGCGGCCGCGCTGACCGGGGCTGCGACGGCTGAAGCCGGCGACAGAAGCCGCGCCGCCTTCGCCTTCGGCCGCGCGCGCCAGATCCTCATGCGCGCCAATCCGCAGACCTACAGCGATGCCGATTACGGCTCCTTCATTCGCGATCTCGCGGCCACCACAGCGCTTGCCGTCGAAGGTGGCGAGCAGGAACTCGTGCCGGCACTGATGAAACGCGAGGCGGACGTCGACATGCGTCTCAACGCGACGACCACCCAGGAAAAAGCCTGGATGCTGCGCGCCGCCTATGCGCTGTCTCATGGCACCACGCGCCTCGCCATCGCGGTGAACGGCAAACCTGCTTCAATCCGCGCCGGCGCTGTCCGGCTCGCTCCGGATATGGGCATGCTCGGTACCGGTATCGTGCTGCAGAATCGCGGCGATGCGCCGGTATGGCGGCGCGTGTCGGTCCAGGGCACGCCATCGGTGGCACTGCCGGCGCAGGCCAACGGCCTCACGCTCAAGAAGACGGTGTGGACCATGTCGGGACAGCCCGCCGATCTCGCTCAACTCAAGCAGAACGATCGCGTGATGATCGTGCTCGAAGGCCAGATGGCCAACGGCTTCGCCCATCAGATGGCGGCGCTCGATCTTCTGCCCGCTGGGCTGGAAATCGAAATGCCGATCGCCGGTGACGATGGCAAGCCCTATGCGTGGCTCGGCACGCTCAACGACGTGACTGTGGAAGAAGCGCGTGACGACCGCTTTGTCGCCGCGTTCAATATCGGCTCGGAAGATCGCGAGCACGACCCGAAAAAGCCGATACCGCCTCCGCCCACGTTCCGCCTCGCCTATATCGCCCGCGCGGTGACGGTGGGCACCTTCGTCATGCCCGCCGGTGTGGTGGAGGATATGTACGCGCCCTCGATCATGGCCCGCACCGACATGGGAAGCGTCACGGTCGGCGTGGCGCAGTAGTCGGATGAGGTCGAGCTAAAAGTCGCATGTTGCTCTTGCTCTAGACACGAAGGGAAGAATCCATGAACAGGGCAGTGTTCATCCTACCATTCATCTGGGTCGTTGCGGGATGCGCGAGCAATTCGATTCCCGATGGTTACACGGGGCCAAAAGCGCACGTAACGGATACCGAGAATACCAAGAGTTCGTCTTGCGCCGATTTCTTTGTCGTGACGGCCATTGATGGTCGAAAAATCAAGGACAGCATCTCGGAAACAAAATCAAACAACATCGATCGGGGGCTGGCTATGACTCCAGTCGCAATCGGACGTGACGTGCCTGCGCGCCAGCAGACATTCACCATTGTTGGCCGAACGCACTACGCGGCACCCATACTCGAAATGATGAATACCGTATATCAGGTATCGGGTAGGTCGACGTTCGCGCCTGACCCGGGAAAAGAGTATATTGTGACGGGCACATTGACCGACAATTATTCGGCTGTGTGGATTGCGGAAAAAGCGACGGGCATCGTGGTTGGGCAGAAAGTTGAAGTGAAGGGTTCTGCCAAACTGGGTTTGCTGGAAAAATAAGTGAGATTCCATTTATCCAGGGATTTTCCACCAATCGCTACTGCTCGTACGCACCGATGTTGATTGTTCCGTTCTGGACCCGCGCGCTGCCCGCGAAATCGACTGTGCCCACGACGTTTGGATCGAGCACAATGCCGGTGTTCGCCGCGGGTGAGGATGGCTGGATGTCGAGATCCGGCGTGTTGCCCAGGGTCACGAATTGCGGGTCGGAAAAGGGCGGCGAATCGGCGTCCTGGCCGCTCGCATTGCGCCATGCGTCGTAGCCGGTGTAACGCGTTTTCTGCCATACGAAATGCGCCTTGTTCGCGCCCACGTCCGAGAACCAGAGATTGTAGTCGACCGTCGCGGGATTGGCACTGCTGTCGGTAAAATCGTTGACCATCAGCGCCTGGGGCGTCGCATAGGCGATGTTGTTCTCGAAGAGATTGTTGGTGGCATAATACTGGACCTGGAACTCGCCGCTGCCTGTTTTTTTCGTATCGTTGCCATAAAGCGTGTTGTTGATAACGATGCAATGATCGGTGCCGCCGCGCTTCCTGCCATAGCCGCCGATCGAGACGCCGGCGCTGTTGCCGGCGTAAATCACATTGTTGCGCGCCGTGACGTAGCTCGAAACATGGCTGCTGTGTTCACTCGCCAGTTCGATGCCCAGATCGCTGTGGTGGATCAGATTCTGCTCGATGATGATGTTGCGCCCGCCATCGACATAGATTCCGTCGGCCGCATATTGCCGGCCATAGTCCGGATTGCCGTAGGAGGTGATGTTGTAGACCGTATTCCCGCGGATCATGCCGTCGCGCGCCTGGTCGTATTTCTCGACATGCGACACGCGCTCGAAGCCGATCGCGCCGATGGCGATGTTGTCGTCGTCGTGGACGCGATTGTTCAACACGGCAAATTTGCGCACATTGCCGTCGAGCGACAGCGTCTCGCTGCAGCCAGTCTTGAGGTGATCGATTTCGTTGCCGGCAATGGCGAGGCTTTGAATGGCCTGTGGCGCCCGCGTGCCATAGACGGTCAGCCCAAACGCGTCGGAGCCGCACTGGTTCGGGTTGGTCTTGGCGCGCGTCTCGATATTGTGAATGTGGTTGTTGACGATCTCGAGACCGCGCCCCGCACCCGTCACATAAATGCCGATCGGTACTTCGTTGAGCTTCGTGGTTTTGTAGTTGCGCAGTTCAAAGCCTTCCGCCACCACATTGCTGATATCCGCGAAGGTGAAAAGGCCAAACTGGCCATGCGGAATGTCGAGCCCTGTGCCGTCGATCACCGCAGTTTCGCCGGGGTAATTCGCAAACGTGATGATGCCGTGTGCGGAATCGCCCGATGCCGAAAATCCGACATGCTCGTTGTAGACGCCGCCGCGCACCAGAACCGTGTCGCCTGCAGCAACCGTATCGGCGGCGTGCTGGATGGTAAGCCAGGGCGCGGCTTGCGAGCCAGAATTGCCGTCGTTGCCGTTTGTCGCGACGTAGTAGGTGGTGCCGGAAGGCGCCTGCGCGAGCAGCGTGATGGCAGCGGTGGCGGAGGCCGAGGGATCGGCCTGCGACACGGCGGTTACAGTCACCAATGCCGGGTCCGGCAATGTCGCCGGCATCGTGTAGAGACCCGCCGTCGAGATCGTGCCCCAGGCAGGCGTTCCGCCATTGGCGTTGTCGACCTGCCAGGTCACGGCGGTATTGCTGCTGCCGGTAACGTTCGCCGAAAATTGCAGCGTCGGGCCGCCGGCCAGCTGGGTGTAACCGGGCGAGATGGAGACCGTCACGGCGGCGTGCGCCGCCTGCAGGCCGGACATCAGCGCAAGAATCGCCGTCACGGCGACCGTCTCGATTCGCATGCCCATATCTCCTTTGCCGTCATTTTGGCCCAGGCGTCGCGCGGTTGAAAGCCGGCATCCGCGCCGGTAGTGTCGCCCGGGCTGTCACGGAAGTTTCGCATGCATCTCGAAAAGCGCGTGCTCGTCACCGGTGGTGCGGGCTTTCTGGGATCGCATCTTTGCGAGCGGCTGATAGGCTCGGGGGCGCAGGTCCTGTGCGCCGACAATTTTTTTACCGGCGCCCATCGCAATCTCGACGCACTGATCGGCAATCCCTCCTTTGAGCTGATCCGCCATGACATCACCTTTCCGCTCTATGTCGAGGTGGACGAGATTTACAATCTCGCCTGTCCGGCCTCGCCCATCCACTACCGGCGCGACCCGGTGCAGACCACCAAGACCAGCGTCAGCGGCGCCATCAACATGCTGGGCCTCGCCAAGCGGTTGAAGGCGCGCATCTTCCAGGCGTCCACATCCGAAGTGTATGGCGATCCGCATGTTCATCCGCAGACGGAGGACTATTGGGGCAACGTCAATCCCATCGGCCCCCGCTCCTGCTACGACGAAGGCAAGCGCTGCGCCGAAACGCTGTTCATGGATTACCGCCGCCAGCACGGGCTGCAGGTGAAGATTTGCCGCATCTTCAACACCTATGGCCCACGCATGCATCCCAATGATGGGCGCGTGGTGTCGAGCTTCATCGTCCAGGCGCTGCTCGGCCGCGATATCACCGTGTTCGGCGATGGCCGCCAGACGCGCAGCTTCTGCTATGTCGACGATCTGATCGCGGGCTTCGTCCAGCTGATGGCCACGCCAGACGACGTGATCGGCCCGGTCAATCTCGGCAATCCCGTCGAATTTACGATGCTCGATCTCGCCAAGACCGTGATCGATCTCACAGGGTCCGCCTCGCGTGTGGTGCATCGCCCGCTGCCGCATGACGATCCGCGGCAACGCCGCCCCAATATCGAAAAGGCGAAAGCACTGTTCGGCTGGACGCCGCAGGTGCAGCTCGCCGAAGGCCTCGCCCGCACCATCGCCTATTTCGACCAGCTCCTCTCCGACGCCCGAATCCGCGAAGCCGTGGGCCTGGAACTGGGATAAGGGAAGCGTCCGTCGTTTGGACCGCGGCCATCCTGGCCGCCTTGGCGCGCAAGATGCGCGCGGGCCCAAGGGGCATCATGTGCACCTTCCAAATTGTCAGGCAGGGAAACCGCGGCGAAATCAGTCGAACAGGCTGGAGACGCTCGCTTCGTTGTTGATGCGGCGCATGGCTTCGCCGAGCAGCGGCGCGATCGAGATGCGCCGGATGTTGGGGCATTTGCGCACTTCGTCGGTGGCGGCGATCGAATCGGTGATCACCACCGATTTGAGTTTCGAGGCCTGGATGCGGGCCACCGCGCCGCCCGAAAGCACGCCGTGGGTGGCATAGGCATAAACATCCTCGGCGCCCTGCGCGAGCAGCGCTTCGGCGGCGTTGCACATCGTGCCGCCGGAATCGATGATGTCGTCGACCAGAAGGCAGACGCGGCCGCGCACATCGCCGATGATGTTCATGACTTCGGATTCGCCGGCGCGCTCGCGCCTTTTGTCGACGATGGCGAGATCGGCGCCGATGCGTTTGGCCAGACCGCGCGCGCGCACCACGCCGCCGACATCTGGCGAGATCACCATGAGGCGGCGGCCGCCCAGATAGTCCTGGATGTCCTGCACGATCACCGGCTGGGCGTAAAGATTGTCTGTCGGGATATCGAAGAAGCCCTGGATCTGTCCGGCATGGAGATCGACCGTCAGCACGCGATGGGCACCCGCACCTGTGATGAGATTGGCGACGAGCTTGGCCGAGATCGGCGTGCGCGGGCCGACTTTGCGGTCCTGCCGCGCATAGCCGAAATAGGGGATCACCGCCGTGATGCGCCGGGCGCTCGCGCGCCTGAGTGCATCGATGATGACCAGCAGCTCCATCAGATTGTCGTTGGCAGGAAAGCTCGTCGATTGCAGGACGAACATGTCCTCGCCGCGCACATTTTCCTGGATTTCGACAAAGACCTCCATGTCGGCGAAGCGCCGCACGATAGCCTTGGTGAAAGGCAGTTTCAGGTGCTGGGCGATCGCCTCGGCCAGCGGCCGGTTGGCATTGCCGGCCAAAAGCCGCATGCCGCGTGATCCCGTCGCTTCGCTCATCTCCGCCGCCGCGCCCCAAAAGCCGATCGTGTGAAACTTTGATGAAACCGCGCGCCTTCTAGCAAGTGCGCGACCGGGGGTAAACCGCCTATTCCGTCAGCATGATCGCCGAAAGCTGGCGGCCGTAATCGTTTTCGCCGCGATGGGTGGCGCGGCGATAGCTGAAAAAATCGCCCTCGCGCGCATAGGTGCAGGCGGACAGGCGCACCACATTGCCGATTCGCGCTTCGGCGAGCCGGGCTGCGACAAAAGCGGCGAGATCGAATTGCCAGTGGGCGGAATTGGCGCCGGGCGCAAATAAAGTCGCATGGGCCGGGTCGGCCTCGACAAAGCGCGTGCGAAACTCCGTGCCCACTTCATAGGCCGCCTGCGAGATGCAGGGCCCGATGGCGGCGGCGATGCGTGTGCGTTTGGCGCCCAACTTCTCCATCAGCACCACCGCGCCTTCGATCACGCCGCCGAACGCGCCCTTCCAGCCGGCATGGGCCGCGCCCACGATTCGCGCTTCGGCATCGGCGAACAGCACCGGCGCGCAATCGGCGGTGAGGATGCCCAGCGCCACATGCGGTTCGGTCGTCGCCATCGCATCAGCCTTGGGCGCATCGCCCAGATGCCACGGCTTGTGGACCACAACGCCGTCGCCGCTGTGGATTTGATAGAGCGTGACGAGATCACCCGGTGACAAAGCGGCCTGTGCCCGTTTGCGATTCTCGATCACATGCTCGCGCGCGTCATTCGAACCGGGCCCGCAATTGAGCGAGGCATAAAGCCCGTTCGACACGCCGCCCTGCCGCCCGAAAAAAGTGTGCTTCACGCCCGGCGCTCGCAAATTCTCGGCGGTGAGTTTCAGCATGATGCGGCTTCCGCACGAGCATTTGGAATGGCCGCGCGTTTTTCGCCTCTTCCCCGCTTCCCGCAGAGGGGGCCGGGGTGAAGGGGTTTTGCCGCCGCAGGTGCGGTGCAAGCATTGGAATGCAACGTCTTCGTCACCGCCCCCTCACCCTGACCCTCTTCCCCAAGCATGCGCCTGGGGGAGAGGGAAATCATCATAGACCATTTGGAAGGAAATGTTTGCCGCAGCACGCGCGTTCAATCAAACGCATTCCGCGCTAAAATCCCGGCAAGGGAGGCGCATTCCCGGGCGCGAGGGCGAACACCTTGAAGAGCGTGCCCATGCTTTCGGGATTGAGCAAGCGTGCGACACCGGCGGCGACCTCGGATGCCGCGTCCGGATTGCGGGCGGCGAGTTGTTCTGCACGCGCGGCGATTCCCAGTTGGCGCAGGAATGCCTGTTGCGAAACCGGTCCATGGGCGCTTGCAGGGGCAGCGTTTCGCGCGAGGCTCGCGAAATCGACATGGGCCGAGAGATCGCTTTCGCCGGGTGCATCGAGGATGCCGGCCCTCTGGTGATGCCGCACCGCCTGCAGCGTTTCGCCGAAGCCCTGATCCGCATAGCCGTAATCGACGAAGAGGGCCGCGCCACCCTCAGCCGTCAGCATGCGGCCCACATCTTCGACCAGCGCGAGGGCGGCCGGCGCAAGCTCGAACACTGCCCCCAGATCGGCATCGCCGCGCCGTGGCGGCGGCTGGATCGCGGCTGCGAAAGGCGACAGGGCGAAAGCGAGTTCGCCACTTGTATCGAGCGTCACCATGCGCTCGCACCAGCCCCGTTCCGTGCGCACGAATTGCCGGATCGGCAAAGCATCGAGAAACTCGTTGGCGATCAGGAAGAGCGGCCGGTCGGGTTCGATGTCGCTCAGGCTTTTCACCCAGCGCAACGCCACGCCGCAGGTCGCAAGGCGTTCGCGTTGCATCGCCTCGAGCACAGGGCTCGCCTCCACCAGCACGATCTCGAGCGAATCGCAAAATTCCGGCATCACGCGAAGGGCGCGCAAGGCATCGGCCATCAGCGTGCCGCGGCCCGGCCCAAGTTCCACCAGGCGCGGATGCGCTGGCCTGCCCTGGTCGCACCACACCTGCGCACACCACAGACCCATCAGCTCGCCGAAAATCTGGCTGATCTCGGGTGCGGTGGTGAAGGCGCCTTGCGCGCCGATCGATTCGCGCACGGCATAAAAGCCGAAGTACGGATCGTGCAAAGCCATCGTCATGAAGGTCGCGATCGTGAGCGGGCCGTTGCCGGCGATGCTCCGCGCGATCCTTTCGGCCAGTGCATTCAATGTGTCGCCTTAGTCCGGCGAAGTGCGCACCAGAACAGCAGCGCCGACGCGATCCACATCGGAATGCTGAGCGCCTGGCCGACGCTCAGCCAGTGGACGAATACCGTATCGGAATCGCGGAAGATTTCGGCGATATAGCGAAACAGTCCGTAAAAGGCGAAGAAGATCGCTGCGATCAGGCCCGGGCGGTTGTGCAAACGGAAGATGCGCAGGCAGATCTGGAGAATGACGAACAGCAGAAGCCCTTCCATCGCGGCTTCGTAGAGCTGGCTTGGGTGACGGGGCAGCGCGTCGGGCGCGCGCGGGAACACCATCGCCCAGGGAACGTTCGTCGCCTTGCCCCAAAGCTCGCCATTGACGAAATTGGCGATGCGCCCGAAGAACAGGCCGATCGGCGTCACGCTGGCGACCAGATCGCCCAGTTTCAGCATGTCGAGCTTGCGGCGGCGCGCGAACAGCCACAGCGCGATCGCCACGCCCGTCAGCCCGCCATGAAACGACATGCCGCCTTCCCAGGCTGCGATGATCTTGATCGGGTGCGTCAGATAGGCGAGCGGCAGGCCCTCGCAGGCGGGCGAGGTGCCCCAGATGCCGCAGAAGAATGTCCCATAAATGAGCACATAGCCGAGACGGCCGCCGATGATGACGCCCAGCGTCGTCCAGACCACCAGATCGCCGATGTCATCGGCCGTGGCCGGCGGCTTGCCGCCGAATGTCGCACCCGTCCAGAGCGACGGAATCCGAAGCAGGCGCAGGAGATACCACCAGCCCAGCAAAAGGCCGGCGATATAGGCCAGCGCGTACCAGCGGATCGCCAAGGGCCCCAGATGGACCAGGACGGGATCGATATGGGGGTAGGGGAGAACCGCTTCGAACATGGCTGATGCGCGCGAAAGTCTTGCTAACACGCTCTGCTTCGCCACCCCCTGTCAAGGATGTCTCGGTATCGGACTTGCCCCGATCCCTTGGCGGCGTCCATAAGGCGCGAGGAGACAGGCATGCAGACCGACAACCCCCTTCTCGACGGGCTGGCCCGCTTCTTCACCGACGCGGCGGGCGCGGCGCAGAGCGTGCGCGGCGAGGTGGACACTTTTGTGCGGCAGCGGCTGGAACATCTCGTGGCCGAAATGGATTTCGTGCCGCGCGAGGAATTCGAAGCAGTGAAGGCCATGGCAGCGCAGGCCCGCATGGAAAACGAACGTCTCGCAGCGCGGGTTGCCGCGCTGGAGAATCGTGGCGGCGAGGGCGAGTCCGAGAGCCATCCACAGACGGCCTCAAAGCTGTGAATGGAGAAATGCGCCCACGTAGGTTCGCGTTCGGACGCTTGTCTGACTACAAAATGTTGTGCCAGTTTGACTGCGTGCTGCTTCGTTTGCGCCGTGTCCCGTGTTCAGGAGTGAATGGATGAGCCTCGCCCAGCAAGAAGAGACGAGCGTCGAATCCCATCCGCTCGACATGCTCGAACAGGCGGTCGAGGACCGCGGCTGGGCGTTCGAACGCTCGACGCGGGATGAGCTGAATCTCTCGGTCGCCGGCCGCTGGTGCGACCACCATTTCTGCTTCACCTGGCGCGAAGACCTGCAGTCGCTGCACCTGTCCTCGGCCTTCGACATGCGTGTGGAGACGCCCCGGCGCCCGGAAATGGCGCAGCTCCTCATGTACATCAACGCGAAGCTGTGGATCGGCCATTTCGACCTCTTCAGTGATGAGGGCGCCCTGGTTTTCCGGCATGCGATGATTTTCCCCGACGCGCATGCGAGCGCCGCCCAATGCGAGGCCCTGCTCAACCTGGCGGTGGAGGCCTGCGAGCACTACTACCCGGCCTTCCAGTTCGTCCTGTGGGGCGGCAAGACTGCCGAGGAAGCGGTGGCCGCAGCCGTGCTCGAGTGTGCCGGCCAGGCGTAACCCACAACTGACGCTCCTCGTCGGGGCCGGCCGCATGGGCAGCGCCTTGCTGCGCGGCTGGGCTGCCCAGGGGATCGCACCACTCGCCGCCATTGAGCCCGTACCATCTGCCGAGCTTCGGGCGTTTGCTCGTAGGCACCGCATCGGGCTCCTCTCGAGCATCGAGGAGGCTTCCGGGGCGTCGATCGGCGCCTGCGTCGTCGCGCTGAAGCCCCAGATCCTGCGCACCGAAGCCATCCGGTTGGCCCCCATCGCGCGCTCGGGGACGTTGATGCTGTCCATCGCCGCCGGCACCGGCATCGCCAGCCTGCGTCGGGCCTGGGGACAGAAGGCGCGCATCGTCCGCGCCATGCCCAACATGCCCGGTGCGATCGGCCAGGGAATTTCCGCCCTCTATGCACCACGCGGGATCGGGACGGCCGAACGGGCCCGGGCCGAAGCGCTCCTTGCCGGCCTCGGCCCGACATTGTGGGTCGCCCGCGAGGAGCTGATCGATTCGGTGACCGCCGTGTCCGGCTCCGGTCCCGCCTATGTCTTCCTGCTGGTCGAATGCCTTGCCCGTGCCGCACAAGAGCAGGGCCTGCCGGCAAGCGTCGCCGAACGCCTGGCGCGGGCGACCATCTCGGGCGCCGGAGCCTTGCTTCAGGCCGATCCGCGGGCGCCTGCGCTGCTGCGGCGCGATGTCACCAGCCCTGGCGGCACGACGGAGGCGGCACTGAAGGTCTTGATGGGGGATGATGCGCTGGCGAAGCTGGTGGGCCACGCGGTCGCCGCCGCGCGTGCGCGCGCCACCGCCCTGCGGGATTGAAGCCGTCATGCCGAAAGCCGAACCGCAATCTGTGATTGCCGCAGCGCTCCTCCGGCTGTTGGCGAAAAACACCTGGTCGAGCCTCACGCTGTCCGCCGTGGCGCGTTCGGCGAAGCTGCCGCTGGCGCAAATGTTCGCGCTCGCGCCGTCGAAACCGGCACTGGTGGGCGTGGTGCTGCGGGAACTCGGACGCGCAACCGCAGAACGCTACAAGCCGGATCGCGAATCGCGCGACCCGCGCGAACGCATCTTCGATGTCGCGATGACGTGGTTCGACGTGCAACAGCGCCACAAGAAGGCGTTGCGCAATCTCTATGGCGGTCTGCGCCGCGATCCGTTCGCGCTCATGGCCGCCCGGCGTGATATTCTCGCTTCTGCCGAATGGCTGCTGGCGCTGGCCGAAGCCGATTCCGGTGCATCGCTGCCATGGAAGATTGCCGCGTTCGCCGGTGTCCTGGCGCGTGCCACATCCGTCTGGCTCGACGACGATGCGGGCGCGGAAAAGACGATGGCGCAACTCGACCGCGATCTCGGGCGAATCGCACGGCTCCTCTGAATCAACTCACCGGGACGCAGCGATCGCGTGATAGCATGCCGTGCTTCAGCGCGAAGGGTGCCACAACCTCGATGGTCTCGTTCATTCGCACCCCGTAACCGTCGAACAGTGCGCCCAGCAGAAGATCGGCGACCTCACGGTGCATGTCGGTATTCCGGATATTGAAAAGGCGCTGGAAATTTCCGTGCGAGCCGTCGGTCGAAAACCCCAGACGCGCAAGCGCCTGGCGTCGCGCCTGGGAAAAATGGGCCCGTCGCCCCCGCTTGTCATAGAAACCGGAAGCCGCTTCGCACATCAAGTCGCGGTCATCGCCGTCGAATGCGCATTGGACGTAGCTGGCGCCCCGGTCCTTCGGCGCGAGAACAAGGAAGCGGTGGTCGACGGCCTTCATATGCGGGTGCGGATGAATCCGATTCAGCAGCTCCACGACCGAACACTCGAAAGTATAGACGAAAGTGTCGCGATCGTCCGCCGGCGCGGGCACGGCAAAGGACGCTGTGGTCGACAGACATGGGGCCATCGCCTTGATTGCCACCAGGCATCGTCGGTTCGGCCGCTCAAATCGCTCCACGCATTCCTCCCTCGGCGCCCGGAATATTCCCGAGCGCGTTTGCAGAGGCAACGACGCCTTCGTCGCGAAATGTGCCAAAGCAGCAATTCGGAAATCCGCCGTTACATGCCCGGCCGGGTGTTCGGAGACATGGCCGACACATCAGGCTGGCGCGGGATCGGACTGGCAGCAGGCCGACCGTGGCACGGCGAGACCGGCGAAGGGTGGCCTTCGCAGGCATGGCGCATTCGCGTCATGCCCCGCTCTGCGGCTGCGTCTAGCGTGAACCGGAAATCTCGCGTCCGGAGCGCGCACGGCGCCACGCCGGACCTCATGAGGAAGTGCCGTCATGTACCCGAGCGCAGCCTTGGTCAATCAGGCGCAACGCCGTTTCGACCGGCGGTTTTATCTTGGTGCCAGTCTCGTCTTTCTCGCGCTCGTGTTCTGGACGTTTGCGCGCTCCTACTACCTCAGGGCGCTGTTCGACTCGCGGCCGTTGACGCCGCTTCTGCACGTCCACGCCGCCGTGATGACGGGCTGGGTCGTGCTGCTCGCCGTGCAGTCGGGTCTTATCGCGGCGCGTCGCGTCCAATGGCACCGCTGGGTCGGAACGTTTGGCGCAGTCTGGGCCGTGTTTGTCGTGGCAATGGGATCCACAATGACGGTTCTCGCAGCCGCCCGGGAGGTCCACCGTCACAGTGCCCAGGCGCCGGTGCAAGTCATGATCATGGGCCTCGAACTGGTCCAGATGCTGTTGTTCGCGGGACTGGTCGTTGCCGCAATCTGGCTTCGTAGACGCACCGACTGGCACAAACGGCTCATGCTGCTCACCATCGCCTGCATGCTGCCATCGGCCCTCGCGCGTCTTCCTGTCGCTTTCATGTCCAACGCCGTCATATTGGCAGGGTGCGACCTGTTCATCCTCGCCTCTGTCGGGATCGACAGCCTGCGCAATCGCCGCCTGCATCCTGCGTTCGGCCGGGGCGGCTCCGCCGTGTTCGTTGCGATCAACCTGATGTTTTTCGCGGTCCAGACTCCGGCCTGGGTCGAATTTGCGACAAGGCTCGTGTCGTGAACCCTGCGATTCCCGAAATGTGTGGTGCATTTGCGTCATGCGGGCCGCTGCGGCCGCGCGCAGGATCGTTCGCGGACTGGAGCGGCGCATGAAAATCTTTCCGTATTGCAGGATCGTCTGCTTCGCAGGTCTGACGGTTGTCCTTGCCGCTGTTGCCGTGGCGCCTGTCGCGGCCGCGCCGCCGGTGCCGTTCTACAAATCCCATATCCTGACGATCGACAGGATCGGCAATGGGTCGGTCGTCCTCAAGACGAAGGATTCTGCCGACATGGTCTGCGCCTGGTACGCCCACAATCTTCCCGACGGCAACGGGGAGACGAAAACCTCCGACGGCGCACGCATTTTCTACACGCACAACGGCGCGACGGTCGATGTCGAGCCGGGCAATCGCTTCGATCCGGATACGAGCATCGGCATCGTCTGGGATGCCAGGAAATTCGGCAGCTACGGCCAATAGAAGGCGCGACACAACAAGGGTGGTTCCAGTGACAGACGAATCCGTTCCGCATCATTACCCGCTGGCTTTCCGGGACAGCGGCTTCATGGCCGGGATCGGCCTTCTTTTGCGAAGTCTTCCCTATGCGGTCATGCGCTTTGCAGTGCTTCTGGCGTTTTCGGCCGCCTGCGTCGTGTGGATCGTCGTTGCGGTCGGCGGCGCGGTATGGGCGGGATCGCACATCGCCGGCATATTCGGCTTTGCCTGGTTCATCTCCTGCGCGGTCGTGGCGGGCTGGTTCTGGACCGCGATCCTGCGTTATGCGCTGCATCTCATCGAATGCGGCCATGTCGCGGTGCTCACCGAACTGATCGTGCACGGCCAGGTCGGGAACGGCACGGAGTCCATGTTCGCTTACGGCAAGCGCATCGTGACCGAGAAATTCGGACAGGTGAACGCGCTGTTTGCGATGAATCTTCTTGTGCGGGGCGTCGTCAACGCCGTCCACAATACGATCGAAGGCATCGGCAACATGCTGCCCATTCCGGGCATCGAATCCCTGGCGAATCTGATCACCGCCATCCTGCGTGCCGCCACGCGCTATATGGACAAGGTGCTCTTCTCCTACAATCTCGCCTGCGGTGCAGCCAATCCCTGGCGTGGTGCCCAGGACGGGCTTGTTTACTATGCGCAGAACGCAAAGCCGATTCTCAAGCAGTCGGTCTGGATCGTGGTGCTGGAGCATGTCCTGAGTGCGATTGTCTGGCTGGCGTTCCTGATTCCGGCGGCGGCGATTACGGCCATGCTGCCCGGCTCGGTTCGCGAAATGGGAGGCGTGACGACCATCGTTATCGCGGTCCTCTTCGCCCTGGCGGTGCGCGGCGCGTTTCTCAAGCCCGTCTTTCTGATCATGATCATGGTGCGCTTTCATGCGCTCATCGAGCACGAGCCGATCAACCAGGAATGGGCTGCGCGGCTGGACCGGCTTTCCGAGAAGTTTCGCGATCTGGGAAAGATGGCAAGCGACTACGTGTCGCCGCCCAATACATCCGCGCCGCCCGCGGCCAGCCTGCCGACAACGGCGTAGACCGCGATGCCCACACGCCCCCTGAACAATTGCGCAGTTCGTTTGGCTGCTGCTTTTGTCGCCGTTTCCTTCCTTTGCACGGCATTTGCCGGTGCCCATGCCGAGGATGCGTCGTGCACGATCATGCGAGATGCGACCTATGCCCGGATGCGCGTGCCCTATCGCAGCACGATCGATACGACGCAGCCGAACCGGAAGCCGATTCACGGCGAAGAGGTCTACACATTGAACATGATCTACCGGCAGGTCCTTGGCCGCTGGATCAAGACACCGACGTCGCCGCAAAAGGAAATCGACGGCGAGAAAGGGATCGACGCGACATTTTCCAACTGCCGCCATGATGGCGACTCAGTGCTCAATGGCGAGCCGGTGACGATCTACAGCGCTACGACGCGAAACGTGACGCTCATTCCGTTTACCGGCGATCTGAAATTGTGGATCTCCAAACGGCACGGAATACCTGTGCGCAGCGAGGCAAATGCCTCGATTCCGGTTCTGGGCCGCAGCCACACGGTGAAAGTTTTTTCCTACGACAATGTATCGCCGCCCAGGGACAATTGACGGCCCTGGACATTGTTTCAGCCGGAATCGGTCCGCAAGGCGCGTTGCAGCACCCAGCCAAATCCCTGCTGGCGTGCTTCCGCTGCGATCCGCGCCCTTAGCACCGCGGCGCGTTCCATCAATTTGTTCTTCTGCAGCACGTGCAATTCCGCAAGCTCGGCCTCGAGCGCCCAGCCTGGCCATAGACGCTTGCGCGCGTCGTCGGCCAGCGCTTCCAGCTGGGAAATGGCCCGGTCGCTTTCGCCCGATTTGCCGCGCAATTCGGCCAGCGCGATGTCCGCCTGGATAAGCTCCAGACGCTCGGTCATGCGGCCGCGCAGTTCGTCGGCGTGTTTCACGGACGCGTCGCGCTGCGCTGTCCGACCCAAAGCGTCGTCGCAGAGCGCGAGCAGGCTTGTTGCCACGGCTTCCCCAGTCGCCATCTCCGCCTGGCCGAATTCATTTTTTGCGTTGCCCAGCAAAGTGTCGGCGCGCGCCCACTGACCTTCGCCCATCGCTATCTTGCCTTGCGTGACGTCGACATTGCCGAGAGTCATCACATCCTTTTGCCGGGCGGCGGCGCTGCGCACGCGTTCAAGGCTTGCCGTCACGGTCGAGACGTCGCCACGGTCGAGCGAAATCTGCGCGCATGCGAAATCCGCCGCGGGCTGGGCCGAGACGTCCTTGAGTTTGCTGTTTTCCGCTTGCGCTTCGAAGCAGGCGGCTTGCGCCTGGGCGAAATCGCCGCGCAACCGGAGAAGATCGCTCAACGAGAAAAGGCTGAAGCCGCGATGTCCGTGCGCGCCGATACTGGCATCCAGCGCGGCGGCCTCGCGCAGACCCGCGATCGCTTCGTCGCTCGCGCGTTCGTCGCTCTCGTTGATCGCCAGTGCCGCAAGAGCCCAGGCCTGTCCTCTGATGTCGCCGGTTTCGCGACGGATTCGCAGCACATTGCGCACGGCGGTTGTTGCGCCATCGCGGTCGCCAGCATTCCAAAGCAAAATTCCGAGATCGGCATAGTCCGACGCAGCGCCATTCTGATCGCCCATCGCCTGAAACTGGACGAGCGACTCCTGGTACTCCCGGAGCGCCCTTTGGGGCTGCGCTTCCATATAGAGATTGCCGAGATTCAGATGGACAGAGGCCTCGCCGCTCGGATTGCTGATGCGGCGGTAGTCGGCGAGCGCCTTCCCCAGCATGATGTTGGCCGCTTTCGGATCGCTTGCCGTGAGCGCCGCGCCAAGCGCGATTTCGGCGTCGGCCGTCAGTCCCGTGGCGCCGCGCGACTGGGCCAGCTCGAGCGCGTGCCGGGCATGCGCCACCTGGCCGCTTGTATCGTCCTGGGAAGCGGCGATGTGCGCTTGGGCGAGTTCGAGGCGTGCGTCGCTCGCGACCGGCTCGCCCTTCTGCCGCAGCGTGTCGAGCACGGCTTGGGCATCTTTCGCCTTTCCGGCGGATGACAGCACATTGGCGAGCTCGAGTTGCACTTCGGGGTCGTCGGGCTGAAGCGCTTGAAGATCGCGCAAAGTCGCGATGGCCTTTCCCCATGCAAACTGCGCTTCGTAGCTCTGCGCATCGATCTGCAGGCGCATGGCTTGCGGGAGGTCGGCGGAATGCGCCGCCGCCTCCCGGGATGCCGCAAGGGCTTTCTGATTGTAGCCGAGCGCTGTCCATGCCTTCGCCAGATAGACATAGGACAGGGCATAGTCTGGCGCTTCCACGATCGCTTGCAGCAATTCATCGCGCGCGACCGCGGGATTGTAGTGATGAAGGGCATCGAGCGCGAACCCGATGCGCCGCATGACGTCGGTGGTCGGAGGCTGGGCGTTTGCTGCCAGACGCACTTCCTGGCGATCCGGCGCCTTGAGCTTCAGCCGCCGCCGCAGATTGTCTCCGGCCGTCATGACAAGCGCCGCGAGATCGTTGAGCGAGCCCGTCTGCGAGAAGGTGGCCAGGGTCGTACCGTTGCGCGCGTCCTGAATCGCGAGGTCGAGGCGCACCGGCCCATCGCCAGGACGGTCGGTGGCGAGATAGCTGCCGGTTACCACATAGTCGACGGCGAGTTGGCGGCGCAGGGTCGCGAGCGTTTCGGGACCAAAGCCGCCGGCGTCGGGAGCAACCGCGTTCCCGCGCGTGGAACGGATGAGTTCGCCCGGCAGCAGATGCAATCGCCCGCCCTGCGCCATGTCGGTGCCGAGCATTTCCGAGAAGGCTGGGCCGATCCAGGCCGTCTTGGCGCTGCGCGAGAGATTGTCGAAGTCGAACACGGCAATCGCTGTGCCTGGCGCACCGCCCGACCAGGGAAAGACGGCCTCGCGCCCGTTCCAGAACCACCAGGCCAAAAGGGCGGCGATGGCAAATCCCGACGCGGCGAGCGCAATGGTGGCATGAAATCGTCCGGGCTTGCGGATGTCGACGCCGGCCGTTGGGCGCTCCGCCGCCGGAATCGCTGCGGCAGGTGCCGGGGCAGAGGGCGCGGATGCCGCGACCGGCGCGACGAAGCGGTAGCCGATCTTGGGGACGGTCTCGATGAACCGGCCGCCCTCCTCGCTCTCGCCAAGCGCCTGCCGCAGTGTCCAGATGTGCTTGGTCAGGTTCGATTCCGCGACCGACCGGCCGGACCAGATAACGGCCATAAGATCGTCCTTGGTGACGACATGGCCGGCGCGCTCGACCAGCAAGAGCAGAATGTCGAAGGCCTTCGGCGTCAGCGCGATCGCCGTGCCGCCTTGAATCAGGCGCCGCTCCGCCGGCTGCAATTCGAAGCCGGCAAAACAATAGGCCAATTCTTGCCGTTGTATCATGGGGTTAGCAAAATCCGGGCGCGGGCAGCAATTAATTCAGAAAAATACCAGAATTCCGGGAAGGACAAACCATGGCTCCCCGCCAAGTGTCGTGGCGCATTCGGGGAGATCGCGAACATGACGACAGATGGAATGGCCACACCCGGGAGGGCAGAGCGAACACGAGGGTTTCCAGCGTTCCGGGGCGATCCGTCATCGGCCTGTGCGGTTGGTGCCGCCAGGTCCGGCGAAGGCCGCCCGTCCCTGGCGTCGGACGCCGCCGACGGTCAGATCGTCTATCGCATTTTCGAGCAGCTGCCCTACGAGATCGTGGTTCTCGATGCCGACGGAATCGTCGTCTTCTGCAATGCGCGCGCGCGCCGGCTGATTGCCGCCCGGACCCGGATCGCGATGGGGTCCGCCGGCCATCTGCATTTTCTGGATCGCACGGCGGAGAGACGGTTTCGCCTCCTGTTGCAGAATCCGGCAAAGACCATGCGCGACGGGGGCGAAACGCTGGATTTGGAGGCTGGGAGTGGCGAATCGCGCTGCGTTGCCTCACTGCGGCTGCTGGAGACCGAGCGGCCGGCGGAAGAGGCCCACTTCTTTCTGACATTTTCCGAACTCGGGGTGTCGCCGCCGGAAGACCGGATGCGCCACGTGATGGCATCGTTCGGCCTGACGCCCGCGGAACAGCGTCTGACCCGCTTTCTGAGCGCCGGAGGCCGGCTCAGCGCCGCCGCCGCCGCCTTCGGCCTCTCACGCCACACGGTGCGCAACCAGCTGCGCGCCATCTTCGACAAGGTCGGCGTCCGCCGCCAGGCCGAACTGACCCGAATCCTCTGGGGCGGCTGCAGCTACGCCGTGAGTTAATCCGCTCTTCGCCGGCTCCCGCGAATGGACGCGTCAACCGCAGAGACCGCGAGCCTACACCGGTAGCCGGATCGCGGCGCGCAAGCCGCCCAGATGGCTGGTGCCGAGCACGATGTCGCCACCGTGGGCGCGGGCGATGTCGCGCGCAATGGCGAGGCCCAGGCCCACCCCGCCCGCCTGCAGATTGCGGCCCTGGTCGAGACGATGGAAAGGACGAAAGGCCTCTTCGCGCCGCGCTTCGGGAATGCCGGGGCCGTCATCCTCGACGACGATCTCCACAAACGGACCGTTGCGCGCCAGCGCCACCGCGACATGCCTGCCGTGTTTCAGCGCGTTGTCGATGAGATTTGTGGCGCAGCGCTTGAGCGCATTGCGCTTGATGGCGAGCCTTATTCCTTCCGGCGTCTCGATGCGCAGACGGTCGTCTCCCGCCGCGCGCGTGCTGGCGGCGGCGAGGGCGGCTTCGGTCACCACTTCGCCCAGATCGGCGGCTTGCGGCTCTTCGCCGGCATCGCCGCGCGCAAAGTCGAGATATTCGTCGAGCATATGCTCCATCTCGCCGATATCGGCGAGCGGCTCCGCCGTATCGAAGCCCGGCCCCATCATCGCCAGCTGCAGGCGCAGACGGGTAAGCGGCGTCTTGAGATCGTGACTGACGCCGGCCAGCATTTCGGTGCGCTGCTGCACATAGCGGTCGATGCGCGCGCGCATGGTGAGAAAGGCCTGTGCCGCCTTGCGTACTTCCGTTGCGCCATAAGGCTTGAAATCGGGCACGGCGCGGCCTTTGCCGAAGGCGTCGGCGGCGAGTGCGAGACGTTCGATCGGCTTGACCTGATTGCGCAGGAACAGGATCGCAACCGCGATCAGCACCAGCGACGAGCCCACCATCCACAGAATGAAAATGTCGTAGTTCGATGCCACCACCTGGTCGCGCGGAACGCGGATGTTGAGAACGCCGTCCTTCACCTGCACGCCGAGATAGACGCCCGTGCCCTGTTGCCGCGAGGCGAAGGCGCGTGCCTGGCCGAGATCCTTGCTGAACACCGTATTGATGGCGTTTTTCAGATCGGTGCTCGAATGACGATAAGGCGCGTCGAGCCGCGCGCCCGGCGTGAGCTGGATCGTAAAGCCGAGCGAATGCGCCGCAAGTGCGAGCAGCGCGTCGCGTTCGGGTTTGGGCCGCGGCGATTCCTCGATGGCGGTGAGAAACGCGATGTCGCCCGCAACGCTATGGGCCATATGGCGTGTGACGATGTCGTAGTGCCGCACGAAAAATGCGTAGGTGACGATCCCCTGCAGCACCACCATGGGCGCGACGATGATGATCAGCGAACGGCCGAACAGGCCGCGCGGCGACATGCGCTTCAGCAGACGGGCAGGGCGCGAACGCGGCATCGTCTATTCCACGCGGTCCGGCACGAGCACATAGCCCACGCCGCGCACCGTCTGGATATAGAGCGGCAGTTTCGGGTCTTCCTCGATCTTGCGCCTGAGCCGTGTCACCTGCACGTCGATCGAGCGCTCCAGCGCCACACCAAGCCGCGCGCACAGGTCGGTGCGGGAAAAGGGCCGTCCGGCATGGGCGGCGAAAAGTTTGAGCAGTGCGGCCTCAGAGGTCGTGATGCGCACCGCCTTGCCCTTGCGGCGCAATTCGCCGCGCTCGGGGTCGAACACTGACTGCCCCATCTTCACTTCGCGATGCGGCGAGCGCGACGGCGCCGTCGTCCGCCGGATCAGGGCCGCGCAGCGCAGCAGCAATTCGCGCGGTTCGAAGGGTTTGCCGAGATAGTCGTCGGCGCCGCGTTCGAGGCCGGCGATGCGATCTTCCGGCTCACCTCGCGCCGTGAGCATCAGCACGGGAATCTGCGATTGTGCCCGGATCGACTGGGTGAATTCGAGCCCGGATTCGCCCGGCATCATCACGTCGACGATCAGGAGGTCGAAGGCCATGCTCTTCATCAGGGTGCGGGCCTCGGCGGCATCGGCGGCCGCGCTCACCCTGTAGCCATTCGACGACAGGTAGCGCTGGATCAGGGCACGCAACCTGGCGTCGTCATCCACCACCAGCAGATGGGCGTCTTGGACTTGAGTATTCACGACGGCATCCGATGCGGTTGGCGGGCGCTGGAACGGTCCACGAAAAAGACCGCAGCGGTGCCTTGCTTCGGCTCCTCATCGCGAGGATATAGGGGGAAAGCTGCCGGCCGGCGCTGGGTGAGTTCCACGTCAGGCATGTGGAGCAATTTCCCCCATCTGCTGGCGCCGACACAAGAGCCCCGAGGATATCATGGCTGTCATTCCTTTCGACGATCGCGACGGTTCGCTTTGGTATGACGGCCGGCTGGTCCCATGGCGCGAGGCCAAGACCCATGTCCTGACGCATGGTCTTCACTACGCCTCTTCGGTCTTCGAGGGCGAGCGCATCTATTCCGGCCGCATCTACAAGCTGGCAGAGCACACCGCGCGGCTGTTCGAATCGGCGCGCATCCTCGGCATGAAAATCCCCTTCACGGAACAGGAAATCTGCGACGCCAGCTACGAAGCGGCGCGCGTTCAGGGGATCACCGACGGCTATGTCCGGCCGGTGGTCTTTCGCGGCAGCGAGATGATGGCCGTCGCGGCCCAGGGCACGAAAACCCATATCGCCATCGCCGCGTGGCCTTGGCCGTCCTATTTCAGCCCCGCCGAAAAGCTCAAGGGCATTCGCATGACCGTGTCGCAGTGGCGCCGCCCGGCGCCCGACACGGCACCGACCAAGGCAAAGGCCGCGGGCCTCTACATGATCTGCACCCTGTCGAAGCATGCGGCCGAAGATCAGGGCTTTCACGACGCCATCATGTACGACTATCGCGGCTATGTGGCCGAAGCGACCGGCGCAAATGTCTTCTTCGTGAAGGATGGCACGCTGCACACGCCGACCCCGGATTGCTTCCTCGACGGCATCACGCGGCGCTCTGTCATGGCGCTGGCGCGGGCGCGGCAGATTCCCGTGGTCGAGCGCCACATCCAGCCGGAAGAGCTGGCGGGGTTCAGCGAATGTTTTCTCACCGGCACGGCAGCCGAGGTGACACCGGTCTCGGAAATCGGCGCCAATCGATTCACGCCCGGCCGCCTCTCGGAAACGCTGATGACCGATTACGCCGAAGACGTCCACCGCGAGAAATCCGTCGCCTCGATCAGCGCCATTTGAGCGCAGCCTCGTCGTCGCCGGAATTCGGAGCGACCCAGCGGGAATCCGCGCCCCGGAACTCTTCCTTCCAGAACGGCGCACGGGTCTTCAGATAGTCCATCAGGAACTGTGCCGCGGCGAAGGCTGCGGCACGATGCGCCGCTGCAACCGCCACCAGCACGATGCGCGCGCCGGGTGCAAGTTCGCCCACGCGATGGATGATGGTGATGCCCTGCAAGGGCCAGCGGCTTTCCGCCTCGCTCGTGATCAGCGCGATTTCGCGCTCGGTCATTCCTGGATAGTGCTCGAGGCGCAGCGCCCTCAGCTTGCCATCGCCGCGCACCAGACCGGTGAAGGTGACGAGCGCGCCGGTTTCGCCCTGGTGTCGCGTCAGCGATTCGCATTCCACGCCCACATCGAAATCATCGGACTGGACGCGGATCGTGATCATCCGCCGGTCACCGGCGGAAAGAATGCGATTTCGTCGTCATCGCTCACCGCCGCATCGAAGCGCACATGCTCCTGATTGCACGCCGCGCGCAGGAGCGAAGGATCGGCGAAGGCTTGCGCATGGCCTGGTCCGCGCGCTTTGAGCAGTTCGACGAGCGCCGCAACCGTCGGCACGTTGTCGGGGAGCCGGAACTCTTCTTCGCCGCAGCCGACCTTTTGCCGCACCCAGGCGAAATAGAGCAGCCTCACCCGGCGCTCCCGCCGCTCACCGGTTCGGGCTGGCCGGGCCGCACATGGGCGAAGCCCGCGCGGAAATAGGCATAGCCGGTGTAAACGGTGAGTCCGGCGGCGACCCAAAGCAGCATATAGGCCATGGCGAGCGCGGCCGGCACGACCTTTGCCGCGAACGGCCCCAGGATCATCGCGCCGATCGCGATCATTTGCAGCACGGTCTTCATCTTGGCGACACGCGTGACGGGAACGCTCACCTGCACGCTCGCCAGATATTCGCGCATGCCGGACACGAGGATTTCGCGGGCCAGAATGACCAGCACCGGAATGAGCTGGATGCCCTGAACCACACCGCTGGCGACCAGCATCATGAGGGCGATGGCGACCAGGATTTTGTCGGCGATGGGATCGAGCATCCGGCCGAATGCCGAGGTTGCGCTCAGCTTGCGTGCCGCCAATCCGTCCAGGGCATCGCTGGCTCCCGCCACGCAAAACAGCACGAAAGCCGTGATTCGTGCGCCTTCGCCGGGCAGGGCGAAGGCAATGGCAAAGACCGGCACAAGCAGGATGCGCAGGACGGTGATGGTGTTGGGCAACTGACGCATGAATCCACTCTAGGCCCCATGCCGGCGATTCTCCATTGCGGAAACGCGCGGGCCTCAGGACGAGGGGTGGAAGAAATCGAAAATCTTCCGGGCCAGCGCGTCGCTCACCCCGGCGACCGCGCCCAGATCGGTCAGGCTTGCGCCTGCGACCGCGCGGGCCGAGCCGAAATGCTGCAGCAGCGCGCGCTTGCGGGCGGCGCCGACGCCGGCGATCTCGTCGAGCGGATTGGCGCCGATCGCCTTGGAGCGCTTCTTGCGATGCGTGCCGATTGCGAAGCGATGGGCCTCGTCGCGCAGGCGCTGCAGGTAATAGAGGACGGGGCTTCTGAGATCGAGGCGGAAGGGTTCGCGGCCCGCCATATAGAAATGCTCGCGGCCCGCGTCCCGATCCGGGCCTTTGGCGACGCCCACCAGCGCCACGTCGTCGACACCCAGATCTTCGAGCACGCTTTGCGCGATCGCGAGCTGGCCGGGGCCGCCATCGACCAGCACCAGATCGGGCCATTTGGCGCGTGCTTCGTCGGCTTCATCTTCCTTCAGGAGACGGGAGAAGCGGCGCGTCAGCACCTCGCGCATCATGCCGTAATCGTCGCCCGGAGAAAGTTCGGCCGATTTGATGTTGAATTTGCGGTATTCGCCTTTCTCGAAGCCCTCGGGACCGGCCACGATCATGCCACCCACGGCATTCGAACCCTGGATGTGCGAATTGTCGTAGACCTCGATCCGCCTGGGCGGAGTCTCGAGGCCGAAGGTGGCACCGACGCCTTCCAGGAGTTCGGATTGCGCGCTATTCTCGGCCAGCCTGCGGGCCAGTTGCTCGCGCGCGTTCTGCAGCGCCATGTCGACAATCTCGCGCTTCTCGCCGCGCTGCGGCTTCAGGATCTCCACCTTGCGTTCGGCTTTGAGCGCGAGCGCCTCCGCGAGAAGGGCCGCACCCGGCAGGGTTTCCGAGACGAGAATAACCGGTGGCGGCGTGCGGTCGTCGTAGAATTGCCCGATGAAGGACTCGAGCACTTCGCCTTGCGAGAGTTCGCGATCGGCGCGCGGGAAATAGGGCCGGTTGCCCCAATTCTGATGGGCGCGGAAGAAGAAGACCTGGATGCAGATCTGTCCGCCCTCGGCATAGATGGAGAACAGGTCCGCATCGGAAAAGGTCGCCGGGTTGATGCTCTGATGCGACTGGATGTGGCTCATGGCGCGCAAGCGATCGCGCAGCCGTGCGGCGCGTTCGAAATCGAGCGCATCGGAGGCCGCGTTCATCTCCGTCGCCAGTTGCTGCTGCACATTGCGGCTCTTGCCGGTGAGAAATCCCTCGGCTTCCGCGACCAGCTCGCCATAATCGGCCTCGCCGATGCGTTCGGTGCAGGGCGCGCTGCAACGCTTGATCTGGAAGAGCAGGCACGGCCGCGTGCGCGATTCGAACACGGAATCCGAACAGGAGCGAAGCAGAAAGGCCCGCTGCAGGGCGCTGAGCGTGCGGCCGACGGCGCCCGCCGAGGCAAAGGGGCCGAAATAGACGCCCTTGGTCGTCCGCGCGCCGCGATGTTTCAGCAATTGCGGAAACGGATGGTCTTCGCGCAACAGAATGTTGGGGAAGGATTTGTCGTCGCGGAACGAGACGTTGAAACGCGGTTTCAGGCGCTTGATGAGGTTGGCTTCGAGAAGCAGCGCCTCGGTTTCGGAAGCCGTCGTCACGAACAACATCTCGGCCGTGTCGGCGACCATGCGCGAGATGCGGTCGCTCAACCCGCCGGATTTGACATAGGAGGCGACGCGCTTCTTGAGGCTCTTGGCCTTGCCGACATAGAGCACGTCGCCCTTCGCATCGAGCATGCGATAGACGCCCGGCCCGTCGGGCAGCGTCTTCAGATAGGCATGGATGCGGGCCGCGCCCTTGAGGGCTGCGGCTTCGGGCTCAACCTCGGTCATGCTGCCAATATAGTGCAGCCTTCAGCGTGAAGGGGATATTCGCGCAACCTCGACGCCGGCGGATTCCGCGCCGGCCACGGCGTGGAGTTTTTCCACCCGCACCCGGGCCTGGGTCACGCGGGGATCTTCCAGGCAGGCCGCCGCGATGTCTTCGGCCAGGGTTTCGGCGAGATTGATATGGCCGCGTCCCACCAGCGCGCGAATGCGCAGCGTCAGCGCTTCATAGTCGACGACGCGCTCAAGGCGGTCTTCAAGCGGCACGGCGTCTTCCACGAGCAGATCGACATTGATCCGGATCGGCTGCTGCTTCAGCTGCTCGTGACCATGGATGCCGATATGGGCCAGCATTTCGAGGTTGCGGATGAAGATATGGCGCACGCCCGCCTTGGCATCGGGTGCGTGCAGGGGATGCAGTGCGGTCATGGCATGAACCTCGGCTCCCGCCAAAGATTTGGTCTGGCGTGATCGGGCGGCGAACTCACGCGCTGGTCAGCGAGAGCAGTTCCTTCCTCGTGGAGTGAAACGAAACGGGGGAGGGGGACCACCAAGTGGTGGAGGGGGTGGCCACACACGCGATCTTCGCGAATTCGTTGCTGCCTTCGCCCCCTCCGTCCCGCACGGACTTGCGTCCGTGCGATCCACCTCCCCCGCTTCGCTTCGCCATGCAGGGGAGGAGGCGCGGCATCGCGGTTGGAATCACTCATTCCGCCACCGTCACGTCGGGTGTTTGCCAGACAAGATGCTGGCCGCCATCGACTGCGATCATCTCACCGGTCACGGCGGGCGCGGTCAGCAGATAGTGCACGGCGTCGCAGACATCCTGGGGATCCGCGCCGGTGCCGAGGACGGTCGCTTCGCGTTGACGGCGAAACTGGGCCTCAGTCTGGCGTGCATTGATCATGGTCGGGCCCGGCGCCACGGCATTGACGCGGATCCGGGGCGCCAGCGCCTGGGCGAGTGTCGTCGTCAGCCAGTGAAGGCCAGCCTTGCTGAGACTATAGGACAGAAATTGCGGCGTCGGCTTCAGCACGCGCTGATCGACGATGTTGACGATGGCCCCTTTGGCATAATCCGGAAGCGTATGTGCAAAAGCCTGCGCGAGGACGAAGGGCGCGCGGAGATTGATGTTAAGATGCCTGTCCCAGGACTCTCGCGTCGCCGTCGACCAGTCGTCATTCTCGAAGATCGAGGCGCTGTTCACGAGCGCGCTGAGCTGCCCGATTTCGGCGGTCGCACGCGCTACCAGGCCAGCCACATCCTCTTCGCGGCCGAGATCCGCCTTGAGCAGCGCCACGCGCTGGCCCGTCGCACGAATGGCCTCGGCTGTCTCGCGGGCGTCATCGTCGGACGAATTGAAATGCAAGGCGATGTCGAAGCCGTGGCGCGCGAGATCGAGCGCAATGGCGCGGCCGAGGCGCTTTGCTGCGCCCGTGACAAGTGCCGTCGCGCTGCCGCTCATCAGCCCACAAAACCTACGGTCCGCTTTACGTCGCGGACGATGGGATGTGCGATGGCGCGCGCCTTTTCGGCACCCTGTGCGAGAAGCCGGTCGATTTCCGCCGGATCGGCCAGAAGGCGGCGCATCTCTCCGGCGATCGGTGTGAGCCTGGCGACCGCCAGATCGGCGAGGCCGTTCTTGAATTCCGAGAATTGCTTTCCGGCAAAGCGCGCTACCACCGCGTCGGGAGATTCTTCCGCCAGCGCCGCGTAGATATTGATCAGGTTCTGGGCCTCGGGGCGGGATTCCAGATCCTTCGCCGTATCCGGCAAGGGCGCGGGATCGGTGCGCGCCTTGCGGATTTTCTGTGCAATGGTGTCCGCGTCATCGGTGAGATTGATGCGCGAATAATCGGACTCATCCGATTTGGACATCTTCTTCGTGCCGTCGCGCAGCGACATGACGCGTGTCGCATGGCCGACAATGACGGGTTCGGGCTGCGGAAAGAAATCCGGCACGCCGAAATCATTGTTGAACTTCTGTGCGATGTCGCGCGCGAGTTCGAGATGCTGGCGCTGGTCCTCGCCGACCGGCACATGCGTCGCGCGGTAGACGAGAATGTCGGCCGCCATCAGCACCGGATAGGTGTAGAGACCGACGGAGGAGCGCTCCTTGTGCTTGCCCGACTTTTCCTTGAACTGCGTCATGCGGTCGAGCCAGCCCAGCCGCGCGACGCAATTGAAGATCCATGCGAGTTCGGCGTGTTCGGGCACCTGGCTCTGGTTGAACAGCGCCGCCGTCTTGGGATCGACGCCGGAGGCGATATAGGCCGCGGTGACCTCGCGCGTCGCCTGCGCCATTTCCTGCGGATGCCCGTATCCGGATTCCTGCGTCATCGCATGCATGTCGACCACGCAATACAGACACGGCATCTGATGCTGGATTTTCACCCAGTTCCTGAGCGCCCCCAGATAATTGCCGAGATGCAGGGTGTTGGTGGGCTGCATGCCGGAAAGAACGAGCGGCTGGTGTGTCGGCGTGGACATCGACGGGATCCGTGAAGAGCCGGGCCTTATCGCCGAGGCGGCTGGCGGCTTCAAGTGGCGGCCGGTTGTGCCTCCGGCCCAGCCTGATCGAGAACCCGCAGGATTTGCGCCTCAATCCCGGCCAGCCGCTCCTTGTGCGTGACCTTGTGACCGAATCCGTCCCGCACATAAAATGCGTCGACCGCCCGCTCGCCATAGGTCGCGATCATCGCCGAGGAGATCGACAGGCCGGATTCGAAGATCGCGCGGGTGACGTCGAACAGCAGCCCGGGGCGGTCCGCGCCTTCCACCTCCATGACGGTCGCTGTCGCCGAGGCGCTGTTGTCGAAATGCACGCGCGGAGCCACGCGAAAGGTCGCCACGCGCCTGCCGGCCAGACGCCGGCCCGGCGCCATGCGCGGCACGGGCTTTCCCTCCAGCGTGCGCGCGATCCTCTGCCTAAGCCGGTCGATGCGGGCCGTGTCGGCGAACGGCTCGCCGCGAGAATCCTGAACCGAAAACACGTCGAGCGCGAAGCCGTCATGGGTCGTAAAGGCTTTCGCTTCCAGGATCGAGCCGCCGGCGCCGGCGATCGCGCCGGCCAGCTGTGAAAACAGGCCGGGGTGATCGGGCGCGAAGATGGCGAGATCGGTCGCCGCACCGGAAGTATCGGTCTTCGCTTCGAGGCCGAGCGTCTGGTCGCCGGCTTCGGCGGCGGCGACGAGACGCGCGTGCCGTTCCAGTTCCTCCGGATCGAACGCCAGCCAATAGGCATCGTAGTGACGCTCGAGCGCCGCCGTCCGTGCGGATTCCGGCCAGTCCTGGAGCCGCACCGCGAGGCCTTCCTTGGCGGCGGCGACGCGGGCCGAGCGCGCCGGCATCGCGTCGGCGCCCGACATCAGCGCTTCCGCCGCGAAATAGAGTTCGCGCAGCAACTGCCCCTTCCAGCCGTTCCACACGCCCGGACCCACGGCGCGGATATCGGCCACGGTCAGAACCAACAACAGGCGCAGCATTTCCGGCGACTGCACCGTGGCGACGAAATTGCGCACCGTTGCCGGGTCGGCGATGTCGCGGCGTTGCGCGGTATCGCTCATCACGAGGTGATAGCGCACCAGCCAGACGACGGAGGAGGTCTCCGCTTCCGACAGCCCGAGCCGTGGGCACAGTGCCGAGGCGATCGACGCGCCCACTTCGGAATGATTGCCGGGCATGCCCTTGGCAACGTCGTGCAGCAGGATTGCGCAATATAGTGCGGCGCGCGAAGCGATGCGCTTGATGATCTCGCTCGACAGCGGATGTTCGTCTTTGAGTTCGCCGCGCTCGATCGCGGCCACGGTTCCGACGGCGCGGATCAGATGCTCGTCGACCGTATAGTGGTGATACATGTTGAACTGCATCAGGGCGACGGCATGCGCGAATGCCGGCACAAAACGGGCCAGCACGCCGGCTTCGTTCATGCGCCGCAGCGCCTTTTCCGGGTCACGGCGCGATGTCAGGATTTCCATGAACAGCCGGTTTGCCGCGCGATCCTGCTGCAGCGACTCGGTGATGAGATCGAGCGAGCGCGTGATCGTGCGCAAGGCGTGGGGATGCACATCCACATCCTTGGCGTCGGCGAGATGGAAAATGCGGATGAGGTTCGCAGGATCGTGGCGAAATGCGTCCGGCCGCGCATTCAGACGCCCGTTCTCGACGTAGAAGTCTTCCCGTCCCGTGCGCGGTTTCAGAAAACCGGGAAGGAGCCGCGACAGCGCCGGGCGCTTCTTCTTGTTCTGCTCTTCCAGGGCTGCGCAAAAGATGCGCGTGAGATCGCCCACATCCTTTGCGACCAGAAAATAGGCCCGCATGAACCGTTCGACGGCACGGCGGGGATTGGCATCGACAAAGGCGAGCCGTCGCGCGAGCTCGGGCTGCACGTCGAAGCTGACCCGCTCCTCCGCACGGCCGGTGAGGTAGTGAAGGTGAAAGCGCACATTCCACAAAAAGGCTTCGGCCGCGTGGAATGTCGCATATTCCTCGCTTGTGAAGACGTTGTGTGCGACGAGTTCTTCCGGATCGTCAGCCTGGAACAGATATTCGCCGATCCAGTATAGCGTCTGCAGATCCCTGAGCCCGCCCTTGCCTTCCTTGACATTCGGTTCGACGAGATAGCGGCTCTCGCCCTGTTTCAGGTGGCGCCGGTCGCGTTCGGCGAGCTTGGCTTCGACGAAATCCTGCGCATTGCCACGCGCCACTTCCGCCCAGAACCGCTTGCGCAGTTCGTCCGCAAGCGCGCGGTCGCCCGCCACGTAGCGCGCCTCGAGCAACGCCGTGCGGATCGTGACGTCGACGCGGGCGAGCCGGACGCATTCGTCGAGCGAACGCGTCGCATGGCCGACCTTCAAACCCATATCCCAAAGCATGTGCAGGATGAATTCGATGACGCTCTCGCCCCACGCTGTCTGCTTGTAGGGGCGCGCGAAAAGCAGATCGATGTCGGATTGGGGCGCCAGATGCCCGCGGCCATAACCGCCTGTGGCCACGATCGCGATGCGCTCGGATTCGGTCGGATTCTGCGCGTAGTAGAAATGCTTGGTCGCAAAATCGTAGAGCACCTGAAGAAGCGTATCCTGCAGATCGGAAAGCGCGCGTCCTGCGGCAAGCCCAGGCAACGCCTGGTGCTCGACCCTCACCTTGACCTGCTCGCGCGCCGCCAGAAATACCGATTTGATGTGGGCGAGCGCCTGTCTGCGCAGCTTCGGCTGATCGCTCTGCGCCTGGGCCAGAGCCGTCAGCTCGCGGCGAAGCTGGTCGCCGTCGAGACGGTCGATCGTCACTGATGCCTGATAACCCAAAACCGCGTCCACCGGACCTGCGCCTCATCAAGGCGCAGCAATCCGGCGGACGCAAGTCTGACGGGAGGCCTAACGGGCCGGCGCAACCTCATGCATGGGCGTGAACCAGCGCTGCACAACACCGGCCAGCACGGCGCCCAGGAACGGTGCGGCCCAGAACAGCCACAATTGCTGGATCGCCCAGCCGCCCTGAAAGATCGCGACTGCGGTCGAGCGTGCCGGGTTGACCGAGGTGTTTGTCACCGGAATCGACACGAGATGAATCAGTGTCAGCGTGAGGCCGATGGCGAGCGGGGCAAAACCCACCGGTGCGCCGGCGGAGGTTGCGCCCATGATCACCATCAGGAACATGAAGGTCATCACCACTTCGCAGACCAGTCCCGAGATCAGCGAGTACCCTTGCGGCGAATGTTCCGCATAACCGTTGCTGGCGAAGCCCTGCGTGACGTCGAAGCCGGTGACGCCGCTTGCGATCACATAGAGGATGGCGGCGGCGGCAATGCCGCCGGCGACCTGGGCGATCCAGTAGGGCACGAGATCGCGGGCCGGAAAGCGCCCCGCGGTGCACAGCCCGAGCGAGATGGCGGGGTTGAAATGCGCGCCCGAAATGTGTCCGAACGCATAGGCGCCCGTCACGACGGTCAATCCAAAGGCCAGCGCCACGCCGGCATAGCCGATGCCCAGCGTCGGCACGCCTGCGGCCAGAACCGCGCTGCCGCAGCCGCCAAAGACCAGCCAGGCCGTACCCAGAAACTCGGCACCCAATCTGCGAGTCAGATCCATGATGTCCCCTTTTTCCCGCGCGAACACGAATCGCGCGTACGAGCCGCAGAATACTACTTTTCCGCGAGCGATTCGTGCCGGGTCTGCTCGCGTAGCCACGCCAGATAGTCCTCGTTGACGCCCACGACCGGCAGCACGAGAAAGCAGGGCACCGTGTAAGGGTGCAGCGGATGGGACAATGCGATCACCCTGTCGGCCAGGGCCCGGCGGGTCTTGATGAACACGGCCACTTCCGCCGCCATCTCGATGGCGCCTTCCCATTCATAGATGGATGTTATGGCGGGATAGAGGTTCACACAGGCAGCCAGTTTTTGCTCGACCAGCACGCGCGCAAGGTTCTTCGCGGATTGTTCGTCCGGAAAGGTGGAGTAGATGAAGACGAACGAGTCATCCGTCATGGGTAACCTCTTCGAGTCGACAAGGGCCGCGATAGCGGATACTGCCGGTAACTCTGGTGCGGCAATCGCGGCCTCTTGCGGCGCCGACGAACCGGCACGATATGGGCGTTGCGGGCATTCCAGGACACCAATCAGATGATCGAGCGCAGACCGTTTCGGGATTTGGGCGGAGCCAATCATGGCTGGCTGAACGCCAAACACCACTTCTCCTTTGCCGACTATCACAATCCCGACCGGATGCACTGGGGGGCGCTCCGGGTGTGGAACGACGACGAAATCGCGGCCCAGACCGGCTTTCCGCCGCATCCGCACGCCAATATGGAGATCATCACCTATATTCGCGAAGGCGCCATCACCCATCGCGACAGCCTGGGCAATGAGGGCCGCACCGGCGCGGGCGATGTGCAGGTGATGAGCGCGGGTTCGGGCGTGCGCCATGCCGAATACAATCTCGAATCCGGCCCGACGACGCTCTTTCAGATCTGGATTCTGCCAACGCGCGCCGGCGGCGAGCCCAGCTGGGGCACGCGGCCTTTCCCCAAAGCCGACCGATCGGGCCGGTTCGTCGCACTGGCGAGCGGTTCCGCCAACGACAATGAGGCACTGCCCATCCGTGCCGACGCCCGCGTTTTGGGCGCCACGCTGAAGGCCGGCGAGACCGCGTCCTACGAGATGGCCGAGGGCCGCCACGCCTATCTCGTGCCTGCAAAAGGCGTGGTCGAGATCAATGGCGTGCGCATCGAAGCGCGCGATGGCGCAGCGATCAAGGACGAAGCCATGCTGGAGATCCGTGCGCTTGAGGATTCCGAACTCGTCATGGTCGACGCGGCCTGATCATGGCGTTGCGGCTGCATGCGGGCCGGCCGGCAGGCATCGTCCTGCTGATGGCGCTCGCGTTGCCGGTGCAGGGCTGCGACCAGAACGAAGGCGGCCATCATGGCGGTCGTGGCGCGCTGGGCATGCATCATTTGATGCGACCGCTGCTGCACCAGGGTCTGCGCATGGGTATGCGCGGCATGCGTCCGCCGCGTTTTCGCGAAGCCTGCGCTGATGATGTGAGGAAGTTCTGTCCCAACGCCCACACCCGCCGCGACGAGCGCGAATGTCTGCAGGGCAAGCGCGACACGCTCGACGCCACATGCAAGGCCGCGCTCGACAGGCGGCGCGAGGGCAATGGGAGATAGGCGGCATCCCAGCCATCAATAGAATTTATCGATTGTTCACACAGAAAGAATAGATTGGACCGATTGATCGTTTCTCCCGATGATGACGGGGAAGTCCGCACCCTCTGTCCATGAGCAATCCCGCCATTTCCATCTCTTCGCCGCTGCCGTTTGGCGGTTTGCGCGAAAACACGGGGCGCATTGCGCCCGGCGTCCTGCTGGCGGCGGGCATTGCCGGCGCGGCGTTTTTCCTGCGCCTGCTTCC
This sequence comes from Rhizomicrobium sp., assembly GCA_036490345.1. Lineage (GTDB taxonomy): Bacteria > Pseudomonadota > Alphaproteobacteria > Micropepsales > Micropepsaceae > Rhizomicrobium. Next base: position 84,557 of record DASXEA010000041.1, on the reverse strand, counting down.
CGGTCTGGCCGTGTTCAGCGCCATGATCATCGCCACGCTTCTCGGCATGATCGTCCGCAATGTGGCCGGCACGCCCGCCTGGGCTCAGCCCGGCGTGACGTTCGGCGTGAAGAAGATCCTGCGTTTCGCGATCATTCTTCTGGGCTTCCAGCTGATGGTTCCCCAGATCGTCGAGGTGGGCCTCGCAGGTGTTGCCATCATCATGGCCACGTTGGTGACGACGTTTGTCTTCACGAAATGGCTGGGGCGTGTGATGGGTGTCGATGCCCGTCTGGCCGAACTCATCGGCGCGGGCACGTCGATCTGCGGCGCCTCGGCGGTGATCGCGACCAACACCGTGACGCGCGGGCGCGACGAGGACGTGGCCTATGCGGTGGCGACGGTCACCGTGTTCGGATCGCTCTCGATGTTTGTGTATCCGCTGCTGCCGCATCTGCTTGCTCTCGGTCCCAGGGCATTCGGCCTGTGGAGCGGCGCGTCCATTCACGAGATCGCCCAGGTCGTGGCGTCGTCATTCCAGGACGGCGCGGTCGCGGGCCGGTTCGCGACGGTCGCAAAGCTCACGCGGGTGATGATGCTCGCGCCCTTCGTCATGGCCCTCGGCGTGATGGCGAGCCGCAGATCCGTAGCGGTGGGTGATGGCGCGCCGCATGCCGCGCCGCCGATGCCGTGGTTCGTGCTGGGCTTTGTGGCGCTGGTCCTCGTCAACAGCGTGGTCACCGTGCCGCCGGTGACAAAAGGCTGGATCGTGTTCGCAACCACCTTTCTTCTGTCGCTGGCGCTGGCCGCGATGGGACTGGAGACCGATTTCCGCAAGCTCCGGGCGAAGGGGCTGAAGCCGTTGGGACTCGCGGCCGCCGCCTGGATATTCATCTCCGTCTTCAGCCTCGTGCTGGTGCAAATCTCCGCCTATGCTTGAGGCATGACGCTCGAGCAGCTTCGCCTCTTCGTCGCGGTCGCCGAGCGCGAACATGTCACGCGGGCCGCCGAAGCAGTCCGTCTCACGCAATCGGCCGTCAGTTCGGCCATCGCCAATCTCGAGGCGCAATATGGCGTGGCGCTGTTTCACCGGATCGGCCGGCGAATCGAACTGACGCGCGAGGGTCGCCTGTTTCTCGACGAAGCGCGCGCGGTGCTCGCGCGGGCTGCGTCCGCCGGGCGCATATTGACGGAATTGAGCGGATTGAGCCGCGGCACGCTTGCGGTACAGGCCAGCCAGACGATTGCCGGCTATTGGCTTCCCGCCCGTCTTGTCGCGTTCCGCAAGGCCCATCCGCAGATCGACATAAGCCTGTCGATCGGCAATACGCTGCAGGTGGCCCAGGCGGTGAGCGAGGGTGCCGCCGAAATCGGTTTCGTCGAAGGCCAGATCGACGATCCGGCGCTCGAACGCGCGGTCGTGGCGCATGACCGGCTTGCGATGGTGGTGGCGCCCGATCACCGCTGGACAAAAGCGTCGCGTCTCACACCCGCGGACCTTTTGCAGGGCGAATGGGTGCTGCGCGAATCCGGTTCGGGAACGCGTTCGGAATTCGAAGCGGCGCTGCGCGAACGCGGGGCGAACCCGGCGCAGCTCCCGATCGCGCTGGAACTGCCGTCGAACGAGGCGGTTCGGGCTGCGGTGGAAGCGGGCGCCGGCGCCACGGTGATTTCGGAGCTGGTCGCAGCACCCGGGCTGCAAGCCGGCAGTCTCGTGCGGCTGCGCTTCAAACTGCCGGAGCGCGTCTTTCATCTGGTCCGCCATCGCGAACGCTATCGGTCCCGCGCCGGCGAAGCCTTCATGGCGATTGTTGGAAAGACGGCCAGGGGTTTGGCATCCGGCGATTGAGATGATCGCCGCATCGGGATGATATGCGCGGGCGGAATCGTCCGATCGGAACACCATGCCTTCGCCAGCTTCACGCCTGTTTCATTTCCCGTGTGCGCTTGTCGCCATGCTGCTCGCCGCAAGTCCGTCCCTTGCGGCGGCTCCGGAACAGGGCGCGCCGCAGCTTGCCGCCGCGGTAAAGACCGAGTTCCTGCATGGCTGGCAGAATTACGAGCGCTACGCCTGGGGGCATGACGAATTGCGGCCGCTCAGCCGCACGCCGCATGACTGGTACGGCCAGTCGCTCCTCATGACGCCGGTCGATGGCCTCGACACGCTGATCCTGATGGGCCTGACGCAGGAGGCCGATCGCGACCGCGCCCTGGTCGACACGCGACTTTCCTTCGACAAGGATATCAGCGTCAAAACCTTCGAGATCACCATTCGCCTGCTGGGCGGCCTGCTCTCGTCCTACGAGTTGAGCGGCGACCATCGTCTGCTGGCGCTGGCAAGCGATCTCGGCAAGCGGCTTCTGCCCGCCTTCGCCTCGCCGACCGGTCTGCCCTATCGCTATGTCAATCTGCGCACCGGCGCGACGCGCGGCACCGACAGCAATCCGGCGGAGACCGGATCGTTGCTGCTGGAATTCGGCACTTTGAGCAAACTGACCGGCGATCCCGTCTATTACGACAAGGCCAAACGCGCGCTGACGGAGACATTTCGCCGTCGCTCGTCCATTGGTCTCGTCGGCGACGGGATCGATATCGTCAGCGGCAAATGGCTCAGCACCGATTCGCATGTCAGCGGCGGCATCGATTCCTATTACGAATATCTCTGGAAGTGCTGGAAGCTGTTCGGCGACAAGGAGTGTCTCGCGATGTGGAACGCGAGTTCCGCGGCCATCAACCGCACGCTCGCCGACGATCGCAACGGGCAATTGTGGTACGGCCACGCCGATATGAACACCGGTCGGCGCGGCGCAACCGAGTTCGGTGCGCTCGACGCGTTCTTTCCTGGCCTGCTGGCGTTTTCGGGGCAGATCGACCGGGCGAAGCGGTTGCAGGACTCTTCGGTCCGCATGTGGAATGTCGCGGGCATTGAGCCGGAAGTGTACGACTATGCGCGCGGCAAGATCGAAGATCCCGGCTATGCGCTGCGGCCGGAAATCGTGGAGTCGACCTATTATCTTTACCGCCTCACCGGCGATGCGCGCTATCGCGCCATGGGCGCGGATCTGTTCCGCAATTTCGTGAAATATTGCCGCGCACCCGATGGTTATGCCGCGTTGAAGAACGTGATCACGAAACAGCAGACGGACGCGATGGAGAGCTTCGTGTTCGCCGAGACGTTCAAATATTTCTACCTTCTGTTCGCGCCGCCAAACACGCTCGCCTTCGACCGCATCGTCTTCAACACCGAAGCGCACCCGCTGCGAAAGGTGCCGGGCATTCGATAATCGCGGCGCATCCGGCTCCTCCCTCGCGAAGCGCCAGCGCAGCGGGGGAGGGGGACCGCCGAAGGCGGTGGAGGGGGCGGCCGCCGGTGCGATGCCGGCTGGCGCAACTGCTGTTTTTGGTCGCACGAAATATTGCACACCGTGTGGCGGCGGCTTGCCCGCTCTTCGGTCTTGCGTTTTGTGACCACGGCCCCCTCTCCCTGGCCCTCTCCCCCAAAGTTGGGGGAGAGGGAATATCCGTGGCTTCATGGCTCTATATGAACTCCTTTTTCTTCGTGTCCTTTGTGTCTTTGTGTTGAAATCTTTCCGTCTTCCACGCACGCATTGCCGCGCCGAAATTTGCGGCTTGCCCGCACCTCGGTCTTGCGGTTTGTGACCACGGCCCCCTCACCCTGGCCCTCTCCCCCAAGTTTGGGGGAGAGGGAAGTGGCGCCGCGTGTCCCGTATCTATGGCCCGCCCCCTCCACCGCCTTCGGCGGTCCCCCTCGCCCCGCTGCGCTTCGCTACGCGGGGGAGGAACCTATTCACGGAAGGTGCCAGCCTCGCTTCCCTCAGATTCTGGAATTCGAACATCCCATATGTCGGTACTGCAAATTTCCCTCTCCCCCATTTTTCTTTCTGGGGGAGAGGGTCAGGGTGAGGGGGCGACGCATCGCAAGACGTTCCCTGCTCGCAAAAGACGCCAGGACGAAAAATGATTCACGCAGAGCCACAGAGCCGCAGAGAACCAGAGACAGATGGCTGGGAGGAATTGCGAAGTTGGAACACGAAGACACAAAGAGCACGAAGGTTTATGGCGCGCCTTCGCGCGCAGCGAGGCAGCGTCGCAGGCGCGCTCGCGCCAATGCTTCGTCAAACTCTCTGCGCCTCTGCGGCTCTGCGTGAAACACTTTTTCTTCGTGCCCTTTGTGTCTTTGTGTTGAAATCGTCCGACGAACCGCAAAAGCAAACGGCGCGGGACTTGCGTTCCGCGCCGTGCGATGGTTTGCCGGATGCTGTCTTCAGAGAATTTTCAGGTTGACGGCTTTCGGGCCCTTCTTGTCGGCCTCGATGTCGAAGCTGACGTTCTGGCCTTCGTTGAGGCCGCGCAGCCCGGCAGCCTGGACAGCGGTGACATGCACGAACACATCCTTGCCGCCGCCTTCCGGCGCGATGAATCCAAAACCCTTGGTGGTGTTGAAGAACTTGACCTGCCCGATCGTCATCAGGGCTTTCTCCTGAAAGAAAGTGATACCGCACCGAACACCATGTCCGCTGCGCTGTTCAAGTCGCGTCTCATTTCAGGGAAAGCGTCGTCGTCACTCCAGGCCGTCTGCATCGAACTCGCGTGCATCCGCATGGCGCGCATGGAACTCTTCTCTGGCTCGCGCGGCCTCAACGTCTGCCGATATACGGCGTCGGCAAAGCCCGATCAAGCCGCTCCCGTCCAGCGTTCCTCGAGCGGAATGTGGCCCGGCTGCTCGCGCACGCGGGCGAGCCAGCGCGACAGAGCGGGATAGGCGGAAATTTCAAAGCCGCCTTCTTCGGCGCAATGCGTGTAGCCATAGAGTGCGATGTCGGCGATCGAGTAGCGCCCCCCGGCAAACCAGTCCCGCGTCGCCAGATGCCCCTCCATCACCTTGAGCGCCGCGTTGCCGTTTGCATGCCAGCCCTCCACGAGGTGCCGCCGCTTTTCGAGCTCCTCTTCCGGCGCATGCGAAAGCCAGAACCGCGCCACCGCCACATAGGGCTCGTGACTGTATTGTTCGAAGAACATCCAGGACAGCGCCTGGGCGCGCGACCAGCTGTCGACCGGCGCGAGCGGCGTGCCTTCGGCGAGATGCCAGAGGATGGCGCCGGATTCGGGCAGGGTGCGCCCGTCCTCCCATTCCAGCAGCGGCACGCGGCCATTGGGATTCTTCGCGAGGAATTCCGGCGTGCGGGTTTCGCCGCCGAACACCGGATAGTCGCGCAGCGCGAGCGACACGCCGGCCTGCCGCGCCGCCAGCCGCACCTTGTAGCAATTTCCCGACATGTGCATCTGGTGAAGAAGAGGCATCGCGTTGCTCCGTTTTCCCGCGCCTCCAACGATGCCCGATTCGAAGCCGGTTTTGCCCATGCACGGAACGCACAGCCGACGCCCCCGGCGTCCGCTTGACTCTGCGCCAGCGTCCGGAACCGCTTCCATCCTGGCCGCCTTCCCGCACGATACGGGGACGCCGGTTCACGCGCAGACGCGGAGAAAGAGGGAAGCGTCAACGCAAAGCCGCAAAGACGCAAAGCCGCACAGGGCCATCGCACGCGCGGCGCGCAAACACCTTTGCGCCTCTGCGGTTCGATCTTCGTGCGCTTTGCGTGGGGGAGAGGGAGTTACGAAGCGAACTCTGAAGGGATTTTTGCAGGCGCACACGCACGCATGACCTTTCCCTCTCCCCCAAAGTTTTGGGGGAGAGGGCAGGGTGAGGGGGCGGTGCCGCATCTCTCCCATCTCCGGCTGGTCGCTCCCGAAGTTGCCCGACGGATCAATCACAACCTTTGACCCAAAGGGATCGACAGATACGACTCCTACCGCGATCAATGACAAGGGAGAGATCACGGGCTGGTATGCGGACGCCAGCGGCCAACTGCACGGCTTCCTGCGCACGCCCTGATCTCGCCTTCCCGGGCATTCCCATTTTTTGTATGTGCACGCGGTCGTCCCCCGGTGTATCGTTCAATGTCTGTCTCTTGGGGGAGAAAATGTATCGGCCGGGAGCAGCCTGTTTCATTGTCGTCGGCGCGCTCAGTTTTTTGCTGTCGCGTGCGCATGCGAGTGTTGTGATTTCGTCGTATGCGACCCAGAACATGGCCTGTTCGGGCGGCGTCTGCTCACCGACGGCGAGCAACGCGGTCCTGAACGCCGGTGATCTCGAAGCCCTGCTCGCTGCCGGCAGTATCACCGTCACCACGAATGGTGCCGACGCACAGTTGAAACACTTGTGAAAGTTTCTGTGGTTACGACGCAAACAATACAAGCAATAAGGGTCAAAGCAGAAAATTGCAAAATGCGTCACTACAGATAGGCCAGTGACGGGGATGGGCGAAATGGCGCTGAGAGAATGCCCAGAGTGCAAACACGAGATTTCCGACGCGGCACCCGCATGCCCGAGCTGCGGCTACGTCCAAAATCAGCCCCCGAAGCGGCTCGCACCTGGTTTCCTGCTCGCCGCTATCATCACACTCGTTTTGTGCTTGGGAACGCCGCGAATTTTATTGGTGTTGCCCGTCGCCGCAGCCGTTATCCTGTCAATTGTATCGCTCATTCGGCGCGAGCCATTTCGCTTTGGTGCGGTGATAGTCATCTTGTTGTCCCTAGGCCTGTTCGCGATCAATGTGAGCGACCTGAGGCGCCCAAGCAGTGCTTCGGTTGCGGAATCCTCCGGCCCCTGTTCGCCCGCCGACTTTACGGTGAGCGATTTGGCGACGCCCCAAGCCGAAACCTCGGACTACATCAAGCTTACGGGGATGCTGCACAACGGATGTAGCCAGGCGTCGGGAGCTCAACTGAAGTGGACTGTGTTCAATTCCGACGGAACCGTCGCGTTTTCGGATGATTTTTGGCCCGACAGCACGACGAACCTGCCGCCAAACGGCGATTTTCCGTTCGACACACTACATTCGGCGCCGAACGGCACGTGGACCTATAAAGTCGAGGTCATCAGCACGACGGCGTGGTAGCAGCCGAAAATTGACGAGTCCTGTTGGAATGCGGCGCCGGTGACAGTGTTCGTGGAACGCACCGGGAGAATAGGGCTGCTGTTTTTTCGTTGCCTATCGGGTCGAGAGCGAGAACCGAAGGCGCACCGATCGCGAAGCGGCACGCCCCCCTCACCCCGACCCTCTCCCCCACATGCGTGTGGGAGAGGGGGTTACGAAGCGAGGTCTGATGGGTTTTTGCAGGCGCACACGCACACGCACGCAGGCACGCACGCGGGCATGACCTTTCCCTCTCCCCCAAAGTTTTGGGGGAGAGGGCAGGGTGAGGGGGCGGTGCCGCCAGCCTTAAAGGTGCCTGACCCCCCATTGTCTTGGGAGCAGCCAACGTCACCGGGACGTTCCGGTTGACATTGTGACTGAAATGGTTATATTGCCGTCATGCGTTTGCGGCGAAGCGGAACACAAGGCGAAATGTTCCCTGCTGCAGGGAAAAAAGCAGGGAAAATGAAAAAATCCGCCGCCCCCTTTCTCACAAGTCTTTGATATTACACGGATATCTTCGACGAGGGCGCTGGCAGCAGGGAAAATCCGCTTCGTTCTTCGGGAAGACAGGAGCCCAAGCCGCGCCAGGATGCATCGCGTGATCGCTCCGCGCGAACTCTCTCTTCGCCACAGCGTTGCCACAGAGTGGGGCCAGCGTGATGCTTGGCCATTCGTGATGCCTGGCCATTGGGGGGAGAGGTCTGATGAAATTCGTCTATGCGGCATGCGCCGCGCTGCTTGCAGGGGCCTGTGCCGGGTTTGTCTGGCCGGCTAAAGCCGATGTTCCGGCGCCCATGGACAAGCCCTTTTCGATCGGCGGGATCGACACCGTCTGCACCGGCATCGGCGATGACGCCCAGCACGATCCGCGCTGGCTCACCTATCCCATCCGCATCGAGTTCGCGAATGCCGCGCAGCAATATCTCTCGGGCGCGCATGTGGTGCTGACAGGGGCAGGCGGCAAATCGCTGGCAACGCTCGATTGCGATGGCGCCTGGGTTCTCTTCAGGCTCCCGCCCGGCATGTATCATGTGACGGCCACGTTGCTCGGCCAATCGAGCCTGACCGCGAGCGGCACCTTCTCGCCGCCGCCTTCGGGTCAGAAGCGCGTCATCCTCAATTTCGGCGCCAAGGCGAACCCCTAGTTCTCTGTCGGGTGCGGTCCGGTATAGCATCGTGCCATGCTGATCCCGATAGAGGCCCGCCTGATGGCCGGCTTCGGCCATCATGGCGGACTTCGTCACGGCAACCTCCTGGGCCTTCACATCCTGGGCGTGCTTCTGGCGCTCGCGGCCTGTTTCGTTTTTGCCGGCATCGCACGAGCCATCTTCGTCGAATGGACGGGGCGGCGCTGGCAAAAGGAAGATTCGGGCGTGGCCGCCGGCTGGGCTATCTTCGTGATCGTGCTGGCAGGGCTGGTCTGGGTCGTGCATCGTGTCGTCTGATCGCTTTCGCGTCGTCTTGTGTCGCGCCAACCTGCCTGGCCCTGGTCCACTGCCATGACATCGATTGCCACAGCCGGGGCGCCCGGACCGCCGCGCACGCTCAAGCGCAGCATGCGCATCGTCGGCGCGCTGCTGCTGACGCTCTCCTCGGTCACGCCGGCCTCTTCGGTTTTCGTTTTCGTGCCGGCCGTGATCCAGGAGGCGGGAAGCGGGGCGCTGCTGTGCATGATCGTGGCGGCGCTGCTGTCGCTTCCCATCGCCTTTGTCTATGCCGAGCTTGCTTCGGCGTTTCCGATCGCAGGCGGCGAATATTGCATGCTGGGGCGCACGCTCGGTCCCGCGCCCGGTTTTGCGATGCTGGGCCTGATCCTGTTCGGCAACATGCTGACCGTCACCGCGCTGGCGCTCGGCGCGGCACCCTATCTCGATGTCGTCTGGCCGGATCTCGATCCCACGGCGGTCGCCATCGCCATCATCGTATCGACCACGCTGCTTGCCGTGCTGCATGTGCGCACCAATGCCTGGATCACCGGGCTTTTCCTGTTCCTCGAGATCGCGGCGCTGGCCGTGCTCGCGGGTCTGGGCCTGTTTCACGCGGTGCGGCCCGTGAGCGATCTCGTGCTGCATCCGGTGACGCTGGTGGGCGCGAGCCTCGTGCAGACGCCGCTCGCGGTCATGGGACTGGCGACATCCGTGTCCGTGTCCGCCTATTACGGGTTCAGCTCCGCGGTCTATTTCACCGAGGAGATGCATGAGGCGCCGCGGCTGATCGGGCGCACGATCTTCTGGGCCACGATCATCACCATCCTGACAGAGCTGGTTCCTGTGACGGCCGTGCTGATCGGCGCGCCCGATCTGAAATGGCTCATTGCGTCCGACAATCCGTTCGGCGCATTCGTGCGCGTGCGCGGCGGCCAGATGCTCTACGACGTGATCTGTCTCGCCATCGCGCTTGCGATCATCAATGCCGCGCTCGCGACCCTGCTGCAGAACGCCCGCTTCCTGTTTTCGACCGGCCGCGATCTTGCCTGGCATCCCCATATCAATGACGGCTTCACGCGGACGCATGCGCGCTTCCATTCGCCGTGGATCGCGACGCTCGCCGCCGGCGGCTCCTCGATCCTCACCTGTTTTCTCGGCCTGAAACTGGTGCTCGTGCTCACCGGCACGGGCATTGTCCTTACCTATGCCGGCGTGTGTGCGGCTGCCCTCATCGGCCGGATGAACGGTTCGACGTCGCATGCGGTCTTTCGGATGTGGTTCTATCCGTGGATGCCGATTGCCGGCCTGTTGATGTGCGCCGGCGTTCTCGCCGTCAGCTGGTTCGATCCCGATGAAGGCCGCCCGAGCCTTATTGCGAATGCGGGTGCCATCATGTTTGCGCTCGCCTATTACGTGTTCGTGCTCCGCGCGCGCGGCGGCTGGGTGCTGCAGGGGCCGGAGGATGACGGGTCGTAGCTTCGCCATGCGCGTTCTTTCGCGATCCGTGCGCACACGCCTTGTTGTCGCATCGTTTGCGCTGCTGGGTTTCATCGCGGCGCTGAAGACGGCCGATGTCGCCAATCCGCCCGATCTCTCGCGCTATGAGCGGCTTTCGCCGGAAGTCGTCGACCGTCACGGATCGCTTCTGCGCCCCTTTCTGTCGAAGGACGGCTATTGGCGGCTGAAGACGCGCGTCCGCGATGTCAACCCGCGCTATCTCGCTTTGCTCAAGGCGTATGAAGATCGCCGCTTCGACGATCATTTGGGCGTCGATCCGCTCGCGATCCTGCGCGCCGCGTTTCAATATGTGCGCGCCGGGCGCATCGTCTCCGGCGGCTCGACTCTCACCATGCAGGCGGCGCGCCTGCTGGAACCGCGGCCACGCGGCCTGGTCACCAAAATCTTCCAGATGGTGCGGGCAGTCCAGCTGGAAGAACGCTATTCCAAGGACGACATTCTTTCGATCTATCTGACGCTCGCCCCGTTCAGCGGCAATCTCGAAGGCGTGCGCGCCGCTTCGCTTGCCTGGTTCGGCAAGGAGCCGCGCGCGCTCGATCTGAGCGAGGCCGCACTGCTGGTGGCGCTGCCGCAATCGCCGGCGCGTTTGCGTCCCGATCGCCACGCGCGCGTGGCGATGCGCGGCCGCGACAAGGTGCTCGCCCGCATGGTCGATGCCGGCGTCGTCCGTGCCGGCGACGCAGCCCTTGCCGCGCGCGAAGGCGTGGCTTCCGTCCGGCGCCCCATGCCACTTGCCGCGCCCCATCTCGCCCAGCGCCTTGTCGGCGCCGTCGCCCATGCCGGTGTGATCACGACGACACTCGACGCCGGACTGCAAAGCGCGATGGAACGCCTCGCGCTTCGGGAGAAATCCTATCTGACCGATCGTTCCAGTCTCGCGCTTGTGGTGGTGGAAAATGCCACGCGCAACGTGCTCGCCTATGTTGGCGGCGTCGATTACTGGGGCGGCTCCGGCCAGGTCGATCTCGCAGCACGGCCGCGTTCGCCGGGTTCTGCGCTCAAGCCATTCATTTACGGGCTCGCATTCGACGATCTCATCCTGCATCCCGAATCGATGATGGAGGATGCGCCCACGGCTTTCGGAGATTACGCACCCAAGGATTTCGAAGGCACGTTTCAGGGTGCGGTCACCGCGCGCGACGCGCTGCGGATGTCGCTCAACGTGCCGGCGGTGATGGTGCTCGACCGGATCGGCCCCTTGCGCTTTTCGCTGGCACTCGAAAATGCCGGTGCGCGGCTCGCCTTTCCCTCGCGCGACGCCGTGCCCTCGCTGCCCATCGCGTTGGGTGGCCTGGGCATCACGCTCAAGGATCTTGCAATGCTGTACGTCGCCATTCCGAATGGCGGCGAAGTCAGGCCGTTGCGCTTTGTGGCGGGCATGCCGCCAGGCGCATCGCATCGCATCTTCGGTCCCGTCGCTGCCTGGTATCTGCGCGACATTCTGCTCGGCGCCACGCTTCCCGATGGCTGGGCCATGGGTCAGGGGCTGGCGCGCGAACATGCGGTCGCGTTCAAGACCGGCACCTCCTTCGGCTATCGCGATGCCTGGTCGGTGGGATTCTCGAACGACTACACGGTCGGTGTCTGGGTGGGACGTGCCGATGGTGCGCCGAGCGCCGATCGCATCGGGCGCGAGGCAGCAGCCCCGGTCCTGCTCCAGGCGTTCCAGCTTCTGCCGCCGGATCGCAATGCGCCGCCGCGCCCGCCGGCGGGTGTTCTGCTTGCGCGTTCGACCGACGCCTTGCCGCCGGGACTGCGCGTCTTCACGCGCGAGAACCAGCCGGCGCAGCCGCAACCCATCAACATTCCGCCGCCTTCGATCGCTTTTCCCCCCGATGGTGCGACGGTTCCGCTGCCGCCGGCCAATGCCAAGGATCGCGCGATCCTCTTCAAGGCCGATGGCGGCCGGGCGCCTTTCACATGGCTCGTCAATGGCGAGATCCTCGGCAGTTTCGATCGCTTCACGCCTGCGCCGTATCAGCCCTCCGGCGAAGGCGTCGCGCGCGTCACGGTCGTCGATGCGGACGGCCGCAGCGACACGGCGCGCATCCGCTTCAAACGGCTCTTTTGAGTCTTGACGGTCGGCGGCGCACCCGCTCCGCTGACCCATGGCCTCGCGCGATCCGATTCGTCCTCGGCGGCTGGCGGCATCGGATGTGCTGCCCGGCGGATTCTCCGCGTCGCCCGAACAGCGCAACCGCGCCTTCGCGATTCTCTTTTTCAGCCAGATGTGTCTCGGCGCCGGGCAGTCGGTGATGTTCGCGATTCTGCCATCTTTTGCGCGCCAGCTTGGCCTCACCGAATTCGAAGCGTCGCTCCCCTTCGTTGCCTCCGCCACCATCTGGGTTTTCTCCAGCGGATTTTGGGGCGGCCGAAGCGACCGGTGGGGCCGCAAACCCGTCATGCTGCTCGGGCTGACCGCCTTCGGCGTCTCGTTTGCGACCTTCGCGGCGGTGGCGCAGATCGGCATCGCACACCTGCTTCCGGTGATGGTTGCCTATCCCTTGATGATCGCGGCGCGCGCCATCTACGGTGTCTTCGGTTCGGGTACGGGGCCTGCGGCGCAGGCCTATGTGGCCGATCGCACGACGCGCGACGAGCGCACGCGCGGCGTGGCCACGATCGGAGCAGCGTTCGGGCTTGGTACCTCCATCGGTCCGGGCATTGGCGCCGTGCTGGTGGTGTTCGGGCTGTTTGCGCCGTTCTATTTCACGGCGTTCATGGCATTCGCGAGTGCGGCCGCCATCTGGTTGCTTCTGCCGGAGCGGCACGCGCCGCGACTCCAGATCCATCAGGCTCCGCGCCTCAAATGGCGCGACCCGCGTGTCTGGCCGATCATCCTGTTCGGCCTTGGCGTCAGCACCGCCGGCGCGGTGCCGATCCAGACGGTGGGTTACCTCTTTATCGATGTGCTGCATTTCAGTCCGGCCGTCGCGCCGCAATACACAGGTATCGGTCTCGTGGCCTCGTCGCTCGCGGCGCTCTTCGCGCAGCTCGTGATCGTTCAGCGGTTCGACATTTCGGCGCGGGCGCTGATGCGCTGGGGTGCCGTCATCGCGCTGCTGTCGAACCTGCTGTTCGCGATCGGCCATCAATTCGGTCCGCTGGTGTTTGCGCTGATCCTGACCGGGCTCGGCTTCGGCATGATGCGGCCCGGCTATGCGGCGGCGGCGTCGCTCGCGGTCGATCCGCATGAGCAGGGTGCCGTCGCGGGCCTGGTGGGGGCCACGAACGGGGCCGGCTTCATCTTCGGCCCGATGATCGCGACCGCGCTCTATCGCTACTCGCCGGCCGCGCCCTATCTGTTCGCCGCAGGCATCATGGTCGCCCTGCTGATTGCCGCATTCGTCTCCACCGACCTCCGGCGCGCCGGCGAATTTGCCCACGATCCCGATATGGAAGGCGCTGCCGAAACCCAGGTGCCGAATGCGTGAGCGATCTATTCTTTGAGGCTTTCGAGCGCCCGGCGAACGGCCCCGGGCTCGCGGTCGATGATCGTCAGGAGCACGCGTGCAGGTCCATGCGGCTGACGCCGGCCCTGCTCCCATTGGCGCACGGCGGCTGCGGTGAACCCAAATCGCGCCGCAAACTCGGATTGCGAAAGCTGCAACGTCTCGCGGATGCGCCTTACGTCTACGCTGGCCGGGGGAGCAAAAGTCACCGCCCCATTCTCGACCATCTTCCTCCATGCACGATCGGACGGAATGTCCGATCGATCCATCCGCGCCTGACGCGAAATCTCCGCATCACCGGTTGCGTCAACTGTTGACCAGTCGATCGTTGCGGAGTGCGGCGCGATAGCGCCGGATCTCGCGGGCGTTTGCTTTTCGGAACGAGATGATACGGAGCGCTTTGCCGTGTCGCGTGAACGAAGCGAAAAAGACGCGCCCTTCGATTTCACCGAGCGTGCTGATGTGCGTTTCACCATAGTCGTGCCGCCTGTCCTCCCACTCGAGCCATCGCGCCTCGAACAGCCTCACCGCCACCCCGAACGGCAACCCGCACTGCAGCACGATCGTAAGAGGGTGCTTCTATAAGTCAATGACGCACATCCGTGTCGCCATCGCAAAGCTGAATGCACATGCCGAGCCGGAGGGCCAGCACCGTTAAAGCCCCACCGTTTGCACAGGAGCAGCTAAGCGCCGCATCGAAGGCAAACCGGACGCGCGACGTCGATACAAGCTTTGTAAAGCGCCAAAATCTTACGATGCGTATGGGCATCCGCCGCATTACCTGGCTCACGAATGCCTTTTCAAAAAACTCGAAAACCACGCCCTTTCGTAGCCCCTCACGACATGCACTATAACTTCTGCCGCATTCACAAGAGCCTTCGCGTGACCCCTGCGATGGCCGCTGGCGTGACGGATAGGGTTTGGGACATGACGGACCCGGCCAAGCTCATCGCGACTCAGGAAGCGCCCATAGCGAAGCGCGGGCCGTACAAGAAAAAGGCAGCATGATTAATCAGCTAACGATCGAGCGCGCAAAGAAGGACATCGCTTTAACGGCACGGAGAATGCTGGCTGGCTCCGTTTCATTTATTGAAGGCTCTCGTAAGATCATTTCCCTTCAGGCAGCCGCCAACATCCGCGAAAACGATCCAGACTTCCACGCATTTTTAGGGATCAGTTCTGAAACCGACGCGCTACCGCTTGGGGAAATCCGTAGTCTTTGGAACCCTGAGGCTCTGGTAAAGCTACAGCCTGAAATCGACCGCGCCGAAGAATGGGCAAAAGCCTTTGGGACCCCTTGCTGCCAGCGCCTCATCGACAGATTTCATGAAGAAAATTCAAACTGAGCCACTACCAAAGGCTGCGTAGCTCCTCGTCCAGGTGTAGAATCCGCCCACTATGCGACTGATCACTGATCATGGCTTCTCGCAACGGGCGGCATATATTGTCCGAATAGGGCACGCTGTGCGTTCTGCCATTTCGAGCGGCTTGTCGATTCTTCGATCAGCCTGGAACCAAGCCTTTCCCATGCCGTCACCGACCAGCCCGGATTCCCCCGCACCTCTCGCGAAATCTGCCGCTCTAAGACAGGGTGCGGTGTTGGCAGAAGATGTCGATGCGAAGTCAGAGCGGCGGATTGCCTAGCGAATTTTCAATATGCGTCACTACCCGCTCTTGCCTTCGCTTGCGGCGCCACTCCCGCCCTGTTAATCCCCGCGGCCCATGAGCGACGGTTCTACCACCCTCTCGGCCCCCGCGCGCGAAGCGGCGCGCCGGCGAAGCTTTGCCATCATCTCGCATCCGGACGCGGGCAAGACCACGCTGACGGAGCATCTGCTTCTGCTGGGCGGCGCCATCCGCGCGGCGGGGCAGGTAAAGGCGCGCGGCGAGGCCAGGCGGGCGCGATCCGACTGGATGAAGATCGAGCAGGAACGCGGCATCTCGGTCACCAGCGCGGTGATGACCTTTGAATACGAGAACGCCGTCTTCAACCTCCTGGATACGCCTGGCCATGAGGATTTCAGCGAAGACACGTATCGCACGCTGACGGCCGCCGATTCCGCGGTGATGGTGATCGACGCGGCGCGCGGCATCGAGAGCCAGACGCGCAAACTGTTCGAAGTCTGCCGGCTGCGCGATATTCCGATCATCACCTTCATCAACAAGATGGATCGCGAGGCGCGCGATCCGCTCGAACTGCTCGACGAAATCTCCGACCAGTTGCAACTCGAATGTGCCCCGCTGGTCTGGCCCGCCGGAATGGGTCTGAATTTCAAGGGCGTCTACGATCTTGCCCATGACGATTTCGTCGTGTTCGGATCCGGCAGGCATGTTGCGAAAGAGGCACTTGCCGATACGCTGCCATCCGATGTGCGCGCGCAGCTCGAAGAAGAAGTCGCGCTTGCACGCGGTGCCTGTCCGGCCTTCGATGTCGAGACCTATCGCGCCGGCCATTTGACGCCGGTATTTTTCGGAAGCGCCTTGAAGAATTTCGGCGTGCGCGAACTTCTGGATGCCATCGGCCGGTTTGCGCCACCGCCAAAAGCCGTCGACTCCAAGACGCGTCCGATTTCACCAGGAGAGGAGGAGGTCACCGGCTTCGTCTTCAAGGTGCAGGCCAACATGGATCCCAATCATCGCGATCGGGTGGCATTCCTGCGCCTCTGCTCGGGACGATTCCGCCGCGGCATGAAGCTCAAGCAGTCGGGCACCGGCAAGACGCTGGGTGTTCACAATCCCATCCTCTTCTTTGCGCAGGAGCGTGAGACGGTCGATGAGGCGTGGCCCGGCGACGTGATCGGCATTCCCAATCACGGCGTGCTGCGGGTGGGCGATACGCTCTCCGAATCCGGCGAGATCGTGTTCACCGGCATTCCCAATTTCGCGCCGGAAATCCTGCGCCGGGTGCGGCTCGGCGATCCGATGCGGCAGAAGCACCTGACCCGCGCGCTGGAAAGTCTGGCGGAGGAGGGCGTGACGCAGGTGTTTCGGCCGGTGCTGGGCGGCCAATGGATCGTCGGCGTGGTGGGCGCGCTGCAGCTCGACGTGCTGAAAAGCCGGTTGCGCAACGAATATGAGCTCGACGCCGACCTCGAAGCCTCGCCCTATGACACGGCCCGCTGGGTCTCGGGTCCGGCCGCCGACGTCGCGAAATTCCTCGAATTCCACCGCGGCCAGCTGGCCGAGGACCGCGACGGCGCACCCGTGTTCCTTGCCAAAAGCGAGTGGGAGCTGGGCTACGTCGCGAAGAAATTTCCCTCTCTGATCTTCGCCAAGACACGCGAACGCGCCGACGTTCACGCCGAGGCGTAAGCCTCAGCCTCCTGCCGGTTCCGGCGATCCGATTCACCTGGGCGCGAATGCGCCCTAGAATCGCATTGATTCGGGTGGGGAGGGGGCGATGTCGATTTCCGAGCGGATTTCGCCGCTGATCGGCCGGTTGGCGCTGGCCTGGTTTTTCCTGAGCGAGGCCTGGGCACGGGCTCATGCCTGGCAGCCCACGGTCTCCATGCTGCGCGCCGCCGGCGTTTCCGCTGCCGAGCCGCTGCTGGTTCTGGCTCTGGTGGTGATGGTCCTGGGCGGCGTCTCGCTGGTTCTTGGTTTTCACGCCCGCCACGGTGCCGTTCTTCTGTTCGGCTTCACGATCGCCGTCACCATATTGCTGCACGCCTATTGGAAGGTCGCAGACGAAGGCGCGCGCCTCGCGGACTATGAAATCTTCGCCCGCAATATCGCGATTTCCGGCGCGCTGCTCATGATCGTGGGCCTCGGCGCGGGGCCTTTCGCAGTGGACAGCATAGGCAGGAAGAAATCGTAGCGGCGCTGCCGGTCAATTGTGACCGGTCGAACGGATCACGAATCCCGCCGCTTCGAGACAGGCGCGGATTTCCTTGGCGTGGGCTGCGTCGCGCGCCTCGATGAGAAGTCCGAGATCGGCGGATTTGACCGACACGTCGGTCATCATGCGGTTGTGCGACACTTCGAGAATGTTGCCGCCGGCTTCGCCGACAAGCGTGGCGATGCGCGCCAGGATGCCGGGGCGATCTTCGATCTCGACGACCAGAGAAAGGATCCGGCCCTCGCGCGACAACTCGCGGAGGATAACGGTCGACAGCAGGCGCATGTCGATATTGCCGCCCGACAGCACCACGCCGACCTTCCGTCCACGGAAGAAATCGGGATTGCTGGCAACAGCGGCATAGGCCGTCGCGCCGGCGCCTTCCACCACGGTCTTTTCGATTTCGAGCAGTGTCGCGATTGAGCGCTCGATCTCGTCTTCCTGTACCAGCAGGATTTGCTTGACGAGGGCGGCGATGATGCGGCGGGTGATTTCGCCCGGCTTCTTGACGGCGATGCCTTCGGCAATGGTGTGGCCCGCGCAGGGAAGCTTCGCTCCGGTCACCGCATCGTACATCGACGGATAGAGCCGTGCTTCGGCACCGACCATTTCGATAGACGGCTTCAGTGCCTTGGCGCCGGTCGCGATGCCGGACATCAGGCCGCCGCCGCCGATCGGCACCACAATGATGTCGAGATCGGGAAAATCTTCGAGAAATTCGAGCGCGATGGTGCCCTGGCCTGCCATGACGACCGGGTCGTCATAGGGATGGATGAAGGCGAGATTGTCTTCCGTGGCAATCCGGTTGGCCTGGCCAAAACACTCGTCCAGCGTGTGGCCTTCCAGGAGCACGCGGGCACCGAAATTCCGCGTGTGCTTCACCTTGTTGTAAGGCGTCGTCTCGGGCATCACGATCGTGGCGGGTATGCCGAGGCGTCCGGCATGATAGGCGACGCCCTGCGCGTGATTGCCGGCCGACATGGCCGCCACGCCGCGCTTGCGCTGTTCCGCCGTCAGCGACAGCAGCTTGTTGAGCGCGCCACGTTCCTTGAAAGAGGACGTGAACTGAAGATTTTCGAATTTGAGATGGATTTCGCAGCCCGTGATCTGCGACAGGGTGCGGGAGTGCAGGGCCGGCGTGCGGACGACGGAGCCCTTGATGCGTTCCGCCGCGGCCCGGATATCGGCGAGCGTGACCTTGTTGAGCGCGTCGCTGGGCGAATCCGACATCGCTGGCACATCCTTCCTTCATGCATGAGATGGTTGGTAGCAGCGGAGGGATTTGAACCCCCGACCAAGGGATTATGATTCCCCTGCTCTACCACTGAGCTACGCTGCCGTCCGGGCGGGGGATGTAAGGGTCGCCTTCCTGCCCTGTCAAGGCAGGCAATTCAGGCCACCGCGGCCAGCCGTTCCGCGGATTTGATCCAGCCGCCGCCGAGCACCCGGCTTCCGCCGCGCTCATAAAAAACGCAGGCCTGACCCGGCGCCACGGCGTCTTCGCCGCCGGGCAGTTCGACTTCGGCAGCCGTGCCGTCTGCCAGCGGCGTTACGATCGCCGGCACCGCTGCGCGCATCGAGCGCACCTTGACCTCGCAGGCAAGCGGCGACGAAGCCTGAGCCAGCCAGTTGATGTCTTCCAGAGCGATCTTCCGGACGCGCACGGCGTCGCGCGGCCCCACCACCACACGGGCCCGTTCGGCATCCAGTGCCACCACAAAGAGAGGAGCCGCTTCGCCGGACAGGCCAAGGCCCTTGCGTTGGCCGACCGTGAAATGGATGACGCCGTCATGGCGGCCCAGCACTGTGCCGCTCGCATCGACGATGTCGCCGGGGCGCGCCGCATCCGGGGCCAGACGCTCGACGATCCGCGCATAATTGCCGTCCGGCACGAAACAGATGTCCTGGCTGTCCGGCTTTTCCGCAACCTCGAGACCGAGCTCTGTGGCGAGCGCGCGGACCTCGTGCTTCTCCAGATCGCCCAGCGGAAAGCGGAGGAAGTCGAGCTGTTCGCGCGTCGTGCGAAACAGGAAATAGCTCTGGTCGCGGCGCGCGTCGCGGGCGCGATGCAGTTCCGCGCCCTGTTCGCCGGCCACGCGGCGCACATAGTGGCCGGTCGCGAGTGCGTCGGCGCCGAGATCGCGGGCCGTATCGAGCAGGTCGGCAAATTTGATCCGCTCATTGCAACGCACGCAGGGAATGGGTGTCGCGCCACGCGCATAGGTGGCCGCGAAATCTTCCATCACGCGTTTGCGAAAGCGCTCTTCGTAGTCCAGCACGTAATGCGGCATGGCGAGGCGTTCGGCGGTGCGGCGCGCGTCGTAGATGTCCTGGCCGGCGCAGCACGCGCCCTTTTTCTTCGCCGCTGCCGCCTGGCTGTAGAGCTGGAGCGTGACGCCGATGACATCGTAACCGTCGCGCTTCAACAAGGCCGCCGTCACCGACGAGTCCACGCCGCCCGACATGGCGACCACCACGCGCGTGTCGCTCGGGGCCTTTGCAATTCCAAGGCTGTTGGGCGGGCTCATGGCCGTGCCTATAGAGCCGGCGGCCGCAAGGGGCAAGGCCGAGGCGCAGGTCCGGCGGGTCTTAACCAGTTAGATAATTCAGCAACGAGGTTTTGTTCAGCTGCGATGTCACTTCTTCCGACGCCTGCAGCGCCACCTGGTTCTGGTTGAGCTGGGTGATGGCGGTGCTCATGTCGACATCCTGCAAATTCGACACGAAGCCCTGGTAGAGCGTCGACATCGATTGTTGCTGGTCGGATGCCGATTGCAGCTGGTCGTAGACATTCCCGTTTGCGGCGGTCGCGGCATTGACGCCCTGCGCCGCTGTCGACGCCGAACCGATTTCGCCGGAAAGGAAATTCGACTGCGCCGATGTCATGTTGGTGGTGAGGCCGCCATTGGCGTTGGTGTAGTCCACCAGATCCTTCAGCACCTGCATGATGCCCGTGCCGACATTGGAGGCGAGGACGCCAACCTGGACGGTTTCGCCGTCGGCCACGCGCACCGATGTCGCCTTGCTGCCATTGGCGAAGGCCTGCGACACCGAACCGAGCGTACCGAGATCGCTCAGGCTGTTGGTGGTCAGAGGCGGCGCATTGTTCTTGTCGCCGCCATAGATGTAGTTGCCGTTGGCATCCTGGGAATTCAGGATCTGTTCCGCCTGCTGATAGAGCCCGCCCGCCTGGGTCATCAGCGAGCTGCCGTCATTGTTCGCAACCGCTTCGCTGATGTCCTGCTGCAATTGCTGGGCAATGGAAGACAGCTGCGTGAGCTGGGTGTTCTGCAGATCGCTCTGCGTCAGCGCGAGCGTGGTGGCGGATTGATAGGAATTGGCCCGGTTCTGCGCCGAGCGCGCCGCTTCGAGAAGTGCTGCCTTGTCGCCATACCCCCCATAGGTGTTGGCGATCATGCCGGTCGAGACCTGCTGGTCCGTCGTGTTGAGCGACGACTGCGCCTGCATCATCTCCTGGATGAGAAACTGGCTTTGGCTGTTTGTCGCGACGCGATCGATGGACATGGGTCCGTTCCTTATGACATCTGCAGCAGCGTGTCGTAGAGCTGCTGCACGGTCGTGATGATGCGCGCACTTGCACTGTAGGCCTGCTGATAGACCACCATGTTCGAGAGTTCTTCGTCGAGATTGACGCCGGAAACCTGCGACTGACGCGCCTGGGCTTCGCTCAGCTGATCGCTTGCGGTGGTGCTGCTGCTTTGCGCGGCCGTGCTGCGCGTGGCGACGTCCTGGTAGAACGCCCCCGCATAATCGCCCAGCGTCATGTTGCCGGAGCCGATACCGCCCGCAGCCGGAAAACTCTGGTTGGCGGTGCCCACGGTTTCCAGCGCAAGCACGCCGCTCGAATCGCCGGACCCGACGATGGGATCGCCGGCGACGGTGGAGTCTGTAATCGAGGATTGTCCGAGTGGGATCTGCGCGGGATTGCTTACCATGGCTGGATTGACGGCCATGGTCTGGGCCAACGTGTTGGATTGCTGCGCGCCAAGACCGAACAGCGAGGTGAAGCTCAGGCCGGTTGTGCCGCGCTGCGTCGTATCGCTGGCCACATTCAGCTGGTAGCCCGCGTAGGAAGAGGATGGTGTCGCCTTGAGCGTGCCGTCGGAACCGAGCGCGAACGTCTCTGCACCGCCGAACGATGTGTTGAGTGCATTGACGATGTCGCCGACCGTCATCCCGGCAGTAACATTGACACTGACCTGTTTGCCGGCTTCTCCGTTCGGGCCCGTAAGCGCAAAGCTCATGGTGCCGGGCGAGAAACCTCCCGCATCGGAAGCGGACAGTCCCGTGGAAAGGATCGAGGGAACGGACGAACGGAAGATGTCGTTCAGCCCGAAGAATTGCGAGAATCCCGAGCCGCCACGGCTCGATGGATCGCTGGCATTGTCCTGTACCTCGATGCCGTTGCCGCCGCTCGCGGAAATCGACAGGGCGCCATTGGTGAAACTCGCTGTTCCGTTCGAGCCGAGCGCCGTATTCAGCGCGCCGACAAAATCGCCGACCGTGCTTCCGATGCTGGTCGTTGGGCCGCCATCGACCGAAATCGTGCCGGCATCGAAATCGACATCGATGCGTGAAACCAGATTGCCGTTCGGGTCCGCCACCGCGATCGTCGTCTGTCCGGTGAAATTAAGCGCGTCGGTCGACAGAAGCCCGGTGTCGCGGCCGTTCAACGTGGCGGGCGGCGGGAAGGCGGCATTGGCATTGCTCTGGGCGTTGTAGGCATTCTCCGCCGTGCGGGTGAATTGGCCGAGTTCCTGCTCCATCGACGCAAGCGAGCCGTCGCGCATCTGCACCAGCCCGTACAACTGTCCCGATCCCAGATGGGAATTGATCGCCTGCGGCTGGCTCACGGTCTGGCCCGAACTGCCGTCGACGGTCGAAAAATTGATCGGCCCAAAGCTCGTCGACCCGCTGGCCGGCGTATAGGAAAGCTGCGCATAGGTCTGGGACCCCACCAGCGTGGTGCCGTCCTGCGTCGTCACCACCATCTGCCCGTTGGACTGGGTGGTCGTGCGCACGCCGATCATCTGCGACAGGCTTTGCAGGGCCGTGTCGCGCTGGTCGAGCAGATTGGACGAATCGTCGCCGTTTGTGGTCGCCGTCTGGATCTGTTGATTGAGCGTGTAGATCTGGCTGATCAATGTGTTGACCGAGCCGACCGAGGTCGACACCTGCTGGTCCGTCTGGGTGCGCAATTGCGCAATGGAGCCAGAGACGCGCGAGATCTGCGACGCAAGGCTCTGAAACGCGCTGAGCACACCCTGTTGGCTCGTGGACGAGTTGGGCGACAGTTCCGCCTGACCGAGCGCGCTCTGAATATTGTCGAGCTGGGTCGTAAGGGCCGTGCCATCGCCGGGCTGGCCCAGGACTCCGTTCAACTGCGTATAGATGTCGCTCTGGGCGCTGTATTGCGACGACGAGGCGCCGGCATACAAGGCCTCCTGGGTGAAGAACTGGTTCGCAACGCGCTCGACATCCTGGATGCTGACGCCCGCGAAGCCGCCGCCGAGCGTTTGCGCCTGTTCGTTGACGACCCGGCGGTCATAGCCTGGCGTGTTGAGATTGGCGACGTTGTTCGAGATGACGCCTAGTGCGGACTGATTGGTCTGAAGCGCAGACAGCGCGCTGTTAAGAATCCCATTCAACGACATCGGTGCGCTCCTCGAGCCACACCCGATCGTTCGCAACAGACGTGCCAGCACCGCTGCGATTCTGTCCGGCGCGAATTTTCCGCGGAAATTCAGGGAAAATGCGGCGTTTGCCGCGGCGCGCGTAAGAGGCACGGGATGCTGCCACCACTCGTGCCGGTGACGCGATTGCACATGGCGGCAATTCTTGCCGGTACGGCAGAAGGTTCCGCACAAAGGGCGCAAGCGGTCCTGCAAAATCGCAGCAATCGCAAGGATCGTGTCTGGTCCGGGCCTTGCTTTGGAAGCCGTGCAAACCCGGTTCCCGATAGTGGCGACAGCCCAGGCAACGCAGAACAGCCACGACCTCGCATCGCTTCTTGATGCGGGGCGGCGCAATGCGCCAGCGGACCCATCGGGCGATCCGACGTTCGCCTCCTTTCTTGCGCTTGCCATGCCGCCGCAACAGCATGCGATCGTCACGCAAAGTGCCCCCACGGTATCCAGCGCGGCTGCCACGCCTTCCATCTTGCCGAGCGTGATGCAGCCCGCGAGCACAATCCCGATCAGTGCGGCAGCGAGCCCCTTCTCGCATTCTGATTTCGGCAGTAACGAATCTGTCGCGCGCGGGAACAGCGGTTCGACAGGCGCACAGACAAGACCGCCGGTCCCGCACTTTGCGGTGCAAGCAAACATGCAGGAAACGGGCAGGCCGGCAGACCGGTCACAGCCGGTTTCCATTGCGCGGAACCCGATCGTGCCGCCCGGATCGTCGGAGCCTGCAAGCGGTCCCGGCACGATGGCGCGCTCGCGATCCGACGCTCCCACGAATGCCACGAAGGTTGATGGCCCGACTTCGCCGGGGAGTGTGCCGCTATTCCTCCGTCCGCCGGCAAGCGCTCCCACAGCGTTCGTGTCAGGGCGTGGCCTGGCCGCGCTGGCGAACACTTTGTCCGCATCGGCCGCAGCTTCCGCCTGGCAGGCGCCTGCGAGCGACACGCGGTCCAGCGTATTGCAGCCCGCGATTGCGGTGCCGGCATCGCGCGGAACGCAACCGGTTGCGGGTCTGGCCGGGTTCTCTGCGCCGCCATCCCCGCCGACGGGTTCGCAGCCATCAACGGGGTCGGCATACGTTCCATCCGGCGACAGATCAGAAGGTCCTTTGCCCTCTTCGGCGATCGTGTCCGAATCCGCGGCCTCGCGCCTTGCGGCGATTGGTATCGATCCGGCCGCGCGCTTGTCGACTCTCACCGTGGCCGCGAATGCGGGTGCGGATCGCATGCCTATTCCGATCGCAGACGCGCCAGAAAATGTGGCGTCCATTGTGCCTCGGTCTGGCGATGATCCATCCGTGCTCCCGTCGGGCAGCGAGGCATCCTTCGTCTTTCCGAGTGTTTCAGCTCAGCGCGTTACGATCCAGGCAGTGCCGGCATACGGCACCCAGCCGAACATGACGACACCGGCGCCGGCGCTGTCGAATGCGGTACGCGCCGCAATTTCGGGCGCGGCCGGAATGCCGGTTGGTGATGCGCAAACCGTGACCCGGTCCACAGCGCCTGCGCAAGTTTTTTCCGGTTCGCCATCACAAGGGTCACAAGGGCTTGCTTCGGCCCTGGCGAACGCGAATGTCCGCACGGCGCAGGCCGCGACTGAGGCGAGTGTCCCCTTGGCGAGTGCAGAGGCTCAGTCGCCGACGCTCGCGAACGCCCTGCGCGCCGCGATTTCGTCAGCCGCCGCGCCCGGCGTCGACACCGATGTCGTTACCCAGGCCCTGGCGGCACCGGCAGAAAATTCCGCGAGCCCACCGCCATCCACACTTCCGTCCGATGTCGCGGCGTTTGTCGCGAGCCTTCCGGAGACGGCCTTCACTGTCACGACGGGCATGAACGCGGCACCGCAGCCTGCGACGGAATTCGCGCCGGCGACGGCTCCATGGGCTCCCGATCCGCAACCATCGCCAGGCCCAGCACCCGCGACCGTAAACATCGCATCGGCGTTGTCTGTGCAGACATCAGCTCCCGGTGGCGGCGCTCTGCTTTCGCCGGAGACGAGTTGGCAAAGTGCCTGCGCAAGCGCGAACACCGATGCCCCGCCGGCAAATAGCGTGAGCAGTGTTGCATCGGTCGCGCAGCCCGATTTGTCGGCGTTGTTGCAGGTCGGTCAGGCGATGGCCGAGCCGGCCGCATGGCCTTCGTCGAGCGCCGCACCGCTGCAACAGCCCGTCGCGACACAGAATTCCTTGGCGGTTTCGCAGGCCATTTCCGGCTGGCTGGCCAGTCGCGGGGTCACGACACCGGCGCTCGCCTATTCCTCATCCCAATCTGTGCCGCAGGCCGAGCCCTCAGTGATCATTCCGCAGGGCTCGACAGCGATCTCGCAAGGCATTTCGAGCTGGCTCGCCGGTCGCGGCATCGCGACACCGGCCTACAATGCAGTCTCGTCGCAGCCCGTGCTGCCGGCGCAGCCGACGCTACCGGCTTCGCAAGGGGCTACGGCGATCTCGCAAGGCATTTCGAGCTGGCTCGCCGGCCGCGGCATCGCGACACCGGCCTACAACACAGTCTCGTCGCAGCCCGGGTTTCCGGCGCAGCCAACGACAACGGTATCGCAAGGGGCCACGGCGATTTCGCAGGGCATTACGAGCTGGCTTGCGAGTCGCGGCGTCGCGACACCGGTGTCAGACGCGTCGCCGCTCACAACGATGCAAACCGTGCAATCTCTGCCGAACGTGGCGCCGGCATCCGGTACTGGCACATCTCCACAACCCGCGATGGAGTCCGCCGCAGAATTGTTGCCGCTGCCATCGAACGCGTCACCGCAACAGGCAAATGCGGCGACCGGCTCGGCGTGGCTTGCCGGTCGTGCCGCCATGCAGGCGCCGTTCGCCGCGCCTGCGTCGGCGAATTCCGCGGCCACGCCCGCCAACCCCTTCTCGTTCCTCCAGACGCCGCAGCCGCAAATGCCGCAAGCGTCGCTGGGATGGCCGCTCGCACCGGCGACGCAATCGGTGTCATCGCCAACCCCGGCCGTCGCAACAGCTCCCGGCTTTGCGAATGGTCCGGCGCAACAGAACGCCGTGGTTTCCGAGCCGGTCCTTGCGGAGCAGAGAGGCGCGAGCGCCCTGGCCCAGATCGCCGCGCAGTTGAACGCGGCACGATCGGGCATGGCACCCGCCCTGACATCGTCCACCCAATCCGCACAACAAGCGTCCGCCGTCACGACCGGCGGCGTCCTTCCCGAACCTGTCGTCGCTGCACAAAAGGGCCAGATGGCGTTGCAGCAAATTGCAGCGCAATTGCCGCAGAGCCAGGCACCGGCACCAACCGGGGCCACGACAAACGCTCCGCTTCCCGCGCCGGTGCCGAAAGCATCCGCTCAGCCATCGCTTCCTGCGACGGGCGCGCAGACCGCAGCAAAGGCCGCATCCCCGGCAACGACCGCGCAATCGCCGCAATCCGCTGCGTCGCAGGCAAACAGCCCGCAATCGCCCTCGCAGGCTGCCGGCCAGCATACGAGCACGACACAGCTCGCGAGCTTTGCGCAATCGGCCGAAGGGGCGATCAAGCAGCATGCCGGTGCTGCGTCGGCGACCGAGGCCCAGAGCCTGCCGCTCGATCCTGCAAAGAATGGGCAGAACGCAGCGGGGCAGCCTTCCGCGCCGCTCTCCTCCGCCACCCCGCAGCCATCGCCGCCGCCGTCCCAACCCGCGCATGCCGACGCAACGCAAATCGAGTCGGCGGCGCATGCGCTGCAGGCAGCGATTGGCAACGGTCAGGCAAGTTCCGACAATCCGGTTTCCTCCGTGCAGCCCGCCACGCTTCCCGAGAACGCCGTTGTCGCGCCCACCGCTTTAACGCCGACGACATCGGCAAGTTCTGCCGTGCCCGATTTGCATGCGGCGGCGACAAATGTGCCGATCCCGGGACCGGATGCGGACGCGCTCGCGATCGCCATTGCGGCGAAGTCTGCCGGCGGCGCGCATCAATTCGACATCCGGCTCGATCCGGCGCAACTCGGCCGCGTCGATGTGCGACTTTCGATGGACAATGCGGGGCGCGCGCAGGCGCATCTTGCGGCGGAAAAGCCCGAGACGCTTGCCATGCTGCAACGCGACCAGGGCTTGCTCGTCAAATCGCTCAAGGAGCAGGGCATCGATCTCGGCGGCAATGGCCTGCAGTTCTCGTTGAAAGGCCAGGAACGGCAAAACGGAAATCGCGGCACGATGCGTGCATCGCGAAATGCCGCAAGCCTTTCGGGGTCGTCGCAGACGGCAACCGGCGCGGCAATCGCGGGCTTGAGGCCGGCAGGCGCCGGCATCGATATTCGGGTGTGAGGAACGCATGACGAGTCAAATCCAGGGCAGCGGCACGCAGCTTCAGCAGTCGATGTCGCAGCTCACCGGGAATTTCGATACGTTCCTGCAATTGCTCACCACCCAGCTGCAGAACCAGGATCCGACGAGCCCGATGGATTCGACGCAGTTCACCCAGCAGCTGGTCGAATTCAGCCAGGTCGAACAGCAGATCAACACGAATGCCAATTTGCAGACGTTGATCTCGCTGCAGGAAGGCGGCTCGGGTTCGGCAAGCACCAGTTATCTCGGCAAGACCGTCACCATCGGCAACGGCAATGCGGCCCTGATCAACAGCACCGCGAACTGGGATTACAAGCTCGCTTCGACGGCGGCGAATGTGACACTGACCGTGACCGATTCGAGCGGCAATACCGTTTACAGCGGCGCCGGCACAACCAATTCCGGCGACAACACATTCACCTGGAATGGCCAGGACACCAACGGCAATCAGCTGCCCGACGGAACGTACACCCTTGGGGTGAATGCGACCGACAGTTCGGGCAACGCGATTACCTCCACGACCACCTCGACCGGTGTCGTCAGCGAGATCGAATTCCAGAACGGCGCGCCCGTTCTGATGGTCGGTCCGATGGCGGTGCAGCTGTCGCAGGTGCAGTCGATCGAATAACCGGCCGGCGAGAATCGTCGGCTTCATCCCAAAGCGTGCAAAGGGGCGAAGTCCCCGGCGCATTCGACAAGGAAACACACCATGAGCCTCTATGGCGCCATGATGCTGGGCATCGACGGCCTCGACGCGAACGCCAACGCGCTCAGCATCTACTCTTCCAATATCGCAAACGTAAATACCATCGGCTACAAGGACGTCTCCGCGCAGTTCTCGACCATCCTGACCCAGATGTTCGGTGGCGTCGACGAAGCCGGCGTCGCAACGACGGCGTCGCAGAACAATACGCAGCAGGGCGTGTTGCAGCAGGCCGGTTCGGCCACCGATCTTGCGATCTCCGGCGGCGGGTTCTTCGCGGTCAGCGCGAATGAAGACGGTTCCGGAACGCCGCTCTATACCCGGGTCGGCAATTTCAGCGAAAATTCCGACGGCTATCTGCAGAACGGCGCAGGCTTCTATCTCCAGGGCTGGCCGATCCAGTCCGACGGAACCGTGAACACAGGCAATGCGCTTTCGACTCTCAACCTGAACGGTCTTTCCAGCCCGCCGTCGCCCACCACACTGGGCTCGCTGGTAGGCAATCTGGACTCGGATGATGCTGTCTACTCGGGCACCTATACGAGCGGCGACATGATGGAGAATGGTGTCACGCCGTCATTTTCGACGACCATCAACGTCACCGACGGCAAGGGCGGGTCGCAGGCTGTCAATGTCGACATGCTGAATCTGGGCGGCGGAAAATGGGCGTTTGAAGTCGGCTATGGCGGCGATCTCTCGAAAATCGGAAATCCGCCACCGGAGAACGGGTTCCTTACCGGCGGCTTCATGCAATTCAACAGCGACGGTTCGCTGCAGCAGATTACCGATGCCGGCGGCGCCGATCTGAAACAGGTTGGAGTCACCATTCCTTTCAGCAGTGGCAATTCGGGTCTGGGCGACCTCTCCTTCAACCTCAATCTGGGCAACTCGATCATTGATGGCGGGACGGGTCTTGACGGATTCACCAACTACGCCAGCAACGACGTGCTGACGAGTTCCAACATCGATGGCGAAGCCGCCGGCACCGTCACGGGCTTCTCGATCGACAAGAACGGCATCGTCACCGCCAATTTCTCCAACGGCCAGACGAAAAACGTTTACCAGATCCCGCTCGCGACCTTTGCCAATCCCAATGGATTGTCGGCCAGCTCGGGCGATGCCTGGACGGCATCGCTCGCATCGGGCGGCGCAATCATCAACGCACCCAACACTGGTGCGGCAGGTGGGATCGCGTCCGGCGCACTCGAAGGTTCGACCGTGGACCTGGCGACCGAGTTCACCAATCTCATCACATCGCAACGCGCCTATTCGGCGTCTGCGCGCATCATAACGACCGCAGACACGATGCTCCAGACGCTCGAGCAGCTGCCGTCGCAATAACAAATGATTGAAGAGAGCGCCCTTATTTGCGGGCGCTCTCTCAATCAAAATTAAGGCACGGAATTCGCAGCTTATCTCTTCTTTTACCGTGACCCTTGGCTTTTTTTTAAAGCGGCGCGCTTAAGCTCGATCAGGGTAAGGGCGTCTGGAGAACGATATTGATGGTCGAAGACCGCAAGGGGAGGGTGAGCTACGTGATCGGGCCGGATGGCAGCCCGCTCACGATGGCGGACCTTCCCTCGCCTGGCACAAAGCGCTGGGTGATCCGTCGCAAGGCGGAAGTTGTGGCCGCCGTGCGCGGTGGTCTTTTAAGCCTCGAAGAAGCTTGCCGTCGCTATACACTCACGGTCGAGGAATTCCTCGCGTGGCAGCGGGCGATTGACCGCTTCGGTCTCGCAGGCCTGCGGGCCACGCGTCTCCAGCAATACAGGCATTAAGGTCCGGCCTCGCCGCGTCGGGCGCATCGCCTTGACGGAATCTTGAGGCTCCGGCGCACGCAGTCGCGAAATCCGCGCCACTCCGTCATAGTCCGATTCCTGGTGCCCCGCCGTCGGAGCGCGGCAGCGCTTTGCGCCGGCGGCACCGGCCGGGAAGGGCTTGGGGGCAGATCATGAGCGATAGTGTTCCGGAATTGCAGCGGCTCAGAGGCAGCATCGACAATATCGACGCGGCCCTGGTGTATCTTCTGGCAGAGCGGTTCAAATGCACCCAGGCGGTCGGCGAACTGAAAGCCAGCCGCGGTATGCCGCCCGCCGATCCGGTTCGCGAGGCTGAGCAGATTGCGCGGCTGAGAGCGCTGGCGCGGGATGCGAAACTCGATCCGGATTTTGCGGAAAAATTTCTCGCCT
Organism: Rhizomicrobium sp.; assembly: GCA_036490345.1. GTDB lineage: Bacteria > Pseudomonadota > Alphaproteobacteria > Micropepsales > Micropepsaceae > Rhizomicrobium. The sequence continues at coordinate 54,445 of DASXEA010000041.1, read as the reverse complement.
TTATTGTCCATGAAGTCATTCGCCATCACGAAGCGATCCCGCGCTGAGGCGCTGTCACGACAAGCCGTATCGAGATTTGAATTCGGCGGATCGTTTGCCTATAAGGACGCCCGCGCGCATTGCAGCCCAACGCGGCGGCGCGCGGACATTCATGGATGGAGTGTGCGATGACGTTGAATCTCGGCGATACCGCCCCCGATTTCGAAGCCCAGACCACCGAAGGTCCGATCCGCTTTCACGACTGGCTCGGTTCGAGTTGGGGCGTGCTGTTCTCCCATCCCAAGGATTTCACGCCGGTCTGCACCACCGAACTGGGCTACATGGCGCGCATCAAACCGGAATTCGACAAGCGCGATGTCAAGATCATCGGCCTGTCGGTCGATCCGACCGACGATCACACGCGATGGGCCGACGACATTCGCGAGACCCAGGGAACTGCGCCCAACTATCCGCTGATCGGCGATGCCGATTTCAAGGTCTCCAAATTGTACGACATGCTGCCGGCCGCGACGAGCGGCGATCCGTCTAGGCGCACCCCAGCCGACAACATGACCGTGCGCAACGTCTTCGTCATTGGCCCGGACAAGAAGCTGAAGCTCATCCTCGTCTATCCCATGACGACCGGGCGCAATTTCGACGAGGTGCTGCGCGTGATCGATTCGCTGCAGCTGACCGCCAGGCACAAGGTGGCGACGCCCGCGAACTGGAAGCCCGGCGAAGACGTCATCATCTCGGGCTCGGTCTCCGACGAAGAAGCCAAGAAGGCCTATCCCGACGGCTGGAAGGCGCCGCGCCCCTATCTGCGGATCGTCGCGCAGCCGCGCTAGCGATCTGTCGGCGGGATGCAGCTTCGCGGCAGGGTCACGCCGCGGCAATGTCCGTATGCGGAAAATCGCTTCCCTTGAAGAGAAGAGGGGCATCGAGTGCGCGCGCGCAGGCATAGGCGAAGCAATCGCCGAGATTGAGCGACGCGATATGCCGGCCCTTGCCGAAACGGTCGAAGGCATCGAGCGCCGCGTCGGAGATCGCCGAATTCAGCGCAAGCGTCTCGGCCGCGATCTCCTCGAGAAAGTCTGCGAGCACCGCACGGGCCTGGGCCACGGGCAGATTGCCGATGCGCGCAAGCCCCAGCGCCGCTTCGTAGACGACGATCGGGGAAACATAAATCTTTCCGGCCTGCCCAAGCCGGGCGGCGAGAGAATCGGCGTCGCTCTCACGCGCGATGATGGCGATGATCGCCGACGCATCGACGAAGATCATGCGTCGCCCGAAAGCGTATCGAAAAACGCCTTGTCCGCCGGCACGCCGCCCGGCCTGCACAGGCTCGCGAACTGCGCCTGAATCGAGCCGAGGCGCTCGATCAGGGGCGTGTGGCCCCGGACGCGGGAATACTCGGTTTCTACCGCCTCGCGAATGGTCTGCGTCAGGCTTGTGCCCTTCAGGCGGGCCAGCTTCCGCACCGCGACATCTGTCGCGTTGTCCTTGACGTGAAAGGCCATCTATCCTCTGTGATCTATACCTATAGAAATATAACTATACACAATGGCACATTCTTCGTCAATTTGACGGCCAGCTTGATGGCGATGGACCGAATTGGTATATAAGTTGAACCGATTGCGCAGAGTGGTCAGCGACCATAAATCTCCCTGTTAACTCCCTGTTTCTCCCTGTTATTGGTGCAGCCCTTGGGGGAAAAGTACAATATAAACAGGCGCTTAGAGAATTTGTCGCCCCGCAAAGCGAAAATCTCCCTGATAGACTCCCTGTTTTCTGTGCCATGCTCCCATCTCGGCGTGTCGGGAGGCCATCCATGAATTTGAGCTTTTCGCCCCAGGAGGAAGCGTTTCGCGGCGAAGTGCGCACGTTCATCGCCGAGCACCTTCCGGACAATCGCAGACGGCGCACGCTGCGCGACATGACCACGCGCGAGGACTATCTCGCCTGGCATCGCGTGCTCTACGGCCGGGGCTGGATCGCGCCGCTATGGCCCACGGAATATGGCGGCACGGGCTGGACCGCCACGCAGCGCTACATTTTCAACGAGGAATGCGCCCGCGCGGAAACGCCTCCCGTCCTTCCCTTCGGCATCGCGATGGTGGGACCGGTGATCTACACGTTCGGGAACGCCGCCCAGAAAGAGCACTATCTGCCGCGCATTCGTTCCGGCGAAGACTGGTGGTGCCAAGGCTATTCCGAACCCGGTGCGGGATCCGATCTCGCCAGCCTGAAAACCCGCGCGGTTCGCGACGGCGATCATTACATTGTCAACGGCCAAAAAACCTGGACGACGCTCGCCCAGTTCGCCGACTGGATCTTCTGTCTGGTCCGCACCGATCCGTCGGCGAAACAGCAGGAGGGAATTTCCTTCCTGCTGATCGACATGAAAACGCCCGGCATCACCGTGAAGCCCATCATCGTGCTCGATGGCGCGCGCGAAGTGAACGAAGTCTTTTTCGATGATGTGAAAGTGCCGGTCGAAAATCGCGTCGGCGAGGAAAACAAGGGTTGGACCTACGCCAAGTTCCTGCTCGTGCATGAGCGCTCCGGCATTGCCGGGGTGGCGCGATCGAAGAAGGCCATCGAACGGTTGCGCACCATCGCGCGTGCCGAATTGCTCGACGGCCGTCCGCTCGTCGAAAACGCCGCCTTTGCCCACAAGATCGCGGACGTCGAAATCGAACTGGCCGCGCTCGAATTCACCGAGTTGCGCACGCTGGCGGCGGAATCCCGCGGCGGCCATGCGGGGCCGGAAAGCTCGATCCTCAAGATCAAGGGCACGGAAATCCAGCAGCGGATCACGGAACTGACGCTCGAAGCGGTCGGCTATTATGCCTATCCCGATGCCAACGCGTTCGGCGACAATGAATTTCCCGTCGGACCGGACAATGCCATCGGCACGGCCGGTATCTACTTCAACATGCGCAAGGCCTCGATCTATGGAGGCTCGAACGAAATTCAGCGCAACATCATCGCAAAGGCCGTGCTGGGTCTGTAGGACGCGGCGCAAATCCCGGGGGCGGTCATGGATTTTTCCTATAGCGAGGAGCAGGAGCTCCTGCGCAACACGGTCGCGAAGTTTCTGTCCGACCATTATGATTTGGAGACGTTCCGCAAAATCGCGCGCAGCGAGAGCGGCTGGCGCGCCGACTACTGGAAGCAATTCGCCGATCTCGGTCTTCTGGGCGCGGCCTTTCCCGAAGAGTATGGCGGCCTCGGTGGCGGTGCGCTCGATACGATGATCGTCATGCAGGAATTCGGCCGCGCGCTGGTCGTCGAGCCCTATGCGCCGACGGTAGTCGTGGGCGGCGGCTTTCTGCGCCACGGCGGCAGCGAAGCGCAAAAACAGGAATGGTTGCCACGCATTGCAGGCGGCGAAGCCGTGCTCGCGTTTGCCTTTGCCGAATCGCAGGGCCGCTACAATTTCGCAGATCTTGTCACCACGGCGAAGAAGCAGGGCGACGCCTTTGTGCTGAACGGCCAGAAGGCGGTTGTCATCGCAGCGCCATTCGCCGATGTGCTGCTCGTGACCGCGCGCACGGCGGGCGGTCAGCGCGACAACAGGGGGATCAGTGTGTTCCTCGTCGACCGGAAAGCCAAAGGCGTCCAGACACGGGACTATCCGACCATCGACAGTTTGCGCGCGTCGGAGGTCACTTTCGATCAGGTCGAGATTCCGGTCGCCAATCTCATCGGCACGCTTGACGATGGCCTGCCGCTCATCGAACGCGTCACCGATGAAGCCATTGCCGCCCATTGTGCCGAAGCCACCGGCGCCATGAAGGTGCTGCTCGATGCGACAGTGGAATATTCAAAGACCCGCAAGCAGTTCGGTGTGCCGATCGGCAAATTCCAGGTGCTGCAGCATCGCATGGTCGATATGTTCATGAACTACGAACAGTCGGTCTCGATCGCGCTGATGGCGACGCTGAAGCTCGATGAAAGCGAAACCGAGCGCAAGAAAGCCGTCTCCGCCGCCAAGGTGCAGATTGGCAAGGCTGGCCGCTTCATCGGGCAGAACGCGGTGCAGATTTACGGCGGCATGGGCATGACCGACGAGTTGAATGTCGGGCACTACTTCAAACGCGTCACGATGATCGACACGCTTTATGGCAATGTCGATCATCATTTGAAGCGCTACGCGTCGCTGAGCTGACCCCTCACCCGCGTCGGGGTCTCGGCGCGAACTTTCACTGCACCACTCTCCCTCAAGGGGAGAGGAGAAAATCTTCGCTTTGCATTGCCCGATATGCAACGCTTTGCATCGCTCCTCTCCCCTTGAGGGAGAGGGATGCCGGGCACGGCCTCAAACATCTCTCGGCTGCGGGTGAGGGGTGAATTGAAGATGATTTAAGCCGTCGCGTCGGGTAGCCTTCCGCTACAGCCATTCACGGAGCATTCATGACAGCCCTTCTGTTCGACAAGTCCGGCGCGATCGTTACCCTGACGATCAATCGTCCAGATTCGCGAAACCCGCTGGGCGAAGAGGGGGACGGTGAGCTGTTCGCGGAGGCGGCGGCGCGCATCAATGCCGATCGCGACGTGCGTTGCGCGATCCTGACGGGTGCGGGCAAGGCGTTTTCCGCCGGCGGCAATTTGAAAGCGATGCGCGAACGGGCAGGCGCCTTCGCAGGGGCGGGCGTGCATATCCGCGAAGGCTATCGCAATGGCATCCATCGCATGGTGCGCGCTCTCTGGGGCATTGAGGTGCCGCTGATCGCCGCGGTGAATGGTGCCGCGATAGGGCTGGGCAATGATGTGGCATGCCTCGCCGATCTGCGCGTCGCGGCCGATACGGCGATCTTTGGCGCCACCTTCTTGAAAGTTGGTCTGGTGCCGGGAGATGGCGGCGCCTGGATCCTACCGCAGACGATCGGCGTCGCGCGCGCCTCCGAGCTGTTCTTTACCGGCGACACGATCGACGCGAAGACGGCGCTCGAATGGGGTCTGGTCTCGCGTGTTGTGCCGGCCGACACGCTGATGGACGAAGCGCGTGCGCTGGCCACGCGGATCTGCCGGCAGCCTCCCGATGTGTTGCGTATGACCAAGCGCCTGATGCGCGACGCGCGCAACGCCAGCCTCGACACGATCATGGAAATGTCCGCCGCCTATCAGGCGCTGGTGCATACGACCGCCGATCACGCAGAAGCCGTGGATGCCTTTTTCGAGAAGCGCGATCCGGTGTTTCGCGGCGCGTGAATACCAATCCTGCCGCGACCGGCCTGATCGACATGGTGTGAGGTAGTCATGAATCTTCAGCACTCTGCGCAGGATGCCGCTTTTCGGGATGACGTGCGCCGCTTCATCGCCGAGAATTTCGACGACGCGACGCGCGCGAAGCTGGCGCAGTCCAAGAACGGCTATCTCGACAAGGAAGGTCAGCTCGCATGGCAGCGCGCGCTCTACCGCCGCGGCTGGGCGGCGCCCAACTGGCCCGTCGAACTGGGCGGACCGGGATGGACGCCGGTGCAGAAATTCATTTTCGAAAGTGAGATGGCTGCGGCCGGCACACCCATTGTCAGCCCCATGGGGCTCAAGATGGTGGCGCCGGTGCTCATGGCGTTCGGCAGCGACGCGCAGAAGAAGCCGTTTCTGCCGCCGATCCTCGCTTCTGAAATCTGGTGGTGCCAGGGCTATTCCGAACCGGGAGCGGGTTCCGATCTCGCTTCGCTGCAGATGCGCTGCGAAGACCGCGGCGACCATTATCTGCTCAATGGTTCGAAAATCTGGACGACCCATGCGCAATGGGCCGACTGGATGTTCAATCTCGTGCGCACGAAAACCGGCACCAAACCGCAGGAAGGCATCAGCTTCATCCTGGTCGACATGAAATCGCCGGGTATCAAGATCGATGCCATCGTCACGCTCGACTTGCCGGTGGCCGGCGAGCAGGAAATCAACCAGGTCTTCTACGACGACGTGAAAGTGCCGAAGGAAAATCTGGTGGGGAAGGAAAACGAGGGGTGGACCTACGCCAAATATCTTCTCGAATTCGAGCGCGGCAATGCCGGTGCGCCCGGCCTCAAGCGGGCGCTCGCCAAGGTGCGGCGCATGGCCGGTGGCACCGATGCGAGCGGCACGCGCCTGGTGGATGAACCATCGTTCCGGTCGCGTCTTGATTCGCTCGAGATCGAAGTTGCGGCGATGGAAGCAGTCGAGCTGCGCTTCTTCTCCGCCATGTCGGCAGGCCAGCGGCCGGGCGCGGAATCGTCCATGCTGAAGTGCCGCAACACTGAATTGCTGCAGGCGATCTCGGAACTTGCCGTCGAAGCGGTCGGCGTCTACGCCATGCCGTTCATTCGCGACACCTGGGCGCCGACCAACGAGCCGCGGCCGGGACCGGACTATGCAGCGCCCGTCGCGCCCTATTATTTCAACCTGCGCAAGGCTTCGATCTACGCCGGCTCCAACGAAATTCAGCGCAACATCATGGCGAAGGCTGTATTGGGGCTGTAACTACGTCGCCGGCTTGTCCTGCAGCCGCTCGAAGATGTGGGCGCCGTGTTCGTTGCCCATGGTGAAATGTTTGGCGCCCGTGAAATCGCCGATGGTCGACCAATGGGCCGCGACCGTGTCGGCGTTGGCGTCATGACCAAGATTGATGCCTTTCGATTCCATGATCTGCGCAGATGAGAAGACGCCGGCGCCGGCCGAAATGATCACGCCGGTGGGTGCCTCGTCGCTCGCCAGGAACACCACCGCGGGCGTCACATATTCGGGTTTCAGCATTTCCAGCATCTGCGGCGGCATCAGGTTTTCCGTCATGCGTGTCGCCGCAACCGGGCAGACGGCATTGACCTTGATGTTGTCCCTGGCGCCTTCGAGCTTCAGGGTGTTCATGAAGCCGACAAGGCCGAGCTTGGCGGCGCCGTAATTGGTCTGGCCGAAATTGCCATAGAGCCCGGTCGACGATGTGGTCACGACGATGCGGCCATATTGCTGGTCGCGCATGATCTGCCACAGCGCCTTGGCCGGCTTCACCGTCCCCATCACATGCACGTCCATGACGGCGGTGAAATCCTTGATCTCCATCTTGGCAAAGCTCTTGTCGCGCAGGATGCCGGCATTGGCGATCAGGATGTCGACGCGTCCGAAGGCGTCGAGCGTCTCTTTGACGAGATGCGCCACGCCGGCATCGTCGGTGACCGATGCGCCATTCGCGATTGCCGTCCCGCCGGCAGCCTTGATCTCGGCGACTACCTTCTGGGCCGCTTCGGAGGATCCGCCGGTGCCGTCCACCGCACCTCCCAGATCGTTGACGACGACCTTCGCGCCGCGCCGGGCGAATTCGCGAGCATGCGAGCGGCCGAGCCCGCCGCCGGCGCCGGTGACAATGACGACCTTGCCGTCGAACCGAATGGTCATGCGAAACTCCTTCGATAGCGATCAGGCAAGTGATGGCCGAAGCGGACGGCGCGGGTCAAGCTGCGGGCGATTCCGCGACGCGTTGGCGGGCGAAGACGCGTCGCAGGGCCGCGTTGGCGGGGCGTTCGATCAGCGTGAACAACAGCCAGCCCCAGAGGATTGCCGCCGCCACCAGCAACGCCGGTTCGAGCCAGTGCCAGACATTCGCCCAGGCCGCCCATGGCCTGCCGAACACGATGTCGGTTGCGCGCGGATAAAGATGCAGTTGGGCGTGGCGCAGGAACTGCAGCAATGGCGTCTGGCCGATATAGATCGCATAGGACCATTCGCCGAGCGTGAGCGGCAGCCGCGTCGAAAGCGTCCTGGCCACGACACCTCGGTCGAAGGACAGCGCGAACACGAGGACCGTCAGTGGAAGCACCGTGTAGATGTCGGCTTGCGTATGCGACCAACCGGTGTTGTAGAGCGCGTAGAAAATCGCCGCCAGCACCGCGGCCTGCATGAGTGTGAACACACTTTCGGGCCATTGATCGGCGCCGCGTGCCAGCGCCATGCGATGCAACATTGCGAATCCGACGCCCATGGAAAACGCGGCCATGCCGCGCCAGATGCCATTGTGAAACGTGAGATCGAGGCCGTAATGCGGATGCGCCAGCAACGCGAGCGCCGTGCCGCCGGCACCGATCAGAGCAATCGCCATGCCCCAGCCGTTGCGCGCCAGGGCAAGAAAGAGCGGAAAGAGAAGGCAGAGCAGGAACTCGACGCTGACGAACCACGATGCGCCATTCCACGACAGATAGGGAAAGATGTTCCAAGCCTGCACCAGAAACAGATTCGCAACGAATGTTGGCAAGGTGCAGATCGGGTGCCAGGGCTCGTCATAGATCGAAACATAGCCGTGGCGGGCGGCGAGCCAGCGCAGCGACACGAGCATGGCGAGAATGAGCAGCAGCATCGCGAGATGCAGCGGGTAAAGCCGCGCCAGTCTTGTCCGGAGAAATGCCAAGTACCCCCGTGGGCGCCACATGTCCGCAAGCCGCGGCGCATAGGCATAGGTCAGCACGAAGCCGGAAAGGGCGAAGAAGAATTCGACCCACAGATAGCCGCGCGCCACCGGCAGGTCGAACCACCACACGCCGCGATAGCCGTGTCCTTCGCAATAGTGGAAGAGGACAAGAATAAGCGGCGGCAGGGCACGCGCGCCGAGCAGTGCACGGATTTGGCGGGGACGCGTGGAGGAATCGGCCATGGGCAGCTCGAATCGGTGTAGGGAGTGTGACATCGCCGCGGGCTTTTCTCCACCGGCGGAGGCGTGAAACGATGTGGCTCTATCATCTGCAGTCGCTGCTCGGCATGGTCGTGATCATCGCGCTTGCCTGGGCGATCTCCGAGAACCGGCGCATATTTCCCCTGCGAACCGTCGCTGCCGGACTGGTGCTGCAACTGATCCTGGCATTGCTGCTGCTGAAGGTTCCGGCGGCGCGGACGACACTGCTGTCGCTCAACGCCGTGGTGGATGCGCTCAGTGCGGCGACAAGGGCCGGCACCTCCTTCGTGTTCGGCTATGTCGGTGGTGGCGCACCGCCCTTCGCGGTGACCGATCCGCACGGGCTGACGAATTTCGCGTTCGGCGTGTTGCCGCTCGTCATCGTGATATCGGCACTTGCCGCACTTCTGTGGCATTGGCGGGTGCTGCCGATTGTCGTCAACGGTTTTGCCTTTGTGCTGCGCAAAACGATGGGATTGGGTGGCGCGCTCGGGCTTGGTGCGGCGGCGACGGTGTTTCTCGGCATGATCGAAGCACCATTGCTGATCCGCCCCTATCTCACGCAGCTGTCGCGCTCCGAACTCTTCATGCTGTTCACGGTGGGTCTGGCGACGGTGGCGGGCACGGTTTTCGTTCTTTACGCCACCATCCTCGAACCCGTCGTGCCGGGTGCGCTGGGCCACATTCTGGTTGCCTCGATTCTCTCGCTGCCGGGCGCGCTGTATCTCGGCCGGATCATGGTGCCTGGTGAGTCGGGCACGCAGACGCCACAGGCGCTCGACTTTCGCTACCGCTCCAGCATGGATGCGATCGCCCGCGGCACCGAGGATGGATTGAAGCTCTGGCTCGGGATCGTGGCCATGTTGCTGGTGATCGTGGCGCTCGTCGCGCTCGCCGATCAGTTGCTCGCGCATCTGCCGGGATTTGCCGGCGTGCCGATCACGGTCGAGCGCGTTTTCGGATGGTTCTTTGCGCCCGTCGTATGGCTCTTCGGCGTGCCCTGGCAGGAAGCGGCCACCGCCGGCTCGTTGATGGGCTCCAAGATGGTGCTCAACGAATTCGTGGCCTATCTGCGGCTTGCGGCGTTGCCGGTTTCGGCGCTCGATCCGCGCGCGCGTCTCATCATGCTGTACGCGATGTGCGGCTTCGCCAATTTTGGTTCGGTAGGCATCATGATCGCGGGTGTTTCGAGTCTGGTACCCGAGCGCCGCGACGAGATCGTCTCCCTCGCCATGCGCGCACTCCTGTCCGGCACCATGGCGAGTGGATTGTCCGGCTGCCTCATCGGCCTGCTGCCCGTCACGTAAAGCCGGATCGGTCGTTCCCGACTCACAAACCATCACCATGGCCGGTCCCCGAACCGGCCATCCACTCGCTGTTGGGATTGTCGCTGGATGGGCGGCTCAAGGCCGCCCATGCTGAGAAATAGGATCATGTTTTCAAATCGTCTCGAGCCCGAATGCGCGCGCGAGCAATTCATAGGAACGCAGGCGCGGCGCAAAATCATGGGTAATGGTGACGATCACCAGTTCCTGCGCCTCGTGACGTTCGGCCAGCGATGTCAGCCTGCGATGCACGGTGTCCGCAGTGCCCACGATGGAACGTCCCCGGACGTTTTCAAGCAGCGCGCGTTCCGCATCCGTATAAGGATAGTCGAGCGCTTCCCGGGGACTGGGGAATGCAATGGGACGCCCGCTCAGGAGCCGTACCACCCAGAGATCGCGCGACGCGGCAAGAAAATGCGCCTCCTCTTCGCTCTCGGCTGCGAGTGCCGAAACGCCAAGGGATAATCGCGGCGCGGGCCACGCGGCGCCTGCCTTGAACCGGCTGCGATAGACACTGCACGCTTCTTCGCTCGTGTCGGGGCTGATGAAATGGGCATGGGAATAGCCCATGCCGAATTCGGCCGCGTACACGGCGCTGTGGATGCCCGAACCCAGCAGCCACATTTCGGGGATCGCGTTCCCGCGCGGCATGGCATGAATGCCGCGATAGGGATGATCGTCCGGCATCGGGGAGCCCCCCGACGCGTCGTCGAGAAACTGTCGGAGCAAATTGAGCTGGCTGGGGAAGGCGTCGATGCCCCATGTTTCCGGGCCGGCCTGCAAGGCGCGCGTCGTGCGTTCGTCGGTACCGGGGGCGCGGCCGATTCCGAGATCGATGCGGCCAGGCGAAAGCAGCTCGAGCATGCGGAACTGCTCCGCGACCTTCAGCGGGCTGTAGTGGGTCAGCATCACGCCGCCGGAGCCTACGCGGATTCGCGAGGTTTCGGCCGCCAGCCGCGCAATCAGGACTTCCGGACAGGAACCCGCAAAGGCGTTCGAGTTGTGATGCTCGGCGACCCAGTAGCGGTGATAGCCGAGCCCTTCACAGGCTTTCGCCAGCGCGATGGTCTCGGCCACGGCCTCGGCCGCGTTTCCCTCCTTACGAATGGGCGATTGATCGAGCACCGAAAGTTGCAGAGCCGTCGATGTCATGCGCGCCCATGGGTCGTTCCACGTTCCACCCATAGCACGGGACATTGGGAGCTTGCCGAATCGTACGCCGGATACGCTAAGCTTGTCCCGCCCGCATCGGAGAACCGGATTTGGCCCTCGACCCCGAAACCCGCGCGCAACTGATCGAAACGGTACGCCGCTTTGTGCGCGAGAGATGCGTCCCGATCGAGTCGCGTGTGGCGGAAGACGATCGCGTGCCCGACGACATCATCGCCGAGATGGGCGCGCTTGGTCTCTTCGGCCTTTCCATCCCGCAGGACTATGGCGGCCTCGGACTGGACATGGAGGAAGAGGTCCTGGTCTGTTTCGAACTCGGCCACACATCACCCGCCTTCCGTTCGGTGATCGGCACCAATGTCGGCATCGGAAGCCAGGGCGTGGTGATGCATGGCAGCGACGCGCAAAAGGCGGAATGGCTGCCGAAGCTTGCACGTGGCGAAGTGATCGCGAGCTTTGCGCTGACCGAACCGGAAGCGGGATCGGATGCGGCGTCCTTGCGCACGACCGCCATCCGCGACGGCAACGACTATGTTGTGAATGGCACCAAGCGGTTCATCACCAATGCCAACCGCGCAGGCATGTTCACGCTTCTGGCCCGCACCGACCCGGCCATGAAAGGTGCGGGCGGAATCTCCGCGTTCATCGTGCCCGCAACAAGTCCCGGCATCGCGGTTGGAAGGCCGGAAAAAAAGATGGGCCAGCAGGGTGCCCATATCTGCGACGTGCATTTCGATCAGGTGCGCGTTCCGGCCAGCCTCCGCCTCGGGCAGGAAGGCGAAGGTTTTCGCGTCGCGATGAAAGTGCTTGACCGCGGGCGCCTCCACATCGCCGCCGTCTGCGTTGGTGTCGCCGAGCGCCTGCTGGACGAATGCGTGCGCTATGCCCGCGAGCGCAAACAATTCGGCGAACGCATCGGCGACTTCCAGCTCATCCAGGCGATGCTGGCGGATTCGCGAACGGAATCCTATGCGGCGCGTTGCATGGTGCTTGATGCCGCACGGCGGCGCGATGCCGGCGGCGTGGTCTCGCAAGAAGCGGCTTGCGCCAAGTATTTTGCGTCGGAGATGGTCGGGCGCGTTGCCGATCGCGCCGTGCAGATTTTCGGTGGCGCCGGATATGTGGCCGATCACGGCATCGAGCGCTTCTATCGCGATGTCCGCATCTTCCGCATTTATGAAGGCACCAGCCAGATCCAGCAGCTTGTGATCGCCCGCGGTCTGATGAAAGAGGATTCGTGAACCTTCGGGCTGCAAGGACATGCGTGGTGACGGATGTGCCCGAGGACCTCGATACATTGCTGGCGGAGATTCGCGCCTGCCGGCTTTGCGAAGCGCATCTGTCGCATGGCGTGCGTCCGGTGTTGCACGCGAGTTCGCGCGCCCGGATCTGTGTCGTAGGACAGGCGCCGGGTCTGCGTGTGCATGAAACCGGAATATCCTTCAACGACCGTTCGGGCGACCGGTTGCGCGAATGGATGGGCATCGGGCGGGATGTTTTCTACGATTCGTCGAAAGTGGCCATCGCATCGATGGGCTTCTGTTTTCCAGGGTATGATGCGGCGGGATCCGATCTGCTGCCGCGGCGCGAATGTGCGGTGCATTGGCGCGTGCGGTTGTTTGCGGCTTTGCCCGCCTTCGATCTGACCTTGTTGATCGGGCGGCACGCGCAGGCCTGGCATCTGAAGGAGCGCGCGAGCCCGAATGTGAGCGAAACCGTAAGGGCCTGGCGCGATTATGCGCCACAGTTCATCGTTCTGCCGCACCCGTCGTGGCGCAACACCGGCTGGCTGAAGAGACATCCATGGTTTTCCGACGAAGTCCTACCCTATCTCCGCAGCCGCGTTGCGGGTTTGCTGCTGTCCTGACATTGCTGGTGTTGTGCGGTTGCGCGCCGGCCCTGGCGCCTCGAGGTGTCGGCAATGAGACGCCCATGATCGGCGATCAGGTTTTCACGACGCGCGATGGCCTTGCACTGCCGCTACGGCATTGGGATGCGGCGAAGCCGTGCGCCGTGATCGTGGCGCTGCACGGGATGAGCGATTATTCCCAGGCATTCGATCTGCCGGGGCCGTGGTGGGCAGCGCATGGCATCGAAGTCTATGCCTATGATCAGCGCGGCTTCGGTCATGCGCCGGATTGGGGGCTTTGGCCGGGATCGGCGGCGCTTCGGACCGATCTCGACGATTTCGTCGATGCGGTGCGGAACAAATATCCCGGTGTTCCCGTATATGCGCTTGGTGAGAGCATGGGCGGCGCAGTGGTGCTGACGGCCCTTGCCAGCGACAGGCCGCCCCATGCGGATGGCGTGATCCTGGTATCGCCCGCTGTCTGGTCGCGGCAGGACATGCCGCTTTCCTATCGCGTCGTGCTTTGGCTCGGCGCGCATACGATTCCCTGGATGCATGTCTCCGGCGAAGGCCTGAAAATCTGGGCGACCGACAACATGGCCGTGCTGCGCAAGCTGGCACACGATCCCGTCTATCAGCATCAGGCGCGCGTCGATCAGGTTCACGGTCTCGTCGATCTCATGGATCAGGCGCGTGCCGCGCCCCGGCATCTGCACACCGACACGCCCATCCTCGATCTCTATGGCGGCAACGATCAGGTGATTCCCCGCGAGCCCATGGAAGCGACCGCGAAGGAGCTGGGCGACCGCGCGACAGTAATCCGCTATCCCAACGGCTATCACATGCTGTTGCGCGATCTGGCGGGCGAAACGGTGTGGAACGATATTCTGAACTGGATCGCCAAGCGCCCGTCCGGCACGAAATGATGCGAGAGACAGTGACCTATGCCGGCGGGAAGAACTGATAGAGCCAGGTTTCCGAAAGTGTCTTGTCGCCGAGCTTGAGATAGCAGCGCAGATCCAGCGGATCGCGCCCGGTGACGTTGACGTCGAAAAAGGCCCGCCAGGTATTGGTTCCCACAACCCGGATCACATAGCGGTTTTCCGCTTTGCCGCGCGAAAGCGTGACGATCGGGCTCACATCATAGCGCGCCGGCATCGCGTCGAGCGTGCCGCCCTGAAAATCGATGACGAATTTCCATTGTCCTTTCGGCGAAGGCCGTCCCGGGATGCCACCACGGCCGATGCGCGTCGTGACGACCTCGGCGATGTCGTGCGGCGGATGCGGCTCGCTGTCCTGCCAATAGAGCCGGTAGTCGAACACGGGCTGATCGCCGGCCTTGATCGGCGCGCTGGGCTGCCAATAGGCGACAATGTTGTCGTGAATTTCGTCGTCCGTCGGGATTTCGACGAGTTGCACCGCCCCCGCACCCCAATTGCCGCGGGGCTCGACCCAGATACCGGGGCGACGATTGTAGAAAGCGCCGTCATCTTCGTAGTTCTCGAACTTGCGATCGCGCTGCATCAGGCCGAAGCCCTTGGGATTGGTGTCGACGAAGGAATTCGTCTGCACGCGCGGCGGATCGATCAGCGGCCGCCAGATGCGCTCACCGCCGCCGGTCCAGAGCGCGAGTCCGTCGCTGTCGTGGATTTCTGGGCGCCAGTCGACGGCATGCGTGCGCTCGTTTTCGCCGTACCAATACATGCTCGTCAGTGGCGCGATGCCCAGCCGGGTGACGTCGGTGCGAATGAACAACTCCGCATGGACATCCATGACGACGCCATTGCCGCGCACCGCTTCGAACTTGTAGGCGCCGGTCAGGCTGGGACCTTCGAGGAGAGCATAGATGGTGAGCGGCGTGCCGGGCGATTCGGCGATCCAGAATTCGGAGAAGCGCGGAAATTCCTCGACCGTCGACAGCGCAGTGTTGACCGCAATGCCGCGCGCCGAGGCGCCGTACTGATTGTCCTGGCCCGATGTGCGGAAATAGCTGGCGCCCTGGAAGGCCAGCCAGTCGGTCTCGACCTTTTGCCCGTCCATGACGCGAAATCCAGCATAGCCGAGATCGGGCTGCAGTTTTTGTGCAAGTGACAG
Source organism: Rhizomicrobium sp. (assembly GCA_036490345.1). Classification (GTDB taxonomy): domain Bacteria; phylum Pseudomonadota; class Alphaproteobacteria; order Micropepsales; family Micropepsaceae; genus Rhizomicrobium. Next base: position 39,378 of record DASXEA010000041.1, on the reverse strand, counting down.
TCCATTGTAGTCAAAGCACCGCGGCGAGTAGAGAATTTCGCGCGCCTTGCGGCCTTCGACGGCATGAAGGCGCACAGGGTTCGGCACGAATTTGTTGAGATGAAAAAAGCGCAGCGGATAGGTGGCGGAAGTCCCTTTCCACAATGCGCAATCGGCACGGAATCTGATTTTCTGTGATGCGTCGAAATCGATTGTGTCGACCAGGTCAGGCTGAGGCGCGGGCGGCGAAACATAGGCCGAAATGGCCGCGCTGTGCGCGCGCTGCCTCAGCCACGCAAAACTGAAAGGCCGCGCCGGGCCAAGGTGCAAGGGCGCTTTGTCGGTCGCAGCCACGCCCTGCCGCGAGAGAACCGCCAGCATGAAGGGCAGGGACGTTGCCGAAAAGGCGCGGCGGGTGAGAGATGGCGTCATTGCATGGCTTTCGCACGGGCCCATAAAATGCCAAACATGGCGGATTGGAGGGCACCCTCCAAGTCCTGTCGCCAGGGAACCCAGCCTCGTTCTGAGCGTTGCGAAAGGCGAGCAGGGGACCAAGTCTATCCCAGATCAGCAATTCGCGCGGCTGCACTTCTTTTGCATATCCGCGTCCGATGGGAGAAAAGACCGATGAATTCGCAGCGTCGGCAATTTTCGATGCAATCGCCTTATGGTCGAGTCACAAAACTGTCTGCGAGCGCGGGAGAGCCCTGTTTTGGCGTGCCGCCGCGCCGGCCATCCGCCATGCCGGATCAGGTGATTGCCATCTGGACGCCCTTCCGCGCGGTCGAGACCTTCGTCAGAATGATCGCCGGTTTCGCAACGAGCCCGTTTGGCGTCCGGCGCGCAAGGGCCGATGACTCCGCGTAGTGTCACTTTCGAGCGCTGGCTTTATTTCGGACTCGTGGTGTCGACCACCACGACGGCTTCGGCGCGGTTTTGGAGCATTCTGCGCGTCGACGGCTTTTCCTGGCTGAAGCTGGCGCTGTTCGCCCTATTCGCCGTGCTGGTCTTCTGGATCGCGGCATCGTTCTGGATTTCGGCGCTGGGCGCCTATCTGCGCTGGCGCAAACCTTCCGGCGCGGGTCTGCCTGTGCCGGAAGAGCCGGAGAACGGGTGGTCGAGCCCTTCACGCACCGCCATCGTGGTTCCCATCCACAATGAAGATGTCGGCGCGCTGTACGCGCGGCTGGAGGCCATCTGCGATTCGCTCGAAGATGCGCGCGCCACGTCTCTGTTCGATCTCTTCATCCTGAGCGACAGCACGACGCCGGATCATTGGATCCTCGAAGAACTCGCCTGGCAGCGCTTGCGCGAACGCGTGAGTCTGCCTCTCTACTATCGCCACCGGATGGACAATAGCGGCCGCAAGAGCGGCAACATCCGCGACTTCTGCGAGAATTGGGGCGCGGCCTACGACTATATGGTGGTGCTCGACGCGGACAGCCTGATGACCGGTCAGACGCTGGCCCGTCTGGTCGCGCTCATGGATGCCAACCCGCGCGCCGCGCTTATCCAGGTGCCGCCGGCTCTTGTCGGCCGTCACTCGCTCTTTGCCCGCATGCAGCAATTCGCCTCCAGCGTCTATGGCCCCGCCTGCTGGGAGGGCCTTGCGTTTTTACAGGGACCGGACAGCAACTACTGGGGACACAACGCGATCATTCGCGTGGCGCCCTTCATGCAGCATTGCGGTTTGCCGGCGCTGCCCGGGCGCGCCCCCCTCGGTGGCGAAATTCTGAGCCACGATTTCGTGGAAGCGGCACTCCTTCGCAGGGCGGGATGGAGCGTGTGGATGGCGCCGCAGCTTGGCGGCAGCTTCGAAGAGCCACCGCCGACCCTGCTGCAGTACCTCAAGCGCGATCGCCGCTGGTGCGAAGGCAATCTGCAGCACATGCGTCTTATTTTTGCGCGGGGATTTCGCATGCCAAACCGCGTGCATCTCGCCTTCGGCGTGATGAGTTATCTCGCGGCACCGCTCTGGCTGGCGCTGCTGATTGTCGCCGGATTCGAGACCTTCCGCGAACGGCGTTTTGCTCCGGTCGCCTATAACGGCATCTATCCCGTGCTGGCCTCGCCAATTTCGCATCAGCTGGAGTTCGCCGTGCTGGTGCTGATCGCCACGCTCCTGCTGTTCGGCCCGAAATTTCTGGGGCTGCTCGAATTGTGGCGCGACCCTGAACGGCTGCGTGCCCATGGCGGCCGTCTGAGCACCTTGTCGAGTGTGTTGCTGGAGAGCCTGTATTCGACCTTGCTCGCGCCTATCGTGATGCTGTCGCATGCGAGCTTCGTCCTGAGTATCCTGACGGGGCACAGCACGGTCTGGGGCGCGCAACAACGCAGCGAGCGCCGCGTACCGCTTCTCGAAAATATCCGCACCTTCCTGCCACATACCATGGCCGCCATCGCCGGATTGGCCGCCGCCGATCATTTCATTCCTGCCTGCATCTGGTGGATTGTGCCGCTTGCGGCGGGTCCGCTCTTGTCGATTCCGCTGGCCCTTCTGGCGAGCAGCGCGGGTGCCGGGCGTCTCGCGCGCCGATGGCAGCTTTTCCTCATTCCGGCCGAGACGGGAAACGTGCCGATCGTGCGCGCCCTTGGCGAACGCATGCGGGAACATCAGCAGATTCGCTGGCCTGCCGATCCGGTGAAAACCGTGTTGCGCGATCCCGTTGCGCGAGCCTTGCATCTCGGATTGCTGCGCGACAGCCAGGAAGCGCCGCTGGCGCGGCAGCCGGGCTGGATGTCCTTCCTCGCCGACGAAGCAGCCTTGTCCCAACACCCCCTCCGCGAAGGTCAGTAATTCGTTCGCGGCAATCCCAGGAGAACGCAGCATGGTTCAACGATCGGCGCAGGCGGAATGGCAGGGAAAGCTCGAGGGCGGCCGCGGCACGATGAAACTCGGCAGCGGCGCGTTCGAGGGCAGCTATTCCTATCAGACACGTTTCGGCGAAGCCCCCGGCACCAATCCCGAGGAACTGATCGCCGCAGCCCATGCCGGCTGTTTTTCCATGGCGCTGGCGGCGGAGCTTGGACAGGCAGGCTTCATGCCGGAGCGCATCCACACCAAGGCCAGCGTCACGCTCGAAAAATCGGGCGGAGGGTTTGCGATCACGCGCATCGCGCTGGATACCGAAGCGCATATCCCCGATATCGACGAGCGGCTCTTTCAGGAGCACGCGGATTCCGCAAAGCGAAATTGTCCCGTCTCGCGCGCGCTCGCCGGTACGACGATCACCCTCAACGCCAGGCTGATCTGATCAATCCGGCCAGCGGCCGAAGGGTACGATCCGGTTTTCGACATCGTGGCCGATTTCGGCGCGGCCGAGATAGGCGATTCCGGATTCGCGGCACCAGTGCCGCATGACATCGTCTTCTGTCTTGCCGAAATCGGGCTCATTGGGCGGAACGGCGCTGACGCGTCCCAGCCTGATCCCCGCGACACGACGGAAGCCGGGATTGCGCGTGATCTGCCACAACGAGCGGTCGATCCGGTACATGTGCTCCGACACGTCTTCGAGCATCACGATGTGGTCCGACAGGTCGGGCTCGAATCCCGTCCCGAGGAGATGGGCGAGGATGGTGATGTTGAAGGCTGCCGTGGGGTGCGATCCGTCTACGGACGGTTCCAGCGTATGCGGGGCGCGGTCGACAAGAAAATCGAGCGCGCGCGCGACCGCGGTCTCGCCATTGTCGCGCAGCAAATCGGCCGGCATCGGACCATGGGCGAGCCGGGAAAAACCTTCCCGATACAAGGCCGCCAGCAAAGTGCCGGCGTCACTATAGCCCAGATAGATCTTGTTGTGGGCGGGCGGCCTCAGGCCTGCCACGATCTGCGCCGCAAGGCGGCACGACCCGTAGCCGCCGCGTGCCACCCACAAGGCATCGAAGCCGGGATCATTGGCCAATTCGAGAAAGGCGCGCGCGCGGGTGTCGTCATCCCCGGCAAAATGTCCGTCGGAAAGAAAACATTGCGGATGGAATACGATCTCGGCGCGCCCGGCGTGGCGCTCCCCGGCCAATCGGGACACGCGCGCGGCGAGTGCCGTGTCGATGCGCGAGGCGGGCGCTGCCACGCCGATCCGGACTACGCCGCTATGTCCCGTCACCGGCCCGCCATTGTCACGACAACACGCGCCTTATAGCTTCCGCGGATGCAGCACGACAGCGCTTATTTTTTCTGTGGGATCGGTGGCAGCGGCATGCTGCCGCTTGCCTTGATCGTCAAGGCCGGGGGCAGTGACGTCACCGGGTCGGACCGTTCTCTCGATCAGGGGCGAACCGCTCCCAAATTCGAATTCCTGCGCAATCATGGGATCGGACTGTTTGCCCAGGACGGTAGCGGGGTGACACGTGCGGATCAGATCGTGGTCGCCTCCGCCGCGGTCGAAGAAACGGTGCCCGACATCATCGCCGCGCGCCGGGTCGGCGCCCGGATCGTGACCCGGGCCGAACTTCTGGCATCGCTCTTCAACGCGGCGCCCATCTCCATCGGCATCGCCGGCACCAGCGGCAAATCGACGACGACCGGCATGATCGGCTGGATTCTCGAATCGGCGGGCCGAAAGCCCACCGTCATGAACGGCGCCGTGATGAGGAATTTCGTCACGCCCGCTGTGCCTTTCGCCAGCGCCGTGGTGGGCGATGGCGAAATCTTTGTCAGCGAAGTGGATGAGAGCGACGGTTCGATTGCGCGGTATCGGCCTGCCATAGCCGTCGTCAACAACATGGCGCTCGATCACAAGACGCTGGCCGAACTGCGGTTCCTGTTCCAGGAATTCGTCGGCCGGGCGAGCGTGGCGGTGCTCAATCTCGACAATGCGGAAACACGCGCAATGGCGGCCCTCGCGTTGCCCGACAGGGTGATCGGATTCAGCCTGATGGACATGGAGGCGGAGATTTGCGGCGCCGTCCTATCGGAGGCCCGGAATGGAATTATGTTCGAGGCGCGTCAGCGATCGAGCGGTGCGCGCGCCACGGTGCGCTTGCGCGTACCGGGGCGGCACAATGTGCAGAACGCGCTGGCCGCGATCGCAGCGGTTCAGGCGGCGGACGTCTCACTTGGGGAAGCCGCCGATGCCCTTGCCCGTTTCGAGGGGTTGCGCCGCCGCTTCGAGGTCATAGGAACCGCCGGCGGCGTGACGATCATCGATGATTTTGCCCATAACCCCGACAAGATTGCCGCAACGCTAGCCACGGCGCATGCCTTTCCAGGCCGCTTGCTGCTGTTTTTTCAGCCGCATGGTTTCGGGCCGCTGAAGCTGTTGAAGGACGCACTGGTCGACACTCTGGCGTCCGGAATGAATATCGACGACGTCCTGATCATGCCGGACCCTGTCTATTTCGGCGGGACCACGGATCGCAGCGTGGGCAGTGAGACCATTGTCGCGGGCGTAAAGGCGCGCGGCCGCGATGCCCGCCATATCGCCGATCGTGAAGCGTGCGGGATCGCACTGGTGGAGCTCGCGCAAGCCGGCGACCGCATCATCGTGATGGGCGCCAGGGACGACACGCTCACCACGTTCGCGGCCAGCCTCCTGCACGCGCTGGAAACCTCGATTGAGCCGGCCGCGCCCCGGCCGTAAGGCGGCGGAACGTTCCCTGCGCTATGCTCCTGCCTGCCGGGGCAGTGATTCGATCCGGCTCACCAGGGAGGCAGAGATGGCGGGGTATGTGAACCAGGCGCTTCAGCAGGGGGAAACCTTGCGCATCACCGGCCGGCTGCACTGGATCATCTATCTGCCTGGCGTGGTGTTCCTCGCCTTCGCCGTCGCGGGGAGCCTGGCTCTGATTGCCGCGCCCGGGGCCAACCACTTCTACAAGCTGATTGTCTTTGCGGCGGCCTTCGCGGGCGTCGCGCAATTCCTTGGCGCTCTGGTCCGCCAGATGTCCACCGAAATCGCAGTCACCGACAGGCGCGTCATACTGAAGACCGGCCTCGTCGCCCGCCACACGGTCGAGATGAATCGCGACAAGGTGGAAAGCGTCGATGTGAATCAGGATGTCTTCGGGCGCATCTTCAACTACGGCACGATCGTGGTGCGCGGAACCGGCGCAGGGTTGGAGCCACTCTCGACGATTGCGGCGCCACTCGCATTGCGTGACGCGATCGCCGCGTAACGGCAGTTACGACTTGCATCGCCGGCCTCGATGGAGGCCGGATTCAGAACAGCACCACCGCCTTTTGCAGGGCAATGATCAGGCCGATCGCAAACGGTATGCCGACGGCGAGCCATGCAATTATGCCGGTTACGCCAAAGGCGCCCCGCGCCGCGGTGTTGGCGGTCATTGCCGTGACATCCTCGTGCTGCAACGCCCGTTCGCGTGCGAGTTCTGCGTCGGTCATGTAGTGCTTCTCATCGACCGGCTTGACGAAGACATTGCAGATCAGGCCGCAAAACAGCAGGAACGCCATGATGTAGAGTGTTCCGTCGTAGACGAGGTTTTTTGCTACGCCATGCGCGAGCTGGAACTCGCGCAAGCCGGCGATGCTTGCGGGCCCCACGACACCGGCGACGGACCACGCCGTAATCAGCCGCCCATGGATGGCGCCCACCATTTGCGTGCCGAAGATATCTGCAAGATAGGCAGGCAGCGTGGAGAAGCCGCCGCCATACATGGTGATGATCACACACACGGTCGCGACGAAGAGCGGCGCCAATCCGAGATGGCCCCAGGTCGGCAGCAGGCAATAGAGGATCGTGCCCGCGGCGAAAAACACGTAATAAGTGTTCTTGCGGCCGAGAAAGTCCGACATCGACGCCCAGAAGATGCGGCCAAGGCTGTTGAACAGGCTGATCAGGCCGACCAGCCCCGCAGCCGCGGCCACGATCGCAGCCTTTTGTGCGTCATTGAGCGTGGTGTGTGCGTCAAGGCCAAGCAGTTTTCCGCCAAACACTTCCTGCAGCATCGGACTTGCCATGGCGATGACCGCAATGCCGGCAGTGACATTGAGACACAACACGGCCCAGATCAGCCAGAACTGCGGAATGCCCATGACACGGCTGACATGGACATGCCGCCGCGTGATCATGCCGCTTTGCGCGTCGGCGGGCTTCCAGCCTTCGGGTACCCAGCCTGACGGCGGAACGCGGAATCCAAAGGCGCCGAGGCTCATCACCCCGAAATAGAGCACGCCCATCACCATCATTGTTTGCGCCACGCCGGGTACGCCGCCATGGGCGAAATGCGCCATCAGCCACACGGCCAGCGGCGCGCCGATCATCGCGCCTCCGCCATAACCCATTATGGCAAAGCCGGTCGCCATGCCGCGGCGGTCGGGAAACCACTTGATCAGTGTAGAGACGGGCGTGATGTAACCCAGCCCCTGGCCAACGCCGCCGATCACGCCGCAGCCGAGATAGACGAGCCATAGCTGATGCAGATGCACGCCCACGTGGCCCAGCGCGAGACCTCCACCCCAGCAAAGCGCTGCAATGAAGCCAGCCTTGCGCGGTCCGGCGCGTTCCAGCCAGCCGCCCCAAATGGCGGCCGAGATTCCCAGCATGGCGATGAAGATTTCGAACGTGTGCGTGACCACAGGCACCGTCCAGTTGCAGGTCTGTGAGGTCAGCGATTCCACCAGTCCGCCGCAGGCAGGGGCTCCGGGTAGAAGCTTGCTCATCGGCAGCCAGAAGACGCTGAAGCCGTAGGCCATGCCGATACAGAGGTGGATGGCGAGCGCGGCGGGCGGAACGAGCCAGCGATTGAAGCGCGGCCCGGCAATGATGCGCTCGCGATCAAGAAACCCGGGCTTGCCCGGTCGCGCAATCCCCACGTCAGCCATCTTCATCCTCCCCATGCCGTGGAGGAGCTTAGGCGTCCTTGGCGGTCAATTTAAGCAAATTGTGTATGCCCCGTACGGCTCGCGGACATAGCAGCGGGGAAATTCCGGCTCGTCCTTGACGATCGTGCAGCCGCTTTCGACCAGGCGCTGTCGTGTCGTCGTGACATCGTTCACATTTATCTCGAGCACCGGGCCCAGCTAAGGCCCGCGTTCAATGAACAAGTTGATGCGGCCCAAGCAGGCTGACCAGTTCCGGTGTTTCGCCGGTGAGTTCAAATCTCAGACTGTCGACATAGAAGCGGGCCGCATCAGACGGATTTGGAGCCTGAATCAGAATGTCGGTTCCGAAACTGTTGGGCATGGGAATTCCTTTGACAATGGGTGCGCCCTGGCTTCCGCCAGCTCGAACGTGGCAATGCCAGCCTTGCTGCGAACGTCCTTTCGCGCAAACATGTCATCGATTGTCAGATTTTGGTTCCGGGATGCTCGCCAGCCGCCTGCTTTCGATTTTGATGCTGCTGCAGACACGCGGACGTTTGAGCGCACGCGTCCTGGCCGCAGAATTCGAAGTCTCGGTGCGGACCATCCATCGCGACATCGATCAATTGAGCGCGGCCGGTGTCCCTGTCTATGCGGATCGCGGACGCAACGGCGGTTTCCAGTTGATGGATGGCTACCGCACCAAGCTCACCGGCCTCACACAATCGGAAGCCGAGACACTTTTCCTGGCGGGACTTCCGGGGCCGGCGGCGCAATTGGGTCTTGCCGATCTTCTGTTCACGGCGCGACTGAAGCTGCTAGCAGCTCTGCCGGCAAACGTACAACCGGAAGCGGAGCGGATCGCGTCGCGTTTTCATCTCGACCCGGTGGGATGGTTTCGCAGCGCCGATCCGATGCCGGCGCTGCAGACCGTGGCGCGCGGTGTCTGGAGCGGGCGCTACCTGACAATGCAGTACCGGCGCGCAGGACAGGACGAGTTGCAATCCCGCAGGCTCGCTCCGCTTGGTCTCGTTCTCAAGGGAGGTGTCTGGTACCTGGTTGCCCAGGCAGGCAAATCCATTCGCAGCTATCGCGTCGCCAATATCCATCAGGCAGAGATGACCGAACAGTCTTTCGTGCGGCCCAGGGATTTCGATCTCGCGCACTTTTGGGAAAAGGCTTCGCAGGAATATGAGGCGGGCCTTTATCGCGAAAAGGCCGATGTGCGTCTTTCGCCTGCCGGTGTGAAGCGGCTTTGGCGGCTTGGCCCTCAGGCCGTGGATGCCGTGGCGATGACAGCGGGTGCGCCCGATCGGCTCGGCTGGATAAGATGCATGCTGCCGATTGAATCGATCGAGTCCGGGGTTTGCGAACTCCTGGTTCTTGGCCCCGACGTCTGCGTGCTTGGTCCGCCCGCACTGCGCAACGGCATGAAGCTCGCTTTGACGAAAATGTTGGCACAACAAGGAATCGATGCATAGGAACGCGCCGGCGGCCGACGTGGCCCGGATGCGAGGCCGGGCAGGGGCCGCTCTCTTTTTTGGGATGCGCGTCGCGGCTACATTGGCAGCGCGATGGATGATCCATGTGAAGAGAAGGCGCGTGAAGCGCTGAGACGGGCCGCCGATTCCCGACGCGAGGGACGTCTCGACGAGGCGCGGGACGCCTATCGCAGCGCCGCCGATGGTTTTCGCGCATTAGGCCGGGGAGGCGAGCTTGTCCAGGCGATGTGCGGCCAGGCCCGGATTGAACGCGATGCAGGCCGGCTCGACCTGGCGCTGGCGCTTCAGGAGGATGCGCTCGTCGCAGCGCGCCGGCTTGACGATGCCAGACAGCTCGCTCACGTCTTGCGTCATCTGGGTGAGATCCTCGATGCATGCGGACGGCCGACGGAGTCCGAGTTGTACTTCGTCGAGATGCTTCGGCTGTACAGATCCTTCGACGGCGTGCCGCCGCTTGAAATGGCAAATGTCATACGAAGCATGGCCGATCACCGGGAGAAGACCGGCAACAAAACCGAGGCCATTGCGCTCTGGCGCGATGCGCGCCAGCGCTATGCGGCACTCGACACGCTGTTTGCAGAGCTGACCGGCAAGACGTTCAATCCGGGCACGGCAGAGGCCGATCGGCGCCTTGCCAGGCTCCTGCGTGAGACCTAACCGGAAATTCCGCCGTTTGTGACCGTTCGCCCGTCGGAAATCATCACGGTCCCCAGGGGAACGCCGCTCGAGCGTTGCTCAAGGACGCATGTGGTCAGGCAATCGAGCAGCCATGGCGATTGCAGCTTTGCGGGATTGCGCAGCGGCGCATCGTGAAGCGTCTTTTCCGCCGCCGCCTGCCGCGCGCGCGCCGGCGTCGACGCTGCCACCCAAACTGTTTCAGCGACCGCCGATTCTTCCCATCTGGGATCGTTGAGGCTGATCGGTTCGAGGCGATAGATGGCCATGCTCTTTGCCGTCCTGCGCAAACGCCGATACGATAAAGCGTTCGATACGGCTTTTATGCAGGCACAAGCCCTACGGAGGGCGCTTGCCTGTCCAATCGCGCCTGTCGCTGAGGCGGGTTAAACGCCTTAAACACCGGCAGCGACATTCAATGCCGCGGCCGGTGTCCGTGTACGGAGCGAGTAAAACGCTGGTGTCAGAGTGAGGACGAAACCGAATTGAATGTCGTCTTCAGATGCGTGCCCATGCTGGTCACGGCGGTGATGATGACGACCGCCACCAGGGCGGCGATAAGGCCGTATTCGACGGCGGTGATGCCCGATTCGTCGGCGAGGAAATCAATGGCAAGTTTTTTCATGGCAGCCTCAATCGCTCAATTCTCACCAAAACATGCCTGATGATCCGAACAATTTGAATGGAATTTACTCGCGTTCCGCTCCTGTCTTTGCACCTGGTTAAGCCTTCGTTAAAGCGACCTACGAATGTTCTCCACGTTAACGACGGATTTCCCCGATTTTAGGGCCAGGAGCATCACCGCGCACAATTGTGCAGATCCGGGATGCCAGCGCTCCGACCACGCCCCTCCTCGGATTCGCCGCTCGCCGATCAGGAAATCGAGTGCGGAAAGGACCGGGTGTCGACCGGCAGCGAAGCGTCCTGGGCCGGCGCGTCCGCGAGCCTTGTGGCAAGACCTTCGGGGACGCGGGTGTCACCTCGGGGGCGCGAAGCCTATGGTGCCGATATATGACAATGCGTGGCACATATGGGGGGCGGGATGGAATATTTTTCAATGCCCTCACGTCATGGAGGATTGGCCCGATCGGAGTCGGAGGATCGCCGCAAGGGATGCTGCAATTTCGTGTCGATGCGACTATTGGTTGCCGGGTGCGTTAAGACTCGGGCCGTGTGAGGGGTTTCACCGGATCGGAATTTTTCATGTCGCTTCAGCCGCGATTGCGTAGCCTCGATACGGCCGTTCCTCCCTATCTTCTCGATCAGAAGGATGTGCGCCGCCACGCAGCGGCACTGTTCGGAGATCGCGACGATATCAGCCGTCTCTTGACGATTTTCGAGAATGCCGGAATCCGCCGGCGTTATTCCTGTGTGCCGATCGATTGGTATGCGCAGCCGCATGGCTGGACCGACCGTACGGAAGTCTACGTCAGGAGTGCGGTCGATCTTCTGGAGGAGGTCGCACTGTCCTGCCTGCGCATGGCGAATCTTTCCCGCGAGGCCCTCGACGCGATCGTCGTCGCATCGACCACGGGCATTGCCACGCCGAGTCTCGACGCGCTGCTTGTGGAACGATTGCGCTTGCGGCGCGATATCAGACGCCTTCCCATTTTCGGCCTCGGTTGCGCCGGCGGTGTGACAGGCCTGTCGCGCGCCGCAGACCTGGCCAACGCGCATCCCGGCAGCAATGTGCTGTTTCTCGTGGTAGAATTGTGCGCCCACACGTTTCGGCGCAACGATCTCGACAAGAGCAATCTGGTCGCAACCGCCCTGTTCGGCGACGGAGCGGCGGGTGCGATCGTTTCAACTGCTGGCGAGGGCCCGCGGCTGACAGTATCGGGCGAATATACCTGGCCGGATTCGCTGGGGATCATGGGATGGGACGTCCGCGAAGATGGATTGAAGGCGCGTTTCGCGCGCGACATTCCGGCACTCGTGCGCAACGATCTGGCCGAAATCACCAGCGGATTTCTCGCTCGCCACGATCTCGCACTGCGCGATATCGACCGTTTTGCCTGCCACCCGGGCGGGGCCAAGGTGCTCGATGCGCTTGAGGCGGCCTTTGGGCTCGGACCCGGCGCGCTGGTCGAAAGCCGCGAGGTGCTGCGCGATTTCGGCAACATGTCGGCAGCCACGGTGATGTTCGTGCTTGCGCGGATGAACTGGCGCGAGAGCGCGAAGCGGACGCTTCTGAGCGCGCTGGGCCCTGGCTTTTCTGCGACGTTTCTTGTGCTGGACGGGACATGAACATCGCGCTGGCGATCGTGGCCGCCGTCGCGCTCGAGCGAGGTGGCGAATTGCTTTACGCGGAACGCAACACACGGATGCTTCGCAGCCGCGGCGCGAAAGAAGTGGGCCGCGAACATTATCCCCTGATCGTTCTTCTGCATGCGGCATGGCTGGTGAGTCTCGTTGTCTTTCTACCCCGCGACTTTGTGCTTCATCCCGTCTGGATCGCGATTTTCGCAGTGTTGCAGGTCTTGCGCATCTGGATTCTGGTGAGCCTTGGACCCTACTGGACCACGCGCATTCTCACACTCGATGACGCGCCGCTCGTGCGGACGGGCCCCTATCGCTTCCTGCGCCACCCGAACTACGTCGTCGTAGTAGGGGAAATTGCGACGCTTCCTCTGGCCTTCGGAGAGATCGTCGTCGCGATCGTCTTTTCGATTCTAAATGCCGGCGTTCTGGCGTTGCGGATCGCTGCCGAAGAACGCGCCTTGTCCGCGCGTCGAAGCCTGTGATGGCGCCCGATCCGCAATCTGTTGCTTCAGGCAAGGCGACTGCCGCCACGTGGATCGCCTTCCTCGCCATGTGCGTCGGCATGTTCATGGCGATTCTCGACATTCAGATCGTCGCCAGCTCGCTCACCAATCTCGGGCGTGCCCTAAACATCGCGACCGACCAGTTCAGCTGGATCCAGACTTCCTATCTGATCGCCGAAATCGTCGCCATTCCGCTCACAGGTTGGCTGACCAGGGCGCTGTCGCTGCGCATCCTTTTTTTCCTGGCGACACTCGGCTTCACGCTTGCGAGCCTTGCCTGCGCCGCCAGCTCGACAGAGGCGACGCTCATCGTTGCGCGGATCGTCCAGGGATTTTGCGGCGGAATGCTGATCCCTGCCGTCTTTACGTCCGTCTTCGTCCTGTTTCCCGAGCGGCAGCAATTGCTGGCGACAACGCTGGCCGGGTCCTTCGCGATGATCGCGCCGACCATAGGGCCCGCACTCGGCGGCTACATGACTCAGACATATTCCTGGCACTGGATATTTCTGATCAATGTCCCGCCCGGAATCCTGGTGAGCATTCTCGTACTCGTCTATCTGCATACGGGTCGCGTGAACCTGCGGGCCTTGCGCGATATCGATTTCGGCACGGTCCTCGCAACCGCCCTGTTTCTGGCCGCTCTGGAACTGCTTCTGAAGAAGGGGCCCGAATCCGATTGGGGTGGCACACTGGTTGACTCGCTGCTGGTGCTCTGTCCGCTCGCTTGCGCCACCGCCATCGCGCTATGTCTTCTGCGCGCGAAACCGTTCATCGATCTTCGGCGCTTTCGCGATCGAAATTTCTCGCTGGGCTGCGTCTTGAGTTTCGTGCTCGGCGCCGGGCTTTACGGCTCTGTTTATCTGATGGCGTTGTTTCTGGGACTTGTGCGCGCGCATGGCCCACTCGAGATCGGCATGATCATGGCCGTGACCGGCGGTGCTCAGCTGCTCAGTGCCCCCGCCGCTGCCTATGCCGAGACGCGCATCAACGCAAAATGGCTGGCTGCTGTCGGCTTCGCCCTCTTTGGTCTGGGCCTGATACTGAACGGCTTCGCCACCGACCAGACCGACTTTAAGGGCCTGTTCTGGCCGCAAATCTTGCGCGGCGCGAGTCTGTTGCTGTGCCTGTTGCCGGCCACACGCCTGGCCTTGGATCATTGGCCCGCCGACGATCTTGCGGAAGCCAGCGCCCTCTTCAATCTGATGCGCAACCTTGGGGGCGCGATTGCGTTGGCGCTGATCGACACCGTGCTGGAGCGCCGAACTCCGGTTCACGCCTCGGAATTGGTGTCACGCCTTTCGGCCGGTGACCCGGCTGCTGCCAGAATTGTGGGTCTGCCGCTGACCCATTTTCACAACGTGCCCATTGGCCCCATCGATCCGATGACCAAGATGATGATTCAGCCGATAATCGAGCGTGCGGCGACCGCTCAATCCTTCAATGATGCATGGCTCATGCTTGGCATTACCTTTGCGCTGGCGTTATGCGCCATCCCCTTCATTCGCCGCACTGACGTACGCGTCTAACCTGCGAGTTTGGTGCCGGTAAAGGATGGCGTCGGTGGTTTGGGCAGGCCAGACGCTTTGTAGTCCGCTGCCAGCTTCTTCTTTTCCGCCGCGAGCTGGGCGCCAAGCGCATCTGTGTCCAGCCCCGCCGCGCGCGCCTGGGCAAACATGCCCTCCGCCCGTTTTTCTTCCTCTTTCACGTGGTGCTTGATCATCTCGGAGAGAACTTTGACCTTGGCGTCGTAGAACTCGTCACCTGGATTGCCTGTTTCGATCTCGGCGATCATCACCTTGGCGCCGTCATGTTCCACATAGGCCTCATGCCACATATCGTCTTCAATCTGCCCCTTGCAGGCTGGATAAAAAATGTCCTCCTCAATCCTGGTGTGGACGGTGAGCTCCATGCAGATTTTTTGTGCAAGGGACTTCTTCCTGTCCTTGCTGCGCGTCCCCGCATATTGCTCAAACAGGGTCTCCACCTTGCGGTGGTCCGCTTTGAGCAAAGCGATCGCATCTGTAGCTGCGGAAGCGGCCATGGAACATTCCTCATAAGGGCAGAGTGGTTTTGCGAAATCGTAACGGAGCGCTCGTGATATCGTTCCATTGCGCGATGAGGGCAGCTGCAAAGGCTCGAAGATCGAAAGCGTCGAATCACAAAGCTGCGGGTTCGACGCCCCGATCGGGCTTCTGCACGGTGCCGGTACTATCCGCGGCTTACTTGACCTTCGGCCTGGGACCCGACGCCTGGTTTCACCGTGCGCGGGCCCTCGTCGATCGACTTCGGCGCGTCGTCGACCGAACGGCGGTCATTGTCCTCGATGCTGACCGGCGGTCCCATCCAGTCGCGCAGATCCCGCTTCGGTGTGGTGTCGTTCTTGGCCATGTTCGTCTCCCTGTTGCTGCGATAACGAACGACACAGGAAACCGTATCCCGCCGCGGGTGGCCACAACGCATCCAGCCGAGTTTCGCAACCGCAAGGCGGGCGCCTTCCACGACACACTGCAAGGCAGGCGCCGTATTGCGCGGTGGCGCCATGCACCTCGGGCGCGCGAGCGGACAGGTATTTGGGCGATCCGCGCACGTGCCAGCGCGCGCGGAAACGCCCGAAACACTTCGTCCGGCTATGCCCGCCTAGTGGTGGTGGTGGCGGTGGTAATAGCAGTGATGGTGATGCCAGTAGCACCGATGATGGTGATGGTGGTGCCAATGGCGATGGTGCATCGGCGCGGCGGGCGGCGCCGGAGGCGCGGGCGGTGGTGGTTGCGTGGGGCCCGGTGGCGGTGGCGGCGGCGGATGGATGCCTCCCGCCCCTTGTGCGAACACTGAGGCCGGCGCGGCACACAGGAAAAGCAGCGCCGCAGCGGCTGCAGCCATTTTCATGTTGCTGATCATTCCAATTCCCCCTCGATTCGGTAAACAGACAGGCCATGTTAGGCCTGCCCCGCAGCGGATGTTAAGGTGATTCGCTGTCACGGGGCCGAAAATGATCAGCTTACGAACAGATGTCCGCACCCCAACAGAGTGACTGGGCAACGCGCATTGGCGATATCGTCAATGCCGTGCGGGCCCGCCATCTCGACCGCATCGCCGCGGGATATGCCGTCACGGCCTGGGTCGTGGTGCAGGTGGCGTCCATCGTGGTGCCCAGCTTCGACGTGAATGCCCAGGTCATCCGGGCGATCATCATCTTTTTCCTGCTTGGGTTTCCGGTGACGCTGGTCGGTGCCTGGCTCGCGGCGCCGCATGTTCCGCTCCACAGGGCTGCCACCCACACAAGGAAAAAACCATCGAGGCTCGCCTACGCGGTTTTCGGGGCGTTCGCCCTGGTGCTTGTGGTCGTGGCCGTCGACCTTTCGCTGCTCCTCTCGCGTGTCCCGGCAACGATCCAGGCCAAACCGGTCAGTTCGGCGCTGCCAAAGAATTCCATTGCCGTGCTGCCATTCGCCAATATGAGCGGCGACCCGAACAAGGCGTATTTTTCCGACGGTATTGCCGAAGAACTGCTCGACGATCTGGCGGGCATGCCCAAACTGGAAGTGGCCGCGCGCACGTCGTCTTTCGCCTTCAAGAATTCGAGCGACAGCATCGGGCAGATCGCCAAATTGCTTAGCGTGCGCTCCGTGCTTGAGGGCAGCGTCCGCGAAAGCGGGCCGCATTTGCGCATTTCGGTCGAGTTGATCGATGCGGCCAGCGGCTACCGGCTATGGTCGTCCATCTACGATCGCGATCTGACCGACATTCTGGCCGTGCAGGAAGACATCGCGCGTTCCATCACAGCCGCCCTGACGCAACAGTTTCTGCCAAGCACGGCCATCTCGCGCGGCCCCCGACGCATCAGTTCGGATGCCTATCATGCCTATCTGCTGGGCAAAGACAAGCTCGCCTCGCGCACGGCCGGCGATACGCAAGCCGCGATTTCCCTGTTTCAGACCACGGTTTCCGAAGCGCCGGACTTTGCCGATGGTTACGCGGCGCTGGCCAATGCCGACATCGCCCTGGCCGACGCGCTGCCCGGTCGTGCCGATCTGTTGCCGGCCGCGGAAACGGCCTTGACCAGCGCGCTCAGGCTTGAGCCGCGCAATGTGGAAGCATTGAGCGGTCGTCTCGATCTTTCGCTGCACCGGCTCGACTGGCTGCGCGCCATCGCCGACGCGCGAAGGCTGCAACAGGCCGCGCCGAACAGCGCCAAGGTTCTGCACGAGATTTTTCGCTTCTACTATTTCATGGCCTATCCGGATCTCGCCCAGGCCGCCGCGCGCGGCGCGACGCGGCTGGATCCGCTCTCGTTTCCCGACCGCTTCAACACGGCGAGTTTTCTCCTGCACGACGCGCGCTTTCCCGAAGCGGTCGATGCCGCAAAGGCGGCGCTGGCGCTGCGCCCGCATCACCCGGTCGCGCTGGCCATTCTTTGTGTCGCCGCCGCCAATGCCGGCCAGTCACAGCTTGCCCTTGCGACCGCGGCGGAACTCGAGCGGCGCACTGCCAATGGCCGCTCGGTCTCGGTGGACGATACGGCGGCTCCGTTGTGCAACTTCGCCGTCGCCATTGCGCAGCACCGCGTCGGCGTTGCCGAAAAGATCGTCGATAGCCTTGCCAGGGGATATCCGCAGAGCGGGATCAGTGCTTTTGAACTCGGTGAAAAATACGCGATCGCAGGCGATTTCCCCAAAGCCGGGACCTGGTTTGCGCGCTCCTACGACGCCCGCGACTTCCTCGTGTTTCTGCTCCCCGGAGACAGGCTGGTGCCTGAGGCATTTCGCGGCCATTCGGAATATCTGTCGCTGCTGAATCGCCCACTGTTCCGCGACTGGAGCAGCGCCCATGACCAGCTTGCTGCCGACATCGCTGCCCGCTGAACGCGCGGGCGGAGATCGCGAGATCTCCTGCGTTGACAATATCCGGCGTGCTGTCACCCTGAGAACGGGATCGGCGCGAAGGCGGGGCGATGGCGCGCATTTTGTTCGTGGCGGTTGCGTGTCTCATTGCGACAGAGGGATGCGCGGATCTGCCCAACGTCGCGGTGACCTACTACCCGCCGATTGCCCATGTCACCGTCGAAGCGACGCAATCCTTGCAATGCGACAAGAGCGAGACGCACGTTCTGGCGTCGACATCGGTCAAGGCGGTGACGACCTGGACGCCCGATCATGCGCGGCCGCATACGCTGCGCCTTGCCGGGCTGGACGGCGCGTTTTCGGATACCAATGTCGGCCTTGTGCTGACCGAAGATGGCCGGCTGAAGGGCGTGAATGCGCAAACCACAGGCGAAGCGGCGGAAGCGGTGAGCGCCGGCGTTTCACTCGTGAGCGCGCTGACACCACTGATGTCGGCAGGGCCATTGCCGCCGGGCGCCGCACGCAACCGTCCAACCGCCTGCACGGTCCTTGCCGATTGGGGGAAGGGCAAACCGGCGGTGCTTGTCTGGCGTGCGAAACTCGATTCGCCACCCGCACTCACAGCCGGGAGCGTGCCGTTCGATCCCGCCCCTGAAAGCCGCGATCTGGCCGATGCGCTTGCAGATTTCGAACTGCCCCAGTTGTCGCTGGGTCTCCGCATCGATCGTGTCGTAGAATTGGCGCCGGCGGTGACCGATCTGGGCTCCGCCGATGTCACCGAGATTGCGTTGAACAAGACGGCAGAGGTCGACCTCTCGGTGATCGAAAGCCAGCGCGCGATCTGGGCCCAGGGCCTGATCCTGCCGGTTGCGGGCGACTACATGGCGCCGATCCCCAAATCGAAATTGTTCGGTACCAGCACGTTTTCGCTGGCGGTGTCCGATTCGGGCGCGGTGACGTCGGTGAGCTATGCCAAGACCACGGGGATCCCTGCGGCCCTCGGCGCCGCGTCGTCGGTGACCACCGCCGTCGTGCCGGCCCCCGCGCCACCTGCCGTGCCTGCGACGACACCCGCACCGCAGTGACGCGATCCGGTCGCGCCATCACGCGGACGTGTCATCGGACCCGCGGGAGCACAACGGAGTTTTCCGGCTAGACTGGCGCGGCAACGGCAAGGGGAGTGGCGTCATGGAAGCCGGCAGGATCGCGGACGCAGAGGAATGGCGCGCGGCGCGCAAGATGCTGCTTGCAAAAGAAAAAGCCCATATGCGCGCGGGCGATGCGCTGGCCGAAGAGCGCCGCGCGCTGCCATGGCTGCGCATCGACAAGCCCTATGCGTTCGACACCGAACTGGGACGGCGGACGCTGGCCGAACTGTTCGGCCAGGCCACGCAACTCATCGTGCACCATTTCATGTTTGCGCCGGAATGGGAAGCCGCCTGTCCCGGCTGTTCGTTCCAGGCCGAGCATGTCGATGGTCCCGCGCGCCATCTCGAGCATCACAATGTGCGCATCGTCGCGGTGTCGCGCGCACCGCTCGAAAAGCTTCTCGCCTATCGCGCCCGCATGGGCTGGCATTTTCCCTGGGTGTCGTCGTTCGGCAGCGATTTCAACTACGATTTCCACGTCTCCTTCCGGAAGGAGCAGGTGGCGGCCGGCGCGGTCGACTACAATTTCGGCACCATCACCACCGACAAGCGCTATGTCGACGAGGAATTGCCTGGCGTCAGCGTCTTCGCGAAGAACACTGAGGGCCAGGTGTTCCTCACCTATGCCACCTATGCCCGCGGCCTCGACGCGCTGCTCGATACCGACCACTACCTCGACATCACGCCCGAAGGCCGCAACGGAAAAGCCTATTCCAACTGGCCGAAGCGGCACGACGAGTATCCGCAGGAAGGTGCGTCGTGCGAGCGATGCAACGAGGGTGATGGATGATGCGATCGCCTGAAGCCGGTACACTGTCATGAGCTTGCGCATTGCCGCGGCGGCGTTTGCGATTGCATTTTGCGGCACCGCGGCGCCGGCTGCGCCCTTGACAGTGCCCTTCAACTTCTCGCGCGGGGTGATCGAGCTCGATGTTGCAGTGAAGCGGGTGCCGCTCCACATGCTCCTCGATACGGGAGTCGATCCGTCGGTGATCGATCTGGCCCGCGCCGAGGCTCTCGGTCTCAGGATCGATCGCGGTTCCGGCGGCGAGGTTTCGGGCGTCGGCTCGGCAACCCACGCGGAGGGCTACGACGCTGAAATCGATGGACTTGAAATCGGCGGCCGCAGCTTTTCGGCGATTGATGCTGGTGCAACGAATCTTGAGGCAGTCTCTTCTGCCTACGGACGCCCTCTCGGCGGCATGCTGGGCTACAGCTTCCTGAAGGAAAAGATTGTGCTCATCGACTACGCGGCGAAGCGGGTGAGCATTCTGGACCGGGTTTCGGACGCGGTTGCCGCGACGAAACGCTGCGCGAGGCACGCATCGATGTCGATGCGGTTTTTGAAAGACGAAAACTGGCCGCTCGTCGCCGATTTCCATGTTGGTGCAGCCGTTGTCCCCGTCACGCTCGACACGGGCTCCAACGACACGCTTTCGCTCTATCAGGGGGCGCTCGATCTCGAGGGCGTGCGCACGGTACTCAGGAAAGAAAGCGCGGCCACTTCGACCGGGCTGCGCGGCAGCGCGCCGTTGGTGACATACAAAATCGACGCACCCCTCGGCTTTGGCCCGCTCGTCCTGCCAGCCGGAGAGAAGGCGACACTTCGCGACGAGAAGGGCTCGGCTACAACGCGCTTCGGCAACGTGGGAAACACACTTCTCGCGAGCCTCACGCCCGTAATGCTTCTCGACTATCGCGACCGGGAGATGACGTTCTACGGCGGATGCCGATAGGACGGCAGGCTGTTCCGTGCCTCAACCAAGCCATCGGGGTGGCTTCAACCCGAAATGCCGCTGCAGCATTGTTTCGCTGCGTTCGAGGGCACCTTCCGCCCATGATTGGTAGTACGGGCTGTAAGCTTCGCCGCAAATGTAAAGGGCGTGACCCGGAAGAGGGCTCATCACGGAATCGGCGAGCTTTATCCCGTCGATTCCCTGGCACCAAATATTCCAGCCGCCGCCATAGGGATCGACGGTCCAATCCTGAAAACAGGCGGCCAACGGTGCGGGCGGCTGCGTCCCATAGGTCAGCCCCGCCTCCCGGTGGATTTCGAGCGATAGGCCGGAACTTCCCGGCAACCATTGCAATCCCGCCGCTTTTCCCGGCGCCTGAGGGGCAAGCTGCTGCCAATACTCGACCTCTGCGCCGCAGCAATAGGCCATCAAGAGCCCAAAGCCGTTCGCGGGCTCGCCCGCAGGGCGCTCTTTCTCGGCGCCCAGCGCATAAAACATACGCGCCGGCATGTCGGTGATCGAGCGTCCGCCGTCGATGCCAAGGTCGCGCCACCAGGGGCGCGGATAGAGCACAAACGCCTTGGTCGCAGGAACGCCGACGACAGAAGTGATGAGGCCGGCGACGCGAGGATCGCGCCCCGCTGGAAAGTCTTCGATCCGTTCCAGAGCGCGGCGCGGCATCGCGAGCACCACGCGTCGCGCGGAGAGCGCGATCGTGCGGTTCGCCCGATCCACGAGACCCAGTCTGAATGCCTGTCCCGGCAAATCCGGCAGCGACAGACTCGCAAGGCGCGTCTCTGTCTCAATTCTCGCGCCGAGGCGCCGCGATTCGGCCGCGAGCGCGAGTGGCAATTTCTGATAGCCACCCGCAATCGTGAGGTAGGGCTTCGTCAGATCGGGCCCGAGCAGCTGTTCGTCGAAGCTGTCGAGGGCGCTGCCGAGAGGCGCAATGTCGTAGCCGCCCGAATCCTGGAAAAAGCGGTTTTCCTCGGCCGTGAAGAGATCGGCCATCAGCGCCCAATAGGGCCAATCCTTGAGCAGCCGGCCTTTGTAATGAATGCTTGATCGGATGCTCTGCCACCGCGCTTGCGTCATATGGCCGAAGCCGGGAATGACTTTTTCGAGGCCTTGCACATAGCGCTGGCTGTTCGGCGCCTGGTCTGCCGTCGGAATATCGTAAGCAAAAAGTTTCGTTGGCTGTCCCGCCTGCGAATACGAAAAGTTGCGCCCACGCAGCGCGAGTTGGTCCCGCGAATTCAGGACCGGGAAGCCGCGCGTCGGCAGTTGCAGCTGCCGCACGAGTTCGAACACATGTTTGTGAGCCGGCAGGAAGCGCATGCCGCCCGCTTCGCCGATCAGATGCGGCGCCTCGGGAAACGCAAGGGAGCGCAACCGCCCGCCGATCCGGTTGCTCGTCTCGAACAGGACGACGCGCAAACCGGGCTGCTCGCCGACAAGGCGCCAGGCCGCATAGGTGCCGGCGACACCGCCGCCAATGATCGCGACGTCGATATCGGCAGGCGCACCCGCGCGTGCCGCCAAGGGCGACATCGAGAGCGCTGCCGCGCCGGCAAGCACATTTCTCCGTGTGACGTTCATGGCTGCCCCGTGGCCCAGCGATGGCCATTAAGCCCATGATTACTATTGAATCGTTACCATTCAGGTGTTCGATCCGGCCCTTATGCGGATCGCGATAAGAGCCGTATGCCATGAGCAAGACACTGTCCGTCAGGCGGACACTGGAAGCCCTTACGGCCGCCATGGCGCTTGTGCTGGTGGTAACGTCCGCCATTTCGGCGAACGATGCCTGGGGCGAGATGCGCAGGGCAGAACGAATCGTTACGGCCTCGGCCATCACGCGCGACCTGTTCATGTCGATGCAGTATCGCAGATTCGAAATGGGCGCCGTGAGCATGGTGCTGGAATCGCCGCGCGCTGTGGACGCAGAGACCTGGGCCGACATCAAGCGGGTGCGGGCGCGTTCCGCCGCCACGCTGAATCGTGCCCTGTTCGGGCTCGCGACGAACAATATGGGCAACGCGACCGAGCGTGCCGCCATCGTCAAGGAACGAGCCTCCATAGACGGGCCGCAGCCGGAGATTGATGCCGCGTTGCTCAGACCCGAGCTCCGATCGCCGGCCAGAATTGCCAGGTGGATTCCGACCGATAGAAACCCGTTTGCGGCGGAAGATCGTGTTTCCGCAGAGCTCACAAACGAGATCGACCGCAGCGACGCTTTCATCGCCGAGATGATGAAGATCAAGCAGCTGAGCTGGGCGGTTCGCGAATTCGCGGGGAACGACAGGCTGCTGGTCGGTGCCGGCATCGCCAGCGGCAAGGGCTACGGCAACGCCCGGCTCGAAGTCATGACCGAACTCACGGGCAATGGCGACGCGCTCTGGGGCGCGATTGTCGAAGACGCGAGTCTCGGACGCCTGCCGCCCGCGCTGCACGACGCGATCACCACCGCAAACGAGCTTTATTTTGTCCGACTGCGCACGCTTCGCAAGACAGTGATCGACGCGTTCGCGTCGGGAAAGCAGCCGCCGATCTCGGGGCACGACTGGACCAGCGCTTCCAGCACGGCCATGAAAAGCCTCGTCCAGGTGGCGAAAATCGCAGTCGATCTCTCCAATGCCGATGCGCGAGCGGAGCTTGATGCTGCCCGCCGGAACCTTGTCCTGCAGCTTTGCATCATGATCCTGGCGCTCGCCTCTGCGGTGGTTGCGACACTGTTCATCAGCCGCAGGATCGCGCGGCCGATGGCTAAGATCGCCGAGACCATGCGGATCGTTGCAGACGGCGACCTGGCTTGCGAAGTGCCCTACGGAGACCGCGCCGACGAGATCGGAGAGCTGGCGCGCGCACTGGGTGTATTCCGCCGCAACGCGCTCGAAAAGCGGCGCGTCGAGGAGGAACTCGTCCAGAGCCGCATCGCCGAGCGATCGGCCGAAGCCGCCAGCCGCGTCAAGTCCGAGTTTCTGGCGCATATGAGCCACGAGCTGCGCACGCCGCTCAACGCCATCATCGGATTTTCCGACATGATGCTGCAGGGCATATTTGGACCGATCGGGAACCGCTATGGCGAATATGTCGGGCTTATCAACAAGGCGGGTTCGCATCTGCTCGAAGTGATTTCCAACATTCTGGACATGTCGAAGCTCGAAGCGGGAAAATTCGTGCTTCACCGGGAAGATGTTGATGTCGCTGCGCTGATCGGCGAATGCACCGCGCTGATGCAGTTCGCCGTCGAGGAACAGCAGATATCGCTGTCTGTGGATATGCCCGCGGCCGGACCAAGCCTGGTGGCCGATCGGCGCGCGCTCAAACAGATCGTGCTGAATCTCTTGTCAAACGCCGTCAAGTTCACGCCGAGATGCGGCCGTGTCGTGGTCTCCGTCAGAGCAGGCGCGGATGGTCTGGAGATCGCCGTTCGCGACACCGGAGTGGGGATTCCCGAACCCGCGCTTGAACGCCTGGGCCGCCCGTTTGCGCGGCTCTCCGAGAACCCCCACATCGCGGGCGAAGGAACGGGTCTCGGTCTCGCCCTGGTTCACGCGCTCGCCCGCCTGCATGGCGGCACGGTACGCATCGACAGCACCGAACAGGTCGGAACCGTGGTGACGGTGACGCTTCCTGCCTTGCAGCAAGCCGCCGCCGCGGCGTGAGCCTCTCGCAAGACAAATCGTCTCCACCCGTCATGGCCGGTCGGCCGGCAAATCGCCGTGACACAGGCGGGAGCGTTCCGCCCGGAGCGATTGTCCGGCGTACCGGCCACTCATGAACACGGCGGTGAATGGGTGGCCGGGACACCCTCCGCTCCGCTGCGGGCTGCCCGGCCATGACGGAACGTGGAAAAGTGAGACGTGAACGCCTTCGCAGCGTGAGACCCTCACACGCTGATCTCCATCCCGTCATAGTCTCCACCCGTCAGGGCCGGTCGGCCGGCAAATCGCCGTGACGCAGGCGAGAGCGTTCCGCCCGGAGCGATTGTCCGGCGTACCGGCCACCCATGAACATGGCGGTGAATGGGTGGCCGGGACACCCTCCGCTCCGCTGCGGGCTGCCCGGCCATGACGGAACGTGGAAAAGGGAGACATGAACGCCTTCGCAGCATGAGACCATCACACGCTGATCTCCATCCCGTCATGGCCGGTCGGCCGGCAAATCGCCGTGACACAGGCGAGACCTTTCCGCCCGGAGCGATTGTCCGGCGTACCGGCCACCCATGAACACGGCGGTGCATGGGTGGCCGGGACACCCTCCGCTGCGCGACGGGCTGCCCGGCCATGACGGAACGTGGAACAGGGAGACGTGAACGCCTTCGCAGCGCGAGACCCTCACACGCTGATCTCCATCCCGTCATAGTCTCCACCCGTCATGGCCGGTCGGCCGGCAAATCGCCGTGACACAGGCGAGACCTTTCCGCTTGGTGTGATTTGTCCGGCGCACCGGCCATCCATGAACACGGCGGTCAATGGGTGGCCGGGACACCCTCCGCTTCGCTGCGGGCTGCCCGGCCATGACGGAATGGGATCGAGAGAGGCGCGCGCCGTCCGAACGATTGCGCCAGGCAGTTACCGCATGCCATCATCCGTGCATGGCAAAGAACAATTGGTCCAACGAAGAACTGGCGGCATCGCGAACGACGCCCGGCTGGCGTCTCGAAGCAGGCGAAGCCGCGCATGAAGGCACGCTGGACGATGTCGCCAAACTGGCACACGAGCGCCACACGCGCGGCGAACATCCCGGCCTGATCCGTCAGATCGAGACATCGCTCGAACTCGACATGCTTCAGCTGGAGTCGCTCTGGTACGCGATAGGATTGCCGGTGTAGGGCGGCATGCCAGGGAACGCAGGCACAATTCACGATCGATGAAAAGTTGAAAAATCACAAGACCTGATCGGCCCCGCTACAGCCGCGCTTGCTGCCCGCGCGTTCGGGCCTTCTTGGTCGCGCCGGCGTTCGCCATCTTTGCTTTCGGCCTCCGCGGGAGGGGGGTGGCGGTCGTGTTTTTCAGTTCCTCCATCGCCAAGGCGCCGCTGACGTCGCGGAAGGGGACCGCGCGTGTGAGGGTCTGGCTCACTGCGTTGTAGCCGGCGATGTCCGAAACCTGCATCCCGCTGGCGGCCTGATCGACGTCAAGGGCACGCTCTACGGCACGACCGTCTTTGGCGGCACCTATGGTGACGGCACGATATTCTCGTTGAACCCAAAGACGAATGCCGAGGCGGCATTGTGGTCGTTCGGCAACGGCACAGACGGCCAGAATCCCGAATCCGGTCTGATCGACGTCAAAGGCGCGCTTTATGGCACGACTCTTTTCGGCGGCGCCTATGGCAGCGGCACCGTGTTCTCGGTCGTTCCCTGAAGGGGCGGCGTCAGACGCCTTGCCGAGCCCGGCTCCACGCGCTTCGCAGCCAGGCCAAACAGCAGAAGCGTCACGCCGCCGGCTGCCACGATCGCAGCGTGAATCGACCAGAACGCGAAGGGCGTTACGCGGTCGTAGAGGCTGCCCAGGCGCCCGCTGATGAAACCGCCCAGCGAAACGGACAGGGTCATCACGCCATACATCGTCGCATTGAGCGACGGCGGCGCGAGCCGGGTGAAAATCGCGACCATCGTCGGCGCGAAATAGACCCAGCCAAGATTCGAAACGAGGTGGAAGACCGCAAGCCACGCGATCGGTGCGCGGCCCTGCGCATCCGCGGCGACAAAGGCAAAGCCCAGCCACGATGTGCCGAGCGCGAAGATGAAACAGCCGATCGCGGCCTTTGTGAAGTCACCCGGCTCATGGCCGCGCCTCGCCTGCCACTGCCAGAAGGCCAGCACCAGCGGAATGAGCACCACGGGCGCCGCATCGATCGATTGCAGAAACGGGATCGGCATTTCCCAGCCGAAGATGTGCATGTCGACATGATCGCTGACCCAGAGATTGTAGGTATTCCAGATCTGACTCTGGGCGATCCAGAACAGCGCCGACACCGGCGTGAGCGCCACCAGAAAGGCGACGGCGCGCCAGTCGTCGCGATCGAGTTTTGGCGCCCTGGGATTGTCGACGATGGTGACGGCTTCGCGTCGCGGCAGATGGCGGCTGCCGGAAATATAGACGATGAGCCCGATCAGCATGCCGATGCCGGCAAACCCGAATCCGAAGTGCCAGCCATAGTGCTTCGCGAGACTGCCGGTGATGAGTGGCGCGAGGAAGGCGCCGAGATTGAGTCCGATCGCGTAGATCTGAAACGCCTCGTCGCGGCGGCGGTCGTTCACATCGTAGAGCTCGCCCACCTGCGGCTGAAGATTGCCGCGGAACAGCCCGGCGCCGAACACGAGAAAAAGCATCGCAATAAGGAATGACTCGTCGAACGCGAGCAGGAAATGCCCGGCGGTCATCATGAGGCCGCCGAGAACGATCGCGTTGCGCCGTCCGAGCATGCGGTCGCCGATGGCCCCGCCCAGAAGCGGCGTCAGATAGGCAATCGACACGTAGATGCCGAATGTCTGCGTGGCGAGCGCCCTGATGGTGAGCGGTCCGGTGACGCTTTCGACGAACGCGCGATAGGCCTTGAAACCGGCGATGTGCTCGATGTGCCCGGGCAGCAGCAACTGGCCGACCATGTAGAGTACGAGCAGCGCCTGCATCCCCTGAAAGGAGATGCGGTCCCATACTTCCGTGCCGGCCAGCACGAACACGCCACGCGGATGGCCGAAAAGCGTGGGCCGTTTTTCGATTGCCTTGGCGTTCAACGCGTCCCCATCCGGCGGCCCGCGCCGCCGCATCGACCGGGCTTTCAGGAAGTCCCGAAGAATCCGGCCGACAGGATACGCAGGTTCCGGTGGTTTGTCGCTTGTGGCCAGGTCGTGGAGAGCCCGTGCTATTGGCGCCGGCCGTGGCTACGCCTTGGTGAACCAGGCGATCCAGTTCGTCTCCCAGGTCTTGCCGCCATCGGGTGAAAAGGCCTGCTCCCATTTGCGCGAGGTGGCCGTGATCTCCGACCAGATGAAGCGGCACTTGATCGGCTTGCCGTTGAACGCCTCGTCGTCATAAAGCGTGCCGACGCCGTTTTCGAACTTCCCCACGGTCGGCACGCTGATCGCGTCGGGGAAGCGGCCGTCCAGCCACCAGATCGCCCAGTTCCTCGTCTTCGGGTCGTAGGCGCGGACGGTGAAGCCGCGATAGGGATTGCCGGGCTTGTCGATGAAGTTGTCGTCGGCGTTGCCGAGGCCGCCCAGAATGGGAACGAACACCTGTGTGCCGCCGAACTCGATCCACTCCTGGCTGCCCGCGAGCCGCTCCTTCAACTGGCGATGCTTCACAGTCCAGCTGCCGACGAAAAGATCGAACGCATGCGCCGGATCGTTCGGATCGGCGGGGATCGCATCATCGGCCCTGAGCGATGCCAGCGGCAGAATGCTCGACGCAGCCGCGAGCATCGAAAGCTGAAGCAATTGACGGCGGTCGGATTGAATACCCATGGAAGCCCTCGCTTGTGACGTTGCGGGGGTGTTGTAGATCGCGATACAGGACGCCGCGTGTCATGTATAAATTCGGCGCTACAATTATTTCTTTACGGTAGGAACCAGAGGCGATTCGTTCAGATCCCGCACCGTCGCCATTCGCCTTGCACACGCTCAGGTCAGAGAACTTTGCCCCCAGTCATCCACCCTCCATCACGCCGTGAAGCGGAAGCTGCTGCCGGTGCCGCAGAGGAACGTCGCGACCGCCGTCTCAGCTCTTGTCCCCATCCGGCAGCGGGCCGCAATCTTCGGCGAGGCTGTCGCCAAGGCCGACAAGGAAGATCGCCTGCAGGCAGATCGGATCGCCGTGGTCGCAGCTATTGGGGTTGGGCAGCGTGATCGAGGTCTCGTTCGCCTGCCACACCTGCCGCTGAATTCTGGCGCTGACATCGAGGTGATAGGTGAAGCTCTCGAGACACGTCTTGAAATGATCCCACAGCGCCACCGAAGCCTTCTGCGTCTTGCCGGCGTGATCCCAGTGCCAGCTTGTCTGGCATCCCTCGAGGATGCGCTGCGCCTCTCTCATTTTTTCGGCTGATGTGCCGCCGGCTGAGAGATAGGCGCCATGCGCGGCGCGCAGGCAGCGATCCATTTCCAGGTAGCGTGGCTGGATGACGAGATCGAGATAATTCCAGAAAGGCTGCCAGCCATTCTCGCCCGTGGGCGCGGGATCGTCTTCGAGATGGCCCTCGATGTTCAGATGGTTCTGCCAGACGGCGGCCAGCTCCGCCTGGTAGGCTGATTCGTAATGCGGCCATGCGGCTTCGAGATCGCTGCCGGCTTTCGACTGGTCGACTGCCTCGAGCACCGCATCGGTGTAGAAGGTGCGCTGCACAATCGCGTCGACGAATTGCCTGTTGACGCTGCTGATTTCCTGTTCGCGTTCGGTGAGCGTCGCCGTGCGCTCCTGGTCCCAGCGCTGGAACGCATTGACGCTGACGGAGACGAGTGCGCCCAGAACGCCGGTCAGGAAAAAGCCGAGCAACGTCACGCCCGCCGGCGAATTCAGGAGCACCGCAAAGCCGGATTCCTTCTTCGGTTTCTCCGTGCCACCCGGCGCGCCGTTGTCAGCCATGCCTCACATCTCCGTTGGTCGTCCGAATGGTCCCATCATCGCCATGCAGGGGCGGCGGGCAAATTGTCCCTGCGGCGTCGTCGTACATCCACAGGAGAATGTTTGGCACGCCGGCTTGCGCAATGTTAAGACTCGAAGCGTTCGCGGATGAACGCACGGTTGCCCATGGTTCTTCCAGCCCCACCGCCGGCCCTTCGCAGCGTGGCCCATCGCGCGCTGTCATCCGGGCTGTCGCTGATCCTGTGCGGATGCTCGGGCGGCGTGCTCGATCCGCAAGGGCCCGTGGGCGCCAGCGACCGCGCGATCTTCCTCGACGCCCTCCTGATCATGCTGGTCATCGTGGTGCCGACGATCGCGATTGCGCTGTGGATTGCCTGGCATTATCGCGCCTCCAACACGAAAGCCGCCTATTTGCCGGAATGGTCCTATTCCGGGCGCATCGAAGCGGTCGCCTGGGCGATTCCGATTCTGGTGATCCTGTTCCTGGGCGGCGTGATCTGGATCGGGTCGTACCAGCTTGACCCGTTCCGCCCGCTCGATTCGAAAACGCGGCCCGTCGAAGTGCAGGTCGTGGCGCTCGACTGGAAATGGCTCTTCATCTATCCCGACGCGCAGATCGCTACGGTCAACGCGCTCACCATTCCGGCCGGCGTGCCGGTGCATTTCTCGATCACCTCCGCCAGCGTCTTCAACACCTTCTTCATTCCGCAGCTGGGATCGATGATCTACGCCATGCCGGGCACGACATCGCAGCTCTATCTCCAGGCCGATCATCCGGCGGTGCTCATGGGCGAATCCGGCCATTTCAGCGGCGACGGATTTTCCGACATGCTGTTCCAGGTGCACAGTGTCACGCCCGCGGCCTACGCAGCGTGGCTGCAGAGCACGCATGGCGCGGGGCCGTCGCTCGACCGGCGCAGCTATGAATTGCTTTCGCGGCAAAGCCACAATGTGAAGCCCTTCGCCTATGGCGCGGTCGATGCTGGCCTGTTCGACGGCATCGTGACCCAGAAGATCGCACCCGCGCCGGGTCCGGAACCCGAATCCCCCGCTCATGCCGGGCGGGAAAAAACCAGCGCGGGGAGACTCTAGTGTTTGGCAAGCTGAGTTGGTCGGCCATCCCCTTCGATCAGCCGATTCCGCTGATCACCTCGCTTTTCATCATCGGCGCGGTTCTGGGCGTGCTGATCTACACGGCCATCAAGGGATGGTGGCCCTATCTCTGGCGCGAATGGATCACCACCGTCGATCACAAGCGCATCGGCATCATGTATGTGCTGCTGGGTGTGCTCATGCTGATCCGCGGTTTCGCGGATGCGATCATGATGCGCACGCAGCAGGCGATCGCGATCAACGCGCCGGGATATCTGCCGCCCGAACATTACGACCAGGTGTTCAGTGCGCATGGCACGATCATGATCTTCTTCGCCGCGATGCCACTGGTCATCGGCTTCATGAATTTCGTCACGCCGCTGCAGCTTGGCGTGCGCGATGTTGCGTTCCCAACGCTGAATTCCGTGAGTTTCTGGCTGACGGCATCAGGCGCCCTGCTCGTAAACGTCTCGCTCTTCGTCGGCGAATTCGCCCGCACCGGCTGGTTGCCCTATCCGCCGCTCAGCGAAAGCGCCTACTCGCCGGGCGTCGGTGTCGACTACTATCTTTGGGCCGTGCAGATTTCGGGCATCGGAACCATGATGACGGGAATCAATTTCGTCACCACGGTCCTAAAGCTGCGGTGCACGGGCATGGGCTATTTCCGCATGCCGATGTTCTGCTGGACGACGCTGGCGGCGAGCATGATGATCGTCGCGGTGTTTCCGATCCTGACGGCGACGCTGGCGATGCTGTCGCTGGACCGCTATTTCGGCTTTCACTTCTTCACGAACACGGCGGGCGGCAACCCGATGATGTTCATGAACCTGATCTGGGCGTGGGGCCACCCGGAGGTTTATATCCTCGTGCTGCCGGCCTTCGGCATCTTCTCCGAAGTGTTTTCGACATTTTCGGGGAAGCCTCTATTTGGCTATCGTTCCATGGTCGCGGCCACACTCTTCATCTGCGTCGTCTCGATGATGGTATGGCTGCATCATTTCTTCACGATGGGTGCGGGCGCTTCGGTGAACGCCGCTTTCGGCATTGCGACCAGCGTGATCGCTGTCGGCACGGGCGTCAAAATCTACAACTGGATCTTCACCATGTATGGCGGGCGCGTCCGTTTCGACACGCCGATGCTCTGGTCGCTGGGATTCATTTTCACCTTCGTCATCGGCGGCATGACGGGCGTTCTTCTGGCCGTGCCGCCGGCCGATTTCATCGTTCACAATTCCATGTTCCTCGTCGCGCATTTCCACAATGTGATCGTGGGTGGCGTCGTGTTCGCGCTCTTTGCGGGGTTCGAATACTGGTTCCCGAAAGCCTTCGGTTTTCGTCTGCATCCCGGATGGGGGAAAGCCGCGTTCTGGTTCGCGTTCATCGGATTCTGGGTCACGTTCACGCCGCTTTACATGGTGGGACTGCAGGGCATGACGCGCCGGCTGCAGCATATCGATGTCGAAGCCTGGCGGCCCTATATGCAGGTCTCGCTGGCGGGCGTCGTCATTCTCATCATCGGCGCCGCCTGTCAGGTGATCGAACTCGTGGTCAGCATCCTGCAGCGCGACAGACTGCGCGATGAGACCGGCGATCTGTGGGACGGCCGTTCGCTCGAATGGGCCACGCCATCGCCGGCGCCGTTCTTCAATTTCGCCGTGATGCCGGATGTCGAAGGCGAAGAGGCCTATTGGGGCATCAAGCAGCGCGCCATCGAGAGTCTCGTTCTGGCGCCGGAACCGGATTACCAGCCGATCGAAATGCCGGTGAACAGCGGCGTGGGTTTCTACACCGCGTTTTTCGCCACCATGACCGGCTTCGCGCTGATCTGGCATATCTGGTGGCTCGCGGCGCTGGGTCTTGTCGGCGCGTTTATCGGCTTCGTGGTGCTGGCGTGGCGCGATGTCCATGAATTCGAAGTGCCCGCAGAGGTCGTGGCGCGCGTCGATCGCGCCAAACGCGCGGCGCGCGCGGCCTTCCTCGAGCGCGTCGAGCGCGAGGGGAGGCTCGCCACATGACGAATGTCGAATTTCCGGCAAGCGTGGAAGCCATCCGGCGCCGCCGGGAAGATCCCAATCTGCCGGGAGGCCACGATTCCGGCGGGCCCGTCATCGGCGCCGGGCATGGCGACACGGGACCCGCCACGAAGCGCATCATCGTTGGCTACGGCTTCTGGATTTTCCTGCTCAGCGACATCGTGATGTTTTCCTGCTTCTTCGCGACCTATGCGGTGTTGCAGCACGCGACGGCCGGCGGTCCCGGCATCAGGCAGATCGTGGAGTTGCCGCGCGTCGGATGGGAGACGGCGCTTCTGCTCGCCTCCAGTTTCACCTGCGGCCTTTCCTTTGCCGCGACCAATGCGAGAAACCTCTTCTGGACCCAGGCCTTTCTG
Source organism: Rhizomicrobium sp. (assembly GCA_036490345.1). GTDB lineage: Bacteria > Pseudomonadota > Alphaproteobacteria > Micropepsales > Micropepsaceae > Rhizomicrobium. Next base: position 6,898 of record DASXEA010000041.1, on the reverse strand, counting down.
GTCGTCACAGGCCTTCTGGGCCTGGGATTTGTTTTGCTGGAGCTGCAGGAATTCACCGACCTCGCGCGTCACGGCATCGTGCCCCAGCGCAGCGGCTTTCTCACGGCCTTCTTCTCGCTGGTCGGCACGCATGGGCTGCATGTCACCGCGGGACTGCTGTGGCTCGGCACGATGCTGGCGCAGGTGCAGGTCAAAGGATTTCGCCGCGAAATCGTGCACCGCCTGATCTGCTTCAACCTGTTCTGGCACGCGCTCGACATCGTCTGGGTCGGCATCTTCACGATCGTCTATCTGATGGGATCGATTACATGAGCGAGCACACGCCTTCCGTGCGCCATGGTGAATGGCACGACAGCGCGCCCGGCGACGAACCCGAAGACAGCCCCGGCCATTGGACGCTCAACTATGTCATCGGTCTCGTGCTGGCGACGCTCTTGACGATTGCGTCTTTCTGGCTCGCCGCCGCGCACCCCATCTGGGGGCCGGCCGTGCCCGTGGCACTCGCCGTGCTCGCCATCGCGCAGATGGGCGTACACCTCGTGTTCTTTCTGCATGTGACGACCGGCCCCGACAACACCAACAACGTGCTGGCGCTCGCATTCGGGGTCCTCGTCGTGGCGCTCGTGGTGCTGGGCTCAATCTGGATCATGGATCATCTGAGCCAGAACATGATGCCAGCCTCGCAGATGATGCAGATGTAGCGGGCGCGGGCCAGCCTCTCGAAGATCAGTGCGCGCCTGCCAGCACGATGCCTGAACGCTTCGCCGCGTCGGAAAGCGCTTTGTCCTGGGTGGCAAGCGGAATCCCTTTGCGCAAAGCGAGATCGAGATAGGCGGCATCATGGGCGGTAAGTGCGTAGCGTTCGGCAAGGGCCCCTTGCGATTCCAGCACCACCCGGGCCGTTGCGCCCGCAACCTCGATCGGCAGCTTGAGCAGTTCCTCGATGAAGAGCGCCCGTTGCGCGGGCGAAAGGCGCTTTCGACGCTGCGCCATAAGGAGGCCGTTGGCGACTTCATGCGGCCAGAGATCGGGGACCCACGCCTTTCCGGACGCCACCATTTTCAGCATGGAATCGCTGTAACTCGAGGCCTCGTCAGGCAAGGCCCAGGCAAGAGTTATTGAGGCATCGAGTACGCATTCCTGCGCGGCCGTCATCGCCGCCCTTCATCAATCAACGCACGCATCGAAAGCTTTCCGCCCGGAATCTCTGCGCGCAATGCGAGGATTCGTTCGGCTGCGGCGTTCGCATCCTGGACAGGCGTGAGTCGTGCCACGGGCCGTCCGTTCCGGGTGATTGTGATCGTCGCCCCCGCCTCGACTTCATCGAGGAGCCTGGGGAGGTGGGTTTTTGCTTCGTACGCGCCAACTTCGTTCATGCGAGGTCCAGACCAGTCTTCCAGACCAGTCTAGACGGCGAGGCCCTGTCGTGCAACCGGCCCTCTCGCCGGGAGGTGTAGCGGAATGAGACGGTTCAACAGACCTGCCGGGGGGCCATGGGCCACAGGCTAACGCAGGGACGCTCAGTCCGCACCCTGTTAGCTCTAATTGTGGCTCTGCGCGTGTGGGCCTTGCAGCGATGCGGCAAGAACCCAGGCCGTATGCGTGACGCCATGTCCGACTGCCGGCACGGCGAGGATGAGAGCCGAAACGAGAATGGCCGCCAGGATGCCGTATTCAACCGTCGTGACGCCGCTCGCGTCCGTCGCGAATCTTCGAGCAGTCTGGGTCATCAGAAGCCTCCGAACCGTCCCGCGCGAGAACAATCGCGGCGGCCTGAGCCGGAGATTTGCAACTGCCAGGCCACTGGATTCGGAAATACGGTGTCAGGGCCAACATGCACCGCGTTATCGACGCCGGCCGGCTGTCAGCGCATTCGCGACGCTGGACGAACCGGCGCTTTCGGCCTGGGCCCTGAACCGTTACGCCCGAGCCCCGCGCATCGTCGGGCGGTGTGTCCGGCATAAGGGCGGAAGCCTGGCGCTCGAAGGACTTTGAGGATCGTAATGATATCCGGATTTCCGTCGCTGCCCGGCGTTGCGCCGGCACGGTCTGCGGGTCCATGGACGGGTGGAAGGATTTGATCAAGCGAGCAGGCGGGGGCGCGAACACCCCCGCCTGTCTTTTCCTACTTCTTCAGCAGTTTCGGCATCAGGGCGTTGAGATCGACCGATCCGAAGCCCGTGTCATTGTCGTAGCCCGGGCCCGCCGTGTAACCCGGTGATCCGTTGTTGCCTTGCGTGATGTCGTGGAACTTCTTTTCCTTCTTCGCAATCTTGTAGAGCGCTGTATTGAAGAAACCGAGGCGTGGAAGACCAGCGTTGACGCGATTGGAGTTGATGACCGTCGCCATGCCGGCCCAGATCGGAGCCGAAAGACTGGTGCCGCCATCGCCAAACCAGCCGCCGAAACAGCCGCAGTATTCGGAATAGGGCGTGAACGGATCCGCATCCGCGGCGACATCGGGCACGTTGCGCATTGTTTTCGATCCGCCATTTGCTACCGCGACGGATTTGCCCTTCAGAAGCTGGTATTTTGGAATGTCCCAGAATTTGCTGACGCCGCCGCCCGTGGCGCCGTCACCCTGGGAAAGATCGTTCCAGACCGTCTCCGAACTCCAGGCTTCCTTGCTCGTCACATTCAGTCGCGTCCCGCCAACCGAAGTGATCAGCGGCTGCGATCCCGGATCCGGCGCATTCAGGCCGGTTCCTTCACGCCCCGCGGCGCCGTCGTCGCCGGAACTGACGAACACGGTGATGCCTTCCGCCTGCAGCTGGGTCAGCGCGGTGTTCTCGGCTTTGACCGCCGTCTCGCCTTGCTGATTTTCATCGAGACCATAGGAGACGCTGAGAACAGTGGCCTGATCATCCTGCGCGATCTGATTGAAGCTGTCGACAAGCTGGCTCGAGAAACTGCCGTTCTCGTCGATATACATCAGAATCTGGCTCAGATTCGGGTTCGCGCCGATCGACGCCTGCAGATCGAGATCGGTTTCGACGGTCGCACCACCGGATCCGGTGCCAGATCCATTCACGCCGATCAGCGTGATCGGCACGGACGTCAGCTTGTACTCGTTGTAATAGACGGTCATGTCGTTGGCCGGGAAACCGGATTCTTCGAACAGCGCGAGCACTTCGGTCTTGTTGGAGTTGGTTTGAGCGGGAATGTCATAGGCGGTCCGGATATCGGTCGGCGCATAGCCGTCGATGCCGCTGCCCACGGGATTGAGGCCCTTCTTCCCCGGATGCGCAAGCCACGCGTGGTTGCCCGCGCTTTCGAGGCCGATCACGCCGTCGATCTTGCCGGTGAGGATGGCGGGAAGCTGCGGCTCCTTCAGCATCACATAGCCGTCGCCATGCGCGTCCGTGTGGAATGACGCAAAACGCGTGTTGAATAGCGATGCGAATTGTCCCGCCGTGCCGGTCAGCGAAACGGTGGTGCGGCTCGACGTGCGCGCACCGAGCTGAAGGCCGTTGGCCTTCGCCCAATTGCGCAGCGTTTGGTAGTCACTCTTGCTCGCGCCGAAGCGCGCGGCGAATTGCGCCGGCGTCAGATAGTGGCCGTAGGTCGGGCTGTCCGGGTCGGACACGCTGGCGCCGAATTGGGCCGCGCCGGCGGCGTCGGAGAGCGGCAGGCTCAGGATGACGTGCATCGGAGCGGCATCCGGCATCGCCGTCTGTGTCACGCCGGCGGGTGCCGCGATGCGGCCAAAGATATCGCCGGTCGCGGCAAAGGCGCCGGTCGAGGCCAAAAGCATGGCGGCTGGCAAGGCCATCGCCAGGAATTTTCCAGGTCGGGTCAAGAGTTCCTCCGTTTGGCTTTCTTCGGGTTGGTTCGCGGCGGTCATCAAGAAAGCACCAAATGCGAATGACTCGCATTCGCAGAGAACTCCATTGGCGAACGACTCGCAATAGGTTGGGTCGGGCTATCGGGCGACTTGAAGGAAAGTGGGGGTTGCGGCGGGGGGTTGACGCGATTGATCAAACGGCCTACAAACCGCGTCAGTTTCCATAAAACCTAAAAAGTGATAACAGGCGGGGTCCGGCGCTAGGGCCGGTCCGCGAACACCGGGCCGCAGCCATTGCCGCTGCAGGTCATGCCGCCGCCCCTCGGTCCCGAGCCAGCCTATGCCCTTTGAACTTCGGCGCGGCCTGCCTTCCGCTCGCTTCGCGGAAAACACTGAGGCTGGCCTGCCGAGACGTAGCTCGCAAAGCGAGCGAAGCGTGGTGGGCGCGACAGGGATTGAACCTGTGACCCCTCCCGTGTGAAGGGAAACAAGACGCCTTTCGTGTCGGAGATTGAGCAGCAGGAGAACGCCTTTCCCACGGGTAGCAGCGTCGCCCTCTGTCTTTCCTCACTTGCGACCACATGCGTGTAGCGCGCCACCGACGCTTCATCGCGCCAGCGGCCCGTCGCGATAAGGGGCTCGTCTTGTCGAGGCCGGCGTAGCGGCGCATCCAGGCCGCGTAGGTGTGGCAGAAGATGTGGAAGGTCAGGAACGACACGTCCGGGCCGGTCGCTTTCTTGACTGCCGCCATGAGGGCTTTAGAGACGCCCGCACTTCGTGAACCGGAAGACCTTTTGTCCGCGACGGTCCATGCCGCGCCGGTGACGCTTAAGTGCCGCGATCACGACGGGAACCGCGGGTTATGTTTGAGAAAGTATGAATTATCGTATTCCAGCTACGATAATTCCGATAAATCTAATCTTGTCTTCCGTTTGGAAAAGTGCATATAATCGTAGCATGGCTACGACAGAGAGAAACAAACTAAACACACTCTATACCAGGCTCGCGCCCGGCGCCCCGCTGACGCCTGAGGATCTTGCTGGTCTCGGCATATCGGCAGACCTCGCCGTCCACTATGTGCGCTCGGGCTGGCTGACGCGGCTTGCCCGCGGCGTGTACAGCAGGCCGAACGATACCTTGGTGCTTAATCCAAGCCTGCTGGTTTTGCAGCGTAAGCTGGAAGGTCTGCACGTCGGGGGCAAATCCGCTCTCGATTGGTATGGCGTCCGCCAATATGTGTCGCAGCAGCCGATCCTGCATCTCTACGGATGGGCGGCGGCCACGCTCCCGCGCTGGTTCACAGAGCGCTTTCCGGCGGAATATCATCGCAAGCGCCTGTTCGACGAAAAGCCCAGCGCCTTGCTCCATGTCGGTCCATTCGAGCGGCGCAGTGGTGCGCCTCATGTGTCCGCTCCGGAGCGGGCGTTGCTTGAAGTGTTGAGCGAGGTTGGTGTCCGCCAGCCGATGCAGGAAGCGCGCGAGCTCGTCGAAAGCACGTACAATATTCGTGCCGATGTATTGGGTGCGCTCTTGCGACACTGCACGAGCGTGAAGACAGTCAGGCTCTGCCTGCAACTCGGAAAGGAGAGTTCGCTTCCTTGGGCGGTAAAGCTCAAACCGGACAAACTGCCGACCGGCAGCAATCGCCGCTGGGTATCCCGATCCTCTGACGGGCTGCTGGTGCTGAAGCCGTGAACCAGCTCTACCTCGATACCGCACGGATGCTGGTGCAGGTTGCGCCGTTCGTATTCACGGATGACGCTCTGGCTCTGAAAGGCGGAACGGCGATCAACCTCTTCACGCGAGACATGCCGCGCCTGTCGGTGGACTTGGACCTTGTCTTCACCGACCCGATGGTTCCTCGCGAACAGGCACTGCGCCGTATCAACGATGCGATACGGCAGGCTTCGGAACGTCTCAGCAGGAGCGGGTTCCAGACACGCGCCACCACGGCGGCCGGCGCCGGTGAGACGAAACTTCTGGTTCGGCGCGGCTCCATCGAAGTGAAGATCGAGGTCAACTTCGTTTTGCGCGGAACGGTCCGGCCGGTTCGCCTCGCATCGCTCACGCCGCGTGCGAGAGAAACGTTGCTGGCCGATCTCGAAATTCCTGTCGCCTCGCTTGAAGACCTCTATGGCGGGAAGCTCGTTGCCGCGCTCGACAGACAGCACCCTCGCGACCTCTTCGACGTCCTGCAGCTGTTCGAGAATGAAGGGATCACGAACGGAATCCGCCGGGCCTTCGTCGTTTACCTGGCGAGCCATACTCGTCCGGTCCACGAGGTCCTGTATCCACGCCTTCGCGATGTCACGCGGGACTATGAGAACAACTTCGTCGGCATGACGACCGCTCCCGTCACTCTCGAAGAACTAATCACAACACGCGAGCGAATGCTGGTCCAGCTTCACCGCGATCTGGATACGAACGAACGCCAATTTCTTCTGTCGCTCGTAACGCTCGCACCAGATTGGACGCTCCTCGACATTCCAAATGTCGATCAGTTGCCGGCGATTCGTTGGAAGCTCCAGAACTTGGAACATCTCCAACGGTCAAATCCTCGCAAATTCCAGGAGCAATCCCGATCTCTCACGCAGCATCTTATGCAGTAGCATCGCGTGAGTGGCGCTGCCCAGATTTATCAAAAATCAGAGCGCTGAAAGCGGTACTCAAACCTGGATCTGGAATAAGGCAATGGCCACAGAATCAAAGAGGCACCACTACGTACCACAATCGGTGTTGAAGCGCTTCAGTATCGGTGGGCGGGGCCGTCAGCTGTTTGTGTTCGACAAGACTTCGGATCTCGTTCGCCGCGAAGGAGTTCTCCATACGGGAATGGAGAACCATTTCAATACGGTGGTAGTCAATGGCGCGCGTGAAAACTTCGAGTCTGAGTTCAATGAAGTGGATGGAGCGTTAGCGGGTGCCCACCGTCGATTGCTGGAGGCACGTAACACGTCGCGTATCAGCGGCGATGATTGGCACGCGTTGACGGATGGTGTGGCGGCTCAATTGCTTCGCACGAAGTTGTACCGAACAACGCTTCGAGCGGTGGCAGAAGACTTTGCCGCTACTCTGGAAAAGATCGGTCCGGTCGATCCGCCAATTGCCCCGATA
>DASXEA010000027.1:0-12215 GCA_036490345.1 Rhizomicrobium sp. | reverse complement strand
CGATCCATGAGGCGAAGTTCGGCAGCCGAATAGAAGGTCGAGGCAAAAACTCCGAACAAGAGAATCGTCATGCATAGGCTCCATGCAACTGCCAGCGTCCTGGGCGACGCGCCGCGTCCCTCCCAAGTCCTCAGCAACGGGGCTACGACCGCCACGGCGATACACGGAACGGCGAAAGCCAGATATGGCAGAACCATCTCGCCTGATGATTTGCGAAGCATCAGCTTCACCCAAACCGCAGGCACGAGCAGGAGAACGAGAAGGAGCGCCACGGCCCGGAATTGCGTCTGGGTACCGGCATTCTTTCGCATCGAAGACAATTCCCCGGGGCAATTTCAAGCCGTTGATCGACGGCCGTTTCGACGAGGCAACGCTTGCGCGCGATCAGAACGGCACGTCAACGGCGCCGCAGAGGAATTTGAGCAACGGGCTCGCGGCGGCGAAGCTTTTCGCGACTGCGTCCACGAGTTTGGGTGATGCGGCGAGTTTCGCATCGCCTTCATGCATCACGAAGAACGATTTGCGCCTGATATCCTCGATGAAGGGATGATCCGGCGCAAAGCCGCGCGGCGGCCGGGTCAGCGTGTCGCCCTTCACGCCTCCGAACTGCCGCACAAACTTCGCGTCGGTCACGATTGTTTTCCACGCGGCCTGTTTGATGGCGATCGCACCGCGGATCTTCGCCAGGGCGTCGGGCGGCGGCATCCACAATCCACCGCCAAAGAAAATTTCTCCCGGCCCGAAATGCATGTAGAAGCCCGGCGCATGCACGTCGCGGCCCAGCGCGTGACGGAAATGGCAGGCGGCGTGTTCCTTGTAGGGACGCTTGTCTTTTGCGAAGCGCACATCGCGATAGATGCGGAACATCGAGCCGCCATTGGGTCTGGGGTCGGCGGTGAAGCGCTTGGAGATTTTCGCGAGCCGCGGCGCCATCGCCGCAATGAACAGACTCATCGGCGCCTGCACGGAGTCGCGGAAGCGCTGCTTGTTGGCCTCGAACCAAACCCGCTCGTTATGCGCCTTCAGCTCGCGGAAGAACGCGAAGAAATCCTTGGGGAAGCCCTCGAACCGTTCTGCCATGCCACCGTTCCCGCGCTGTCGTCCGTGGCGAAGTGTTGCGCATCGCTGCGGGGGGCGAAAGCGGTCGCGTCAGCCCGCCGCGGCGCGGGCCGCAAGCCGCGCCTGGCGTCTGATGGCAGCCTTGCCGCCCGCATCCTGCCCCCTGGGGCGCGATTGGGGGCGCGCAGGCGCTGCCGCCTCGACGGCCTCCTCCAGCGGCAACGAAGCCAGGAGCGGCATTGCCGGCTCAGATTCCAATTCCGGTTGCGGCGCCGGCCGGCTGGCGAGGGCGCGGATTTCCTCTTGTGGCGCCGCCGGCTCGGGCCTGCCGCGCTTGATGCTGGTTGCCAACGACACCATCACTCCCAGCGTGCCCCCGCCGAACAGCAGGGCAAAAAAGATCGGCGCCATCTGCCTCATCGACTCTCCAGCTCTCATAAGGTTTTTTCCTACATATATTGTAAGAATTTGCCCTACAAGAAAATTCTGGCGGAGGCCCCGACTTTTTGGGGTCGCTAGAGCTCGATTTGGGTGCCGAACTCCACGACGCGGTTGGGCGGCAGGCGATAGAATCGTGCCGGCGACAGCGCCGAAGCCGCCAGACGCAGATAGATCCAGGTCGACCAGCGTCCCAGGGCCGGCGATTCCGAGGGCACAAGAGTTTCGCGCCCGATGAAAAACGTGGTCGTGGCAACATCGACGACGAGCCCGTAAGGGCGTGCGCCTTCGAGAATGCAGGGCACGTCGGGCGCTTCGAAAAACCCGTGATGGATGCTGGCGGCGAAGAAGCCCTTGCCGAGCTTGCGGATGCTGACGCGCCGCGCGACGGGCACGATCGGCACATCCTCCACCGCGACATGGACGATCACCACGCGCTCATGGAGCACCTTGTAGTGTTTCAGGCTGTGGAGCAGCGCGCCCGGCACCAGATCGCCACGCGCCGTCATGAACACGGCGGTGCCGGCCACGCGCTGCGGCGTTTTGTCGGCCCGCTCGAGGAACAGGTCGAGCGGCAAGGCTTCGCTGCGCAGCTTCTCGAGATGGGCCCGGCGGCCTACACGCCAGACCTCCATGAGTGCAAACACGCAGGCCGCGATGAAGAGCGGCAACCAGCCCCCCTGCACCACCTTCAGCGAATTGGCGCTCAGGAAAGCGAGATCGATGAGCGCCAGCGTGCCGAACACGCAGGCCGCCGTGCGAAAGCCCCACCGCCACTGGCGGTTGGCGACGATGGAGGCGTGGAAGGTGTCGATCACCATCACGCCGCTGACCGCGATGCCGTAGGCGGCGGCGAGCGCGCTCGAATTGTGGAAGATCAACACGATCAGCACGACGCCGATGCACAGAATCGCATTCATGCGCGGCACGTAGATCTGGCCGTAATCGGTGGCCGAGGTGTGGCGGATTTCCATGCGGGGCAAACGCCCCAGCTGCACGGCCTGGCGGGCGATGGAAAAGACGCCGGAGATCACGGCCTGCGAGGCGATGATCGTGGCGATGGTCGCCAGAAACACCAGAGGATAATGCGCCCAATGCGGCGCCAATGCGTAGAACGGAATGCCTGCGAGCGAAGGATCGTGCAGGATCTGCGCGCCCTGTCCCATATAGTTGAGCAGAAGCGCCGGCAGCACGATGAACAGCCACGCGTGGCGGATGGGCTCCTTGCCGAAATGCCCCATATCCGCGTAGAGCGCTTCGCATCCGGTTACCGCGAGCACCACGGCGCCCAGCGCCACGAATGCCGTCCATGGCGCGTGGACGAACAGCATGGCGGCGTAGAACGGATTGAGCGCCAGCAGAATTTTTGGCGCGAGCAGAATGCCGCGAATTCCCAATGCGGCCAGCACGACGAACCACAGGACCATGATCGGCCCGAACAACCGTCCGATCTTCGCCGTGCCGCGGCTCTGCATCGCGAACAGACCGATAAGGATCGCCAGGGTCAGCGGAATGATGAGCGGCTGAAAACTCGATGATTCAACGGTGAGGCCTTCGACGGCACTCAGCACGGAGATGGCCGGTGTCAGCATGCCGTCGCCGAAGAACAGCGCGAGCCCCAAGAGTGCTGCGATGCCGATCGTCTGCTTGACTCGGCGCGTGAGGCCAGGCGAGCGATGTGCCAGCGAGGCGAGCGCAAGCACGCCGCCCTCGCCGTCATTGTCGGCGCGCATGATGAGAATGACGTATTTGATCGTGACGACGAGGATCAGCGCCCAGACGATGGCCGAGAGCGCACCCATGACGGCGGCTGGCGCCGGCAGCGCTCCGCCCGTGGCCCGCACGGATTCGCGCATGGCGTAGATCGGACTGGTCCCGATATCGCCGAACACCACGCCGAGCGCGCCAAGAACCAGCGCGCCGGATCGGCTCTGGCCGTGAGGCGCGCTGGCGGCATCCTGTTTGGTGCCGGTGTCGGCGTGGGAGAGACCACTGTCGAGAGATTGCATCATCGTCCGTTCGTGTCGTGCCTTATGAAACCTTCGCGCGGCTCAGCCTGTTTTTGTCCGCCGTCTCGTGCGCGCCGGGGCTTGCGTCGCGGCCGGATGAAGCAGGACGATCGCGCCCTCTTCGCCGCCATCCTCTTCGAAAACGCCCATCTCGGCGGAATCGTCAGGCCTTTTTCGTGTCCCCATATCGTGTGCGAGCTTCGTCAGCAGCCTGCAGAGATCCTGACAGTCGGCATCGGGCCAGACCTGCAACCGCGCCAGGAAAAAGCGTGTCCGCAACCCTCGCACCGCCGTCGCGGCATCCGATCCCTTCGCCGTCAGCATCAGGCAGCTTTTCCGGCCATCGTCCTGTGAAGCCACGCGCCTGACATAGCCTGCCCGAAGCGCTGCCGTCACCATGCGGCTGGCACGCGACGGGTCCACGCCGATACGCCGCGCGATCAGCCCGACGGTCGCGAACGTGCCGCTTTCGGCACATTCCTCCACCGCATCGACGACCGCAAGGCTCGACAGGCCAACGATTTTGCCGAGCTTGCGCTCGATGTGGCGGCCGAGATGCCTTCGCCCCAGGCTCCGCGCCAGCTGAACCACTGCCCGCTCGATCCCCCGGATGGATTCCCGCCGCTCCATGTCACACCCCCCGATTTGGCTGCCAGGCAATGCCTGAACCTATGTTCAACGTACTACTTGACCTTATATAATTTTCGGTGCTATCAACAAATATGTGCGCAACGCACATATTAATCGCGTTGCACGGCTTTGCAAGCCGACGTGTTCCTGGTCGGGGAATGGGGGGAGTAGTCATGTCGCCCGGAAGTGCCCTGCCCGCTTTGGCGGCCACCCGGCATCCGGAGCCGCCTGGCGGCAGCCAATGGCTGCTGGACCTGCATGGCTGCGCGACGCCGCACCTCGACGATCTCGACTGGGTGCGGCGCATCATGCTCGAGGCTGCGACCCGGGCGGAAGCGCGCGTCGCAGCCGAGCGGTTCCACCGCTTCGAGCCACACGGCATATCCGGCTTTGTCCTCATCGCCGAAGCGCACCTCGCCGTGCATATCTGGCCGGAACGCCGCTTCGCCGCCATCGACATCTTCACCTGCAACGAGTCGCTAAGCGCCGACTGTGCCGCAAATTTTCTGATCGAGGCGTTCGGCGCAAAGGATCCCCGCATCGTGTCCCTCCCACGGGGCGAGCCCGACACAAACGGCTGGGAGGAGGCATCCGCGGATGTGCCCGAATTGGGCGGCCCGCAGGACGAACTCCATATCGACCGCGACGATGGGGCGGGCGGCCATTGGTTCGTGCGCATCCGCACGCTCGTGTCTTGCAAAACGGAATTTCAGAACGTGGAAATCGTGGAATTTGCGGAACTCGGAAAAGCCCTGTTGCTCGACACCGCCCTGCAATCCGTCGAAGCCGACGAGCACATCTATCATGAAGCCCTGGTGCAGCCCGCGCTGTGCCTGCATCCATGCCCGCGACGCGTTCTGATCGTCGGCGGCGGCGAAGGCGCCACGCTTCGCGAAACGCTGAAGCACGCCGATGTCGAGCGGGTGGTGATGGTCGATATCGACCGCGATCTCGTCGCCCTCGCACGCAAGCACCTTTCGTCCTGGCACCAGGGCAGTTTCGACGACCCGCGCGTCCGCCTCGTCATCAGCGACGGCTTCGATTTCGTCAACACGAACGCAGAACGCTTCGACGTCATCTTCATCGACCTCGTCGACCTGTTCGAAGGAGGTCCGGCGGAACGGCTCTGCACGCGCGATTTCTACCGCACGCTGAAGGACCGGCTGAACGACGGCGGTCTTCTCGTCGTACAGGCCATGCAGTGCGACATCCGCGAATGCCGCGATCATCTGCGCGTCCGCCAGAATCTCGCCGGCCTGTTCGCTCACATGCCCAGCTATGCGACGTTCGTGCCCTCGTTTGGCGCCGGCTGGGGTTTCGTCATCGCCTCGGACTCGGTCGACCCGGAAACGGTCCCCAGCGACCGGATCGATCGCGTCATCGCGGCGCGCGGCCTTACCGAGCGGCTTCGCTACTATGACGGCCGGCAGCATCAGGGCCTGTTTTCCCTGCCCAAGGAACTTCGCGCCCGGCTCGGCGAATGCTCATGAGCGAACCGGCGGACGGCCGCGGTCCCGCGGCGCTTCTTCGCCATGTCTTCGACGTCGGTGCATCGCAGCTCGCGGTTCTTGCCGTAACGCTTGTGGGAGTCTGGCTTTGCGAACTTTCCATCCCCCTTCTGCTCGGCGCGACCGTCGATGCCGCCGTGTCGCGCACCGACGCCTTCCGAACGATCGTTCGCAACGGGATGACGACGCTTTGTGTCGCCGCGGTTCTCTATGCCCTCCACGCCGCCTATCTGCGTAGCGAATCGCGGCTGGTCGCCGAAGCGACACGCAGGCTGCGGACGCATCTTTACGCCCGCCTTCTCGACCAGCCGCTATCGTTTCTTGCCGCGATCAGAACGGGCGAGACCGCGCACCGGATCATGCGCGACTCCGAAGTGATCGATGCGCACGCGATCTATCTGCTTGCCGATTTTCCGTTCTCGGCGATGACCGTTATCGGCGTTCTCGCGCTCATGCTGTGGATGCAGCCCTCGCTCGGTCTGGTCGTACTCATCGTCCTCGCGGCCGTGGCGGTGCTCGCGCAAATCGCCGGTCGCCCCCTCGGCGGGATGGAACGGGACATCCACCGGCGATGGGCGCGACTCGGGGGATGTCTGCAGGAGACCCTGGAAGGATTTCGCATCATCAAGGCTGCGGGCAGCGAGACAGATGAGTTGGAGCGTCTCGATCGCATGAACGCGAATCTGACGCGCACCGAGATGAAGGCTGGGCTGGTGACTGCACGGCTCGAGCCGTTGCTGCAGCTCGCGGAAACGCTGGGCTTTCTCGCGATCGCCTGGTACGGCGCGGTTCTGGTGTTCGAGCGCACGCTGACATCGGGCGGTCTCGTTGCCTTTATCGCCTACATGGAATTGCTGCGCGAACCGATCCGCAATGCCGGGCAGTATCTCGGACATTACAAGCAGGCGCATGCGGTTCTCGCCCGGATTGGCGCGTGGCTCGAAGACCTTGCGCCGCCCCCCACGAAGGGAACGTCTCTTGTCGACGGCGCTCTCGCGGTTGAGGTCCGCGCTGTTTCCTTCACGCATCCGGGGGCCGAGCGCGCGACACTCGACCGTATCTCGCTGGCGGCCATGCCGGGCGAGATCGTGGCCATCGTCGGCGGCAACGGATCGGGCAAATCGACCCTGCTCGACGTGATCCTGGGCTTGCAGCCCCCGAACAGCGGCGCTGTTCTGGCCGGCGGCGTCGCGCTGGACGATTGGGACCCGGCCGCATGGCGCATGGCAACTTCGGCTCTGTTCCAGGAACCCTTCCTGTTCCACACAAGTCTCGCCGACAACCTTCGCTATGCCGCCCCTCGCGCGACCGACGCCGAGTTGCAGGCGGTCGTCGCACATTGCGGTCTCGGTCCCTTGCTCGCCCGGTTGCCGGAAGGCATCGAAACCATCGTAGGCGAACGCGGCGCAAGACTTTCGGGCGGGGAACGACAACTCGTGGCGCTGGCGCGCGCCCTGTTGCGCCAGCCTCGCGTCCTGGTGCTCGACGAACCGGGGGCCGCGCTCGACAGCGCCGTCTCGGACATCATCCGGCGCACCCTGTGCGAAAGGCGCGAAAGCCGCATCACATTCGTCGTCGCCCACGACCGTGAAACCATCGACATCGCCGACCGGGTCATCATACTCGAGAAAGGTCGCATTGTATTCGACGGCAATTCCTGGGAGCGGGAACGGATGGGAGATGTGCCAGCGCCAGTCGGCGGGAACGGCGAGCCGGACAGGCCGAAAACAATGAACGGCCGGCCGACGCACCGCACAGGAACGCTTGAATTCGGGGCAACGGCAATGCAGCGCCCCGAGCCGCTCGGAGGAATGTTGTGAGCGACACGCCCGCAGAGCAGCGCAGAGACCCAATTCCGGACGCTCCGTCCCCGTTGCGGGACGGAAAGCGCTGGAGCTTCTGGCTGATCGACCCGGCGGGAACCCTGCGAGCGCATCTGGACTATCGCGACGAAGCCGAGGCCTTGCGCGCGCATGCCCTGTTTCGCGAACTCAGCGGCGCGCTCCCCGAACCTACGACAGCGCTCCAGCCAACCGCGGCGCCCTCTTCCCTCGAACCGGAAGACGCCGCGTCCCGCCAGTCCGAACGCGAGAGTTTTCGGCAATGGGTGCACACCCTGCTCGAGGAAGGACAGAGCGACAGCGTCTGGGGCCGCATCATCGAAGCCGCCCTGATCGTGCTGATCGTCGCGAATGTCGCAGCCGTCGCGCTTGAAAGCATTCCGTCCATCGGCGCCAGGTTTCACGGCCTTTTCTTTACGTTCGAGGAGATTTCGCTCGGCATCTACACGCTCGAATATATTGTTCGGGTGTGGTCCGCGACGGAGGATCCGCGAATTGCGTCGCGCGGCCCCCTTCGCGGGCGGATCACTTTCGCACTGCGTCCGATGATGTTGATCGATTTTCTCGCATTCGCTCCGAGCTATCTCGGCCTGTTCTTCGGCATCGATTTGCGCGTGCTGCGAATCTTCCGATTGTTCCGCCTTCTCAAGCTTGCGCGCTATTCCCAGGCTCTCCAGGCCCTGCTCGGCGTGCTCCTCGCGGAACGTTCTGCCCTTCTCGCCTCGACAATCCTGCTGCTCGGAACCATGTGCCTGTTCGGAGAACTCATGCATCTCGTCGAAGGCAAGGTGCAGCCGAATACGCTCGGAACCATGCCGGGCGCGATGTACTGGGCGCTCACCACGCTGACGACCGTCGGCTATGGCGACATCGCACCGCAAACCCCGCTTGGAAAATTTCTTGCCTGCGTAACGATGGTCACCGGCCTCGCGCTGTTCGCACTGCCGGTCGGCATCATCGCCAATGGGTTCGTCACCGGCCTCAGCCGGCGCCGCTTCGCGATCACCTGGAACATGCTCCGGCGACAGCCGCTGTTTCATGGTCTCGACATGGATACGCTGCACACCATCCTCGAAGTTCCGACGGCGTCGATCGTGCGCGAACATGCGCATGTCACGGTGGCGGGGCGGGAGGCCGGCGAATTCTATCTTGTCGTCGCCGGCCAGGCCCGCATCGAGCACGATGACCAGCCGGTGAAACTGGAACCTGGGGACATGATCGGTATCGAGGCTCTCGATCATGCTTCGACCTATCGGGAGACCGTGACGGCCGAAACCGATCTGCGCGTCATGGCCTTTCCGGCCGACGAGCTGCGGCGGCTGTGCCGCAAATATCCGATCCTCCGCGCAAGGATGGACGAGGCGCGGGCCGGTTTCGATGCCGGCGGACACGAGCCAGGGCCGGAACAGAGAATTCGCGACCTCGAGGCCGAGAATGCAAGGTTGCGCGAAGCCCTGTGCAACGGGATTCTGGACAGGCTTATGCCATGACCTTGAGGGCCGCCTCTCAGAGGCTTGTCAAACGGGCTGCGCAGTGAAACATGGACATCCGGCACGGCGCGTTGGCCTTGCCGGTGGGGATTTTTACCGGCCCGGGGGGCCACAGGCAGGGGGGGCCGCATGCGTCTCGATCCAACAAGAGTTCTCGCGCAGCTTTCGCTGGCATCGGCCCTGTTTCTGCCGGCTGCGCACGCGGCCGCCCAGACGGCACCTACCGCCGCACCCGCGGCCCATGAGACGGGCGCGATCGAGGAAGTGGTAGTGACGGCAACTCGGCGCGAGGAGAAGCTGAGCCGGGTCCCGGTTAGCATCAGCGCCTTTACCGATCTGAAGATGGACGTGCTGGGCGTCAAATCCTTTGCTGATCTCGCCCGCTTCACGCCGGGAGTGACCTTCGACACGACCACGAACGACATCTCGATCCGCGGCATCGACTCTCAGGCCGGCTCGGGCACCACCGGCATCTACATCGATGACACACCGATCCAGATCCGCAATCTGGGATTTGGTTCCGACAACTCGCTTCCTTCGGTGTTCGACCTCGAACGGGTCGAAGTCCTGCGCGGCCCGCAGGGCACGCTGTTCGGCGCGGGCTCCGAAGGCGGAACCATCCGCTACATCACGCCCCAGCCGAGCCTGGCCGATTATACCGGGCTGGCGCGTGGTGAGGTTTCCTTCACCCAGAACGGCGCGCCAAGCTACGAAGCGGGTGGAGCATTCGGTGGCCCCATCGTCGAGAATTCCCTCGGCTTTCGCGTGAGCGCCTGGGATCGCCGCGACGGCGGCTGGATCGACCAGGTCGATCCACTTACCGGCAAGACGACGGCGTCCAACGCCAACAGCACCGACACGTATACCCTGCGCGGCGCACTCACCTGGGCGCCGATCCAGAACCTGACCATCACGCCGGCGTTCGATTATCAGAACCGTTATGTCAGGGACGAGGATCAGTATTGGGTTGCGCTATCCGATCCCGGTTCCGACGACTATCGCGCCGCGACACCAGACCGCCTGGAAGACAAGGACAAATTCTACCTGGCCTCCCTCAACATGCACTACGATGCGGGCTTCGCGGAACTCATCTCGAACAGCTCCTGGTTCAGCCGCGGCGAGCATGTCGATAATTATAGCGGCACGCTCTACAATCTCTCCTACTTCCAGCAGATCCTGCTCGACGGCACCGATCCGTTTGGCGACCCTTGCGCCCCGGGACAGTGCCGTACGGGCCTGTATCCGTTGCTGACGCCCAGCGGCATCAATCTGCCGGGCCTGCCCAATTATGTGGCACATGCGCCGATCACGAACACGCAACGCGACTTCACGCAGGAAGTGCGACTGCAATCGTCGGATCCCAATGCGCGTCTCACCTGGGTAGTAGGGCTTTTCTATGCGCACAACGAGCAGGAAAGCAAAGAGGAGATTAACGACCCGCAACTCGCGGCGATCACGCAATATCTCTGGAGCGAAACCCTTCTCCAGGCCTGGGGCGAGAATCTTCTGCCGAACGGAGACGACTACATCAACGACACGCTGGCCCACGATCAGCAAACGGCCGCCTTTATCGACGCAACCTACAGCTTCACCGATCAGTGGAAGATCGAAGCGGGTCTGCGCTATGCGCATACCCAGTTCGACTTTACCAACTTCGCCGATGGCCCTCAGAACTTCGGACCAAGCAGCGGCGCAGGCCAGAAGAGCGAATCGCCGATCACGCCGAAAGTCAGCCTCGATTTTCAGATGACGCCTGACGATCTTCTCTACGCGACGGTCGCGAAAGGCTATCGTATCGGCGGTGCCAATCCGCCCTTCCCGCTTGCCGCCTGTGGCGTTCCGTCGGTACCGGATTCCTACAGTTCCGACACGGTGTGGAGCTACGAACTGGGCGCCAAGGACAAATGGTTCGGTGGGCGGTTGAGCACACAGGCCAGCGTCTACTACATCAACTGGGATCGCATTCAGCAGGACGTCTATCTGCCGCTGTGCGGTCTGCAGTACACGGCCAATCTCGGCCAGGCGGTCAGCAAGGGCTTCGACCTGCAGGGCGATCTTCAGATTACCGATGCCCTGCATGCCGATCTCACGGTCGGCTATACCGATGCCCGCTATTCCGCCAACGCATTCTCGGCCGACGGCTCGCTTCTCGTCGCAAACGGCGATGCCGTGGGCGGCCAGCCGTGGATTTCACCCTGGTCGGTCACCGCTGGTCTCGAATATGACTTTTCCGCCTTCGGACGCGACTCCTACGTGCGCGTCGATGACGAATACAAGAGTCACAACAACTGGCCGCTCAATACGCAAAATCCGCTCTCGGAATCGTTCGATCCCAATCTGGTCGCCGACCCGTCAACCAACTACGTGTCCGCGCGTGCGGGCGCCACGCTTGGCGGCTGGGATCTCGCATTGTTCATGAACAATGTGTTCGACGCCCATCCGCAGATCGACCTGAATCACCAGGACTCCAACACGCTTCTCTATGAGGCGAGCACGTTCCGGCCGCGCACCACGGGAGTCGAAGTCACGTACCGGTATTGACCGGAATAGGAAGACGTAAAGGCCGCCATTGCATTCAGCGGTCGGTGGAATTCAATCGCGCCCGGATCCGAGCAACGCTTCCAGCGTGAAACGGCCCGCGCCCTGTTGCGTGATCTTGAATATCCCGTTGGCGCGCAAACAGGGGACGCCGTCGGCTGCGGCTGTTCCCTGTGCAAACAGCAGATTGCGTGTCGTCCTGAGCGCGTCTGCGCGACCCTCCACCCAGGCGCCCAGGGGAGCCGGCGCAAGAAAATCGCATGAAAGATTGATCGTCGGAAGAAAGCCCATGTCCGCTGCGCTTTGAAAGCGCGCCGCGAGCGGAAGCAGCATGTCGGCAAAGGTTGCCAGCATTCCGCCGTGAGCCACGCTTGCGGGATTGCAATGACGCCTCTCGACGCGAAAGCCGATCAGGAGACGATCGTCGGCCCATTTCCCGTAGAGCGGGCCGTTCCCATCGAGAAAACCCATGACAAGCCGGAGCGGCACAAAGCCTGCGGGGATGTCGCTGTTCACGGTCACTCCGGGTCAAGAATCATCGCACCAAGGCCTCCCATCGGGCCGGCCATGGTGAATTGTGCGGGTCTCGGTATCAAGCGGGTCAGGAATGCGGCGCCTTCCGCCAGTGGGACACACACGGGATCTTGGACCGGTCGCAGCGATCGGCATATCTGCGGGCGATCTCGGTCACCTCCGCCATCA
>DASXEA010000080.1:0-24534 GCA_036490345.1 Rhizomicrobium sp. | reverse complement strand
ATGCGAGCTGCTCAACGGCGCACCGTCGCCGACACTTGGCGCCACATCGGAAAGCTCATCGACACAATCGGCGCTGACGAATGTGCCAACTACATCGCAAACGCTGGCTATGCTTCCACCAAAACTTGAAACGCTCTAGCGGCCGACGGGAATCATGCCCTGAAAGCTCACCTGCTCGCCCATCGAGTCGATCAGGGATTTGATGTCGACGGACGGATGCATGGGCGTGCCCTCGGGCGCGCCGGCCGTGCGGTCGATGCGGTCGCGCATCGTCTGTTCGGAATCGTACCAGCGCAGCTTGTGCGCGCCGTCGGTGCAGGTGGCGCGCTCGTCGCCTGTCGCGCCCCAGCGCAGTTCGATGCAGTCATACGGATCGAACGACAGGCGGAACAGGCGATGGGCGATCTCATCGAATGTCAGAGGCACGGGATGCTTCGTGGAATTCAGATAGGTGACGGTGCAGGCCTGCGATTCCTGCGCATAGGCCTGTTGGAGGTCCTGCCTCAGAAAATGCCCGTCATAGACGACGCGCGGGTCGCGGTTGATCCACAGCCGGATGATATTGCCAAGATCGCGCTGGAACTGCAGGAACGCAGCCCGGATGCGGGCATCGCGCGCCGGCGTGGCGTAGCTTTCCCAGATCGTGTCGTGTGAATCATAGATGTCGTCCGGCAGCTTCGATGGGTGCAGCTGCTCCGGAACGCGTTCGGCAATCGCCTGATCCACCGACTGCGCGCGATCGTTCAGATCGTTGCACAGGCTGCGCATGGTGGCCTGGAGTTCGAAGACGGGATTGTAACTCGTCTTGCCACCCGACACGGCGGCGCGAACATACTCGTAAAAGCCCAATGCAACGCCGTCATAGACAAAACGGGCCTTCTTCACGTCCGCCGAAGGATTGGGCGCCGTGCCGGTATATTGCGTGAGCGAGAATTCCGGGACCTGCGCGTTCTTCGCGTGAACGATGTGCCCGCCGATCCAGTGGCCGGCCGAGTTGCGTCGCGCGCCGACCAGCCGAAACGGCCGCCAGTTCTTGAAGCCGCCACCCAGATGCATGGGGCTCTGGCCGAACTGCGCGCCATAGACGCTGCGGGTGATGGAGAAATCGGGGTGGGCATCCATGTAGTAGATGCGCCCGTCACCATCGACCTTGTAGACGATGCCGACATGGCCGTTGATGTCGTAAACAATCGTGCCGCGCCGGATCGAACCCGGCCGCAGCGCGGGCGAATAGAAATCCGCCGGCAGACCGCGCTCGTCGTCGGGATCGGTACGGTAACTGCCCGAATAGACCGAGGACAGCATGGTCCGCAGTGTCTCGGGCGCATCGATTCCTTCGCCAGGATCCACGATGTCATGGCGTTCGGCGACGCGATTCGCGGATTTTGTGTAGCGCAGATCGTTGTCTTCGCCGCTGACACGGCTGGCATAACTGAACGGCAGACCGTTCTTCCAGGCGAAATAGCCGCGCAGGAGATAAGGCAGCTTGGCGCAATCGACATCGACGTCGACAAAGGCCTGATCGGAGTTGCGGTACGGATTTGCGGCGTTGCGCAGGCAGCTTTCGGATGAGCTGCAATTGGTTTCGCCGATGGCCTGCACGAAATCTTCGAAGCGCATTTCGTCGGCATGGGACCAATGATCATGCGTGATCCGCCATGGCGCCGCACAGGCGCCAGGTGCCCAAAGCATCGCGACAAGTCCAACCAGACTCAACGCCATCGAGCATCGTGTGATGAGTGCCATGGTCCCCTAGCCGCAGCCTGGTCACGCTTCAACTGCCCGGCGCCCATGTCAAGCCGGATCAGGCGCCCAGGCCGCAAAATTCAGCATTTCCTTGCACAAAGCCACGTGACAGGCGCACGAATGTGCGCTATCCCCACGTCCAATGCGTCGCTGAAGCGGCCAAGTTCAGGGAGAGATTCGCCGTGTCGTCCGACCGGCCCCGCAAATCGGGGCCGGGCTAAACGTCGATGATGCGGGTTACGACAAGCGCATAAAAGATCGTCCAGACCACCACCGCGATGACCGTGGCGCCCGCGAGCTTGAGCCCGAGTCGCGGCCGCACCGGTGCGCCAGGATCGCCAACGGCCGGATCACCGCTGTTTTCTTCCGCAGGCGCAAGGCCGATCGGCAAAAGGATTTGCAGGGCCAGAAACCACAGAATGGCGAAAGCGCCGAACAACACGACCCAGTGCATCGGGGCGCCTCAAGCCTGTTCGAGTTCGACAAGCGTGCCGACGAAATCCTTGGGATGCAGAAAGATGACCGGCTTGCCGTGAGCGCCGATCCGCGGTTCGCCCGTGCCGGTAATCGTGGCCCCCTGCGCCTTGAGACGGTCCCGCGCCGCATAAATGTCGTCGACCTCGTAGCAGACGTGATGCATGCCGCCATTGGGGTTCTTCTCGAGGAACCTGGCGATGGGAGAATTGTCACCCAGCGGCTCGAGAAGCTCGATCTTCGTATTCGGAAGCTCGACAAAGATGGTCGTCACACCGTGATCGGGCTGAGGCACGGGATCGGAGACCCTGGCCCCCAGTGTGTCGCGATAGATGCTGGCCGCTTCCGACGCATTTTTCGTGGCAATGGCCACATGGTTGAGTTTTCCGATCATGCGATGCCTTCGATTGCTGTTGCCCCATCCTATGGTCTGACGAGCCGGCATATCAATTCGGCGGCCGGGCGCCGTCATGCATCAGACCCAGATGACTTCCACGCGGGTGACCGGCTTCTTTCCCCAGCTATTGGCCGCCGCGCGCCGGATGGCGAGGCGTGCGTTCTCCTTCAACGTCTGTTCGTCGCCGCGCTTGCCGCGATGCTTTTGCAATGTCTGATCCAGTGCATTGCGAATCGTCGCATGAACGGCGTCCGGAATGCCTTCGAAGATCAGCGAAGGGTCGGAGGCGACGCGACCTCTTTCATCCAGCGCCACTGTCACGGCAATGAGGCCCGCATAACCCAGATTGTTGCGGGCTCGCGCGTGCCCCTTGCTCTCCTCGACGAGGATCTTGCCGTCGAGATGCAGCCGGCCGGCCGGCGTTTCATCCACGATCTCGGCACGGCCGGGAGCGATCCGCAGCATATGCCCGTTCTGCAAAACTACGGCCTGTGGCACCTGGAGCGAGCGGGCGAGCCGGGCGTGTTCCGTCAAATGCCGCATCTCGCCATGCACCGGCACCGCGATCTGGGGACGAACCCAGCGATACATCTGCGCCAGCTCGTTGCGGCAGGGATGGCCGGATACGTGCACAAAGTGGTCGCGCTCCGTGATGACTTCGATCCCCTTCGCGGCGAGTCTGTTCTGCAGATCGAAGATCGCGAGATCATTGCCTGGAATGATCCGCGACGAGAAGATCACACTATCGCCGGGTCCGAGTGCGACATCGGGATGTTCGCCGGCGGCGATGCGGGTCAAAGCGGCGCGTGTCTCACCCTGGCTTCCGGTGCAGAGATAGAGCACGCGCCGCGGCGGCAGATGTGCTGCGTCGGCGGCATCGATGACGGCCGGGAAGTCCGCGAGATAGCCGGTGGCGCGCGCTGCTTCGAAGATGCGATGCATGGCGCGGCCGACCAGTGCGATCTGACGCCCGTGCGCGCGCGCGGCTTTTCCCACCGACTCCAGTCGCGCGACATTCGAGGCAAAGGCCGTCACCGCCACTCGTCCGTCCAGCGTGCCGACAAGATCGATGAGGTTCTTGCGCACGTCGCCTTCCGAACCGGATTCTCCCGCGACCAGCGCATTGGTGGAGTCGCAGACAAGCGCCAAGACGCCTTCATCGCCAAGCGCCCGAAACGCCTCGCCATCGGTGACATCGCCGATGAGCGGATCGGGATCCAGTTTCCAGTCACCCGTATGCACGACGGTTCCAAGCGGCGTGCGAATGGCGAGAGCATTCGGTTCGAGGATGGAATGGGTGATGGACATGAAGCTGATGTGGAACGGCCCGATCGTCAGCCTGCCCTGCAGCGGAACCGCATTGACCTTGACCCGCTCCGAGAGGCCCGCTTCCGCCAGTTTGCGCGCGACCAGAAGGGCCGTGAACGGCGTCGCATGGATAGGACAGCGCAATTGCGGCCAAAGCTGCGCCACGGCGCCGATATGGTCCTCATGCGCATGGGTGAGCACGATGGCAAGCACGTTCTCACGCTGCTCGGCCAGGAACCTGATATCAGGCAGTATGACGTCAACGCCGGGCGTGGCGCTTTCGCGGCCGAAGACGACTCCACAATCGACGACAAGCCATTGCCTGTCGTCGGGCGGCCCAAATCCATAGGCATTGAAATTCATGCCGATCTCGCCCGCGCCGCCGAGCGGCAGCAGGACCAGTTCGTCCGGGGGGCTGCGTTGTTCCATCAGGAGTTCAAACGCGCGGATCGGCCAGTTGCGTTCCGGGCATGGATGAGGACCAGACCCCTTATCGTCAGATCGGCGTCAAGGTGATCGATGGCCTCTGTCTGTCGGTAGAAGAGATTGGCGAGGCCACCCGTGCCGATCACCGTCATGGGCCTTCCATATTCGGCTTTAATGCGCGCCACCAGGCCTTCGACAAGGCTGACATAGCCCCAATACAGGCCCGATTGCATGGCAGGAACCGTATCCCTGCCGATGACCGACTGCGTCCGCTGGACCGCCACGCGCGGCAACATCGCGGCGCCAAGATGCAAGGCCTCCGCCGACACGTTGACGCCCGGTGCGATGACGCCGCCTTCATAATTTCCTTCTGCGCTCACGATATCGAATGTGGTCGCGGTGCCGAAATCGACGACGATGAGCGCTCCCTTGTAGCGTTCGTGTGCCGCGACCGCGTTGACGAGCCGATCGGCGCCTACCGCCGTCGGACGATCGACAAGCACATCGATGCCGAGATCGACATCGGGCTCTCCCACGATCAGGGGTTCGCAATGGAGATAGCGTCGGCAGAACAACCGCATGTCGAACAGCGCCGCGGGCACGACGGTGGCTATGATCGCGTGCTGGAGATCGGCAAAGGTAAGCCCTGCAAGGCCGAGCAACGGCCCGAGCAGCACGGCGTATTCGTCGGCCGTGCGCGCCTGTTCGGTGACGATCCGCCATTCCGCACGGATTTCCGCGTCGTTTTGTACCGCGAAAACCGTGTTGGTGTTGCCGGCATCGATCGCGAGCAGCATGGCGTTCCTAAAAATAGATTTCGCCGGCGGGAATGGCGCGTGCTGCGCCATGATGTTCCCGAAGAATCAGCGCGCCGCTCTCGTCTATTCCTTCGAACACGCCCCTCGTCTCCCCATGCGCAAATCTGGCGCGAATGCGCTCGCCAAGTCGTGCGGCCCTGGCGAGCCACGCATCGCGCAGCGGCGCGAACCCCCGTTCGAGCCAGACTTGGTGCCATCGATCCCAGTAGATCGCGAGAGCGGTCAATGCTTCTGCCGCTTCTGGAATGCGCACCCCCAGTTCGGAAAGGGCAATCGCGGGAAATTCCGTGTCATCGGGCCGGGAAACAAGATTAACGCCGATTCCGACCCCCAGCCAGTCCGGTCGCGCACCGCGGCCTTGCGCGGACTCCAGCAGGATACCGGCGATCTTTTTTTCGTCGACGAGCACATCGTTAGGCCATTTGACCCGCACCGTGGCCATGGGTGCGTGTGCGGCGATCATGTCGGACGCGGCGAGCGCAGCGACGAAAGACAATTGAGCGCATATGGCTGTTGGACGATCCGGGCGCAGAAGCAGGGTCGCCGCGAGGTTTCCTTCCGTCGAGACCCAAACGTTGCCCCGTCGGCCGCGTCCCGACGTTTGACGGTCAGCGCGAATCCAGATCGGCCCTTCTATGCCCGAGGCCGCAAGCCGGCGTGCTTCCTCGTTGGTGGAATCAAGTTCGGCGAACTGTCTCAACGCATAGGCGGCGGGCCAGGTCGCCTGCAGCGTCACGGAATCAAGGCCTGGGCGCCTGACTGAGCCAGCGCCACGAGCGGCGCGGCGATCACGACGAAAAGGACGTTGAACGCGCTCGCCGCGGCCGCGATGGTTCCAAGCCGCAAACCAAGCCCGCCCTCGAACGCGGGAGCGGGGTCGTCGAAATACATGATCTTGACGATGCGCAGATAGTAATACGCGCCAATTACGCTGGTGACGACGCCGACGATGGCGAGCGTGTACAGATGCGCCTCGATCGCCGCCAGAAACACATAGAATTTTGCAAAGAACCCTGCGAAGGGCGGGATGCCCGCGAGGCTGAGCAGAAGGATGGCAAAAGCCAGCGCGAGGCGCGGCTGTGTGCGGGCCAGACCTGCCAGATCGGCAATCGTCTCGACCATCCGGCCCTCCCGGCGCATTGCCATGATGCAGACAAACACGCCGGCATTGGTGATTACATAGATCACCAGATAGATCAGGACGCCCTGCACGCCGATTGCGGTCCCGGCAGCCAGGCCAAGCAACGCGTAACCCATATGGGCGATCGAACTGTAGGCCATCAGGCGTTTGATGTTGGTCTGTCCGATCGCCGCCACCGATCCCAGGGCCATCGAAAGGATCGAGATGAACACGATGATCTGCCGCCATTCCTCGATTGCGCCTGGCATTGCACCGAGCATCACGCGCAGGAACAGCGCCATGGCGGCCGTCTTGGGCGCCATCGAGAAAAACGCCGTGATGGGCGTCGGCGCGCCTTCATAGACGTCGGGCGTCCACATGTGGAACGGCACGGCGGAGATCTTGAAAGCCAGGCCGGAAATCAGGAACACGAGGCCGATGACCACGCCGATATTCTGCTCGGGATGGCTGAGTGCGTGCGCCGCCAGCGTGAACGACGTCGTTCCCGTAGCCCCGTAGATGAACGAGATTCCGTAGAGCATCATGCCGGACGAAAGCGCGCCGAGGACAAAGTATTTGAGGCCCGCTTCGCTCGAACGCAGCGAATCCCGATTGAAGGCGGCAAGCACATAGAGCGACAGACTCTGGAGTTCGAAACCGAGATACAGCGCGATGAAGTTCGCCGCCGAAATCATGGCCAGCATGCCGACCGTGGCAAACAGGACGAGCACCGGAAACTCGAATGAGGCGATCTTTTCCCGTTCGAGAAATTCCTGGGACATGATCAGGGTCAGGCCCGACCCGAGCAGAACGAGCAGCTTGACGAACCGGGCAAAGCCATCGGCCACGAAAGCGCCGTCGAACGCCGTGACCGCAGGCGTCAGGGGAACCGCGACGAAATAGGCGGAAGTGGCAAGCGCGCCGATCGACACCACAGTCAGCGCACCAAATGCCCGGTTTCCCTGGAATGCTCCGAGCATCAGGCATGCCATGGCACTCAGAACGAGAAGCAGTTCCGGCAGCAGAACCAGAATATCGGTTTGAATACTGTTCACCTTGCCTCCAGCGCGAGAGGAGTCGCCGCGGCACGTGGGGAAACAGCGGCGGACGCCGTTCGCAGATGCTGCGGGCGCGAGGCGAAATGATGCTCCCGGGCCAAAGCGGTTCTGTTTTGCGTCAGCAGATTGGCGACCGATGCCGAGGTCACGTCGAATACGGGCTTCGGATACACACCGAAGGCGATGGTCAGCGCCACCAGCGGCGCAAGGATTGCGATCTCGCGCATGCTCAGATCCTGAATGGTCCGAAGCGCAGGCTTGACCAGCGCCCCGAAGACGATCCGCCGGTAGAGATAGAGCATGTAGGCTGCTGACAGGATCATGCCCGAAGCGGCGAAAATCACGACCCATGTATTCACGGGGAACGTACCCAGCATGGTGAGGAATTCGCCGATGAAACCGGTAGTGCCGGGCAAGCCCATATTGGCAAGCGAAAACACCATGAAACACGCCGCGTAGACCGGCATGCGTTCCACCAGCCCGCCATAGGCGGAGATTTCGCGCGTATGCATGCGGTCGTACACAACGCCCACGCAGAGGAACAGTGCGCCGGAAACGATGCCGTGGGAAAGCATCTGGAAAATGCTGCCGTCAACGCCCTGTTGCGTCAGCGAAAAGATGCCCATCGTCACAAAGCCCATATGCGCTACCGACGAGTAGGCGATGAGCTTCTTCATGTCCTCCTGGGCCAGAGCGACGAGCGACGTGTAGATGATCGCCACGACTGAAAGCACGAAGATGAAAGGCGCGAACGCCAGCGACGCATCGGGAAACATGGGCAGGGAAAAGCGCAGGAAACCGTAACCACCCATTTTTAGAAGGATGCCTGCCAGGATCACCGACCCGGCGGTCGGCGCTTCGACATGGGCGTCCGGCAGCCATGTGTGGACCGGCCACATCGGCATCTTGACGGCAAAGGACGCGAAGAATGCCAGCCACAGCCAAGTCTGCATGGCAGGCGGGAAATGCGCCGTGCGGATCAGCGTGTCGATGTCCGTCGTGCCGGCATAGAGATACATCGACAGGATGGCCAGCAGCATGAACAGCGAGCCGAGCAGCGTGTAGAGAAAGAATTTGAAGCTGGCATAGACGCGCCTTTTCCCTCCCCAGACTCCGATGATCAGGAACATCGGAATCAGGCCACCTTCGAAGAACACGTAGAACAGTACGAGATTGAGCGAGGTGAATACGCCCATCATCATCGTTTCGAGCAGCAGGAAGGCGATCATGTATTCCGGCACGCGCTGCTCGACCGACCTCCAGCTCGCCAGAATGCAAAATGGCATAAGGAGCGCGGTGAGGACGACGAACAGGACCGAAATTCCGTCGACACCCACCCGGTAGGTGATGCCCCGGCCAAGCCACGCCGCCTGTTCCATGAATTGAAAGCGGGCCGACGACCCGTCGAACTGCGACCAGATGTAGAGTGCCACCAGAAGGACGGCCGACGTGGTGAGCAAAGCGACCCAGCGCGCATTGCGTGCCACGATCTCTTTCTCTCCGCGCGTCACAAGAATGAACACCGCGCCAAGAAGCGGCAGGAAATTGACAAGGGTCAGAAGGGGAATGTGGCTCATCGCGCACCGCTCCCCATCAGGTGCCACACGAACCATGTTGTGAGGGCCACCGCGCCGACCAGCATCGCGAACGCATAGTGATAGACGTAGCCGGTCTGTAGCCGTACCGCGCCACGCGTTGCGTCCAGCACGCGCGCAGAAATTCCATTGGGGCCAAAACCGTCGATGACGCGTTCGTCGCCGCCTCGCCAAAGCAGCCGGCCAAGCCACATGATGGGCCGCACGAGTACTGCGTCGTAAATCTCGTCAAAATACCATTTGTTGTAGAGGAACGTGTACAGGAGCCCCTTCCGCGCAGCCATCTGCGGTGGCAGTTCCGGATGGGCAACATAATAGTAGTAGGCGATCGCGAAGCCGATCAGCGTGACGACGAACGGAGCGAATTCAACCCAAAGGGGAACATGCTCGGCGCCACCAGCACCATGGCCGGTGATTGCCCCGATCGTGCCGTGCCAGAAGCCATCGGAATTCGTACCGACGAAAAAGCTGTCGAAAATCGCGCCAGCCAAAAGCGCGCCAATGGCGAGGATCAATAGCGGCAGGCGCATCGACCATGGCGGCTCGTGAACTTCCGACAGGTTCAGGGCGTGGCCATCATGATGGTCGTCCAGCGGCTCGTCATGGGCGTGGCTGTCTTCGCCGGATGGCGATTGCTTGTGTGATTGCTTGCCCCGATACGGGCCGTGAAAGGTCATCAGAAATTGGCGCCAGGCGTAAAACGATGTCATCCCGGCGGCGCTCAGCGTCAATATGAACGCATAGATGCCGATCGATGAACCCGAGAGGAACGTGTCGTTGATGATCCCGTCTTTCGAGTAGAAGCCCGCCGTCCCGATCCCGAGCACCGGAATGCCGACGCCGGTCAGCGCCAGATTGCCGATCAGCATCATCGCCCAGGTGAATGGCAGCATCTTCACCAGCCCGCCCATCCGGCGCATGTCCTGCTCGTGATGCATGGCATGGATCACCGAGCCGGCGCCGAGAAACAGCAACGCCTTGAAGAAGGCGTGTGTGAACAGATGGAACATGGCCGCGCCATAGGCCGAAACCCCGGCGGCAGCGAACATGTATCCCAGCTGCGAGCAGGTCGAGTATGCGATTACCCGCTTGATGTCGTTCTGGAAGAGGCCAACCGAGGCGGCAAAGAATGCGGTGGTCGCTCCGATAAAGGTGACGAAGGCCAACGCGGTGGGCGCGTGCTCGAACATCGGCGAGCAGCGGCAGACCAGAAACACGCCGGCCGTGACCATGGTGGCGGCGTGAATGAGGGCCGAGACCGGTGTGGGGCCCTCCATGGCATCGGGCAACCAGGTGTGAAGCCCGAGCTGGGCAGACTTGCCCATCGCGCCGACAAACAGCAGCAGACAGAGGGTGGTGAGGATATCGACCTGGTGACCGGCGAACAGGAAGGTCTTGCCGGCCATGGCGGGAGCCGCGGCGAACACGGCCGAAAAATCCAGCGTGTGAAACACCGCATAGACGCCGAATATGCCGATCGCGAAGCCGAAATCGCCTACCCGGTTCACCACGAAGGCTTTGATGGCCGCCGCGTTGGCACTCGGACGCGTGTACCAGAATCCGATCAGGAGGTAGGACGCCAGCCCTACGCCTTCCCAGCCGAAGAACAGCTGGAGGAAATTGTTGGCAGTGACGAGTGCCAGCATGGCGAAGGTGAAGAACGACAGATAGGCGAAGAAGCGCGGGCGGTGCGGATCCTCGTGCATGTATCCCATGGAATAGAGATGGACCAACGCCGACACGCCGGTCACCACGACCAGCATGATTGCAGTCAGCGCATCCACCCGGATCGCCCAATCCGCTTCGAAGCCCCCGCTTACCGTCCATTCCATGACGCGGATGAGCTGGGAGTGGCCAAGAAAGATCACGTCGCGAAAAGCGAACCAGGACAGCGCCGCCGAGAGGAACAGGAAGGTTGTGGTCACGAGCTCGGACGCCCGCGTTCCGATGACGCGGCCAAAAAGCCCCGCGATCAGCGAGCCTATGAGTGGCAGGAATACGATCGCGCTGTACACGCCTCAGCCTTTCATCAGGTTGACGTCTTCGACGGCGATCGTGCCACGATTGCGGAAATATACGACCAGGATGGCGAGCCCGATGGCTGCTTCCGCTGCTGCGACCGTCAGCACGAACAGGGCAAAAACCTGTCCGACAAGGCTGCCAAGATAAGCCGAGAACGCTACAAAGTTGATGTTGACGGACAAGAGAATGAGTTCGATCGACATCAGGATGATGATGACGTTCTTCCGGTTGAGGAAAATCCCCAGAACGCCCAGCGTAAAGACGATACCGGCGACAGTGAGATAATTGGCGAGTCCGATGACCATGGCGTCAGCCCCCCTGCCCTGGCGCAACATCCGTAAGGACGATCGCGAGCTTGGGATCACGCGCGGTCTGCCGTCCGATCGACTGGCGGCGCACGCCCGGCCGATGGCGCAATGTGAGCACGATCGCGCCGATCATGGCGACCAGCAGGATCATGCCGGCGATCTGGAAATAATAGATATACTGGGTGTAGAGCACCTGCCCCAGAGCCTGGGTGTTGGTGAGATTGACGGGCGATGCGTGCGGCAGGACGTTCTGTGTCGCCGGCACAAAATGCCAGGCGCCGATCAGGGCCAGTTCCGCAACCAGAATGATGCCCACCAGCGCACCCAGCGGAAGGTACTGCAACGCGCCGTGCCGCAATTCCGCGAAATCGATGTCGAGCATCATCACCACGAAGAGGAAAAGCACGGCAACGGCGCCGACATAGACGATCAGCAGGATCATGGCGAGGAATTCGGCGCCCAGAAGCACGAACAGAGCCGCAGCGTTGAAGAAGGCCAGAATGAGAAACAGCACCGAATGCACGGGATTGCGCGCCGCGATCACCATGACCGCAGCGGCGATCAGGACCGCCGAAAACAGATAGAAGGCGATCGCCGTCAGCATAATTTCGCGTCCATTCCCCTGCTCAATACACCCAGCGCCTAGCGGTAGGGTGCGTCCAATTCCAGACTGCGCGCTATTTCACGCTCCCAGCGATCCCCGTTCGCCAGCAGACGCGCCTTGTCGTAATAGAGTTCTTCGCGTGTTTCCGTCGAGAACTCGAAATTCGGCCCCTCGACGATCGCATCGACAGGACAGGCTTCCTGGCATAGCCCGCAATAGATGCATTTGACCATGTCGATGTCGTACCGCGTCGTGCGGCGGCTGCCGTCCTCGCGCGGTTCGGCCTCGATCGTAATGGCGAGCGCCGGACAGACCGCCTCGCAGAGCTTGCATGCAATGCAACGCTCTTCGCCATTGGCATAGCGGCGCAACGCATGCTCGCCGCGGAATCGGGGGGACAATGGCCCCTTCTCGAAAGGATAGTTGAGCGTGGCTTTGGGACCAAAAAAGTAGCGCATCGAAAGCGCGAAGCTTTTCGCGAACTCCCAGAGGAAGATGGAACGTGCCGTGCGGTCGAGCCAAGCCATGAGGCCTCACATCGAAGCGTGGGTGAAGAGCAGCACATAGCCCGCTGTCACCACGACCCAGACGAGCGAAACCGGCAGGAAGACCTTCCAGCCGAGTCGCATGAGCTGATCGTAGCGATAGCGCGGCACGATGGCCTTCACGATCGCGAAGAGAAAGAAGAAGAACCAGATCTTGAGCAGGAACCAGATCACCCCCGGCACGACGGTGAAGGGCCACATATCCAGCGGCGGCAGCCAGCCTCCGAAAAACAGGATCGACAGCATCGCACACATCAGGACGATGTTGACGTATTCAGCGAGGAAGAACAGCAGGAACGGGGTCGACGAATATTCGACCATGTAGCCCGCAACGAGTTCCGATTCCGCCTCCGGCAGATCGAAGGGTGGCCGGTTTGTCTCCGCAAGAGCCGAGACAAAAAAGATCACGAACATCGGCAACAGGATCGAGAACGCAAACCAGTGATGGGTCTGCGCCCGCACGATATCGGAGAGGTTGAGCGAGCCGGCGAAAAGCAGGACGGTGACGATCACAAAACCGATCGAGACTTCGTAGGAGACCATCTGGGCCGCTGAGCGCAGCCCTCCCAGGAACGGGTATTTCGAATTCGAAGCCCATCCCCCCATGATGATACCGTAGACACCAAGCGATGATATCGCGAACAGGTAGAGAATGCCGACATTGATGTCGGCGAAGACCCAGCCATTGTCGAGCGGCACCACGGCCCAGGCCGATAGTGCCAGGACGGTCGATAGCAGCGGCGCTACAAAAAACACCACCTTGTTGGCGCCGGCCGGTACCACGATTTCCTTGAAGACGAATTTGAAAAGGTCGGCGAAGCTTTGCAGAAGGCCGAAAGCGCCCACGACATTGGGGCCGCGGCGCATCTGCACTGCCGCCCAGATTTTTCGGTCCGCAAGAAGAATGTAGGCGAGCATCACCAGCAGCGAGACTGTGAAGATGATGATCGACGCCACCTGGCTGATGAGCCATGCCCATCCGAAGCTCATTCCCAGGTGCTGAAATGCCTGTGTGAACAGCATGATCTATTCCGCCGCCATCTGCCGGGCGCTGCCGACAAAAATGCGGCTGCACTCCGCCATGGTTTCGCTGGCTCTGGCGATCGGGTTGGTCAGATAGAAATCGGCGATGGACGGGCGCAACGGCAGTTTGGCGTCGATGGCACCGGCCGAGCCGATGCTTTTCCAAAGCGTTGCATCGGCTGCCGGTGGTTGCGGCAACCGGCCGATCTCTGAAAAATGAGGCGCCTGGGCGATGATGGCGCGGCGAACGCCCTCTCGGTCGTCATAGGGAAGCCGCTTGCCCAGCACATCGGAAAGCGCCCGTAGAATGGCCCAGTCTTCCTTCGCATCGCCGGGCGGAAATGCCGCCCGGCGGGCGCGTTGCACACGGCCTTCGAAATTCACGTAGGTGCCGTCTTTCTCCGTATAGGCGGCACCAGGCAAAACGACGTCCGCGAGATGTGCGCCCGCGTCGCCATGCGTCCCCTGATAGACGACAAAAGCCTTGCCGAAATCCTCGGCGGCGAATTCGTCGGCTCCAAGCAGGTAGACGAAGTCCAGCTCGCCGCTGGATGCGCCCGCCAGAATGCCACCGGTATCACGACCATCTATTCCGGGCACCACACCCAGATCGAGGGCCGCAACCCGCGACGCGGCCGTATGCATCACATTGAAGCCATTCCAGCCGCCTTCGACGATGCCTGCGGCAGGGCCGATCATGCCGGTATCGCCGGCGATCTGTGCGGCCAGATGGAGAATGGCCGCACCGTCGGGCCGCGCAAGCGCGCCGTTGCCCACGATCACCATCGGGTGCTTCGCATCCTTCAGTCGCTGCGCCCAGGGATGGCGACCTTGTGCAATCGCTTCGAGAACGGACGGATTGGTGCCCAATTGCTCGACCGGATAGGTCAGGTCACACGGCGCACCCAGACTGGCGATCTGCAGAGTGCCGTACAGCCATGTCTTGCGAATTCGCGCATTCAGCACCGGCGCTTCCCAGCGGGGATTGGCGCCGATCAGAAGCAGCGCATCGGCCGTCTCGACGCCCGCAATGGTGGTGTTGAAGAGATAGGATTGCCGCGGCGCCGCCTGGAGTTTCGCGCCATCCTGCCGGCAATCGATGCTGGTCACGCCCAGCGATGCCATGAGATCCTTGAGCGCCTTGATTTCTTCTGCGGCGGCAAGATCACCGACCAGGGCCGCCATGCGCGCGGGTTGCGTTGTGCGCACGCGCTCGGCGATGGCGGCAAAGGCTTCGGACCATGTCGCGGCGACAAGCTTTCCGTCGCGGCGAATATAGGGACGGTCCAGCCGTTGGCGGCGCAGTCCGTCGCACGCGTGCCGTGTCTTGTCCGAGATCCACTCCTCATTCACCTCTTCATTGAGGCGCGGAAGGACGCGCATCACATCGCGTCCTCTTGTGTCGACGCGGATATTGCAGCCTTGCGCATCCATCACGTCGACCGACTCGGTCTTCCTCAGTTCCCAGGGGCGCGCATTGAAGGCATATGGTTTCGACGTCAGGGCGCCGACCGGACAGAGATCGACGGCATTGCCCGAAAGCTCTGACGCAAACGCCTTTTCCAGATAGGTCGTGATCTCCATGTCCTCGCCGCGCCCCGTGGCGCCGAGATCGGGGACGCCGGTGACTTCCGTCGCAAAGCGGACGCAACGCGTGCACTGGATGCAGCGGGTCATGATCGTTTTGATCAGGGGACCCATATATTTGTCTTCGACGGCCCGCTTGTTCTCTTTGAAGCGGTGGAACGAGGCCCGGCCGTAGGCCATGGCCTGGTCCTGCAAATCGCATTCGCCGCCCTGGTCGCAGATCGGACAATCCAGCGGGTGATTGATGAGCAGGAATTCCATGACGCCTTCACGGGCGCGCCTGGCAATCGGTGACTTGGTATTGATGCGGGCGGGCGTGCCGTCCTTGTTGGGGAAGATATCCTTCACCTGCAACGCACAACTTGCCTGCGGCTTGGGCGCTCCCACCCACTCCACGAGACACATGCGACAATTGCCCGCGATCGAGAGCCGCTCGTGATAGCAGAAGCGTGGAATTTCGGCGCCGGCCTGTTCGCAGGCCTGCAGCAGAGTGATGCCGTCCTCGGCCTCGATTTCCCTGCCGTCCACAATGAGTTTGCGCGAAGCCATGCCCTACTCCGCCGCCTGGGCTGTCAGAGCGCCCGTCCGCTGCTGAATGCGCCGTTCCATCTCGGGGCGGAAGTGACGAATGAGACCTTGAATCGGCCACGCCGCCGCGTCGCCGAGGGCACAGATCGTATGACCTTCGACTTCCTTGGTGACTTCGAGCAGGAGATCGATTTCGGAAGCCGCTGCGTCCCCTCTCTGCATGCGTGTCAGCACGCGCCACATCCAACCGGTGCCTTCGCGACATGGGGTGCACTGGCCGCAGCTCTCGTGCTTGTAGAAATAGGCGAGCCGCGCAATCGCTTTCACGATGTCGGTGGATTTGTCCATCACGATCACGGCTGCGGTGCCCAGACCCGATTGCACGTCCTTGAGGGAATCGAAATCCATCAGCACGGTTTCGCAGATCGATTTCGGAATGAGAGGCACGGAAGCACCGCCGGGAATGATCGCGAGCAGATTGTCCCACCCGCCCCTCACGCCGCCTGCGTGCTTTTCGATAAGTTCCTTCAGCGGAATGCCCATCACCTCTTCGACATTGCAGGGCTTGTTCACATGGCCCGAAATGCAGAAGACCTTGGTACCGGTGTTGTTGGGCCGACCGAGCCCGGCAAACCAGTCCGCGCCCCGCCGCAGAATGGTTGGCGCGACGGCAATGGATTCCACATTGTTCACAGTGGTCGGGCAGCCATAGACGCCGACATTCGCCGGAAATGGCGGCTTCAGACGCGGCAAGCCCTTCTTGCCTTCCAGGCTTTCAAGCAGGGCTGTTTCTTCGCCGCAAATATACGCGCCGGCGCCATGATGGACGTAGCAGTCGAAATCCCAGCCATGGATGTTGTCCTTGCCGATCAGCCGCGCGGCATAGGCCTGGTCAATGGCGGCCTGCAGCCTTTCGCGTTCCCGGATGAATTCGCCGCGCACATAGATGTAACAGACATGGGCCCGCATCGCGAACGACGCGATCAGGCAACCTTCGACGAGAAGATGCGGATCGTTCCGCATGATGTCGCGATCCTTGCACGTGCCCGGCTCGGACTCGTCGGCGTTGACCACGAGATAGTGTGGTCGCTCTTTGATCTCCTTGGGCATGAAGGACCATTTGAGGCCCGTCGGAAATCCTGCGCCGCCGCGGCCGCGCAGGCCGGATTTCTTCATGATATCGACGATGGCTTCAGGACCCTTCTCTAGGATTGCCTTTGTGCCATCCCATTGCCCACGGGCTCGCGCGCCGTCGAGCGTCCAGTCCTCGAAGCCGTACAGATTGGTGAAGATGCGATCACTGTCAGCGAGCATCGTGAAATCCGTCGCTCGAATTCATGACGCAGCCCCAGGTGACTTTGACGTCGCACTTCCCGAGGCAGCCTTGGCCGGCTTTTCGGCCGCGCCGCTCTTGGCTGTGCCTTGTCCCTTTCGCCCCGCATAGATCGAGCGATCGGTCAGCGTGAGTGCGCCTCCCTTTGGCTCGGAGGAACGGCGGCCGTTCTGCGGGCCGGCACTGGGGCGCTGGCCTTTGCGGAATGCGGCGAAGATCGCTTCGGTGCGCACGCCGTCGAGGTCTTCATAGAAATCCTTGCCGATTTGCAGCATCGGCGCATTCACACAGGCGCCGAGGCATTCCACTTCCATCCAGCTGAACACGCCGTCGGCCGAAATCGTGTTGGGTTCCGGAGCGATCTGCTTTTTGCAGGCCGCGACGATTTCGTCGGATCCTGCGAGCCAGCATGGCGTAGTCGTGCAGACCTGTACGAGATGGCGGCCAACGGGATGAAGATTGAACATTGTATAGAAGGTGGCAACTTCGAGCACGCGGATATAGGGCATGTCGAGGAGGCGTGCGACCGCTTCGATCATCGGCCTGGAGACCCAGCCTTCCTGTTCCTGGCCACGCCAAAGCAGCGCAATGACGGCGGACGCCTGTCGGCCGGCCGGATATTTCTTCATCTCCTTCTCCGCCCATTGCTGGTTTTCCCAGGTGAAGGCGAAGCTGGATGGTTGTTCGTGATGGAGACGCCTCACGCTCATCGATCGATCTCCCCGAACACCACATCGATCGAGCCGAGCACGGCAGGGACATCCGCCAGCATGTGGCCCTTGCAGAGAAAATCCATTGCCGCCAAGTGAGGGTAGCTGGGCGCACGGATTTTGCAGCGATAGGGCTTGTTGCTGCCATCCGACACGAGATACACGCCGAACTCTCCCTTTGGCGCCTCGACCGCGGCATACACTTCGCCGGCGGGCACATGATAGCCTTCGGTGAAGAGCTTGAAGTGGTGAATGAGCGCTTCCATCGAACGCTTCATTTCGCCGCGACGAGGCGGCACGACCTTGTGATCCGGCGTAAGAACCGGGCCCTGGGGCATCTTTTCGATGCACTGCTTCATCAGCCGGACGGACTGGCGCATTTCTTCCATGCGCATCAGATAGCGATCGTAGCAGTCGCCGTGCTTGCCGACCGGAATCTGGAAATCAAGATCGGAATAGCATTCGTAGGGCTGAGCCCGGCGAAGATCCCATGCCAGTCCCGTTGAACGCAACATGACGCCGGAAAAGCCCCGCGCTTCCGCGTCTTTGCGGACCACCAGACCGATGTCCACATTCCTCTGCTTGAAAATGCGATTTTCCGTCAGCAGTTCGTCGATATCGTCGACCACCTTCGGAAAGGTTTCGCAAAACGCGTGGATATCGTGTGCAAGCTCCTGTGTGATGTCCTGATGCACGCCACCGGCGCGGAAATAGTTGGCATGCAGGCGCGCGCCCGACGCGCGCTCGTAGAACACCATCAGTTTTTCGCGTTCTTCAAATCCCCAGAGCGGGGGCGTCAGCGCACCGACGTCGAGGGCCTGGGTGGTGATTTGAAGAAGGTGGTTGAGAATACGTCCGATTTCGCTGAACAGCACGCGGATGAACTGCGCGCGCCGCGGGACCTCAAGCCCAAGCAGGCGCTCGATGGCGAGAGCGAAGGCGTGCTCCTGGTTCATGGGCGCGACGTAATCCAGCCGGTCAAAATACGGCATCGCCTGGAGGTAGGTCTTGTGTTCGATCAGTTTTTCCGTGCCGCGGTGAAGCAGGCCGATATGGGGATCGATGCGCGTAACGATTTCACCGTCGAGTTCCATGACAAGGCGCAGCACACCATGAGCCGCAGGATGCTGCGGCCCCCAGTTGAGGGTCATGCGGCGGTCATCGAGCGCTTCGACCGTTTGTGCCATCGGTCAGCTTCCCTTTGATGCTTTTTCGTCGCCGGGCAACACATAGCGCGCACCTTCCCAGGGACTCATGAAGTCGAAATCGCGAAACTCCTGAACGAGTTCGACGGGCCTATAAACTACACGCTTTTGTTCTTCGTCATAGCGAAGCTCGACGTAGCCCGTGAGCGGGAAGTCCTTTCTCATCGGGTAGCCCGAGAAACCGTAATCCGTCAGAATCCGTCGCAGATCCGGATGATCGGCGAATGTGATCCCGTACATGTCGAAGGCTTCGCGCTCGAACCAGTCGGCGGCGGGAAAGATATTCACGGCGCTGGGCACGGGCGTGTCTTCGTCCGTCTGCACCTTAAGCCGGAGGCGGCGGTTCGTCGCGAGCGAAAGCAGATGGTAGACGATATCGAATCGCTTCGCGCGCTGCGGCCAGTCGACCCCGCAAATATCGATGAGTACCGTAAACAGGCATTCGGTATCGTCGCGCAGGAAAATCAGCGCGCCAAGAATCTCGCTCGAAGCGATTTCGAGTGTAAGCTCGCCAAATGCCATGCTGCTGGCGCGAACCGCGCCGGGCAATGCGTCGGCCACCTTCTTCCCAACGTCTTCGAGCGATCGCGCCATAGCCGTCTCAGCGAAGGATTGTGCCGGTGCGGCGGATTTTCCGCTGCAGAAGCATTACGCCATAAACCAGCGCTTCAGCCGAAGGCGGGCACCCCGGAACGTAGACGTCCACCGGAACGATGCGATCGCAGCCGCGAACGACCGAATAGGAATAATGGTAGTATCCGCCGCCATTGGCACAGGAGCCCATGGAGATGACATACCTTGGCTCCGGCATCTGGTCGTAAACCTTGCGCAACGCCGAGGCCATTTTGTTGGTCAGCGTGCCGGCGACGATCATCACATCGGACTGGCGCGGACTGGCTCGCGGCGCGAATCCGAAACGTTCGAGATCGTAGCGCGGCATGCTTGCGTGCATCATTTCGACGGCGCAGCAGGCGAGACCGAACGTCATCCACATAAGCGAGCCCGTGCGCGCCCAGTTCACGAGCGCATCAGCGCTGGCCACGAGGAAACCCTTGTCCGCGAATTCCTCGCGCAGCGCGAGCAAATAGGGATCGCTCGTTTCCGGCGTCCCGATTTCCCCGTTCCTTCCAGGCGCCGGTCGGGACAGATCCGTCATTCCCATTCGAGAGCGCCTTTTTTCCACTCGTAAACGAAACCGACCGTCAGGACACCCAGGAAGACGACCATCGACCAGAAAGCAAAGGCGCCAGTGGCGCGCAGCGTTACCGCCCACGGAAACAGGAAGGCAACCTCAAGGTCGAATATGATGAAGAGGATCGACACCAGGTAGAATCGCACGTCGAATTTCATGCGGGCATCGCTGAAGGCGTTGAATCCGCATTCATAGGCGGAAAGCTTTTCGGGGTCGGGGTTCGACGGTGCGAAAGCCAGCGGCGCCAGAATCAGCGCGACAGCAATCCCGCCGGAAATCGCGACGAACAGGAGGATCGGTAGGTATTGAAGAAGCAAGCCGTCCATATCTATCCCTGCCGGCGCATCCTGCCCTCGTCGCGATCTGCCCGGAAGCAGCCTCGCGATTTCGCAGGTGCACTATATTCCCCGGTCTCCCCTATGCAACGCGGGTGTAGCGGAAGAATCGTCTCAGTCACAAAGGGTTTTTTTGAGATTCGGTCGCGACTGCCAATGGCAGGAAATGGCGGGAGCGACGGGGCTCGAACCCGCGACCTTCGGCGTGACAGGCCGACGCTCTAACCAACTGAGCTACGCCCCCGCGGGCGCCCTGCGCGCAGACGGCGCGAAGGATGGCCGATTTAGGTGGGTGAGGAAGGAGTGTCAAGCAGGTGGGGCTGGCGTGGACGGCGCGTTGGCGGGCGCCTTGTGCCCGGGATGAAGCTCGTCCGGCGTCAGCCGACCGTCGCCGCTCTTGTCCATCTGTTCGAACAGGGATCTGGGGGTCGCCGCGTATTCGTCGAAATCGACGCACCCGTTGTGCTTGAAGTCGATCAGCGGCGAAGCCGTCGAAGCGTCATCCCGCCAGCGCTGCTCGTTTACGGTACGGATTTCCTTGTCGTCGAGACATCCGTCATGGTTCACGTCGGCCTCCGCAAAATCGGCGTGAAGGCCGGCCTCCAGCGCAGCCCGTGTGAGGACGCCGTCCTTGTTGGCATATTTGTCGAGCATTGCGACGGCGGGATGCCATTCGAGCGCCTGCGGTCGCTCCGGTTTGGCGCGGCCGCCGCAGCACGCAAGGAAAACGGCAAGCGACGCGCTTGCCAACCCGCGATAGTGCCATTTCATGGCGTCATTCCGCCCGCCTGCAAAGAAAGGCTCAAGCAAACTGGTGGGCGGTGACGGGTTCGAACCGCCGACCCCTTCGGTGTAAACGAAGTGCTCTTCCAGCTGAGCTAACCGCCCAATGGTTTGATTGCCAGCGACTGTAGCAGGTTTCGCAGCTGTCTCGCACCGCGGCGGGCAGCTCTAATTGAGGGAATCTTTGAGCTGTTTGCCGGGACGGAAGCGCGGCTGTTTGGACGGCTTGATTTCGATTTCAGCGCCAGTCTGGGGATTGCGACCTTTGCCGCCCGCGCGCTGGGCGACCGCAAACACACCGAAGCCGGTCAGACGGACTTCGTCACCGGACTTCAATGCCTCGGTGATCTCTTCGAAGACGCCTTCGACGGCCTTGGCGGCATCGTTCTTGGCCAGTCCCGTGCGATGTGCAACGCGATCAATCAGGTCATTCTTGTTCACAGGCTGGCTCCTTTGGCGACTCGCGGTCCCGTTGCCCCGGAGTCTATTGCCTGCCGGTACAGGCCGCCAAGCCAAAATGCGAGGGAAATGCGTCACGGACAGGAAAAGACCCGCGGCCACTTCGGCCGCGGGTCCATGAAGTACGCCGAATCTAGTGTGTTACCATCATGTCGGTATCGTCGGCGATCGGTGCCGCGGGCGCCAACAGGGGCGGTTCCTCCCAGGTGATCGGTTCGGGCTGGCGCGTCAGCGCGATCTTCAGCACTTCTTCGACTGTGCCCACCGGCATGATTTTCAGTCCCGCCTTCACGTTGTCCGGAATCTCCGCGAGATCCTTCTCGTTTTCGGCCGGAATGATCACTGTCGTCAGTCCTGCGCGGAGCGCGGCCAGAAGCTTTTCCTTCAGGCCGCCGATCGGCAGCACACGCCCGCGAAGCGTAACCTCCCCGGTCATCGCGACATCGCGGCGCACCGGAATCCCGGTCAGCACGGAAATGATCGAGGTCGCCATGGCCACGCCCGCAGAGGGACCGTCCTTGGGCGTTGCGCCTTCGGGCACATGGACGTGGATATCGCGCTGTTCGAAGATCGGCGGCTTCACGCCGAACAAGGTCGCTTTCGACCGTACATAAGACCGCGCCGCGTCGATCGATTCCTTCATCACGTCGCCGAGCTTGCCGGTGGTCTGCATGCGGCCCTTGCCGGGCAGCATGACCGATTCGATCTGCAGCGTTTCGCCGCCCACTTCGGTCCAGGCCAGGCCTGTGACGACGCCGACCTGATCCTCGCCCTCAATCTCTCCGTAGCGAAACTTCCGGACGCCGGCGAACACTCCGACGTTTTCCGATGTAACCTCGACCTTCTCCGCCTTGCCGGAGACGATGTCCTTCACGGCCTTGCGGGTGAGATTCGCAATCTCGCGTTCCAGATTGCGCACTCCTGCTTCCCGCGTGTAGTAGCGGATCAGGTCGCGCAACGCATCGTCGTTGATCTTCCACTCCTCCGGTCGAAGGCCGTGGGCCTCGATCTCCTTCGGAATGAGATGGCGTTTGGCGATTTCGACCTTCTCGTCTTCCGTGTAGCCCGGGATCCGGATGATCTCCATGCGGTCCATCAGCGGCTGCGGCATGCGCAGCGTGTTGGCCGTCGTGATGAACATCACATCGGACAGATCGAAATCGACCTCCAGATAGTGGTCGTTGAAGGCATGATTCTGCTCGGGGTCGAGAACTTCGAGCAGCGCCGAAGACGGGTCGCCGCGCCAGTCCGCACCGAGCTTGTCGATCTCGTCGAGCAGAAACAGCGGATTGGCACTCTTGGCCTTCTTCATCGACTGAATGATCTTGCCCGGCATGGACCCGATATAGGTGCGCCGATGGCCGCGAATCTCGGCCTCGTCGCGCACGCCACCAAGACTCATGCGAACGAATTCGCGCCCTGTCGCGCGGGCAATCGATTTTCCCAGCGAGGTCTTGCCGACGCCCGGAGGTCCGACAAGGCAGAGAATCGGGCCTTTCATCTTGCCGGCCCGCTGCTGGACCGCCAGGTATTCGAGGATTCGTTCCTTGACCTTCTCCAGACCATAATGGTCCTCGTGCAGGGTCTCCTCCGCGAGCTTGATATCCTTTCTGATTTTGGATTTCTTGCCCCACGGCAGCGACAGCAGCCAATCGAGGTAATTGCGCACGACGGTCGCCTCTGCAGACATCGGGCTCATTTGGCGAAGCTTTTTGATCTCCACCTGCGCCTTCTCGCGCGCTTCCTTCGACAGCTTTGTCTTGCGGACACGTTCTTCGAGTTCGTTCAGTTCGTCGCGGCCTTCCTCGCCCTCGCCCAGCTCCTTCTGGATCGCCTTCAGCTGCTCGTTCAGATAGTACTCGCGCTGCGTCTTCTCCATCTGGCGCTTCACGCGCGTGCGGATCTTGCGCTCGACCTGAAGCACGCCGATCTCGCCTTCGATCAGGCTCAGGACACGCTCCAGACGTTCGGACGTATTCAATGTTTCGAGGAGCTGCTGGCGGTCGGCGATCTTCACCGACAAGTGCGATGCCACGGTGTCGCTCAACTTTGCGGCGTCGTCGATCTGTGCCAGCGACGCCAACGTTTCCGCCGGCACCTTCTTGTTCAATTTGACGTAGTTCTCGAAATTCGCCTTCACGGTGCGAACGAGCGCCTCGGTCTCTTTCGTGTCGCCGCCATGCTCCGGAATGCGCTCGAGCGTCGCCTGGAAAAAATCGGTTCTCGGCGAAAACCCGAGAACACGGGCGCGCGACTTGCCTTCTACCAGGACGCGGACTGTCTGGTCGGGCAATTTCAAAAGCTGAAGCACGGTCGCCATCGTACCGATCGTATGGAGGCCCTCCGCCGTCGGATCATCTTCGGCAGCGTTTTTCTGGGTCAGCAAAAGAATCTGTTTTTCTTCGCTCATCACCTCTTCAAGCGCGCGTACGGATTTCTCGCGGCCAACGAAAAGTGGGACGATCATGTGTGGAAATACGACGATGTCGCGGAGCGGCAGCACAGGCGCCAGAAAACTCTCCGGATCATTCTTGGTTTTTGCGATATCGGAATCGGACATTCGGTTCTCCTGCTGGGCGTGTCGTGCCCGGCTCAAGGCTATCGTACCCCAAAGGGCATACAATGCCGAGTTAAAGAGCCGCCAATCGGGCCGGCTCCTGCGGATGTAAGGTGGTTGCCCACAGCAGAGCTTTCAAGATATGCGCATTCCCACCACGATTTGTGGTGTTACCGGCGGCCGGCCCCTGCTCAGGAGGCGTTTGATTCGCGTGCCGGCATCTTGTCCGAATACGTGTAGAGCGGCCGCGAACGGCCGTCGACAACATCGGACGTGATCACGACTTCCTGAACGCCGTTC
Organism: Rhizomicrobium sp.; assembly: GCA_036490345.1. GTDB lineage: Bacteria > Pseudomonadota > Alphaproteobacteria > Micropepsales > Micropepsaceae > Rhizomicrobium. Next base: position 101 of record DASXEA010000080.1, on the reverse strand, counting down.
AGTGTCGGCAATTCGAACATGGTCTCCAGCAGGATGCCTTCCATGATCGAACGCAGGCCGCGTGCCCCCGTCCTGCGCTGAATCGCCCGTCTGGAGATCGC
>DASXEA010000074.1:0-4068 GCA_036490345.1 Rhizomicrobium sp. | reverse complement strand
GGCGTCGATGAAGGCGCAGATGCCGCCCTTCTTTTGCGCCTCGGCAAGGGTATGCAGCGCCAGCGTGGTCTTGCCCGACGATTCGGGCCCGTAAATCTCCACCACGCGGCCGCGCGGCAGGCCGCCGATGCCGAGCGCGATATCGAGCCCGAGCGAGCCGGTGGACACGGTGTCGATGTCCATCGAGTGCATGTTCTTGCCGAGCCGCATGATCGACCCCTTGCCGAAATTGCGCTCGATCTGCGAGAGCGCGGCATCAAGGGCCTTCGATTTATCCATGGACGATCCTTCGACGAGACGAAGCGCTGCACTCATTGGTCGTGCTCCTTATGGCCGGGATTCGACAAGCTCACAACGGACTGCCGACAAAGAACGCTGTCCCCTGCTTGCCGGCCCCCGCGGCCGTTTCGGTGTTGCGGTTCGGGTTACCCCGTTCCTTGGCGATGGCGATTGGCGCAACGTACACGATCTGTTCTATGTTCGCAATATGTTCTTTGGTGATCGGTATGAAAATATCGTATATGATATAAATATTCAACGGCAGGAGAAACACTATGGCGACAAGGCCAAGATCGGCCCCCTCTTGGGAGGAACGGACAAAGCGATTTCTGAAAGCCGAATTGGCCCGAACGGACATAGGCTACCGGGAGTTGGCCGAACGGCTGGAAAAACAGGGGTTGCGCGAGACTGAAGCCAGCATCGCTAATAAGATTAGCCGGGGGACGTTTTCCGCGACGTTCCTCCTGGCGTCACTGAAGGCAATTGAGCGTGAACAGGTGAGTCTGCAGGACATCTGATTCACCCCACATGCGGATGACTTATGCCATGCTTGGCTGTCGGGGCCTTCCAGTCTGGCGATGGCGTCAACAGCAATTGCGGATGTAGCTGTGTGAGAGAGCAGTTCCGTCCCGACTGCCTTGGCCTCAGCATGTGCCAACCTCAGCCCAGGCAATTTTTTTGGGCTTTTATTACCGCGATTTAATTTGTCAGACCGGCGTTGACGGCTCAGAAATGATCAGCGATTCACTGGCAATTGTCGCCCCCGCTGGTGGTCGCCCTGAGGGGACGGGCCGCAAGGTCTGTCCCCTTTGCTTTTCGCAAGCCCCGCCTACGAAAACGTACTATAGTCCTATTCGCCGGCGGGGGCGCGCGGCGCAAGCTCGGATAGGCCGCCTCGGTTTGGCGGCCTCATTGCTGCGGCCACATTGGCTAATGCCCTGTCGCCAGAACGTACAGATAGACGATCACTGCCACGAGCCCCAATCCGAGCACGGCGAAAAAAGCCATCCGCCGCCAAGGCAGATCGGGGCCATCATCGTCTGGATCGTCTGGATTATTGGACACTGGGTTACCTTGCGTTCCTACAACCACAACCGAGCCCAAGGAACAGGAGCGGCTGAAACGGCGGCTTGCCGAAGAGAGGCAAAAGCAAAAGGATGCCGACGATCCGGCCTAATGCATACCGTAAAATTACGGAATTGCCCGCACGGCGGCGTTCAATACCATGAACTTATGCCTACGTTCCTCTACCGCTGTCCGGTGAGCGGCCACAGAGTCCAAGGATTCGTCGACGACGATCCGATCGAGAAAACCGGCCACGTTTACCAGCCGGTGACCACGGCTTGCAGCCGCTTTCACCTGTTCAATCCCACAACCGGCAAACTCTTGAGCGAAGAGAAGGGATAGGCCCGCTCGCCTCCGCCTTGCCGGTACCGGGTGTTTTGCCGGTACCGTGTGAGCTATTTTGAACCGTTTGTTCTACGTCTTTGATCAACATGGGCGCACTTTATGCCGCCCGCGGCATGTCCTCGTAACGGTTCGGATCAATCTGCAGAATCCTACGGAACAACTTGCCCCGTCCGGCGTCCAATCCGCTCCTTACTGGGGGTGAGGCAATGGACCGATTTATCTGCCCGGAATGGCAGGCCGATTATGCCCTGGCGAAATGCGAGGCCCCGGCCGATCGGAGCCGGCATGCGAACGATGCGACCATGGTTTTCCCGATCAGACGGAGGGACGGCTGGCTGCACTACCGATGCCTTGATACGCAGGTTGCGCTGCGGCAGTGAATGACCTCCGGAGCGGAGCGTCGCCAGCGTACGACGCCGTCAATAAAACCTCTGACGTGACAATTGCCACAGCGCGCTGAAACCCACGAGCGCGTAAACGATGTGGCTGTGAGAACCGAAAATCGCGTCGGCCGCGTTGTAACCCCACACTGCCGCCGTCCCGACATTAAGACCGCTCAGAATGAGCAGAGCGAGCGTGGGAAAATCGATGAGCCACATGCCACCCTCTCCACCCCTCAGCACTCTATTGAACTCGCCCAACTGTGCAAATTTTACAGAGCTTCAGTCAAAATGCAACTTGCAGGCGAGAATGGCCGCCGCCAGTCCCAGCGGCCGGGTTCGCCAGAATGAGCGGTGGATCGCCGAGAATGACGCCGCAGATCAGCCAGAGCACAATGCCGCTGACCATGAGCAGGAACATCGACGGCGACACGTCCTTGGTGGACCGGGGGTGCCACCTTAATGGCCTGAGGCAAGAAAGCGATTGTCCTGCAGGTCGCGGCGGTAAGCCCGATCAACGTGGTCGATGTCACGGTGGCAATTCCTCAGGCGTGCAAAACCGATTGGCGCGAATCTCTCGTGCGCCGCAGCTCGCCTTATAGCGCGCCGCGCTTCTTTGAGAGGGGAGCATCTCGCTGCGCCGTGTTACCGTCGCCGCCATGCACGATATCCTGATCCGCGGCGGCACTGTGTATGACGGCGCCGGCAGTCCCGGCGTGGCGGGCGACATCGCGATTGCGGGCGGGCGGGTTACGGCAATCGGCCGCGTCGATGGCCCCGCGCAGTGCGTGATCGATGCGACCGGGCTTGCCGTGGCGCCGGGCTTTATCGACATCAAGACGCATTCCGATTTCACCTTGCCGATCAATCCCAAGGCCGAAAGCAAGGTGCGCCAAGGCGTCACCACCGAGATCGTCGGCCATTGCGGCTTCTCCGTCGCGCCGGCGCTGCCTGGCAAGGTCGAACTGCTCAAGGACTATCTGAGCCCAAGCGCGCCGTGGCTGCCGTTTCGCGAGACGAGCTTTCCCGATTACCTCGACAGTTTTCCAGCCACCGCCGTGAATGCCGGCATGCTGGTCGGCCACAACACGCTGCGCCTGATGGTGATGGGCATGGCGGAACGCGCGCCGAGCGCGGCCGAACTCATGTCCATGATCGCGCTCGCCGAAGACGCGCTCAACGCCGGTGCGCTCGGCCTGTCATCGGGCCTGTTCACACCGCCCGGCTCCTACGCTGCGGCGCCGGAGATGATCGCGCTCGGCCATGTGCTCAAGCGCCACAACGCCGGATATTTCACGCACTTGCGCGATGAATCGAACAAAGTGATCGAGGCGGTCGCGGAAGCCATCGCGATCGCCGAGAACTGCGGCGTGCATGTCGAAATCGTGCATTTCAAATGTTCAGGGACCGACAATTGGGGTCATGCCGCGGTGGCGCTCGGCATGATCGAGCAGGCGAAGGCGCGCGGCCTCGATGTCGATTGCGATGCGTATCCGTATGACGCCGGCTCCAACCCACTGAAAAACCTGTTGCCTCCCTGGGTGCAGGCCGGCGGCGTCGAGGCGATGCTGGCGCGACTTAATGGACGCGACACGCGGGAAAAAATTCGCATCGATATTGCGCGCGACGGGCTCAACAATTGGGGCCGCATTCCATCCTGGGATTGCGTGACCATCTCGATCTCCCCTCACCTGCCGCAGCACGCCGGCAAGACGATCGCGGCCCTTGCCGCCGAGCGCGGCGCCGATCCGGTCGATACGCTTGCCGATTATCTGATCGAAGACCGCGGCGCGACGCGGGTGCTGGTCGCCTCGATCTCCGAAGACGACATCCGCACATTGGTCGCCTCGCCTCACGCGCTGGTCGGCTCCGATGGCAATTGCGTCGCGCCTTACGGCACCGTCGGCCAGGGACTGCCGCATCCGCGCTTCTACGGTACGTTCCCCCGCGTGCTGTCGCGTTACGTGCGCGACCAGAAGGCGCTGCCGCTCGAGCTCGC
>DASXEA010000032.1:0-2001 GCA_036490345.1 Rhizomicrobium sp. | reverse complement strand
CCGGCCGACGGGCTTAACTCGAAAACCGTGCCACAACCTTGATAGCATTTGCCGCCGCGATAGGTCGTGCCAAAAAGATTTCCCACTCCGTCCTCGATTACCGGGCCGATCGGATCAACCCCATCACTACAATTTGACTGGGAACAAAATTTATAGATCGCATGTTCGGTCCAGTTGCCGTCGGTACCGGGCTGAAGCTCGTACACGACCCCAGGATCGTCGGTTGGGTTTCCGCCCGCTGCAGCAGTGCCGAACAACGGAGACACGCCGTCATACAACTCCCCGGAAATGGCCCCGGCATATGTCAGAGATGCGGATTCGGGAGACCCACCGTCCGGGCAGCCCTTTTGCGGACAAAAATCATAGAGATCCTTGAATGTCCAACCACCTCCGCTCGTCGGAGCAAGCAATTCAAATACTTCTCCTGAGTAGTGGAGACCGTAATTCGCCAAAACGCCGTACAGATTGCCGGAAGTGTCGAGCACCATGGCTCCCAAGGGACCATACGCGCAAGGAGGTATGCCACAAAAGCTGTACAGGAGCTTGTAGGTGTATTGATCCTTGGAAAGCCGCTGCAGTTCAAATACGCCACCGTACTTATTCGCCGCTCCAACATAAACCGAGCCAAACAGATTGCCCGCGTGATCTTTGACAAGCCCTGGTGTTGGTCCGTACCCATCGGGGCACCCACTTTGCGCGCAAAAGGCATACAAAATTTTCAGTTCATGCGCGGCGAGTGCGGGCGACATCACCGCGAAACCAAGGACCAGAAAAACCATCCATAGTGCTTGAGATCGCAGGCACCTTCTCTTGGGAGCATCAACCCAAGATAGTTTGTCCGGCTTTGGCTTAGCGACGTTGATATCCTTCACGATCCTCACACGTCCGGGAACCTTGGCTCAGCCATTTCACCATACAGATCGCCCTCGCACCAGTGGTACGAGGGCGATTGGAGTCAAAACCTCTTCGACTTTTCGCGTCGACTTACAAACGGTCACATGCGAGTTCAGTTACGGCCAAGCGTGAATCAGATTGTAGACATTCGGCGTTCTGATGCCCCTGCCGAAATCCCAGCCGAACCCGTACTCGTGCTTGGGTAATATTCACATGGAACGATTGTCCCGAGCCGTTACGTCATAGAACACACAGGTTGGCGAACCAGGCGGTCCATTCGCGTTGCAAGTCGAATCGCCCGCCGATTGCCATATGGGTCGCCAGGCGCCAAGAAAGGTCCGGCGGCTGCGGATTCGGCCAAGCCGCGAAACGGGATGCAGACATGGATTCGTCTTTCCTGATCCTGGGCGGCGCGCTGATCGTGGCGGCGGCGCTGGTGTGCGCGGCGCTGCTCTTGCGTGGGCGCACGCAAAGCACGCCGGACACTGTCGCGCCAAGGCTCGACGCGCTGGCGGTGGCCCAAAACGAAATCGCCGGCCGCTTCGCGCAGGCGCTGGCCGGACAGACCGAATTGCAGACCGTGCTCGCAAACCGCCTCGATGCGCTGGATCGAAGGCTGGGTGAAAGCCTGAAGGAGAGTGCCAGCCGCACCGCCGAAACGCTGGGCGGCATCCAGACGCGGCTCAATGTGATCGACGAAGCGCAGAAGAACATCGCGGCGCTGTCGGGACAGGTGGTGAGCCTGCAGGAGATTCTGGGCAACAAGCAGTCGCGCGGCGCGTTCGGCCAGCAGCAGATGGAGACGATCATCGCCGATGCGCTGCCGTCCACGCTCTACGCCTTCCAGGCACAGCTCTCGAACGGCAGCCGGCCCGATTGCCTGATCCGCCTCCCCAATGCGGCGACCGCGATCGTCATCGATTCGAAATTTCCGCTGGAAGGCTTCACGGCGCTGCGCGCGGCGCAGGAGGGTGAGGTGAAGGCCGCCATCGCGCGCGTGCGCAGCGACACGCTGAAACATGTCCGCGAAATCGCCACGAAATATCTCATCGCCGGCGAAACGCAGACGCCGGCCATCATGTTCGTGCCGTCGGAATCGATCTATGC
>DASXEA010000052.1:0-57716 GCA_036490345.1 Rhizomicrobium sp. | reverse complement strand
TCCTCTTCTGGCACCAAGTGTACTTTCGCCGACGTTCGCGAAAGACCGAAGACCCCACAAAACCCAACAGAATAGCGACTTTGGCGTTCGCCATCGTTCGCCGTCGCTCTGGGCTACCCGGCCAATTTCTGAGTATTTTCTGGGTATTCGGAGGGTCTGAAAACCCCTCTGGATAGATGCCAGGCGATTTTGGGAGCAGCCAGGATGGTATCGACGAACGAGCGCGAACTCGCTCAGATCAAAGAAGAAGTGACTCGTCTGACGCGTTGTTTAAATACCCTAGAATCGCGGGATTTTGCGGAGGGCTTGCGAGTCGGTGGTTACCGATTTGCCAAAGCGGCTCCGCGCGCACGTGAGGGTCAAGATTTCGTTCGGCATGGACAGGGCCTGGTAGCCACTGGATGACAAGAGTTGCCAGAGAATTCCAGAAGGGGCGACCTGAAAGCGGCTGACTGAGCCTGTGGCCTGGATTTCCACTGGATTCTCGCCGATGGGCTCGTGAAGTGACCCGATAAGACACTTCTTAAGTCATCTAAAATATGCTATATCAGGTCAAGAGGTCTGCTATGGCAAAACTAACCCGGTCCCGCAAAGCCCTGCCAACGGCAATGCAAAAGGCGATTTCCCTGCTCGGCCGGGACATCGCCGTCGCTCGTACACGCCGCCGGATTCCGCAGCGGCTATTCGCCCAAAGAATGATGGTCAGCCTGGATACGCTGCAGCGCCTTGAGAAGGGCGATCCCGGCGTGAGCCTGGGTGTTGTTGCCAGCGCGCTATGGGCTCTTGGCCTTGGTGACCGGTTGAAATCCCTGGCCGCTCCCGACCACGACCCCGTGGGGACCACCGAAGAATTGGCCCGGCTGCCACGGCGCGTTCGTCGAACCACGTCGAATTCGACGCTGGATTTTTGATAGGCGAGTGGAGCGATGCGGCGGCGAACGACCTTTGTCTATGTTCACCTTGCGGATGGACCCGTGCCGGCCGGCCGTCTCGACATGGTCGAGGACGGTCGCAACAGTCACGCCGTCTTTCAGTATGGCGCGCGCTATCTGCAGCGTCACGACCGTGTCGCGGTCGATCCGGCCGCGCTGCCGCTTCCCGATCCGAGTGCAGCGGATCAATCGTTTCGAACCGCCAAGGACTTCGCCCTTTTCAATGGCATCAGGGACGCGGCGCCGGATGGTTGGGGCCGCTACCTCATCGCCAAGGCGGCTGGCGCCGAGCCGCTTGAAGAATTCGACTATCTGATTGCGTCCGGCAATCACCGCGTCGGCGCGTTGGCTTTCGGACCCGATCCCACCGGCGGTCCCAAACGGATTGCCCCCTGGGGCGATACCGAAACGCCGGACGAGCACCTGGATCTCGCTGCGCTGCTCGAAGCGTCCGAACGCGTGCAATCCGTCGACCGTCTCGATCCCAGCCTGCGCCGTTTCCTGGAAGCGGGCTCTTCGCTCGGTGGCGCGCGTCCCAAGGCGGCGACTGAGCGCAACGGCACACCCTGGATCGCCAAGTTCTCGGCAAAAGACGATTCCTATCCGGTCTGCCGGGTCGAGCATGCAGCAATGGTGCTCGCGACAGAGTGTGGTCTGGATGTCCCACAGCTTGCTATGGAAACGGTCTTTGGCCGTGACGCTTATCTCATCCAACGGTTCGATCGTTTTGTTCTGGACGGACAGCTCCACCGCCTGCCATTCGCATCGGCACTGACAATGCTCGAAGCCCAGGAGATTGCAGCCTATCACTATTCGTATCGCGACCTCGCGGATGTCATCCGGCAGTATGGGACGGAGCCCAAACGCGATTTGCGCGAGTTGTACCGCCGAATGGTCTTTAACATTCTCGTCTCCAATGACGACGATCATCTTCGCAACCACGCATTCATCTACGATGGAAAGGGGTGGCGGTTGTCGCCGCTCTATGATGTTGTTCCGCGCCCTCAGTCCGGACCTCATCCCAACCTTGTTCTGGGTGTTGGCGACAGGGGTCGCGAGGCGAGCCTTCCCAACGCGGTCACCAGCGCGGGTTCGTTTGGATTGAAAATCGATGAGGCGATCGCATTGATCGAAGAGTTGCGTGTTCATGTGAAGCGCCGCTGGCAGCCGGCGCTCGCGGAAAGCGGGATCAAGGCAGCCGATGTCGAACGCATGACCTCCTGTTTCGCCAAAAGTGAGAATGCGGAATGGCAGTCGACGTGAGCGTCGTCTATCGACATTCGAAGCCTGAACTGACGCCGAAATCGCCGAGCTTGAGTGTTGGAATTCTCCGTGTAGAATCTGCGCTGCGATACGGTTGTTCGTGGCCATTCGCACTCGAACTCTGGCAGTCGGCCAAATTCTGGGTATTGTCTGGGTACACGAAAAATTGGAATGCTAAAGTCCTTGGTTTTGCTGGGTTAGATGGCTAGGTTCGAGTCCTCTTCTGGGCACCATGTGATCCTTCGCCGCGGCGCGTCCGGCGCCGGGGATCAATCGTCACATTCCGGACTACCGAAAGCCTCACGAGATGGCGAACAGCTTTCAGCCCCTGATCCTCGGTCTGGGCGGGACAATGCGCCCTGGTTCCGGCAGCGAGCATGCGTTGCGCCATGCGCTGGCCGCCGCGGAGGCATTGGGCGCGCGGACCCAGCTCATCGACGGTTCATTTCTGGGACGTTTGCCCCACTACACGCCCGAGGCCACCGAGCGCACGCCGGATGAGGTTGCCCTGATCGCCGCCGTTCTGGCATGCGACGGCCTCATCGTCTCGACGCCCGGATATCACGGCAGCATTTCCGGCCCGATCAAGAATGCTCTCGACCTGATCGACGAAACGGCACGCAGCGCGCGTGTCTATCTCGAAGGTCGTGCATTCGGGGCCATCGTTACGGCACAGGGTTCGCAGGCCTGCGGAACCACGCTCGTTACGCTTCGCTCGATCGCGCACGCCCTGCGTGCCTGGCCGACACCCTACGGCGCAACCCTCAGTGCTTCGGCGCCGCTGTTCGATCGAGAGAGCGGGCAGTGTCTGGATCCGAAGGCCGGGCGGCAGCTTGCGATGGTGGCCACACAGGTCGTCCAGTTTGCGCATTGGCGCCATGCCGGCATGGAAGCCGAATGCGGCGCATCGGGGGATGGCACCCCTTAGCGGCGTCCGCGCTTCACAAATTTCGCAGATTCAAATCCGGATCTGCCGATCGTCGAAATAGCGTTGAAGCCGTTCGACGGAAGCGGATTCGTCGGCCATGGCGACGTAGGTGTCGGGCCTGAGCAGGTACAATGCGTCTTGTGCGAATCCCGCGTCTGCATGATGGGGGTGCCATGCAAAGATATGCAGTGGCAAATGTCGGTAATCGCACCAGGCAACCAGTTCCGGTTGCGCGGTGCCATAGACATGCGCCTGCCATGTCATCGCCGACAGGGACTGGTAATTGTCGATGCCGTTGGCTGCGACCCAGGGCAGGCGGTCGCCGCCATGGACCTGACCCGACTTGCCTTCGCTGAGCGCGCTGCTGCGATACTCGATCGTGGTCTGCGAGACGGTGCGAAACATCCATTCGCGCATCGCCTCGAAATGGGCGGCAGCGGGCATCAGAAGAGGCACGAGACGTGTGCGAATGATTTCGGCGATCCGGCCATCGGCCGTCGCGATCGTAAAGACGCGATCGGTGGTCTTTACGAGACGCCGTGCGAAAGCAATGCGTTCGCTTTCATACGTATCCAGAAGCGTGTCGGGTGCATGGCCCGCGATCGCGGCCTGCAGCTTCCAGGCAAGATTGATCGCGTCACCGATGCCGGTGTTCATGCCCTGGCCGCCCGCCGGACTATGGATGTGCGCCGCGTCGCCCAGCAGAAAGGCCCGGCCCTTGCGGAACTGCCCGGTCACCCGGTGGTGGACGCGGTAGGTCGAAAACCAGTTCACGTTGTGGACAGCGACCTTCATGTGTTCGATGGCGCGATCGCTGATGTCGTTAAACTGTAGTGTCTCGGCGTGCTCCGCGCGCTGATCGCGCACCGTGCCGATCAGGCGCGCCCGGTTTTCGCCGGCGAGCGGGAACACGGCGAGAAAATCCGCTTCGTCGAGATCGATGTGCAATTCGCCGTCCATCGAGGGCCCGGACGCCTCGACGTCTGCCACATAAAATATCTGCTGGTACGTGCCACCCGGAAAGCCGGTGCCCATCATGTCGCGGACGCGCGAGCGGGCGCCGTCGCATCCCGCGATAAAACGCGCCTCGCAGCGCTCTTCCCGGCCGTCGCCGTTTCGCAGCGTGGCCGTGATGCGATCGCTTTCCTCGGTATAGGACACGAGCTCGGTATTCCGCTCGACCGCGACACCGGCCGCTTCAAGGCGGGCGCTCAGAAGCTTCTCATGTTCGTCCTGGGGAAAAATGTGCAGGAAGGGATAGGGGGTGATGTCGGCGCCGACCGTGTCGAAGCCGACGCGGGCTTTGCGTGCACCGCGCACCCAGAGATTGACGGCCGCCACATGATGGCCCCTGCGAATCACCTCTTCGGTGAGGTCGAGCTGGCGATAGAGTTCCAGCGTGCGGGCATGGACCGCGAGCGCGCGCGATGTGGTGCCCGGTTCGGCGGATTTGTCGATAATTCGAACGTTGGTACCCAGCTTCGTCAACCATAACGCAAGGACAAGGCCGGTCGGTCCGGCCCCCGAAATCAGGACGTCGTGCTGGCTCATGACCGTGTCGCTCCCATCCTGAGTCCACTCTGGCACGCTGGTGCGTTTGCAGAAAGACGCGCGACACAATGCCATTCGGGCAGGGTGGCGGGTCGCGCAGGCATTCCGGTTCGTGCTGGCGGCGGCTGGCAGCGAGACATGGCTGCGCCTTGCGCGGGCGATGGCGCGCAGCCATCATTGCAGAAGGTGTCATTTCGAAACGGCGGCGACGCGATCATGGAATTCGAGCTTTCCGAAGAAGACCGCATGCTCAAGGAACTCGTGCACCGTTTCGTGCGCGACGAATTGCTGCCGCTCGAGGCCCAGGTTCTGGAGCGCGAAGCGCAGGGGCACGGCCATCTGCTTTCCGGGGACGAACGCAGGCGTATCGACGAGGTGTCGCGCAAACTCGGACTTTGGGGGCTCGACGCGCCTTCGGATGTCGGCGGCTCGGATCTGCCGATGGTTGCGCTCGTGGGTGTCAACGAAGAACTCGGCCGGACGGTGACGCCCTATACGCTTCCACCCGATTCGCCCAATTTGCGGATGCTCGTGGCAACAGTCACGGAGCGGCAGCGCGAAGCCTATCTGGCGCCTTACGTGCGCGGCGAGACGATTTCGGCGATCGGCATTTCGGAACCCGGCGCGGGCTCCGATCCCGCCGCAATGACGACGCGTGCGGAACGCGATGGCGAGAACTGGATCCTGAACGGTCGCAAAATCTGGATCAGCCGTGCTGCCGAAGCCGATTTCACGATCGTCATGGCGATCACCGACCGTGAAAAGCGTGCACGAGGGGGAATTTCCGCTTTTCTCGTCGATCGCGATGCGCCTGGCTTCAGCGTGTTGCGCCGAATTCCGATGATTGGCGGGACTGCGACGTATGAAATGGCCCTGGAGGATTGCCGGGTCGAAGGCTGGAAGCTGCTCGGGACGGAGGGACAGGGATTTGCGCCCATGCAGTTGCGCCTGGGGACACGGCGCCTTCAGATGGCGGCCTGGTCGATCGGCATGGCGCAACGGGCGCTCGACATGATTTGCGAATTTGCGCCGCAACGCGTGACCTTCGGCCAGCCGCTCTCGGAGCGGCAGTCGGTGCAATGGTGGATTGCGGACGCTGCCACGAAAATCCATGCGGCGCGTCTGATGACCTATGATTGCGCGTGGAAAATCGATCACGGGCGCGACGCGCGTCTGGAGATTTCCATGATCAAGGCATTCGCCACGGAAATGGCATGGACGATCGTCGACAACGCGATGCAGGCCTACGGCGCGATGGGCATGACCAAGGAACTCCCCCTGCAACTGATGGCGTCGCACATCCGCACCATGCGGATCTATGACGGCCCGACCGAAATTCACAAATGGGTGGTCGCGCGCAATCTGCTCGGTCTCAAACGCTGAAGTGCCGGCGGCGGAGGCGGGCATGACGGTGCTCAGGCATGATGGCGTCGAACTGTTCTACGAGACGCATGGAAGCGGCCCGGCGCTACTGCTCACGCACGGTTTTGCCTTGACGGCGGAAATGTGGGCCGGGCAGATCGAGGTTCTCGCGCCTCACTTCCAGGTCATCACATGGGACATGCGCGGACACGGCCGCAGCGGATCGCCGCGCGATCCCGGCGCCTATTCGCGCGATGCCACCGTGGCCGATATGGCGAGGCTGCTCGAAATGGTCGGCGCGCCCGACGCGGTGCTCGGCGGCCTTTCGCTCGGCGGGTATATGAGCCTCGCTTTTCATCTCGCCCATCCCGAGCGCGTGCGCGCGCTCATCGCCGTCGATACCGGACCCGGGTTTCGCAGCGACGCTGCGAGAGCGGAGTGGAACGCGAGCGCCTTTAAAACGGCTGATCAATTCGAGTCGGACGGCCTCACTGGCGCCGCCGATGGCAATGGCATGGCATGCACTGCCGGCCATCGCGATGCGCAGGGCCTCGCCCATGCCGCCAGGGGCATGCTCGCGCAGCCCGACACCGGCATTATCGCCAGTTTGCCGAAAATTGCCGTACCGACGCTTGTCGTGGTGGGAGAAAACGACGTGGCGTTCCTGCCGGCAGCGGACTACATGGCGGCAAAAATTCGCGGCGCCCGCAAGGTCGTGATCCCGGGGGCCGGTCACATCGCGAACGTCGATCAGCCGGAATTGTTCAACACCTCCATGGTGGAATTTCTGCGCGATTCCGCGCTGATCGGACAGGACGCGACGCCGCGCGGCTTGCAATCGAAGGCGGGCGTCAGTATGGACGGGGCGTGAAAATCAAGCTCCACAAAGGCGATCTTCCCGACGACCTCGATCTCGGTCCGATCGTGGCAATCGACACGGAAACCCTCGGCCTCAATCCGTTTCGCGACCGGCTTTGTCTTGCCCAGCTTTCGGCCGGCGATGGCGTGTGTCATGCGGTGCAATTCGCACCGGGAGACTACGGTGCGCCCAATCTGAAACGGCTGCTCGGCGATCCGAACGTCTTGAAGCTGTTTCATTTCGCGCGCTTCGATATCGCCATGTTCAAGCAGTATCTCGGCGTTGCCACGGCGCCGGTCTATTGTACCAAGATCGCGTCAAAACTGGCTCGCACCTATACCGACAAACACGGACTGAAGGATCTGGTGCGCGAGTTGCTGGCCGTCGATCTTTCGAAGGAGCAGCAGAGTTCCGATTGGGGCGCGCCATCGCTCAGCGAAAAGCAGCTCGCTTATGCCGCCAGCGACGTGGCGCATCTGCACAGACTGAAAGTGGTTCTCGACCAAATGCTCGAGCGCGAGGGACGTGCTGCGCACGCGCGCGCCTGTTTCGCCTATCTGCCTGCCCGGGCCGAACTTGACCTCGCCGGTTGGGCCGATATCGACATTTTCTCGCATTGAGGGCGGGAAACCGCAGGGCCCGCACGCTTGAATGCGGGGGCGCCAACGCCCATAATCTATCAGGGTTCGGCATGAATTTCGCTGACATACCTGCTTCGACGCGGGCGCCGCCGCAAGCGTGGTGTCTTGCCCGGGCAAAAGCGGGATTTGTGGCGGCGACAGGTAGCCCATAATGCGAATGAACACCCCCGCTGCGGCATCGGCCGCGTCCGCCAAGGACCAGCCGGCAGGTCGTGACGATTTTGTCGCCGCGCGCCGCGTATTCGATTGTGCCGTCGAAGCCATAAGCGCGCTGGACGGCGCGCTCGGCGACGAATTCGGCCGCGCCATTGATGTGCTTTTCGGCGTGCGCGGCCGCGTGATCGTAAGCGGCATGGGGAAATCCGGTCATGTCGCGCGGAAAATTGCGGCGACTCTCGCCTCCACGGGCACTCCCGCCCAGTTTGTGCATCCGGCCGAAGCAAGCCACGGGGATTTGGGGGCGGTAACACGCGCCGACGCGGTGGTGGTCCTGTCCAATTCGGGCGATACCGCGGAACTGTCGGATCTGATCACTTTTGCAAAGCGCTTTTCGGTACCCCTGATCGGCATCGCGGGTCGTTCGCATTCGGCGTTGTTGCGTGCTGCCGATGTGGCGCTCTTGCTTCCCACCGTTCACGAGGCGTGTCCCATGGGACTGGCGCCGACCACCTCGACCACACTGATGCTGGTCCTGGGCGATGCGCTTGCCGTCGCGCTGATGGAACGGCGCGGCTTCACCCCGGACCAGTATCGCGCACTGCACCCGGGTGGCTCGCTCGGCAAATCGCTCATCCGCGTGCAGGATATCATGCACGGGGACGATGAGCTGCCGCTTGTCGGCGAAGACGCCTCGATGCGCAGCGCACTCGAAATCATGACCTTGCGCCGCTTCGGCTGTGTCGGGATCGTGGACGATGGCGGACGTCTTACGGGCATCTTTACCGACGGTGATCTTCGGCGCGCCATCGACCGCGTCGCGCCGGAACGGGCGGTTACGGAAGTGATGACGAAATCGCCCAGACTGGCGGCGCCCGGCGATCTCGCCGCCCAGGCGCTCGCGGCGATGAACGCGCACAGCATCAACGTGCTGTTCGTCGTCGATCCCGAAGATCCACGCGGGATTCCTGTCGGAATTCTCCACGTTCACGATTGTCTGCGGGCCGGTCTGCAATGACCGCGGGCGGTCGCGACGCGGAACGGGCCTATGCCGAGGCGCTTGGCGCTGCGCCGGCGATGCGCAGCGGGCGAGACTGGTCGGCGCGCACGCGCACCAGCGCGCGACAGGCGGAACGCTATTCGCGCTTTGTCGTCATCATGAAGCGGGCGCTCCCGCTCGCCGCCGCCGCCCTGATCGCGGCGGTTGTGGTCTACGCACTGCAGCCGCGCCAGCAAAGCCGCGATCGTGTGGCGATGACCTTTCAGCGACTCGGCATCGTCAACAACGACCTTGCGATGATGCAGCCGCGGCTGACGGGCGAGGACAACGCAGGCAATCCCTATGTGGTGACCGCCGACCAGGCGATCGAGGACAGGCTGAACGTCAAGCGGGCGCGACTCAAGAATGTCGAAGGCGACGAGACGACGAAGTCCGGGAGTTGGGTCGCCGCGACCGCGACGACCGGCCTGCTCGATGGCACGGCACACCGGCTGGATCTGGCGGGAGCCATCGCGCTCTATACCGATGCCGGCTACGAGTTGCACACAAGCGCCGCCGCCGTCGAAATGCGAGCCGGCACGATCAGCGGAAACCGCGCCGTCAGCGGCCAGGGTCCCCTCGGAACCTTTAAGGCGGACAAATTCAAGATCGAGCGCGCAGCAAAGCGCGTGTTTCTGTACGGCAATGTCCACATGACGCTATATGGCCACAGGGCGCTTCACGTATGAAGTACATTCGGATTTTTTTCGCGGCGATCGCGACCGGCATGATTGTCATGGCAGCTGCGCAGGCGCTCGAACAACCGCAGGCGCCGGATCGGGCGCTCAGTTTCGGCCAGCACAATGCCAATGCGCCGATCAACGTCTCGTCGGACAATTTTGTCGGCGACTTCGAAACCAAGATAGGGACCTATACCGGCAATGTGGTGGTAACCCAGGCCGATTACCGCTTGAGGTCCGACTCTCTGAAGATCAATGTGGCGGCCGGGAAGCCAAACCGATTCGAGGCCCAGGGCAACGTGGTCTTCTATTCGCCGTCCGGCACGGCCACAGGCGATAATGGTATCTACGATCTTGGCCCGCGCACCGTGACCCTGACAGGCCGCGTCGTGCTTACGAAGGACAAGGATGTCATGCGCGGTTCCCGGCTGGTCGTGGATATGGTTTCCGGCAAGGCCCACCTCACGGCCTCTGGAACTCCGGGCGGTCGCGTTCAGGGTCTTTTCATCCCGCCACCGCAATCTGCCCAGCCCAAAAAGCCGGGCAGCAGCGGCGGCCAATAGGCTTTACACTTCCTTAAAGGCCAACAGGCACAATTCTTGCCATGACAACCGTACCGACACACAATTCGCAGGATGGAAAGCGCGACCAGGATCGCGTGCGCCTGGTCGAGGGCGGACAGGGGCTGGTCGTATCGCGGATCGGAAAGAGCTTCCGCAAACGCCCCGTCGTGCGCGCCGTCAGCCTTTCGCTGCGGCGCGGCGAAGTCGTGGGCCTGCTGGGACCCAACGGCGCGGGCAAGACCACCTGTTTCTACATGATCACGGGGCTGGCGCCTGCGGATTACGGCACCATCACGCTCGACGGTCACGATGTCACGCGGCTGCCGATGTATCGCAGAGCCCGGCTCGGCATCGGCTATCTCCCCCAGGAAGCGTCCATTTTCCGCGGACTGACGGCGGGGGAAAATATTCGTGCGACGGCTGAGCTTGTAGAATCGGACGCCGCCAGACTCGAGGCCATGGTCGAGGAGCTCCTGACCGAATTCGGCATCCAGCACGTTCGCGATACGCCGGCCATCGCATTGTCGGGCGGCGAGCGCCGAAGGGTGGAGATCGCGCGCGCTCTCGCAACACATCCTTCGTATATTCTGCTCGACGAACCTCTCGCCGGGATCGATCCGATCGCCGTCGGTGAAATCCGCGATCTCATTCGCCACCTCAAGGATCGCGGGATCGGCGTTCTCATCACGGACCACAATGTGCGCGACGCACTCGAGATCATCGATCGTGCCTATATCATTCATGACGGCCAGGTTCTGAAGGAGGGCCTGCCGCACGAGATCGTCGGCGACCGCGACGTGCGACGCGTCTATCTGGGCGAGCGATTCTCACTCTGACGCGGGTGGGGGGCGGACGCGATCATGGCACTGACACAAAGGCTGGAACTCCGCCAGGGTCAGGCGCTTGTCATGACTCCGCAGCTGCAGCAGGCGATCAAGCTCCTGCAGCTTTCCAATCTCGAACTGACGACCTTTGTCGAGCAGGAACTCGAGCGCAATCCGCTGCTCGAACGCGATGACGGCGCCGAAGCCTCCGATACGGAGGCGGACAATGCCCCGTCCAAGGACAACGAAGGTCTCGATCAGGCGCTGGCGCGCGAGGATTTTTCGCGTGCGGACGAACTCGATGCGGAACGCGAGGACGTGTTTGCCGAAGATTCGCGCGCAGACGCTCCCCCGACGCCCCTGGCCGACTGGACGACGCTGCGGACCTCGGGCGCCACGATGGAGGAAGGCGGCGATTTCGAGCGCGCGCTGGCGCCTGCTGCAACCCTCAAGGATCACCTGCTCGATCAGCTGGCAATAGCGGGGCTCGATTCGGAGCGGCGCCTGATCGGTGTCGCGTTGATCGACGCGATCGACGAAGCGGGTTATCTGCGGGCGGATGTCGACGAACTCGCGCAGCGATTGGGCGCGGCGGCGGAAACGGTCGCCGGCATTCTGAAGATCATTCAGGGATTTGAACCGACGGGCGTGGCGGCGCGAAACCTTGCAGAGTGTCTCGCGTTGCAACTGTGTGAACTTGGGCGTTTCGACCCAGCCATGCAGGCTCTGGTGGAACATCTCGATCTGGTAGCACGCCGCGACATTGCCGGTCTGTGCACGGTCTGCGCCGTCGATGCCGAAGATGTTACCGACATGATTGCCGAGTTGCGGGCCCTGACGCCCAAGCCGGGCCTTGCGTTCGGCGCGGAGCCTGTGCAGCCTGTCATCCCCGACGTATTCGTGCGCGAGGCGTCTGACGGCGGATGGCACGTCGAACTCAACACC
The DNA here is from genome assembly GCA_036490345.1 of Rhizomicrobium sp. Classification (GTDB taxonomy): domain Bacteria; phylum Pseudomonadota; class Alphaproteobacteria; order Micropepsales; family Micropepsaceae; genus Rhizomicrobium. The sequence continues at coordinate 45,973 of DASXEA010000052.1, read as the reverse complement.
GAGACTCTGCCGAAGCTCCTCGTGAGTTCGCGCTACTACACGATGATTGCGACGAACGCCCGGGAAAAGGATTCGAAGACCTACCTCACCGAGTGTCTCAACAATGCGAACTGGCTGGTGAAAAGTCTGGACCAGCGCGCACGCACCATTCTGAAGGTCGCAGGCGAGATCGTGCGCCAGCAGGACGGATTTCTGACCTACGGCGTGCGCCATCTGCGGCCGCTCAACCTGCGCACGATCGCCGACGCCATCAGCATGCACGAGTCGACGGTGAGTCGCGTCACCTCGAACAAATACATTGCGACTCCGCGCGGACTATTCGAGTTGAAGTACTTTTTCACGGCCGCGATTCAGGCGGTGGACGGAATGGAAGCGCATTCCGCGGAATCGGTCCGCGACCGGATTCGCGAGTTGATCGAGAATGAAGAACCTCGCGAGATTTTGTCCGATGACCGTATCGTGGCCATTCTTACCGGTGCCGGTGTCAACATCGCGCGCCGCACGGTCGCGAAGTATCGCGAAGCGCTGCGGATCCCGTCCTCGGTCGAGCGGCGGCGCCTCAAGCAGGACGACGGCCGCCCTGTTTCGACACATGCCGCTATACGTTGAATCCGCAATTGACAGGGGTAGGGTCGCGACCTATGTTCCGCCGCTTTTTTCGGAAAGACACCGTCCGGGCCGCGCGCAAGGCGCGGAGCGGCGGGGTCTGCAACGTGTGAGAGGCCCATGAAGGTCAGGGTTTCCGGAAAGCAGATTGTCATCGGCGAAAACCTGCCGGATCAGGTTCGCGAGAAGATCGAGGCTGCTCTGCTCAAGCACTTCGACGGCGGAGCGGAGGCGACGATCGTATTCTCGCACGAAGGATCGGGATTTCGCGCCGATTGCACGGCACACCTCGATTCGGGCGTGGTGTTGAAGGCGCAAGGCGAGGCACCGGAGGCCTACCAGGCATTCCATGTCGCGCTGGAGCATTTCGAGAAGCAGGTTCGGCGCCACAAGCGGAAGCTCAAGAATCACCACGAAAAGGCCAAACCGCCCACAGCGAACGGCGCCTGATCGTCAGCCCAAGAAGGCCATCATGGAAATTGTGGATTTGCTTGCGCCAGAAGCCGTCCTTCCGTCGCTCAAGGTGCAAAGCAAGAAGCAGCTCCTGCAGGAGCTCTCGGTGCATGCCGCGAAGATAACAGGCATTGCCGAGCGGCGCATTTTCGAAACGCTGGTGGAACGCGAGCGGTTGGGAAGCACCGGGATGGGGCAGGGCATCGCGATCCCGCATGGACGCATTGCGGCACTGCCGAAGATCAACGGCCTCTTTGCGCGCCTCGATACGCCCGTTGCCTATGAGGCGGTCGATGACCAGCCGGTCGATCTTGTCTTTCTTCTGCTTGCGCCGGAAACGGCGGGCGCCGACCACCTGAAGGCTCTCGCCAGGGTATCGCGACTGCTCCGCAATCAGTCAGCCTGCGAGAAGCTGCGCGCAGCAACGCGCCCGGAAGTTCTCTTCGCACTCCTCACCGAACCCACCAATGGCGGTACAAATTCGTCCCAGGCGGCCTGACGGCGATCGCAACGCGATCAATGCACGCTGAGCGGCGTCAGCTGGTTTTGCACGGCGGCGCCATAGGCCGACTCCCACGCATCCGTAAAGCCGAGCACGCGACCGTCGCCGGCATGCAAAACGTAAAGCTTGACGTCGGCCGGAAGCGTGATTCCCGGTGGCAGGATGCCCATGCGCCGTGCCTCGTCGACCCGCGTGGGTTTGATATACGCCAGGGCAGGATCGAATCCCTTCACGGTGATGAGGTTTTCCAGCTCTGAAAATTCGTGTGTATTGGTCATTGCAGTTCTCCTTCCGGTGACGATCCTTGACGCCCTCTCCCGGGTGACCTCACTTGATTTCGATCGTGCGCGGCGCGGTTTCAAGCGTTCGCCGCACAAGGTCGATCCTCAACATTCCGTGTTCCAGTTGCGCGCCGCGCACTTCCACGCCGTCGGCAAGGACGAAACTGCGCTCGAAGGGCCGTGCCGCTATTCCGCGATGCACGAAGTTTCCGCCGTCCGGCTGTCCCCGATTTCCGCGGACCGTCAGTTCGTTGCCGGAGACCACGACACGCAATTCCGCGCGGGCAAATCCGGCAACGGCCAAAGCGATATGCATCGCGTCGTCCGCGACCTCCACATTGTAGGGAGGGTAGCCATCGCCAGCCTTGCGGGTATTGCGTTCCACGAGTTTTTCGAGATGTTCGAAGCCCAGCAGAATGGGGCTCTTGAACGTCGCGGCGCGAATCATCGTGACAAGCCCTCCTTGAGCGGCTTTGCCGGTCCGCAACCTGCAGCGACCGGACTTTTTTCGGCCCCGGCCCCTCTTCCGGGCACCGCGGTTACGCTAAAGGTGGGAACTTTCGCCGGCGGATCAAGGTTCCGACGCCGGATCCATGCAAGGGCGCCTTATGGCCGTGCTTCGTCCTCCCCGGCTTGTGCTCGATGATCCGGAGGGCGGTTGCGAGCGATCCTTCGAGAACCCTCAATGCATCCTGCGCGCCGACCACATCGATGAAGTCGACGAAATCTTTCGGCGGCTCGATGAGGCCATCGGCAGCGGCCGGTACGTTGCAGGTTACGTGGCCTATGAACTTGGCCATGCTCTCGAGCGGCGCCTGCAAAAATCTGCGCCGCAAGCGACAGGCAAGCCGCTGCTCTGGTTCGGCGTTTTTCCATCCTTTTCGCGGAGACGTCCGCCGAGCGCACCTGCGGGTGGCCGGTGGCACGCGGGGCCGCTTGTTGGCGAGTGGGATGAAAATGCCTACCGGGCGCGTTTCGCGGCGGTGCATGAGCTGATTGCAGCCGGCGATCTCTACCAGGCCAATCTCAGTTTTCGCATGCGCTTTGCCTTCGACGGCGATGCGGAGAGTTTTTATCGGGCCCTGAAAGCCAGTTCTGCCGCGCGACACTGTGCGTTCGTCGATGACGGAGAGCGGCAGATTCTCAGCCTGTCTCCGGAACTGTTCTTCGATATGACCGCGGAGGGCCGGCTGCGCGCCCGTCCCATGAAGGGCACGGCCGCCCGTGGAAGAACCGCCGAGGAAGACGCGGCGTCGCGCCACGCTCTTGTCGCAAGCCCGAAGGAACGCGCGGAAAATCTTATGATCGTCGATCTGCTGCGCAACGACCTCTCACGCATCGCCAGGGTCGGAAGCGTGCAGGTCGACGGCCTGTTCGAGGTGGAATCCTACCCGACCATTCACACCATGGTATCCACGATCTCCGCGCAGCGTGCGCCGGGCAAGACGCCGTCAAACATCCTCCGTGCCCTTTTTCCGTGCGGCTCGGTCACTGGAGCACCCAAGATCCGGGCAATGGAAATCATTCGCGAGATGGAGAGCAGTTCGCGCGGGGTCTATTGCGGTGCCATCGGCCATTTTTCGCCGGACGGTTCGGCGAGCTTCAATGTCGCCATCCGCACGATCACGATCGCGCAGGGAAGCGCCGAGATCGGAATCGGCGGCGCGGTCGTCTTCGATTCGCAACCGCATGCCGAATATGCGGAGTGCCTGCTGAAAGCGCGGTTTCTCGACGGAGCCCGCCATCCGCTCGAGCTGATTGAGACGCTGCGGTACGCGCCGGACGAGGGCCTTGTGCGCCAGCATCTGCATCTGGCGCGCATGCAGCGTTCCGCCATGGCGCTGGGAATGATCTATGAGGAAGAGGCGGCGCGCGCTGAGCTTCTCCGTGCTGTCTCGCCCGGCGAAGCTCATTGCCGTGTTCGGCTCGTATTGCAGGAAGACGGCGCGTTTCGCGCTACCACGTCCCCGCTGCCGCAACCGCCAGCACGCCCATGGCGGGTGACGATCTCCAACTATCCAGTGTCGAGCCTCGATCCTTTGCTCTACCACAAGACCAGCGCCCGACATCTGTATGACCATGAGTTCGCGCGCGCGGTGGAGCGCGGCTTCGACGAAATCCTGTTTGTGAACGAACGTGGCGAGCTTACCGAAGGAAGCCGAACAAACATTTTTCTCGAGAGTTCGGGCGAACTCCTGACGCCGGCGCTTGGCTGCGGGCTGCTCGACGGATGTCTCAGGCGCGAGCTCCTGGATGGGGGCCTTTGCCGGGAGGCACGGCTGACGCCGGCGGACGTCGCGCGGGCCGGTCGGCTTTTCGTCGGCAATTCCCTTCGTGGTCTCTTGAAAGCCGAATTGGTGCCTTAGGCCTTTTGCCCGGTGATCCCTTCACGCTCGTGCTGCCTCCCAAAGAGAGGCATGCGCGCTTCGAGCACATGGCCCGAAGCGTGCTGGTGATGCACACAGGCGGGTAGCGGCGAGGTGGTCGCTTTTGTCGCCATCGGGAGAGTAATTGTCGATGGGATACGGGGTGCGGCACGAGAGTGCATGCGAGACAGGCTGATGCAGATGGTCACAAGGCGTTGGGGATGGGTTGTCGCGTGCCTTGGCATTGCGGCCGTGGGGTTTTGGGTATGGCACGCGCGCGAACGCACCGGAATGCGGCCGGCGGCACGCCAGGCTGCGAGCTCCAGCCATCTGAGCAAAGCGGCCCGGCGGGCGCTTTCGCGCGTATACGTACCCAACATCCAGTCGGGCGATGTTTATGTCATCGACCCCGCGACCATGCGCGTGGTGGATCGCTATTCGGTCGGGCGCGATCCGCAGCATGTCGTGCCGTCCTGGGATTTGCGAACGCTTTGGGTCACCGGCAGTTCGGATACCGGCCGCGACGGCAGCCTGACCCCCATCGATCCGCGCACGGGAAAGCCGGGGGCCGCAGTGCCGGTGGCGGACGCTTACAACATGTATTTCATGCCCGACGGGAAGGCTGCGATCGTCGTGGCCGAGGAACAGCGGCGGCTCGATTTTCGCGATCCCCACACGATGGCGCTCAAAGATTCGCTGTATGTCCATGCTTGTCCCGGTATCAACCATGCCGATTTCGCGCCGGATGGACGGTATGCGATTTTCACCTGCGAGTTCGGAGGAGGGCTGGTCAAACTCGATCCGATGCGGCGCGCGATCGAAGGACTATTGAAGCTTCCCGGGCACGCCATGCCGCAGGACGTGCGCCTCGCTCCGGACGGGAGCGTGTTTTATGTCGCCGATATGATGAACGATGGCGTTTTCCTGATCGACGGCGGCCGGCTGGCGGTCATCGGCTTTATTCCCACCGGGGTTGGAGCGCATGGGCTGTGCATCAGCCGTGACCGGCGCTCGCTTTACGTTTCCAATCGCGGTTCCCACACGGTGCACGGCCGGCCCCACGGTCCCGGCAGCATTTCGGTCATCGATTTCTCCACGCGGCGTGTCACGCAGACCTGGCCGATTCCGGGCGGCGGAAGCCCGGACATGGGAAATGTCAGTGCCGACGGAAAATATCTCTGGGTGTCGGGCCGGTTCGACGATGTCGTCTACCGGATCGATACGCAAACCGGGTCGGTGGCAAGCATTTCGGTTGGCCGTGAGCCCCATGGTTTGTCCATCTGGCCGCAGCCCGGGCATTATTCTCTCGGGCATACGGGTATCATGCGCTAATTCCCTGCCAGGTTGCCGGGACGCTGCGTTCCACACGGAAACGCGTCTTGACTTGCCGCCTTAGAGATGGTCGCATTCCTTTACGAATGTTCATCTTCAGGGGGATTTTAATGCGCAAAATTCTGATTTCTTCAGCGGCCGTGTCCGCACTTCTCATCGCGGCTTCGCCGGTCTATGCGGCCGGGAAATGGGTTGCCGCCGTGCCCGTTTCGGGCAGCACTGCCACGAGTATCTTCGGCATTACCAACCAGAATGTCGTGGCCGGCGACTATATCGACGCCAGCGGTGTCCAACACGGAATGACCGGGCCATTCGACGGCAGCGCCTATAAGAGCTTCGATGACTCTGATGGCACGACCCAGGCGCGCGGCATCGCCGACGACGGCAATGTCACCGGTTTCGACAGCGGTACGCTGGTTCCCTGGGAACGCAGTCCCAAAGGAAAGCTGAAAACCATCGTCGACAAGAAGGGCAAGCCACTCAATCAGCTGGCCCAGGGCCTGAACTCCAGTGACGTGTTTGCGGCGAACTCTGACGACGCCAAGACCGGCCTCAGCTACGGCTACACCGGCAAAAGCTCGAAACTCACCAGCACGTTCAGTATCTCGATCGCCAACAACGGTTTTGCGGGACGCGGCATCGACGCGGCCGGCGATATCGTCGGCTGGTACCTCGACACGTCGACAAATCTGCAGCATGGCTTGTTGATCGTTAAGGGGAAAGCGTCAACGATTGACGTGCCCAACGCCACCTACACGGTCATGGAAGGCATGAACGACAACGGGCTCGCGACGGGCCAGTTCGAAGATGCGAGCGGTGCCATCCACGGCTTCATCTACACGATCAAGACGAAGAAGTTCACGCAACTTGACGCGCCTGGTTCTGCGCTCACGCAGGTCTGGGGAATCAACAACAACAACGTTATAGCCGTATCCACGACGGACGTTGGCAGCTTCGTTTATTGCATGACCAAGAAGGGTTGCCCGAAGGGCGGGGCGGATGCGGCAGTTCATCCGGTCCACACGCACATGGCTCCGGCAAAACCCTGATCTCGACCTTTTAGCCTGTTTGGCCCCCGTGCCCTGGCGGCACGGGGGCTTTTTCTTGTCTGCGCCAATCCTGACACCATTGCGTAGGCTCTGTCCGGCGGGCCTTCCCGTTCAGAGCTCGAATTGCTGGTGCAGCTTGGGCATCTCCACTTTGCCGTCGAGAAGGGCGGCGAATTTCGGCATAACCTCTGCGTCGCCATGAACAAGGAAAGTGGTGTTCGCGCCGGCGATGGCCTTGCGCCATGCCAGAAGACCGTCCCTGTCGGCATGCGCCGAGAAGCCGCTGATGGTGCGAATTTCCGCCTTGACGGCAATATTCTCGTCGAACATCCGCACGGAATGCGCACCATTCATGATCTGGCGCGCCGGCGTGCCTTGTGCGGCATACCCTACAAACACCACGCTCGATTCCGGGCGCCACAGATTGTGCTTCAGGTGATGGCGGATTCGCCCACCGGTGCACATGCCCGAACCCGCCATGATCACGGCACCGCTCTTCACGCGGTTGATCGCCATTGAATCCACGGTCTGGCGCGTGAGGTGAAGCCCGGGGACATGAAACGGATCCTTGCCGGCGCCGAACAGGGCGGTGGCTTCCGGTTTGAGATCGTCGGGGTGGCTGGTGAAGACATCGGTGGCCGAGATCGCCATCGGCGAGTCCAGATAGACCTGCATGGACGGCGGCAGCCGATTTTGCGCAATGCCACGATTGAGGAAGAACAGGATCTCCTGGGCGCGTTCGAGGGCGAAGGTCGGCACGACCACGTTGCCGCCCCGTGCGAAAGTCTCCGTGATGATGGTGTAAAATTCTTCGATCGAGGCTGCGCGATCCTGATGCGGCCGGTCACCATAAGTCGTCTCCATCACGACGAAATCGGCGGTTGGCGGCGTCTGGGGATCGCGCAGAAGCGGACCACCCGCATGTCCGATGTCGCCCGAGAAAACAATGCGCCGGGTTCCACCGGGTTCGTCGCATTCGAGAAGAATGCTGGCCGAGCCCAGAATATGGCCCGCATCGAACCATGTCGCGCGGATCCCTGTTCCGAGTTCGACAGATTGCCGGTAGGGCACGCTGCGCTTGAAGCAGCCGAATGATCGTGTGGTGTCGAGTGTTCCGTAGAGCGGCGCGGCCGCACTCTGGTCGGCCCCACCGCGCAGCAGTTTGGTGGAGCGCCGCTTGGCTTCCTCTTCCTGCAGATGCGCAGAATCGAGCAGGACGATGCGCGCCAAATCGCGCGATGCATCGGTCGTGAGGATTTCACCCTTGAAGCCGCGTTTCACAAGGAGCGGAATTCGGCCGCAATGGTCGAGATGGGCATGCGTCAAGAGCACGAAATCGATGGCGCCTGCCTCGAAGCCGAACGGCGCGGCGTTGTCGTCATTGAGTTCGCGGCTGCCCTGGAACAGGCCGCAATCGATCAGGATGCGCCGCCCCAGGGTCTCGACCAGATGGCACGAGCCGGTGACGTCATTTGCGGCGCCGTGAAATGACACTTTCATGGTTTTTTCTCCTCCTGCCGGATAAGGGGTCTGCCGGCCGCGTCGTACCAGCGCACAATGCCCCGCCAGATATCCTCTGCGGTTTCCGCAAACCAGAACAAGTCGCGATCTTCCGGATCGATGACGCCTTCATCCACGAGGAAGCCCGGATCGAAGACGCGGCGCCAATAGGCCTCTCCGACGAGAATCACGGGGACAGGCGGCTGCTTGCGGGTTTGACCCAGGGTGAGCACCTCGAACAGCTCGTCCATCGTGCCAAAGCCGCCGGGGAAGGCGACGAGCGCACGGGCGCGCAGCAGGAAGTGCAGCTTGCGCATGGCGAAGTAGTGAAAGCGAAAGCAGAGGGATGGCGTAACATACGGGTTGGGGTACTGCTCGTGCGGCAGCGTAATGTTCAGGCCCACCGATTGGGCGCCGACATCGTGCGCGCCCCGGTTGGCAGCCTCCATGATGCCCGGCCCGCCGCCGGTCATGATGACGATGCGATCGCGCCTGCGCTTGGCCCCCGCCTCGCTGACCAACCGCCCGAATTCCCGTGCGATCGTGTAGTATCGGCTCTTCTCGACAATGCGCTCGGCGATCTCCAGCCGCTTTTGCAATGCCTTGTCACCGGGTGCCGCGGCAGAGGCGTCGCGCAGGGTCGCCGCAGCGCGCTTGGCGGCAGCGGGCTCCTTGATGCGCGTGCTGCCAAACACGACGATGGTGTGGGCTATGCCGCGCTCGGTGAGAATCAGTTCCGTCTTGCGGTAGTCCAACGCCAAACGAAGGTCGCGGGTATCGTTGCGATGCAGGAAATCAATGTCCTCGTCCGCCTGGCGGTAGCTGGGAGCCCTGACCAGGGCCTCGAGATTTGAGGGCGCCGCCGGATCTTCCGCTGCCGGTTTTGGCGTCTCCGACGGCAGTGGCTTGGATCGCAAAACAGGGTGCGGCGGCATCGGAACCGATCGGGCCGACCGGCGTGTAGTTTTTTTGGGCATGGGTGGATCTTCGAGCTTCCCGCGGAAGCTTTATTCCACACTTGGGCGCGACGAGGAAATCGATCACGCGGTCCCAAGCCGGAACAATGTCCAGAGCTGATGCGTTGGACCCTCCGATGCCGCATAGGGGAACGAAATGCGATCCTTGTTGCTCTGGTTCATTGGGATTCCCATTCCGATCATTATCATTCTCTGGCTGGTGACCGGGCATGCCTGACATTGTGACCGAGGCGGTCCTGGTGGAGGCGGCCGCAACCGAGTCCGTCTCCCGAATGTCCTGGCCTCTCGTTTTTGCGGGGGCCTTTGTGGCGACGGCCACCATCTTTTTTTTGCTGACATTGGGGGCGGGCGTAGGCCTCTTCCTCGTCAGTCCCGAGCGTCACGCAGGCGCAGTGGCTACCGGTTTTCTCACCGGAGGAGCGATCTATTTCTTCGCCGCGCAAGCCTTCGGCTTCGCTGTCGGGGGGCATCTGGCAGGCCGCCTGCTGGGTCCGCACATTGAGACGCGCGAACAGGAAGATGTGCGGGCAAGCGCGCACGGCCTTGTGGTGTGGGCGCTGACGATCGTCGTGACCGCAAGTGTCCTGATGTTTGCCGCTGCCGGCGTGGGCGGCTCCACTGCGGCGATGTACGGCGTTTCGAGCCATAACGCCGGTATGGGGCCTGCAGATTTCCAGGTCGACAGGCTTTTTCGCCCGGCAGGTGACAGTGCGGCAATGCATGGCGGCGGGGATGCGGAAGCGGCCCACGCGGAAGCAAAGCGCATCCTGACCGCGGCTGTGGGGCAAGGTGGTGCCATCGTCGGAGATGATCGCGACCGTCTTGCCGTGCTCACCGCCAACGAGGCTGGCATAGGCCGTGTCGCCGCAGCCGCCCGCATCGACGAACTCAGCACGGAACTGCAGCACAAACTCGCCCAGGCGCGCCGCGAAGCCGCGTACGCGGCACTGTGGACGGCTTTCGCGTTGCTGTTCGGTGCCATCGTTTCGATGGTGGCGGCCGTTCACGCACGGGCCGAAGACGACCGCCAAACGCTGGCCGTGCGCTGACAGGCAGCGCACGGCGGCAATGGGGCGTCTAGGGGAATACGCTGAACAGATCGCTCAGGTCTTTCTCATGCTTCGCATCGCGCAGCAGCGGTTTGGCGGAAAAGATTTCCTCGATCGTGCGCAGGGTCGAGCCGTGATCGTACGGAATGGTGTTTGAGTAGCCGTTGCCTTTGGCGAAAGGCGAAAGCACGATCATGCCGATCGGACCGTCTCCCTTGGCGGCCTCATCCCAGGTGATGAAGAGCGCGCCCCCGTTCTGATAGGCTGTCGATGCGAGGATGGCCGGCACATTCTGCGAAAGCCACGTATCTCCGTGCGCAACGGGATTGCCCGAGCAATTGTCGTGCATGTCGTCGCACAGATTGGGTGTGATCCAGACATAGCTCGGCAGCGTATTGTTCGCGATATCGGTCGCGAGCTCCGTGTACGGCCGCAGGTGGGCGATGCAATAGGGTGAGTGTTCGTTGAGGTTTTTCGTAACGTTGTCGAAATAGGAGAACGGCTCGTGCCGAACGGCGAACAGCGGGTTGCCATCGGGATCCGTTGTGCCCTCATTGTTCAACGGACAGGTTTTACCGTCCGCGTTTTCCAGATAGGCTTTCCAGGACACGTTGGCCTTGTCCAGTTCCGTCACCAGATGCGCCTTGGTCTTTTGCGAATTCGCGCTTGGCGGCCCATCGTTCAGGATTCCAAAATTTGTTCCTGCTTCCAGCCAGATATAGTTCGGCAGGCTGGGATGATTGTTCGTCGGATTGAAATATTCCTCGGCATGCGAGGCCATCGGCAGAAGCGTGTTGTTGATATAGGGCGCCGCGGAATTGTCCTTGATGTCGAGGCCGCCGTCACCGGTCCAGTTGTGATTCTCCATCACGATAAGGAACACGGTCTTGATGTTGTGAGTCTTGGCCGAAAGGTCGGGGGCGCTTGCGGCCGCCAGCAGGGGCGCGGGCGCCATCGCACAGACGCACGACACTGTAGCCAGAAAATTTCGCAGTTGGTTGCGCATGATCGTTGTTTCCCTCTGAGAAGAAATCGTCGTTCTCCGGCGCCCGAATTCGCGGAGCTGTCTGGGGTAGTCTGACAGCGAATTGTGACACCTGCATCCCCGCAAGAACCCTGTGACCGAATCGCGCCGCCCACGGCCAGAACGGGCAATCGTACAATTGAACATGCCAGCAGAAGGCTTTCGCAACGCTATTGGCCATTTCCCGGCGCGATTTAGCAGGAAAACACAGGCGGAAGCGACCCCTTGGAGATGCGGTCGTTTGCGGGGATGGGGCGCCGATGGCATTCTGACGGCGGTTCGGGAGGCGCGCATGACCTATGGTCCAACGTCCATTCAGGCAATGAGAATTTTGTCGGCGGCGGTGCCGGGCGCCGTCCTGGCGTGTGTGTTGGGCGCCGGCGCGCAAGCCGCTGGCGTGCCGCAGAACCAGCCGGTGACGGCGACGATCGATGCCACCGAGAACGTGCATGCAATCAATCCGCTGATCTATGGCGTGGCCTGGGGCACGACCGCCGATCTGACGGCGCTCAACGCGCCCATCAACCGGATGGGTGGCAATGCGATGACAGGCTACAATTGGGCAGTGAATGCGGAGAACCTTGCTGCCGACTGGTACTTCGAAAGCTATCCGCAATCCGATTCGACGCCGGGAGAGCAGGCCGACAGCTTTGTCGCAAGCAGCAATGCAGCCGGCGCGCAATCCATGCTCACGGTTCCGTTGCTGGGGTGGGTCGCCAAACTCGGCGCCAAGAGATCGATTCTGCCGAGCTTCTCCGTAAACAAATACGGCAACCAATGCGCGAGCGACCCTTACTTTCCGGATGCGGGCGACGGGCTCAAGACCGACTGTTCCACGCCGATAACCGGCAACGATCCCAACGATTCCTACGTCAAGGACAGCCCCTCTCTCGAGCAGAAATGGATCAAGCATCTCGTCAAGACCTGGGGCAAATCGGCGAAAGGCGGCGTCGGCTACTACCTCATGGACAATGAGGCGAGCATCTGGTTTTCGTCGCATCGCGATGCCCATCCCGTTGGTCCGCATGCCGACGAATACCGCGACAAGGTGCTGGCCGAGTCGGCGAAGATCAAATCGCTGGATCCCCAGGCCAAAATCGTTGCGCCGGAGGAATGGGGATGGGACGGCTATTTCTACAGCGGCTACGACCAGCAATATGCATCCGAGCACGGATATACGAAATATCCCGACCACAAAAAGGAACAGCACGGCATGGACTACATTCCGTGGCTTCTCACCGAGTGGAAAGCCGCGGGCCATCCCGTCGACGTCGTCGGCGTGCATTTCTATCCGCAGGGCGGAGAATTCAGCGATGACGTTTCCACGCAGACACAGCTCCTGCGAAACCGCTCGACGCGGCAACTCTGGGATCCCAACTACGTGTCGGAGAGCTGGATCGGACAGCCCGTCTATCTGATCCCGCGCATGAAAGGCTGGATCGCCGACAACTACTATTCGGGAACGCCGGCTGCCCTGACCGAATACAATTGGGGAGCGGAAGCCAACATCAACGGCGCGACGACTCAGGCCGACATCGACGGCATTCTCGGGCAGCAGGGTCTCGACATGGCGACGCGCTGGACCGTGCCCGACAGCAGCACGCCGACCTACAAGGCGATGCAGATGTACCGCAACTATGACGGTGGCGGCTCGACGTTCGGCGACACAAGCGTGTCGGACAGCGTGCCCCAGCCGGACGATCTGTCGTCCTTCGCGGCGCTACGCTCGAGCGACGGTGCCATGACGGTCATGGTCATCAACAAGGATCTGACGAACGCCACGCCCGTCACCCTCAGTCTCGCGCATTTTACGCAGTCCGGGTCTGCGAAAGTCTATCGCCTGACTTCGGCGAACGTCATTCAGCAGCAGACGAACATCGCGTGGTCAGGCGGCATTCTCAACGACACCGAACCGGCGCAAAGCATCACGCTCTACGTGCTGCCCCAATAGGCCGATCGGGCGCGGTTGCCTTGGCATGAACTGCTGTGGCATGGCGCCATTTCGCTATTCCACGGCGCGCGGGTGGCCGATTTTGCCCAGGGCGCATTGCAGCGTGGGGTCCCATCCGGCGCCTTGTGCGGCTGCCTCGTAGGTGCTCGACAGAAATTCCATCAGATGTTGCCTGGGATCGCGCGCCGACCGCACCGCGTCGTAGGGCAGAATAAACTCGCCGAGCGTGGCACTGAAAAACGCTTCGTCTGGCCGCACGGAAGCGTGGGCGAATCCGTCCGGCGCCGGATAGGCGTAGGAATAGAAGGCCGGATAGTCGATCCCGCCTCCGCCGGGCCAAAAGCCGGCGCTGGAAACCTCGTGCGAATAGGCCTCGCGCACAACTGCGTCAGGAAGGTGCGGAACACCGCCCGGATGCAGCGGCGCGCGGCGCCCGGAAAATCGCGTAACGGCAAGATCGAAGCTGCCCCAAAAGAAATGGACGGGGCTGACCTTTCCCAGAAATGAGGTGCGAAAACAGGAGAACACCTCGTGGATGGCGAGAAGGGCTCGCCAGAAGTTGCTGGCGTATTCGCGATCGTACTGGGCGTGAACGGTATCCGCCCGAAACGGGATCGCATCGGGAATTTCATTTGGCATGCCATCGATCGGTGCCGTGACGCCGAAGTCCGCGAGCAAGTCCAGGTATGACTGGTGAAACGCTTCGACAGTCATGGGCTTGAGCGCCATGCATTGCGTCTTTCCATCGCTTCTGCGCAGCAAGAGCGTGTGTTCGACGAAGTCGAATTCGATTTGCAGGCCGTAACCGTCGACATGCATCAGCGGTGTTCCAAGGCCGCGTGCCGTCACCTCGAACGTGACATGCCAGGAATGGTTGAGCCACGGCGTCAGCGCCAGGCGCGTCTTTCCGACGATCTGAGTCCAGAGCTGCAGGGTCGCACAGGTGTCCCTCCATGCGGCATAGGGCAGTTCAGGCCATGATTCCGACATTGCAGAATTCCCGGTTTGCCGATGCAGTCTAACAGCTAGGGTGTTGGGGCAAAGGCAGACTGAGGCGATGGCAAAGCTTCATTCTGCACGGCCATCGCCCGCGGCGAGCCCCCCTCACCCCGACCCTCTCCCCCACTGCGTGTGGGAGAGGGAAACGATGTGGCACATTGCCAAAGCTCGGCATCGCATTGCGGGAGAAGAGCGCGCCGCAGACTTTTTCCTCTCCCCCAATGTTCTGGGGGAGAGGGCAGGGTGAGGGGGTGGTGACGCGGCACGTATTTTCAAAGTGCTGCACTGCCATCGCCGCGGCGAGACCCCCTCACCGCGACCCTCTCCCCCACTGCGTGTGGGAGAGAGAAAAAATTTTTGCATCACGCACTGCGCCAACACACCATGCGCCCCGCACGGCCCGCAAGCTCTTCACCTCCGACGTTCATTCCCTCTCCCCCAATGTTCTTGGGGGAGAGGGCAGGGTGAGGGGGTGATGACGCGGCACGTATTTTCAAAATTCTGCACTGCCATCGCCGCGGCGAGACCCCCTCACCCGACCCTCTCCCCCACTGCGTGAGGGAGAGGGAAACGATGTGGCGTGTTGCCAAACTCGGCATCGCATTGCGGGTGAAGAGCGCGCCGCAGACTTTTCCCTCTCCCCCAATGTTCTGGGGGAGAGGGCAGGGTGAGGGGGTGGTGACGCGGCACGTATGTTCAAAATTCTGCCCTGCCATCGCCGCGACGAGACCCCCTCACCGCGACCCTCTCCCCCACTGCGTGTGGGAGAGAGAAAAAATTTTCGCGTCACCCACTGCGCCAACACACCATGCGTCACCGCACGGCCCGCAAGCTCTTCACCGCCGATGTTCATTCCCTCTCCCCCCATGTTCTGGGGGAGAGGGCAGGGTGAGGGGGTGGTGACGCGGCACGTATTTTCAAAATTCTGCACTGCCATTGCCGCGTCGAGCCCCGTGCTCTGGCGACAACCGGCGCAGACCAGCGCTATGATCGTGCGTCCTCTCGATGGTGGAACTTGCGATGTCCGATCTCTCGGTCTTTCCGATCACGCGCCGCTGGCCGGCGGCACATCCCGAGCGGCTCCAGCTTTACTCCCTGCCGACGCCCAACGGTGTGAAGGTATCGATCGCCCTCGAAGAAATCGGCCTTGCCTACGAGCCCCATCTGGTCGACATCGGCAAGAATGAATCCTGGACGCCGGAATTCCTCTCTCTCAACCCGAACGGCAAAATTCCGGCGATCATCGATCCGAACGGGCCAGGAGGTGCGCCGCTTGGCCTTTTCGAGTCCGGCGCGATCCTTCTTTATCTCGCCGAGAAAACCGGCCAGCTGCTGCCAGCCAATGCGAGTCGACGCTATGAGACCATCCAGTGGGTCTTTTTCCAGATGTCGGGGGTCGGCCCGATGTTCGGACAGGTCGGCTACTTCCACAAATTCGCCGGCCGCGAGATTGCCGACAAACGTCCGCTCGAACGTTATCGCGACGAATCGATGCGCCTGCTCGGCGTCATGGATACGCGTCTCGAGGGCCGGCAGTGGATCATGGATGACGACTACACGATTGCCGATATTTCCCTGCTGGGCTGGGTGCGCAATCTCATCGGCTTCTACGAGGCGCGTGCGCTGGTCGATTTTGACAGGCTGAAACATGTGCCCGCGTGGCTGGAGCGCGGTCTCGCGCGCCCGGCAGTCCAGCGCGGGCTCAAGATTCCGTCACGCGACTGATACGCAGGGCCGCGGCACCCCCTCTGTCACAAAACCTTTGAGATGCGGCTCTAGGGTCGGTCCGACAAGCATCCCGAGGATCATCCGTGACCGATATCTCCCTTGCCCATCCGCTGGCGCCCAGCGGGCGGCCGAAGCTTGATGCCAGGACCCATCCGGGAACCGCGGCCGTGTTTCTGCTGCTCCTTCTCGGCGGCATTGCCTATGCCGGCTACGGTTTTATCGGCGACATCCAGAGCGTGCACGAAACGCTGGCGACGGGCGTCTTCGGATTGCTGGGGCTGGCGCTTTTGATTGCGCTGGGCTTCGAGTTCGTCAACGGTTTTCACGACACGGCCAATGCCGTGGCCACCGTGATCTATACGCACAGCATGTCGCCCATGGTGGCGGTCGTGTGGTCGGGTGTTTTCAATTTTCTCGGCGTGCTTGCGTCCACCGGTGCCGTCGCCTACGGGATCATTACGCTGCTTCCCGTCGACCTCATCCTGCAGGTGGGAAGCACGGCAGGGTACGCGATGATCTTCGCGCTCCTCATCGCCGCCATCGTCTGGAATCTCGGCACATGGGCACTCGGCATTCCGAACAGTTCGAGCCACGCGCTGATCGGCTCGA
Source organism: Rhizomicrobium sp. (assembly GCA_036490345.1). Lineage (GTDB taxonomy): Bacteria > Pseudomonadota > Alphaproteobacteria > Micropepsales > Micropepsaceae > Rhizomicrobium. The sequence continues at coordinate 29,547 of DASXEA010000052.1, read as the reverse complement.
TCATGGGTGTAGGCCTTGCCAACCAACTTATGGCGCCCGCCTCGCAACACACGGCGGGCGTGGACTGGTCGCAAGCGGTCAATGTCGGAGAGGCTCTGCTCTTCAGCCCGCTGATCGGTTTTGCACTTTCCGGTATTCTTCTCCTTGTGATGCGGTCGCTGGTTCACTCCAAAAAGCTCTATGAGGAACCGAAGAACGCGAGCCCGCCGCCCTGGTGGATCCGCGGCATTCTGATCCTGACATGTACCAGCGTCTCATTTGCGCATGGTGGCAATGATGGCCAAAAGGGCATGGGCCTGATCATGCTGATCCTGATCGGCGTGGCGCCCACAGCCTATGCCCTCAACCGCACGATGCCCGACAGCGCGATGCCCGCCTTTTTGGCATCGGAGTCGGCAGCCGAAACGGTCTTCGCACATCACGCCCATGGCGCTGCGTCGATGACGGCCGATCAGGCGCGTCAGCGCGTGGGCGCGGCGCTCCGCGCCCGCGATCTCAACCATCCCGAAGTGTTCGCAGGCCTCTCCGTGCTGTCGCAGGATATTTCCACCCAGGTCCGCAATTACGGATCCATTCGTCATGTGCCGGCAGCGGCAACGCCCAACGTGCGCAATGACATGTATCTCGCGGCAGATTCCATTCGCCTGATGCCCAAGGCTGGCGTCCACTTCTCGGACCCGGAAACGGCGACCCTCAAGACCTATCAGAACAATTTACAGGCGGGCACCCGTTTCATCCCTGATTGGGTGAAGGTGGCCGTCGCCATTGCGCTGGGCCTGGGCACAATGGTGGGTTGGAAGCGGATTGTCGTCACGGTTGGCGAGCGCATCGGCAAGACCCATCTGACCTATGCGCAAGGGGCCGCCGCGGAGATCGTCGCAGCCATCACCATTGGTGGGGCCGAACTTTACGGTTTGCCTGTCTCGACGACGCATGTGCTTTCGAGCGGGGTCGCAGGCACAATGGCTGCCAACCATTCCGGCCTGCAATGGAGCACCGTGCGGAGCATCGCTTCCGCCTGGGTGCTGACCTTGCCGGCCGCCATGCTCCTGGCCGGCACGCTCTATTGGGTGCTCAGACACCTCATTTAGGGATCGTTCGCCTCTCCAGATTCTCCGTTCGCCGCCCGTCCGCGTGCTCGCATTGACCCGCCGGGGTCACTTTGCTGATATCGCGGGCATGGCGAAGGGGAATTTATGCATGCGAACTCTGGCAATTGTTTCGGTCTGCGCCCTGGCAGCAAGCGCGGTCCAGGCCGCTGCGCCCGTGGCAAAAAAAGTCCCGGTTGTGGACAGCTATTTCGGCGCGAAGGTCGAAGACGACTATCGCTGGATGGAGGACCGCAAGGCCCCCGAATTCGTCCGCTGGGTCACTGGCGAAAACGATTTTGCGCGAACGACGCTCGCCGCGATTCCGGGGCGTGACGCGCTGCTGAAACGAATCGCTGCGCATACCGGTGGCGGCGCTTCGATCACCAGCGTGCAACTCGCGCATGGGCGCGTGTTCTACCTGAAGCGCAATCCCACCGAAGATTCCTTCCGGCTCTATATGCGAAGTTCGTTGGGCGGAGCGGAAAAGCTGCTCGTCGATCCCATGCGGCAGGATTCCAAGGGGAAGCATTTCGCCATCGATTATTTTCAGGCGTCCCCGGGTGGTGATCGGCTGCTCTACGGTATTTCCGAGGGTGGATCGGAAAACAGCGTCATTCATGTTCTCGACGTCGATTCGGGCAAGGAAGCGGCCGAGACCATCGATCGCTGCAACGATGCCGGGCCGTCCTGGCGCGGGGACGGGAAATCCTTCTTCTATCGCCGCGAGGCAAAGCTGGCGCCGGGGGCGAACGAACTCGAAAAATATCTGAACAGCCGCGTTTATCTGCACATTGTCGGCACCGATCCGGAGAAGGATGCGGCAATCATCGGGACCGGATTGGCTGGATCGGTTTCTCTTTCGCCTGCAAGTGAACCCTTTGTCGTGACGCCGGCCGGCTCGCGCTATGCTGTGGCGGTGGTCAGCCCGGGCGCAGTGCCAGAATCCGAACTTTATATTGCGCCCGCCGATCAGGTCACGAGTGCCCACGCCCCCTGGAAGCGGATCGCAGCCTTATCAGACAAGGTCACGACTTTCGCGCTGCACGGAGACCGTCTGTTTTTGGTCACCTACAAGGGTGCCCCTCGCTTCAAAGTGTTGGAGACCAGCGCGTCGGCGCCCGATCTCGCGCATGCGCGAGTCGCCGTTCCGGCAAGTGCGCGCGTCATCGAAGACATCGAGGCTGCCTCGAATGCGCTCTACATCCGCGATCTCGATGGCGGCCCCAGCCGCCTGCGCCGTCTCGATTTCGGCAGTGGTGCGATTGCGGATGTTGCATTGCCTGCCGAAGGGACGTTGACAGGACCTGTCACCGATCCGCAGGCAAGCGATGTTCTGTTCGGTTTGCAGGGTTGGGTGACGCCGCCGCGATGGTTCGCGGACACGGGCGGTCATGTCGCGTCGCTCGCTCTCGCCCCGCCGTGGAAGGATGATCTCAGCCCTTACACGTCGGAAGAGGTGAAGGCGCCGGCCCCGGATGGCACGCCGATACCGCTTTCCCTCATCCATCGGCGTGACCTGCGGCTCGATGGCCGAAACCCGGTCTGGCTTGTGGGCTATGGCGCCTACGGAATTTCACTTTCGCCGTCTTTCGCAGCGAAGTTCATTCCCTTTCTCGAGGATGGCGGTGTGGTCGCGATCGCGCATGTGCGTGGCGGCGGCGAATATGGCGAGGAATGGCATCTCGGAGCCCATCTCGCGACGAAGCCGAACACCTATCGCGATCTTATTGCCTGTGCGGTGTACCTCGTATCCCATCGCTACGGCAGCCCGGCGACTCTGGCGATTCAGGGCGGAAGTGCCGGTGGAATCACGGTCGGTATGGCCCTGACCGCGCGGCCCGATCTGTTCCGCACCGTCATATCCAATGTCGGCGATTCCAACGCCCTTCGTGCCGAGTTTGAAACCGACGGGGCGGCCAATGCGCTCGAATATGGCAGCGTGAAAACGGAGGACGGGTTCAAGGCCCTGGCAAGCGTCGATGCGGTCAGCCATGTGAAGGACGGCACCGCCTATCCTGCGGTGCTCCTCACCACCGGCATGAACGATCCGCGCGTGGCGCCCTGGCAGCCGGGCAAGATGGCCGCGCGGCTCCAGGCCGCGACATCGAGCGGGCGGCCGGTTATCCTGCGGGTCGATTTCGATGCCGGCCATGGCTTCGGCTCGACAAAATCCCAGCGCGATGCCGAGCTTGCCGACGAGATGGCATTTTTCTATTGGCAGATGGGCAAGGCCGGCTACCAGCCCCACTGACACGAAGGCACGATTGAACTGAAGGCACGTGGCGGGGTTCCGGGACCATGCAGGTCCCGGAACGGCGCAACGGGTTATCAGGCCGAACGTTTGGCCGCGATGTAATGGTCCACCACGGTTTCGAGGACGCTTAGCGGCACGGCGCCGCAAAGCAGGATCGCGTCGTGGAAGTCACGGATGTCGAATTTGGACCCGAGTGCGGTCTTGGCCTTCTCGCGCAGGCGCAGGATCGTGAGCTTGCCCAGCATGTACGCACAGGCCTGCCCCGGCCAAACGCAATAGCGCTCGACTTCCGTGATCGCCGAGGATTCCTGATCGCCCAGCGTGTCGACGAAATATTTCACGGCCTTTTCACGCGACCACTTCATTGCGTGCATGCCCGAATCCACGACCAGGCGGACGCCGCGGAACATCGCGTCGTGCATGTAACCGATCCGACCCCACGGATCGTCCGCATACATGCCGATCTCGTCGGCGAACTGCTCGGAATACAAGGCCCAGCCCTCGAGATAGGCGGAGAAGAAGGAAATCTTGCGGATGAGCGGCAATTTGCTTTCCTGCTGGATGCTGCCCTGCAGATGGTGCCCGGGAATACCCTCGTGATAGGTGAGCGTCGGTAACGTCCAGCTGGGCACTTCGGCCGTGTCGCGGAGGTTGATGTAGTAGGTGCCGGGACGTTTTCCATCGAGCGTTCCCGGCTGGTAGTAGCCACCCGGCGCGCCGGCCTCGGTATATTTCGGAACGCGCTTGATGACGAGATCGGTCTTCGGCAGCGTACCGTAGTAGCGGGGCAGAAGCGTGCGAATCTTCTGTACACGGACGTTCAAGTCGGCGATCAGCTTTTCCTTGCCCTCATCCGTGTTGGGATAGCGAAATTTCGGATCCTGATACATTTTGCGCAGCCGTTCGCCGACCGTGCCGCCCTTGAGGCCGTTCTTGTTCATCACGGCATCGATCCGCGCCGTGTAATCCTTGACCACTTCGAGGCCCTTGGCGTGGATTTCCGCGGGCGACATGTCCGATGTCGTCCAGAACTCCAGCGAATCCGCATAATAGCTGTCGCCCTTGGGCAGTTTCCAGACGCCGGCGTCATGGGTCGCCTTGGCCCGCATCTCGGTTACCAGGGCGATCTGCCGATCGAGTGCCGGATATACGGAGTCGCTGACGATTTTCAGCGCCTTGCCGGCATAGTCGCCCGTCACGTTCTTCTCTTTGGCGCGCCGCGCAATCGACGCGACCATCACCGATTTCTCGGCCGGTGTGTTTCGCAGGGTCTTGAGCTGGCTCAGCGTTTTGTCGAGCGCGAAGTCCGGCGGAACAACCCCCATCGCCACGTCGTGCCGCACGACTTCGGCATCGCGGTCGAGCAGCAGGGCCACTTTGCTCAGGCGCGCGATATAGGCGTCCGCATCGGACGCGTTTTCGACGGGCTGCTGGCTGTCGAGAAAATCCGGGAACGCCTGATAGCCGCCCGTGAGCTGGCTGATCACATAGGGTGCGCCGGCGCCGCCCGGGCCATAATTGTAACGCAAATCCGCGGCGTCGTTCGTCTTCAACCCCGCCAGAACGACATCGTAATTGATGCGGTCCATGCCCGAAACCGAATTGCCGTCGAACGCTTCAAGTTGCTTCAACTGGTCGGTGGTAACTTCCTTTGCGTGCGCGATCCCCGCCAGCGAATTGTCGTCCACTTCGCTTCTTTGATGGGCGCGGGCGCCGACGTCCAGCCCGAGACTTGTTGCCGTGACGGGCGACAGATCGAGATTCGTGCTCATGAACGAGTCGAACAGTTTGTTCAGCCTGTCGCCCCCGGCATCCCCAGCGGCCCATGCCATGCGATCTGCAAGTGGTAACAATGCCGCGAGGGCGGCACCGGACAGCAACATCTGACGACGATCCAGAAACATCGAAATCTCCTTCGAAAAAGCGGGCAGACCCTACGGTTTGCGCTGCGAGTCGGGCAAGCTTGTCGACGGAAGAATATCCTTCACGATCCCGTGCGCCACGCGCACAAGGGCTATGCGTCCGGGGCGTGGCTATGCACTAGGGCGCAAAGCATCCCTTCGGATGCCCGCCTCCCGGAATGAACCTGTTCGCACATGCGAACGGCGCGCGATAGCGAACGCGTTGCCGTGTCCTTCGCCAAATTCGTCTATGGCGTGGACATGATGTCGGGCTTGCCCGTGTCGAAATTGACGGGGACCGAGACGTGTTCCTGCACGATCAGCCATTTGCCATCGATCTTGCGATAGACGTCGCTGACGCGCACGGCGAACACGATCGGTTTGCCCTTCGTGTCGGTGCCGCTGACATGCTGAATGCTGTGTCCATAGCCGATCACACCGTCCGTCGACACGTCGAGATCGCTCAGTTCCATTTTGAGCGGTCCCTTGAACAGCCTGAGAAAATCTTCCCAGTCCTTGCGATAGGCCCTGGCGCCAACATATTGGCGCGGCGGTGCCACGTCGAAGACGAACAGGCTTTCGTCAGAGACGTAGGCGCTCATGATCGCGTCCACGTCCTTGGCGTTGAACGCTGCGGAAAAGCGATCCTCAAGCTTGCGAATTTTCGCGTCGTCATTGTTCCGTTCGGCCATGGCCGGCGTAACGCATGCTGCGAGTGCGAAGGCAAGAAATGTCCGAGCGTATCGCATGAAAGCCCTCCGTTTGTAACGACGACGGGCGCGGGATTGGAAATCGTGGGTGGCAGGCGGCTGACCGCGCCCCTCAACGCCGCCCCACCACAGCAACATGTACCTGTTCGGGACATCAAGCAATGCGCGCATCTGGCGTGCGCGTTGCAGCACGTCAACGCAACGACCGCTGTGCCATTGCGTTAAACGAAAAGAGAGTGGGGAGATTCGAGCCGTGCGGCGTGCCGCAAAGGTCGCCATATTCTATCTGTGTTTGTGCGGTGCAGCAGAATCGCTTGCTGATGCGAACGCGCAAACACTGCCTGGCGCGAATTCAACCGAGGAGCAGATGGTACCTCGCGTCGCTGGTTCCAGATTTGCGCAAGGCGTCGATCTTTCGGCCGCCGAAGTCTATGCAAATTCACTCCACGCCAGGCGTTCCCTAAATGAGGCGATGATGCCGAATCCTGCGGCGTCGCCGGATGGCGCTGGAATTCGTATGCCGGTGATCGCCATCGGATCGTTTCGGGCGACGCCAGACGATAGCGGCGGAAATCCGGCACATCGGCGGGCGAATTTCCGCCTCGAAGGTGTGAGCCTCTTTGGCAGCAGCGTCTCGGGCAGCGTCGATGGCCGCTCGGCGCATCTTACCTTTACCTGGCGGACGAGCCCCTAGGATCGGGTCATAGGTTCCACGCCGTGTCCTGTGCCAGCCGCGGAGCGCCACAGATGTTCTCTATTTTGGTGCGGAAACGACCGCGCTGTAGACATTGCTGTTGAAGCTCGAGCCGTTATACGCGTCTCCAATGCACCATAACTGGACTTGCCCACCGGCGACTGGTTGCGAAGCGCAGGAGCCGATTTCGTCCCCCGAGCTGAAATCAAGCGCCCAGGTTTTTCCTCCGTCAGCGGAATAATAAATTCCGCCGACATTGGAGTAGATGTTGCCGCCGGCCGCCCATCCGACCTTCTTGTTCAGGAAGGTTATTTGTCTGATCGGCCAGGGCGTGTTGAGGACGCGTCCGCTCCAGCTCGCGCCGCCATCCGTCGTGCGGTGCAGCCAGCCCTCGACATTGGGGGAGATTTCTCCGCCACCGGTCCAGCCTGCTTTGTCGCTGACAAATTCTGTTGGACCGTCGAACACGGAGTCGGCAGGTGGTGCACAGGTCCAGGTCGCGCCCGTGTTGGCGCTCTTGCAGAAGGTGACGCCGGACGCATAGGCGGTCTGGTCTTTGAGCAATGTGAATTGATAGCCAAACCAGCCGCCATTCGGATCTGGCGTGACCTGTGCCCAGTTGGCGGGCTTCACTCTCCACCACGCGGCGTTCGGGCTGGCGAGGCCTTCGCCGCTCATGGCAAGCCCGCTCTTCTGGCCGTGTGCGAAGCGAACGCGACCGCCCCAGGCGTTCGTCGACAGGATCGTATCGGTCCCCCACGTCGCGCCTGAATCCTGGCTTTGGGTCAGGATGGCTTCGCTGTTGTTGTCATTGAAGCCCGAAGCGGTGACCATTTTTCCGGAAACGGAGATTCCATAATAGTAGTAGGGGAACCCACGATTGAGAATGAGCGTCCAGCTTTTGCCTCCGTTGGTCGTCTTCCAGACCTCTCCAAGCTCCGCTGCTGCATACCCCACCAAACTGTCTGCGAATGCCACGTCATGAACCACAGCGCCCGGAAGGGTTGCCAGTTTCGTCCACGTGTTGGCCGGATGGCCAGCCGGTGTCATTGCGCGCAGTCCCGACGAAAGGCCGGCAGGACGGTCGGCGCCGACTTCCCTGGATTGGCCGATAAAGGGGAGTCTTGCGCTCACATAGTGCGTCGAAGGGACGGCCGAAATCGGTTGCCCGAAGGCCGTTCCACCGAAAAGCACGGCAACACCCACCAGCGTGGCATTCAGAAAGGGCATATTGGTCATCAGGCGTTCTCCGCAGCGGGGCTCGCCACCTCAACGCCTTTTGGGACGATTGACAAGCGAAACGCAACCTTGCTGGAAAAAGGCATGGGGGCACCCCACGTCCGCATTTCGGGAAGCTTGCCTGCAGTGGTCGGAGGCTGAAGGAATGAATCCAACATGGGTATGACGCAGCGCACGGGATTTTTGCGTCTTGCCTATGTGGCGGCCATTGCGGTGAAGGGTCTTGATGGCGCGGCCGAGACCGTCGCCGGCATGCTGGTCGCGGTGCTCGGCACTGCAAGCCTGTCCGATTACTTGTTGCGGACCACCGCGCCGGAGCTTGATCTTCATCCGGCCAGCCGGGCCATCCACCTTGTTCGTCATGGTGCGCAGACGCTGTCGCAGTCCCATGGCGGGTTCATTGCGGTCTGGCTGCTCATCCATGGTGTGCTTAAACTGGTACTGGCAGTCGAACTGCTGCGGGGAAAATCATGGATTTTTCCTGTCGCATCCGCGATCCTTGCGGCCTTCATTGCCTATATGACCTGGCGCCTCACACATCATTGGTCGCTGTGGCTACTCGCTTTTGCGTTGTTCGATGTCTTCACACTGGCCCTGGTATTGCACGAATGGTACACGCGGCGAATGCATTAGTATTCCACTCTGCGCCCATCCCAGTCGCCGGATTTCGAAACAGGCTGATGCTCCCGTCCGCAAGTGTCGCTTCCGTCCTGGAGTAGTTCTCCACTGCGACCGACAACCGCTCCATCGAAGGGTCGACACAGTTCCTTTGGACGGGATCATCAAATCAGTATTTCTTGCCACAGCGCTTCTGACTGCGGCGGCGCTCGTCCCTGGCGCCGTCATGGCTTGCGGCGGCAAGAAAGGCCTTCTGGCAACGGCCACCCGCGCCAACAATTTCACGCGTTCAACGGCATCGGTAGCGCTTCTGCCAGATGAAAATTCCGATTCGTCCATCACGTTCCATGGAAGAGGGTCGCCGTCGTGTCGTCAGGGATTTTTGGGTTGCACCGCCACGGCATGAGCCTGGGCCGCCTTTTGCTGGCGCGCCTTGACGGCAAGATGGTGGCCGACCGCGCACCCGGCCATGGCGCCAAGAATGGCGTGGTGATGGGCATAGTGACCGGCGATCGCGCCGACGACGGCACCCTTGACGCAACCAGCCTCAGCGGAAGGAGCAGCGGCGGTGGCGAGGATCAGAATGGCGGCAAGTCCGGCGGCGGGACGGGTCATGGCAGGCTCCGTAGCGGGGTTACGCCCTGATAACTGGGCAGTACGTCTTGGGCATCAAGGGCTGCGCCTCGGGTTTTGTGAGGCCGGGTCCAATGTCATGCGTCACATTGTGCGGCGCACAATAATCGGATCACCGGAATCTGAAGTGGAAACCGTGGCAGAACGCAGGACGAACCGCTAAGGTCCCAAATCTGACCGCCTCGCGCGGCGACCGCCGCTCATCATCTCGAAGGGGAATTCTCAATGCTTCGCATGCGTACGCTTTTCCTGGGCGCTGCCGCCACGCTCGCCTTTGCTGCGGTCATGTCCATGGCCAATGCAGCGCCTCCGGCCAATCCGTTTGCGCAGCCCAGTTCGCTGCCGCTGCAGGCGCCGCCCTTCGACCGGATCAAGGACACCGACTACAAGCCGGCTTTCGAAGAGGGAATGAAGCAGCAAATCGCCGAAATCGAGGCCATAGCCAATAGCTCCGCCGCACCGACCTTCGCCAACACCGTGGTCGCGATGGAGAAATCGGGCCGCATGCTCGACCGCGTGTCGCTCGCCTTCTCCGGTGTCGTGCAGGCCAACACCAACGATGCGCTCGATCAGGTGCAGACCGATGAGGCGCCAAAGCTTGCGGCGCACCAGGACGCGATCTTCCTGAACTCCAAGCTCTTTGCGCGGGTGAAGGCCATCTACGACGCGCGCGACAAGCTGCAGCTCGATCCGGAATCGCTGCAGCTGCTGAATGTCTACTACATGCAATTCGTTCATGCCGGGGCCAATCTGTCCGAGGCGGACAAGGCAAAGCTGCGCGATCTCAACAAGCGCGACGCCACGCTGGAGACGGAATTCCAGCAGAAGCTCGTGGCTGCGACCAAGGCGGCGGCGCTGGTGGCGGACAGCAAAGCCGAACTTGCGGGCCTGAGCGATCAGGAAATCGCGGCCGCGCAGCATGCCGCGGAAGGGCGAAAGATGCCCGGCAAGTTCGTCATTCCGATGCAGAACACGACGCAGCAGCCTTCGCTCTCCTCTCTGTCAAACAGGGCCACGCGCCAGAAGCTGTTCAATCAATCCTGGACCCGCACGGAAAAGGGTGACGCCAACGACACACGACAGATCATCGCCGAACTCGCCAAATTGCGCGCGGAAAAGGCGAAGCTGCTGGGCTATCCGAACTACGCCGCCTACATCCTCTACGACCAGATGGCGAAGACTCCGGAAGCGGTGTTGAAGTTCATGGGTCAGCTGGGCCCCGCAACCCGCGCCAAGGCCGCCGAAGAGGCCAAGGACATCCAGGCCCTGATCGACAAGCAGGGCACGCATTTCGATCTGAAGCCGTGGGACTGGGACTTCTATTCGGACCAGGTCCGCAAGGCGAAATTCGACATCGACGAGAAGGAAGTGAAGCCCTATCTCGAGCTCGACAATGTGCTCAAGAACGGCGTTTTCTATGCCGCAAACCGTCTGTATGGCCTGACGTTCAAGGAGCGCAAGGACATCCCGGTCTACCAGCCCGATGTCCGGGTGTTCGACGTGATCGACAAGGATGGCTCACAGCTGGGCCTGATCTATTTCGACTACTTCAAGCGCGACAACAAATCCGGCGGCGCCTGGATGAGCAATTTCATGGAACAGTCGCATCTCATCGGGACAAAGCCGGTCGTTTACAATGTCGCGAACTTCACCAAGCCGGCGCCGGGCGAGCCCGCACTGCTTACCTTCGATGACGTCACCACCATGTTCCACGAATTCGGTCATGCGCTGCATGGCCTGTTCGCAAACCAGATGTATCCCACCCTTTCTGGAACCAGCGTAGCGCGCGACTTTGTCGAGTTTCCGTCGCAGTTCAACGAGCACTGGGCGCTCTATCCCGATGTCCTGAAGCACTACGCGGTCGATTCCAAGACGGGCAAGCCGATGCCGCAGGCGCTGGTCGACAAGATCAAGAAGGCCGCGAAGTTTAACCAGGGCTATGCGCTGGGCGAAGTGCTGGCAGCCGCGGAACTCGATATGCAGTGGCACGCCCTGACTGCCGATGCGCCGAAACAGGATCCCGACGTGTTCGAAGTTCAGGCGCTCAAGAATGCCGGGGTCGATTTCCCCAACGTACCGCCGCGTTACCGCTCAAGCTACTTCCTGCACATTTGGGCAAATGGCTATGCCGCGGGCTACTATGCCTATCTCTGGACCGAGATGCTGGACGACGATGCCTATGCCTGGTTCAAGGCGCATGGCGGCCTGACGCGGGCGAACGGCGATCGCTTCCGCAGCATGATCCTGTCGCGAGGACATAGCGAAGATTACGCTCCGATGTTCCGCGCGTTTTACGGCAAGGATCCGGATATCGGGCCCATGCTGCAGCACCGTGGCCTGGCGCCTGGCGAAGACTAGGAAGGCATTGCGCGGCGCTGCGGAGATCGCGGGGAAGGAACAGCCAGCCACCAAGTCAGAAGGTACGTGAAGATTGGGGTGCGCCACGCGTTGCGCATCCCGTCTTCCCTTGTAACTTCGCGCTGCCGGTTTTCTTCCACCGCGAACTCCGCGCCGCCGCGTCCGGACTGCAAGTCTTTGAACGCGCGTAGCTATGTTTTTTCCCGTCAGGTTCCTGCCGGGATCGGCTGTCCCTGTCTGAAGAGCGGACGAGTCCATCCCGGCACTTATTCCCCTTTTTCCCTTTGGCAGACCGGGATTTCCGTTGCCAGAACCGCGCCCGTCACATTCCGGTGATGCAGTGCCCCGGCATCCTCGCGACGTGCCGGCCGGGAGGGCGCGGCCCAACCACTGCGGCCGTCGGCCATGCTCATGATTTTCGCGGAACGGCGCTGCGCGTTTTCCTTCTATCGGGGGCGCTGTACCTTTGGCGTGAATTGCGCGAAGCTTGTTCATCTTCTTCCTGGCCTTTGACGCAAAGCGGGGTGCCCCGCTCAAGGGATTTGTGTTGTGGCGGGATCAGCCCGAACCCTGGATCAGCGCAGAATCGCCCGCACGCTTGCGGCGGCTGGCCGCTGTCTCGCGATGCGGGATGCCGGGCCCGAGCGGCTCAGGCCGGTTCCTGTCAGGGCTCGATCGTCCCACGATAGCACATTTCCGTCCCGAAGCGGGACAGCGGGGCTACCGTGAAGGGGCTCGGCCTGATTCTCCTTCTTGGGACCGTTTGCGCCTCGGTTCTGATCCGCTTCTACGCATGGGCAGGCTATCAGTTCATCCGGCTTCCCGTGGTGGATCCCGCGGTCTCCGGCATTAACGTCGATCAGGTCGAACGCACGGAATTGGTGCAGTGCGAAATCTGGCTCGAATGTTTCGCGCTTTCATGCCTCCTTCTGCTGTTGCTTCGGCTGGCCTGGAGAGCTTTTGCGTCTTCGCGCGGCCGCGCCCGTTATGGGCGGCCATTCCGCTGATCCTGCTTCGGTCCGAGAGCCGGACTTTAAGTGCGCGAGCGTGCGCGCATTTCGCGCCACAAACGCTCCCCATCCATACCAACCACAGCGAGTGGTTCGGCGCGACGCCAGACCACAAGATGAACAAAATGCGTTCACCTTGAATGGTTTACCTTCTTGCCAAGGTGGATTCATTCTTGCAAAGTTGACTTGAAACGAGACACGAGTTGACGGGCGTATAAGGGGTGTAAAAGGGGTTGGGTATGCGGCTGGTTTTTTTGCCTACGCTTTTCGATCTGCAAAACATGCTGGGCAACCAGACATATGTGGATTTTGTCTGGATGTGGCGCGAACGCGAGCGCGAAAAGCATTCGCGCGAGCGGCTCGACAAATGGCTTGCGAAGATGCCGCAACGCGAAATCGAGAGCCTCCCCAAACGCGTGATGCCCAAGATGACGCCGCCGATGATGAACTCGCCGCAGCCGGTCGCTGTTGCCGAGGCAATCATGTCTCAAGACGAGCCGGAGACATCGCTTGTCGCGCTGGTGGCCGAGCAATCCGCCTCCTCATCCGTTTCGGCGTTGCCGGTGAAGCCCAGCGTCGTTCGCTCTGCCGACGCCACGGACGGCGCGGATGGAGACGGAACTGGCCAGGATACGGGTACGTTTCCGGCGGTCCTGGAGTATCCGCGTCGTACACGCTCGCGTCGCGTCGCGTCACCGGCACCGCTCTGAGCGGCGGCTCGCGACGGCCGGCCTGACGTACCGCCTTCAGGCGGCGGCAGAATCTTGAAATGGCGCGGGCCGGAAACGGTCCGCGTTTTTTCTTTTGGCTGGCCCGGTCATTGCAAAGTTCTCGGCAATACGAATTTCCGTTGAACCATCGAGAAACGGTCAACGGGTTCGGCAATTTGTACGAGGATTGCAGAACATGCTGATGAACGCTGATGTTCCGTCGACGACGCGCTATTGTTCCCTGCATCGCGAAATGGCTGCGAACAGCCTGAGGCTTGCCCGCACGGCAATGACTCCCAAGGAACGCGACTGCTACCTGCTCGCGGCCGTGTATTGCGTCAGACAGGCCCTCAGGGTCGAAAAGGCCATCAACACCTTCTTCGACGGCGCCGATGTCAGCACGATCCCGTCGCAGGATCTGCGGCCGCCCGCGCGCCTCCACGGTTGACGACCCGCCGTTGCGACCCATCCTGGGACAGCGAAGGACACCATGAAACTCAACTTCGTCTCTACGCTTTTCGATCTGCGAAACATCATGGGCGAGACGCTCTACGTGGAGTTCATCTGGACGTCGCGGGATCGAACCCTCCGCGACGACCCGAGAGAGCGTTACGCATCGCTTTTGGCGGCACGGGGGAAAACCGCACTCGCCGCCGCGCACGATCCGTCGCTGGTCAGGCATCGCCCGGATTTGATGCCGGGCGAATTGTGGCGCATTTTTCCGGCTTCAAACGATACGCAGGAATCTGCGCAGTCCGAGGCCGCGTAGTCTCCGCGCCTGCGACGTTCAGCTGCGCAATTGCGCGCGCAGTTCGGGAACTGTCGCAACCGCCGGCGATGCGTAGCGCCGGAACTCGGGAACCTGGTCCAGACGAACGATCTTGAATCCTTCCGCCTTCAGCGCCGGCACGACTGCCGCGACGAGTGCGGCGGATTGCGAATGAATGCAGTGCATCAGCACGATACCGCCATCATTGCGCCAGATTTCGCGGATGTAGCCCCGCGAACACAATTCCGGACTCCATCGGCGATGCCAGCATCCCCAATCCGACGAGCTCAGGATGTAGTTGTCGTCGGTCAGCCGCACCTGACCGCCTTCGTCCCAGTAGACCGGGCCGACATATTTGCGCAGCACCGCATCGGCATTCAGCGTCTCCGCGAGTTGCGGCCGCCAGGCGCCGTAGGGTGCGCGGAAGAAATACGCGGTATCGCGCGGCTGGAGCGGCGTGATTTCGGCGTCCACATCGCCGACCTGGCTCAGCAGCAATTCGGGGTGATCGGCGTAGAGTCTGCCAAGGCGAACATGTGTGGCCGTGTGGTTGGCGAGCAGATGTCCTTCGGCCGCGATGCGCGCCAGAATGTCGGGATGGGTCTCGGCCATGTTCCCCACGATGAAGAAGGTGGCCTTCACATTCAGCGCCTTCAGCACATCGAGGACGGCCGGCGTATTGGCATTCGGGCCGTCATCGAACGTCAGCGCGACGGTGTGCGTGCCCTTGAGACCGGAATTGAAAATGTTGTGCGACTCAAGGAATGCGACCTCCATGAAGCCGAGGCCGTGCGCCCAGCCGGGCGACGCAATCAGCGCAAAGGCAAGCGCAAGACCGGCGCGAATGATATTTCGCATCATGACGATGAACAGCCGCCCCCGTTAACCACTTGTTAACGAACACTGTATTGCTCCGGCGCGTAAGCGGCAAGCCTGATTCGTTCGCAACAGGAAATCGGCGCCTTCGCAGCCCGGAGGAGCGCGGCCCAAGTGCGACGATGCGGACTAAGCCGACCGCGCGGCCAGAACACAGAGCGACGCCAGGCTGTCCGGCAACAGCCAGCCGTGAACCTCGGCGAGCCGGTCTGCTACCGCATCCGCAACCGCAAGCTGCGTCAGCCCATGCTGCTTCAGGTCTCGCCTGAGGGCGGCTGCATCACCATCGCTGGACGGTGTCAGGTGCGCCGCCGCCTTGCCCACAATCGCGGCACTATCGCGGTCCGGCAGGAGAGCAAGGAGATCGTCGTAGGCAGACGCCGAATGGTGCGATCCGAACAGGCGTGACGCCTCGAACGCTGCGACCGCAATGCCTGCTCCCGCACCCAGCACCCACAGCAGGATCGATCGCCGCGCGACGGCGGGCCCGCCGGCCGTGTTCATCGCATTTTTTCCTTCAGATGATCGGCGAGGCGCAGAACAAGGGCGAGCAAATTGAGCGTGGGGTTCGATGCGCCGTAGGTTGGAAACATGGCGCTGCCCGCGACAAACAGATTGCCGATGCCGTGTATTCGCGAATTGGCATCCACCACGCCCAGCTTCGGATCGGCATGCATGCGCGTCGTGCCCATGTGATGGTTGCCCCAATCCATTTCGGCAAGCCACTCCGCGCGCGACGATCGCAACAGGCGGAGCATACCGCTTTTCGCCGCCAGCAGCTGGCGACCGAGTTCCTTGAGCGTATTGCGGTAGCGCAGGAAATCTTCGTCCGACACGCGCATGGAAAGTCTGGCGCGCGGCATGCCCAGAGCGTCTTTCTGATCGATCAGCGTCAGCCGCCGGTCGGGATCGGGGGCGAGTTCCATGCCGCAGCCCAGCGTATAGGCGCGCATGGCTGCCGGATCGTGCCCGAAGAGCAGGGCCATCTCGGTCGCTGCGGCTTGCCCGACCTCGTCGAGCTGCACTTCGCCTTCGACGGTCGCGAGCGATCCAAGCACCTGATGGTCGCGCTTGAACGCATCGTGCGGCGCGAAGGCGGCCCGAAACCAGGCACCGTTTGCAGATTGCGGTTGCTGGTAATAGGGCGCGGGCACGCCGTCGAACAGCACGAGCGTGGCCGTTGCGCCAGGAATCGGGTGGTCGGCGAAATACCGTCCCACCAGATCGTTGGCATTGCCGACGCCGGACCTCATCACATCGTTCGACGCGAGCAGAAGCCGCGGCGTTTCCAGCCCTCCGGTCGCTATGACCACGATCTTCGGCTTGACGGTGAACCGGTTGCCGGCGAGCGTGGCGACATCCAGATGATCGAGCCGCTGCGCATCGTGAGACAGACGCAATCCTGTCACGTTCGCGTGCAGATAGGTGTGCAGCCTCGGGATGTGTTTCAGATCGTCGCCATAGCGCTCGCCGAAATGCGTCGGCAAGACGCTGCCCCGTTGTTTGCTGAACTGAAAATAGGTCGTGTAAACGCCGCCCGCGCCAAGCTTCACCGGCGCGCCGAGCGCTGCCGTCCATTTTTCGGGCGTGTCGTAGATAAAGGGGCCGGCTTCGATCAGGCTCTGGGCGCGCGCGTAGTAGGGCTCGATCTCGGCGCGGCCAAAGGGCCAGCCGGAATGGTCCAGCCAATCGCGCCGTTCAAAATCGATGGGATCGAGGGGCCGGCACCAGCCGCCCCAATGATTGCTGCAGCCGCCCAGAAAGCGTAGCCGTGTCGCATCCAGCGGGATGTAGTGGACGCCATCCTCCTTGCCGGCATAAAGCGCCTGGGTTGCCGGATCCGGCCGCTCGCCGCCGCTTTCGAGCAAAACCATGCGAATGGGCGTATCGGCCAGCGCGAGTGCCAGCGAAATCCCCGCCGGGCCACCGCCGATGATTGCGAGATCGGTTTCAAGCGTCGTGCCCTCTGGCAGGGAACGGGCATCGATGAACGCGCGCAAGAGACACCCTTCGCTTGGCCTCCGCGCGCTCCACGCGGGTGAAGAAGATTAACCTGCCGGGCGAGCCTTATGCCCAATGGCGCGTATTCGCAAACGCCTGCGCCTGGCGCAATTTCGAACTGTCACGCGACAGGAATGCCGCGCCGCTTTTGCGAAACTTCGATGAGATCCCTGATGCCGCAGCCGCCGATGCCAAGGATATGAAGGAAGCGCTGCCGCTCGTGCAACCGACCCGAGTATCGTCCGGCGTGTCCGCGCGGTGTCATCGGGCTCAGGTTGCGAACCCTCCCGGTCGCGCTGCGAAAATTGGTGGAGTCAAGGGGAATCGAACCCCTGACCTCTTGAATGCCATTCAAGCGCTCTCCCAACTGAGCTATGACCCCAATCCTTCAAATTCAGCGTTCGTCCTTTGCGATGCCCGGATCGATGATGCCGCTGACGTCGTCCTCCTCCTCGTCAACTTCCTCCAACAATCCTGCACCTTCTTCCCCTTCGTCGAGTTCTTCCTCGTCGACATCGGAGATATCCGCGGCCGCCTCGTCGCCTTCTACGACCGACATGCCAGCCGATTCGAGATCTTCCTCGACCGCCACATCCTCGGCGTCGTCGTCCGCTTCCAAGACCGTTTCCTCCTCGTCAGCTTCGACGTCTTCGGCCTCGGCGGCTTCAGCGTCTTCGGCCTCCTCGAGCTCTTCGTCATTCTCCCGTTGCCGTTCGACCACCGGCTTCGCCGCCTCGGGCTGCCGCGGGCGGCGCTGCCGATACAGGGCCTCGGGCTCGAAGGTGAAGGCACATTTCGGGCATTCGATAGGACGTTTCTGAAGATCGTAGAATCGGGCGCTGCAACTCGGGCATGCGCGTTTTGTTCCGAGATCTGCCTTGACCAAGGTCATGCTTCCCGCGTGAATTCTGTTGCGAAGGGTGCGTCGTTTGCCACGGTTGGGCCAGCCTGTCAAAGCAATCCAGGGGTTTGTCATGCCAGCGCCGGAGACTATCCGCCCCCTCGAAGCGCGCGCCTCGGGCCCGCTCTCGGGTGTTGCCCTCGTGCCGGGCGACAAGTCGGTCTCGCACCGGGCGCTGATCCTGGGCGCTCTCGCTGTTGGCGAGACCAGCATTGCGGGCCTGCTTGAGGCGGACGACGTCCTGAACACCGCCACGGTGCTGCGCGCGCTCGGTGCTCGGATCGAGCAGACGGGCGATGGCAGCTTCCGGGTGTGGGGTGTGGGCGTCGGCGGATGGGCAGAGCCCGACCGGGTTCTGGATTTCGGCAATTCCGGAACCGGCTCGCGGCTGATGATGGGCGCCGTGGCCACGACGCCGCTGACGGCCATGTTCACCGGCGATGCGTCGCTGCGCAGGCGGCCCATGGGGCGCGTGCTCGAGCCTTTGACCCTGTTTGGGGCCACCTATGCCGCGCGAGAGGGCGGATTGATGCCCCTTTCCCTTTGCGGTGCTGCCCGGCCGATTTGCATCGATCACGAAATCGCCGTGCCTTCGGCCCAGGTGAAATCCGCGCTTCTTCTCGCCGCGCTCAACGCACCTGGCCGCACCCAACTCATCCAGCATGCGCTGACCCGGGATCATACCGAGCGCATGCTCCAGGCATTCGGAGCGTCGGTAGCAAGCGAAACCACGCCGGACGGGGGCGAGATCATCACGCTCGCCGGCGAGGTCGAACTGCATGCCACGACGGTCAAAGTGCCGCGCGACCCGTCATCGGCCGCGTTCCCGCTTGCGGCCGCGTTGCTCGTGCGGGGGTCGGAGCTTTCCATCCCGGGCGTCTTGCTCAACGCGCGCCGAACCGGCCTTCTGGCCACCCTTGACGAGATGGGCGCGCAGATCGCCATCGAGAACCGGCGCAGCGAGGGGGGCGAAGAGGTGGGCGATCTTCGCGTGCGCGCCTCGTGCCTGCGCGGGGTTGACGTTCCGCCGTCTCGCGCGCCTTCGATGATCGACGAATATCCGATCCTTGCGGTGCTTGCCGCCTTTGCGGAAGGACGCACCGTGATGCGGGGCCTGGAAGAATTGCGCGTGAAGGAAAGCGATCGTCTGGCCGCCATCGCGCGAGGCCTGTCGGCCATCGGGGTCATCGTCGAGGAACTCCCCGATGGATTGATCGTCGAAGGACGCGGCAGCGACGGTGTCAGGGGCGGAGCACGCGTGGAGACCGCCATGGATCATCGCATCGCGATGTCCTTTCTTGTTGCCGGGCTTGCCGCGCGCGAACCGATCACGGTCGACGATGTGACGATGATCCGCACCAGCTTTCCGAAGTTCCGCCCGCTGATGCGCGCTCTCGGAGCGGAGCTGGGTGCGCCGGGCGGATGAAACGCGTCCTCGTCATCGCGGTGGACGGCACAGCCGCGTCCGGCAAAGGCACGCTCGCCCGGCGACTCGCGCGCCATTTTGGCTTCGCCTATCTCGATACGGGCGCTCTTTATCGCCAGACGGCGGTGGGCGTGCTGCGTGCGGGAGGCGATCCCGCCAACGAAAAAGATGCGCTGGACGCGGCCATGACGATCGATCCGCTCCGCGTCGATGCCGCCGCATTGCGCGATGCGCAGGTGGCGCAGGCGGCCTCGGTCGTGGCGGCCATCCCGTCGGTGCGCCAGGCCCTGCTCGCCTTTCAGCGCCGCTTCGCCGCCGATCCGCCCGGCGGGGCTCGGGGGGCGGTGATCGATGGCCGTGATATCGGGACGGTTGTGTGCCCTCAGGCCGACGCCAAGCTCTTCGTGGACGCCTCTGTCGAGGTGCGGGCGCATCGCCGCTGGCTGGAATTCCGGCAGGCCGGCGACCTCATTCCCGAGGCGACCGTCGTGGCCGATATCCGCAAGCGCGATGCGCGCGACCGTGGCCGGGCCGTAGCCCCCCTGAAGCCCGCGCCCGATGCCCGCTTGCTCGACACCAGCGATTTGGATATAGACGCCGCGTTCGCGGCAGCCCTCGGTCTCGTAGAACCGGGCATCGGGGAGGCGCTTCGCGTAACCGCCACAGGGGTTGAGGGAGACCCGGCGGTCCGCAGGTAAGCAGGCTTGCGTTCCATCACCAGCGATTTCACGCGCACGCGCGAAGGCTTGGGCTTTCGTGGGCGCGGCTCATCTGCCGGCCTGGGCCGGCGCAACCCATTCTGAAAAGGACACTCCATGGCCAGAGCCGCCGAATCCATTTCCGCACCCAGCCGCGACGATTTCGCCGCAATGCTGGAAGCCAGTTTCGAAACCCGCGCGCCGATCGAAGGCACGGTCGTGCGGGGCACGATCGTGGCGGTCGAGAATGATTTTGCGGTGATCGATGTCGGCCTGAAGACGGAAGGCCGCGTCGCGCTCAAGGAATTCGGCCTGCCGGGCATGCCATCGAAAGTGGGCCTGGGCGATGAGGTCGAAGTGTATGTCGAGCGCATCGAGAATGCGCTGGGCGAAGCCGTGCTGTCGCGCGACAAGGCCCGCCGCGAGGAAAGCTGGATTCGCCTCGAGCGGGCTTTCAACGAGCAGACCCGCGTCAACGGCGTTATCTTCGGGCGCGTCAAAGGCGGCTTCACCGTTGATCTCGACGGCGCCGTGGCGTTCCTGCCGGGCAGCCAGGTCGATGTGCGGCCGATGCGCGATGTGGGCCCTCTGATGAACCAGCCGCAAATCTTCCAGATCCTGAAAATGGATCGCCGCCGCGGCAATATCGTGGTGTCGCGCCGCGCCGTTCTCGAGGAACGCCGGGCCGAGGAGCGCACTTCGCTCGTCGCCAGCCTGCAGGAAAAGCAGATCGTCGAAGGCGTGGTGAAAAATATCACCGACTATGGCGCGTTCGTGGATCTCGGCGGCGTGGACGGGCTTCTGCACGTGACCGACATTGCCTGGCGTCGAGTCAGTCATCCGACCGAAGTGCTCAGCGTCGGCCAGAACGTGACGGTCCAGATCATCAAAATCAATCACGAGACGCAGCGCATCAGCCTCGGCATGAAGCAGTTGCAGACCGATCCGTGGGAAGGCGTCGCGGCCAAGTATCCACCCGGCGTGCGGTTCAGCGGCAAGGTCACGAACGTCACCGATTACGGCGCGTTCGTCGAACTCGAGCCCGGCGTCGAGGGCCTTGTCCATGTTTCGGAAATGAGCTGGGTCAAGAAAAACGTCGCCCCGTCGAAGATCGTGACACCGGGCCAGGAAGTCGAAGTCCAGGTGCTGGAAGTCGACTCCAACAAGCGCCGCGTCAGCCTCGGCCTCAAGCAGTGCATGGAAAATCCGTGGTCGATCTTTGCAAATTCGCATCCGGTCGGCAGCGAGATCGAAGGCGAGGTCAAGAGCATCACCGAATTCGGTCTGTTCGTGGGTCTCGACAATGAAATCGACGGCATGGTGCATCTGTCCGATCTGTCCTGGGACAAGCCCGGAGAACAGGTCGTCGCCGACTACAAGAAGGGCGACATGGTCAAGGCCAGGGTTCTCGACATCGATGTCGAGAAGGAGCGCATCAGCCTTGGCGTCAAGCAGCTGAGCGGCGATCCCATGGAAAAAGTGGGGCCGATCAAGAAGGGCGACACGGTTACGGTCACCGTCACCGAGGTCAACGATGGCGGCGTCGAGGTCAGCCTGGCCGATGGCGTGAAAGCGTTCATCCGCCGGTCGGATCTGGCGCGCGACCGCGCCGACCAGCGGCCGGAACGGTTCGGCGTGGGCGACAAGATCGACGCCCTGGTTACAACGGTCGACAAGACGACCAGGCGAATCTCGCTCTCCATCAAGGCGCGGGAAATGGCCGAAGAAAAGGAAGCCGTGGCACAATATGGCTCCTCCGATTCCGGTGCTTCGCTGGGCGACATCCTGGGCGCGGCCCTGCGCAAGCGGGAAACCGAGGGCGACGAGGAGTGACAATCCGGTCACAGCGCGAAAAAGGTCTTGATCTTCAGAGGCTTCCGGTTGACGACCGGAAGCCTCTCTGACACGCTCCCGGTGTCGGCGACCTGAAATTGCGTCGCCTCCGGGAGTGCCCTCCGGGGGGGCAGGGATGATCAAGTCCGAATTGGTGGCGCGCCTCGCGCAGCGCTATCCCCATCTCTATCATCGCGACGTGGAGCGCATCGTTACCACTGTGCTCGATGAGATCATCAACGCGCTGTCGACCGGCCAGCGCGTCGAATTGCGCGGCTTCGGTGCTTTTTCGGTCAAGATGCGACCATCGCGCACGGGACGCAATCCGCGCACGGGCCAGCCCGTCAGCGTCGGGGAAAAGCGGGCTCCTTTCTTTCGCACCGGCAAGGAACTTCGCGAACGGCTCAACGGCGGGGCCTGACAACGCTCTTGTCGCCGTCGCCCGGCGCGCTTATGACGGCCGCCGATGTCAGCACCCAACCCCGTTTTTGTTGCGCTCGACACGCCGCAACTCGCGCAGGCGCTGGAGCTTGTCCTTGCGACCAGGCCGTTTGTCGGCGGGCTGAAAATCGGGCTCGAATTCATCACCGCGAACGGCCCCGACGGCATTCGCCGCATCGCGGAACTCGGCCTGCCGATATTTGCCGACGTAAAGTTTCATGACATCCCAAACACCGTGGCCGGGGCTTCGCACGCGCTGGCGGCGCTCGGGGTAACGTATTTCAACGTTCATGTGTCGGGCGGTCCGGCCATGATGCGCGCGGCGCGCGAAGCCGCCGATCGGGCGGAGACGCGGCCCAAAGTGCTGGGTGTCACCGTCCTTACAAGCCTCGGAGACGACGATCTAGCGGCGGTCGGACAGCACAGGCCCGCAGGCGAACAGGTCGTGCGTCTGGCGCGCCTGGCGCAGTCGTGTGGACTGGATGGTGTGGTTTGCAGCCCCGAAGAGATCGCGAGCGTGCGCGCGGCCTGTGGTCCAGACTTTCTGATCGTGACACCCGGCGTACGTCCCCGCGGTGCGGACCTCGGCGATCAACGACGCGTCTGCACGCCGGCGGAAGCCAAAGCATCGGGCGCGAATATTCTCGTGATCGGCCGTCCGATCACCGCGGCGCCGGATGCCGGCGCTGCCGCCCGCGCGATCGCTGCAGAGATCGGATATTGAGCGGCGAAAACGCAATGCAGCCGCGCGCAGCGTCGGCTGGTGGCAGAAGGTCATGACGGTCACGGTCAAGATTTGCGGCGTGACACGGCCCGAAGATGCGGACGCCATCGTGCGCGCGCGCGCGGATTTCGCCGGGCTCGTGTTTCATCCGCGTTCCCCGCGGCATCTTCCGCCGGACCGCGCCGCGTCGCTGGCCGAGCGACTGCGCGGGCGTGTGCGTCTGGTCGCGCTGTTCGCCGATCCTGCGGACGACGACATCGCCCGCGCAATCGCAGCGGTCAGGCCGGATTTTCTCCAGTTGCACGGCAGCGAGACGCCGGGACGCCTCGCGGCGATCAAGGCGCGGTTCGGCTGCCCGGTCATCAAGGCGATCGCCATCGCCGAACGAAGCGATCTCGACGGGCTGCCAGCCTATGAAGACGTAAGCGACATGCTGCTGTTCGATGCGAAAGCGCCTGCCGGTGCCACGCGCGAGGGCGGTCATGGCCGGGCTTTCGACTGGCAAGTGCTGGCCGGGAGGACGATCCGCCGACCCTGGCTTCTTGCCGGCGGCCTCACGCCGCACAATGTAGGACGGGCGATCCGCACTTCGGGCACGCAGGCTGTCGACGTATCGTCGGGCGTCGAACAGGCACCCGGCATAAAGGATTGCGATGCTATCGCAGCGTTTGTGACGGCAGCGCGCCGCACCCATCCGGCCACGGAAGAAACCGTATGACGGTCCCCAATACCTGGCGAAGCGGCCCCGATGCGACGGGCCATTTCGGTGCCTATGGCGGACGCTTCGTCGCCGAGACGCTGATGCCGCTCGTGCTGTCGCTGGAAGACGCCTATGAGGCGGCGCGTCGCGATCCGCAATTCCGGGCCGAACTCGATGGTCTTCTGCGCCACTATGTCGGCCGGCCAAGCCCGCTCTATCTCGCGGAACGCCTGACCGAAGCGCTGGGTGGCGCGAAGATCTATCTGAAGCGCGAAGACCTCAACCATACCGGCGCGCACAAGATCAACAATTGCCTTGGGCAGGTTCTGCTGGCCCGCCGCATGGGAAAGACGCGCATCATCGCGGAGACGGGCGCAGGCCAGCATGGCGTGGCGACCGCCACTGTGGCGGCGCGTTTCGGCCTTCCCTGCGTTGTCTATATGGGCGCGGTCGACATGGAGCGCCAGAAGCCCAACGTGTTCCGCATGCGCCTGCTGGGCGCGGAGGTTCGCGAAGTCACGTCCGGCTCCAAGACGCTCAAGGATGCGATGAACGAAGCCCTGCGCGATTGGGTCGGCCATGTCGACGATACGTTCTACATCATCGGGTCCGCCGCGGGTCCGCATCCCTATCCCGCGATGGTGCGCGATTTCCAGACCGTGATCGGCGAAGAAGCCCGCGCGCAGATTCTCGAAGCCGAACAGCGCCTGCCGGATCTTCTCGTCGCCTGTGTCGGCGGCGGGTCGAACGCGATCGGGCTGTTTCATCCGTTCCTCGACGATGCGGACGTCGCCATTCACGGTGTCGAAGCCGCCGGCGCGGGAATCGATTCCGAGCGTCACGCGGCAACGCTCAGCCGCGGCGAACCGGGCGTTCTGCATGGCGCGCGCAGCTATCTCCTGCAGGACCAGCACGGTCAGGTGCAGGAGGCGCATTCCATCTCCGCCGGACTCGATTATCCCGGCGTCGGCCCCGAACATGCGTGGCTGAAAGATCAGGGGCGCGTGCAATATTTTTCGGCGACCGACGCGGAAGCGCTCGATGCATTCGCCGCCCTCTCGAAATTCGAAGGCATTATCCCGGCGCTCGAATCGGCGCACGCTCTTGCCCATGTCAGGCGCGTGGCACCATCGATGGCGAAGCGCGAGTTGATCGTGATGGCGCTGTCGGGCAGGGGCGACAAGGACGTGTTCACCGCGGCTGCCGCCCTGGGCGAGACGCTGTGAGCCGCATCGCGCAGCGTTTCAAGGAATTGCGCGCCGCGGGACGGGCGGCGTTCATCCCGTTTATCACCGCAGGCGACCCGGATGCCGAAACGAGTTTCGCACTGCTCGAACAATTGCCGAAAGCGGGTGCCGATCTGGTCGAACTCGGCATTCCCTTCTCCGATCCGATGGCGGACGGGCCGGCCATTCAGGCCTCGTCGCAGCGCGCGCTTGCCGCGGGCATGAATCTGACGAAGGTGCTCGATCTTGTTCGCCGCTTTCGCCGCAACGACGCCGTCACGCCGCTCGTGCTGATGGGCTATTACAATCCCATTCACGCTTTCGGCACGGCGCGTTTTGTGAAGGATGCGGCTCTCGCCGGTGTCGATGGACTCATCACCGTCGATCTGCCGCCGGAGGAAGACGAGGTGCTGCGCGCGCCGGCATCCGCACAGGCGCTCGACATCATCCGGCTCGCAACGCCGACCACGGACGATCGCCGTCTTGAAGTGGTCGGCAAGGCGGCGAGCGGATTTCTCTATTATGTTTCGATTGCCGGCATCACGGGGACGAAGAGTTCCGAGGCACAGGATGTGGCGCAGGCCGTGGCGCGGCTCAAAGCACGCACAAACCTGCCGGTCGCCGTCGGTTTTGGAATCAGGACACGGCAACAGGCGGCAGACATTGCGCGTGTCGCCGATGCCGCGGTGGTCGGCTCCGCCATTGTCGTCAAGATCGCCGAGGCTGCAGCGCGCGGCGCGCGGCGCACCGCGCTTCTGGCAGAGGCCACGGATTTCTGCCGCAGCCTTGCCGACGCCGTGCATGCTGCGCGCACGCCCGTTTGATGCTAGGGTGAGGCCATGAACTGGATTGCAAATTTCGTCCGGCCGCGCATCAAGAGCCTGATGGCCGGCCGGCTCAGCGAAACGCCCGAGAATCTGTGGAAGAAATGCTCGGCCTGCGGCGAGATGATTTTCCACCGCGACCTCGAGGCGGCGCTTTTCGTCTGTCCGCAATGCGGCCACCATATGCGGCTCGCGCCGGCGCAGCGTTTCGCGATGACCTTCGATCCGGGTTCCTGCGAAGAGCTTCCCCAGCCCACGGTTCCCGCCGATCCGCTGCGCTTTCGCGACGAGCGGCGCTACACCGACCGTCTGAAGGATGCGCGCAGCAAGACCGGCCGCGGCGAAGCGTTGTCGGCCGCGCGCGGCACGCTTGACGGCATGGGTGTAATGGTTGCGGTACAGCCCTTCGATTTCCTGGGTGGCTCGCTCGGCATGGGCGTGGGCGAAGCGCTGGTGCTGTCGATGCAGGCGGCGGCCAATGAGCGCCGGCCCTATATCCTGTTCGTCGCGTCGGGCGGCGCGCGCATGCAGGAGGGCATTCTCTCGCTGATGCAGATGCCGCGCGTGACGATTGCGGTCGATCAGCTGCGTGAAGCCGGCATGCCCTACATCGTCGTGCTGACCGATCCCACGACCGGCGGCGTCAGCGCGTCCTATGCCATGCTGGGCGATATCCATGTGGCGGAGCCCGGCGCGCTGATCGGCTTCACCGGACAGCGTGTGATCGAGCAGACCATCCGCGAGAAATTGCCGGAAGGATTTCAGCGCGCCGAATATCTGCGCGATCATGGCATGGTCGACATGGTCGTGCATCGCCATGAATTGCGCGCGACGCTGTCGCGGCTGGTCCATATCCTGATGAAGAAGCCGCGGCCGAAAATGTCCGCAGCACCACCCGTCATTAGCGCCGAGCGCACGCCCGCCGGAAAGGGAGTGGCCACGGCGGGCAAGACATGAGCGTCGGCGCGCAAAGCGACGCGATTCTCGAACGGCTGCTTTCGCTACATCCCAAACGGATCGATCTGGTTCTCGACCGCATCCTTTTGCTGCTGGCTGCGCTCGGCCATCCGGAAAAGAGATTGCCGCCGGTGCTGCATGTGGCGGGTACCAACGGCAAGGGTTCGGTCTGTGCCTTTTCGCGCGCCATGCTGGAAGCGCAGAGCCTGAAAGTGCATGTCTACACTTCGCCGCATCTGGTGCATTTCCACGAACGCATCCGCATCGGCGGACGCCTGATCGAGGAAGACGAGCTGGCGGCCGCGCTGGAGGAATGCGAGGAGGTGAATGCGGGCGCTCCCATCACCTTTTTCGAAATCACTACGGCGGCGGCCATTCTCGTCTTCTCGCGCCACAAGGCCGATGCGCTGGTGCTCGAAGTGGGACTGGGCGGGACGTATGACGCGACCAATGTGATCGCCCAGCCGCGCGCCACCGCGATCACGCCGGTCGGCCTCGACCACCAGGAGTTTCTTGGGCCTTCGCTCGCCGGCATTGCGGCGGAAAAGGCCGGCATCATCAAGCCGCGCGTGCCCGTGATCGTAGGCCCGCAGGACGATGCGGCGCGCGAGGTGATCGAACGCCGCGCCGATGCGCTGGGCGCGCCGCTGCTCGTGTTCGGCCAGGATTTTTTCGCCCATCAGGAACACGGCCGGATGGTCTACCAGGACGAGATGGGTCTGCTCGATCTGCCGCTGCCGAAACTGGCGGGCCGTCACCAGATCGACAATGCCGCGATCGCCATCCAGATGCTGCGCCGCTCCGGCTGGGGTGACGAGGAAGCAATCGAAAAAGGCCTGCGCAGCGTCGAATGGCCGGCACGGCTGCAACGGCTGACGCGCGGCAATCTTGTCGATCTTGCATCCAGAGGCGCGGAATTGTGGCTCGATGGCGGGCACAATCCGCAAGGCGGCGCTGCCATCGCGCGCGCCATGGCCGATTTCGAAGAGCGCGCCGAGAAACCGCTCTATCTCATCTGCGGGATGTTGAGGACGAAGGACGCGCAGGGCTTTCTGTCGTCGTTTCAGGGGCTCGCCCGGCATGTCGTGACGGTCGCCATTGAGGACGAAGAGGCGAGCCGTGGCGCGGGCGAGCTCTACGATATTGCCCGCGCCTGCGGTCTCGATGCGAGCCCTGCCGAGGATCTCGAAGATGCGATGATGCAGGTCTCCGCATGGTCGCGGGCGCGGCCGCATGAAGGCAGCCCGCGCATCCTCATCTGCGGCTCGCTCTATCTCGCCGGACGCGTGCTGGCCCGGAACGGATAGACGTTCGTCAGTAGGGCCGTTCGCCAGCCACATTGCCGGCCGGCGTGTAGCGGCAGACGAGATAGTCCTTGCCGCCGCCCGAAGCGAGACCGCAGCCGACACTGGTCGTGTTGCGCCAGACGATCTGCGAATAATGCGCCGTGCTCATCCAGTTGCCGGTACGCGAAATGTCGGGAAATTTTGCGTTGACGAAGGCCGGCTTTTCCGCGCCCCACAATTGCACGAGCTGCGACAGCGACGCCCGGCCGCCGCTGTAGAGTGCGAGATTTTCGCCGGTCCCTGGCACGCCGCTATGCACAAGTGCATGTGCCTCGGTGGCGAGATGCACCGCCCATTCCTGCGCGCCGGCCGCCAGCGTATCGGACCAGGCGAGCGGCGGTTCGCCCAGGGCCGTGCGGTAGACGTTCTGTGCCGCCAGGAGATCGCTTTGCTGTTGCGCCGTGAGCGCCGAACTTGTCTTCGTTTCGTGCGAAGGAGCAGGGGCGGGAGCGGGAGCGGGAACGGCGGGCGACACGGCCCGAGATCCTCCTGGCGGAGTGGTGCAGGACGTTGCCGCCAGCGCCAACAAGCCGGCTCCGGCACGGAAAGCAAATCGCTGCCAAAGGAATCCTGCCGCCATCTTGACCACCTCGATTTTCAGGGCGGGCAAGCGTCGGTCAACCGGGTGGATTCCGCAAGGCGCCGCGCGGTGCGACCAAGAGGCTCAGGCCGCGCTTGCCAGAGGTGCACGCGCCACAATAGGGCGGGGGGGCGTGATCGGAGCCTAGCGCGAAGCCGTCAGGGACGGAGATGCCGCGATCGACGACTCGATCCATTCCTTGATCTTCGATTTCGGCAGCGCGCCCACTTTCGTCGCCGCCACCTGGCCCTTGTGGAAGATCATCAGCGTCGGCACGCCGCGCACGCCGTAGCGCGTCGGCGTCTGCGGGCTCTCGTCGATATTGATTTTGGCGACCGTGATCTTCTCGCCCAGTTCGGCCGAAAGCTCCTCGAGCGCCGGCGCGATCATGCGGCAGGGCCCGCACCATTCCGCCCAGAAATCCACCACAACCGGTTTCGCGGAATTGAGGACATCGTTCTGGAACGAAGCGTCCGAAACCTTGATCGGCGGCATGGGGAATCCTTTGGGAATTGCGTCTCCCACATCTAGGTATGCGCCCATGGCGGGTCAAGGCGCGTCACGGCGGCGGAATGGCGCCGGTCGCAGTGAGATAGGCGTCGATCTGGTCGGCGTGCAGGGTCTGCAGAAAGGCGTCGAACGCGGCACTGGCCGTCGCAAAAGCCGCCTGGTCGTCGCCCGCCTTGTCCATCCGCTCGCCGATGGCGGCCAGGCGTTCCAGTTCGCCCGTGTCGAGCAGGGCGAGGAAACGTCCAGGCAACTGGCTGTCGAGGGCGGCCCGCAGCTCCTGGGCGCGCGCCGTGTCGGCGGCGATTTTCCCTGCTGCCTTGTTCGCGTTGCTGTCAACGCCTTGATCTGCCGATGTTTTTTGGTGCCGAGGCGCCGGATTTTTTCCGTTTCCCTGCTTTTTTCCCTGCAGCAGGGAAAAAGCGGCGTCGTCGTCCTCGTCCCGTTCACTCTGGCCGTCATCTTCCGCCAGTTTGACGAGGAGGCGCAGCGCCGCAGTGTCGCCACGGGTTGCCGCCAG
>DASXEA010000038.1:0-2576 GCA_036490345.1 Rhizomicrobium sp. | reverse complement strand
ACCAACACGTCACCGACATTTATCTCGGAGCGGAATGATCCAGTGCTCAAGGTCGAGGACATTCACACCTATTACGGCGCGAGCCACATCCTGCAGGGCATCTCGCTCGCGATCGAGCCCGGCGAGGTGGTCGCCGTCATTGGCCGCAACGGCGTCGGCAAGACCACGCTGGTGCGCTCCATCGTTGGCCTGACGCCGCCGCGCCGCGGCCGCGTTATCTTCAAGGATACCGACATCACCCGTATGCCGTCGCACCGTATCGCGCAGCGCGGTGTCGGCCTGGTCCCGCAGGGCCGGCGCATCTTCGCCTCTCTATCGGTGCGCGAGCATCTGCAGGTCACCGCGCGCAGCCGTGGCATCGGCCGCTGGACGCTGGAGCGGATGACCGCGCTGTTTCCCAATCTCGCCGCGCGGCTCGGCCAGACCGCCAACAAGCTTAGTGGCGGCGAGCAGCAGATGTTGGCCGCCGGCCGCGCGCTGGTCGGCAATCCCGATCTGTTGCTGATGGACGAACCGACCGAGGGACTGGCGCCCCTGATGGTGCGCGAACTCGGCCGGCTGGTGGAAAACCTCAAGGAGGCCGGCACCTCGATCCTTTTGATCGAGCAGCAGCTCGCCTTCGTGCTGCGCCACGCCGACCGCATCTACATTCTCAGCAAGGGCCAGATCGTGCATCACTGCCGTCCGGCCGAGCTGGCCGCCGATCACGAGATGAAATCGCGGTATCTGGGAGTGTAGGGCGCTACCTCAAGTCCGCTTAGGCTTTCGATGGACCATCGCCATGATCGTGATGATGGCGGTGTTGCGCCTGCTGCTGCTGCGTGTGCTGCGGTTTGTGATGTGGCGAATGCTCGTAGTGTTGGCGCAACAGGTCGAAGCCGTAGTCGTTGCCGTTCGGCGTCCGCACGATGGTGTGGACGTGAAATTTGGCCGGCTCCGGGTTGGTCAAGAACACGCCAGCGTGGTGGTCGAACTCAATGAACGTCACCGGACTCTGCACTCGGTAATAGAACGGGCTGTCTTCGGCAAATCCACCGATCCAGCAGAAATGAGTGTCGACCAGATGGCGCTCGACCTCGGCGAGGCGCGCACGGCGCGGGCCTTCAGGCAATACGACGAGGTATTTTTCGACCAGGTCCATCAGGTCGCGCCGCTGTGAAGCAGACAGGCCATCTGCCTTCAGTCCCTCATAAGGGACGATGCGGTTGTCCTGGAACGCGCCGCCGAGATGCAAATTGTCGGCGAAATGCCGCCGACCTTCCGACAGGTCGCCGCCCACCATCGAATGCGCAACGATGGCGCGCTTCTGCTGTTCGGCCGAAAACGAGCGCATCAGCTTGAGGCCTGCGCGCTCTTCATCCTGGAACAGCCGTATACCCTTGAACGGGCCATAGTCGGCGTAGCTCGGCTCGGCGCCCCAGAACGCCGGCGTCAGCACCATCTGGGTGCCAAGCACGAAGCAGTTCACTATCAGGTGATGACCGAAGAGCTGCCAGCCCCACGGCTCGGTGGCCGACGGGGTGCCGAACAGACAGAAGATGTAGCTCCATTCCCCCAACACTGCCGGGCCGCCGACGATATCGCCAAGAAAGCGGTTGAGCTTCATCACATCGCGCGACAGCTCGTAGCCATGCGGGCTCATGCTCGCCCGCAACACCGCCATCACCGCTTCGCGCAGCGGCTCGCCGACTTCGTCCAGGCGCAGTCCGTAGTCCTCGACGTACAATTCGGTGTTCTGCCAATGCCGCCATTGCGGCGAGTCGACAGGGAAGCACGATCGTTTCTTCTGTTCCGGCGTCATGCGCGCCAGCAGCGCGTTGGCGGCCTCGATCATGGCGCGCGTCGGGGCGTTCTCCGCACGCGTCGCATAGAGATCGGGAATGACATGGCCGGAGGCTGTGATGCCGCGAAACGGCTCATGGAAGAGCCGATCCCAATTGGCGAACAGTCCCTGCGCACGCGGGCTCTTGATCCGCGCCTGCGCGTGCTCGCGCGGCGTCGGACCTGCAATCTTGGAGCCGGGCGGAAGGGGAACAAATGGATGATAGTCGTCGGCGCTCACGTAGCGAGGCTAAGCGAACCGTCGCCGGTTGTCACGGGACGTTGCCGCATGAGGAGTGCGGCCCAATCAAAGATCGGCACCGGGCCCTGTTCCCTTGGCCACTCAGGCCCGGTAAGCTGCCCGACATGGACGCGATGCAATACGCATCTGGAGACACGCCTGGGGAGGCGCGCGCGGCAGGGGGGACTGGCGGCGGCATCGCCACGCTCGCCGCCGGCAAGCTTTACGCATTACAGCACAGTTATGCGCTCGTTGGCCGCGTCAGCTTCTATCCAGCGAGCGCGCGCGGCTTCTCGGTGGCGAACTCCTATCTGCTCAAAGAACCCGGCGCCGCCATGCTGATCGACACCGGCTTCGGCAGGGACGAGCCCGCGATCCGTGCCGAGGTTGAATCGCTGATCGAGCCCGGTCAGCCGCTGTCGATGTTCCCGCTGCGGCTCAACGAATTCATGTCGATCAACAACGTCGAGAGCTTCGCCGGACATTTCAACGTCGAGACCTGCTACACCAGCAA
>DASXEA010000015.1:0-51941 GCA_036490345.1 Rhizomicrobium sp. | reverse complement strand
ATGCGAGCTGCTCAACGGCGCACCGTCGCCGACACTTGGCGCCACATCGGAAAGCTCATCGACACAATCGGCGCTGACGAATGTGCCAACTACATCGCAAACGCTGGCTATGCTTCCACCAAAACTTGAAACGCTCTAGCGCGCTCTCACTCCTTGGCCCGGAACGGTCGCTGCCACCAGCCGCGCCGCGGCGGCCCTGCGGGCACCTCCTCCGCTTCGGCCGCGGCCTCGATCGGCTCAGGCTCCCGGACGGGTTCCTTGGTCACGGGCTTGCGCGGGTTCGAACGCGGCTCGGGTGCAGCCAAGGCCTGCTGGTGAGGGACGTCCTGCGCCGCCAACGACCAGAGCGGCTCCGAAGGCGCGTTGGGGACGGCAATCGGCGCGGGCAGTTCGTCCGCATGGCCGAGTTCCGGGGGCGGCTGCGAGGCGGCATTTTCGCTGTCGGAGGTTTTTTCGGCCGCCGATTGACCGCCGGTCGCGCCGTCGCGCGATCCACGGCGCCCACGGCGCCGGCGCTTGCGTTTGCGGGTGCCATCGGCAGCGGTCTCCGCGCCTTGCGGGGAGGCGGCCGTCGGTGACGCGCCGGGCGCGGATTCGGTCTTTTCCGGAGCGGCGGCGGCGGGTGTGGGCCGCGGCTGTTGTTCGGGTTGCCCACTGGCCGGTGCCCGGTCGCGGCCACCGCGGCGCCTGCGGCGGCGGCGGCTGCTCGACGATGGCTGCGCATCGCCCGGCTTTGCTTCCGCAGTGCCCGATGCGCTCTCGTCGTGGGCCGGTTCCTCCCCGTCCTCCTCGTCGAGGCTGACCGCGGCCGCCGGACTGGGGAGAGCGGGCTGCACGGCTGCTTCGATCCTGGCCTGCTCTTCGGGTGCGCGCTGGCCGCTGCGCTCGATCTCGAAACTTCCGGCGACGGCATCGTCCTTCGGATCGAATTGGACGGTCACATCGTACTCCGCCTCGATCCGGGCGATTTCCTTGCGCTTCTGGTTGAGCGTGTAGATCGTGACTTCGGTCGATGCGTGCGCAGCCAGCACCGCGGCGCGACGACGCTGCGCTTCTTCTTCAAGGGCGCGCAGCAAACGCAACGCTGTCGATTCGACCGAACGCACGATCCCCTGACCGGCGCAGTGCGGGCAGGGCACGGTCGAACCTGCCACAACGCCGGCCCGCAATCTCTGGCGTGACATTTCCAGCAGCCCGAACTGGCTGATCTTGCCGATCTGCACGCGCGCGCGATCGTTCTTCACACAGTCCCGCAATCGTTTTTCGACGTTGCGGTCGTTGCGCATATCCTCCATGTCGATGAAGTCGATGACGATGAGGCCCGCGAGATCGCGCAGGCGCAATTGTCGGGCGATTTCTTCGGCCGCCTCGAGATTGGTCTTGTAGGCGGTGTCCTCGATGGAATGTTCGCGCGTGGCCCGTCCCGAATTGACGTCGATCGAAACGAGCGCTTCGGTCTGGTTGATGACGATGTAACCACCGGACCGCAGCGTGACGGTCGGCGTGAACATCGCGTCAAGTTGCGCTTCGATCTGATGGCGCTGGAAGAGCGGAACCACCTCGCGATACTGCTTCACGTTCTTCGCATGGCTGGGCATCAGCATGCGCATGAAGTCCTTGGCGTTGCGATAACCGCTGTCGCCCTCGACCAGGATCTCGGAGACGTCCTTGTTGTAGAGATCGCGGATGGCGCGCTTGATGAGATCGCCTTCCTCGTACACGCATGCGGGTGCATTCGACTTCAGGGTCAATTCGCGAATCGTGTCCCACATCCGCAGCAGATATTCGTAGTCCCGCTTGATTTCCGCCTTGGTGCGGTTCTCGC
Organism: Rhizomicrobium sp.; assembly: GCA_036490345.1. GTDB lineage: Bacteria > Pseudomonadota > Alphaproteobacteria > Micropepsales > Micropepsaceae > Rhizomicrobium. The sequence continues at coordinate 50,116 of DASXEA010000015.1, read as the reverse complement.
CCGCCGTGCGAATGATAAGACCCATTCCTTCGGGAAGTTCGAGCGATTGCGCCGCCGATTTGAGACGGGTGCGGTCGGTGGCACTTGTGATTTTTCGCGAGATGCCGCCGCCGCGTGGCGTGTTGGGCATCAGGACGCAATATCGGCCGGCGAGTGAAAGATAGGTCGTGAGCGCCGCGCCCTTGTTGCCGCGTTCTTCCTTGACGACCTGGACCAGGATCACCTGCCGCCGCTTGATGACTTCCTGGATCTTGTAGTGCCGCTTGCGCGTCCAGCGCTGGGGCGGTCGCGATGCCTGCTGCGCCTTTGCATGCGACGCGGCCGTGTCGCGATGCGAACCGTCCTCTGCGGTCGCGGCTTCGGCGGCGACATGCCGGGAGTCGCCCGATGTCCCGTTCGTGTCGGCGTGGTCAGGGCCATCAGCTTCGCCGGAGTCGCGTGTGGCGTTGTCAACGATGTCGGAAGACGGTTCCGCCCCGGAACCATCCTCTTCCGCGGAATCTGCGGACAGCTCGTCGTCAAACGATCCATGGTTTTCGGCGTCGGATTCCTGCGACGACGCCGCTGCAGCAGCGGCCGATTCCTGGGCGGGAATGCTGGCCGTTTCGATGGATTCGACATCGTCTTCCGCATGGCGGCGCGCTTCGGCTTCCTGTTCCGCCAGGAGCGCCAGGCGATCGGCGATCGGAATTTGGTAGTAGTCGGGATGGATTTCGGCGAACGCAAGAAATCCTTGGCGATTTCCACCGTACTCGACGAAAGCAGCCTGCAGCGACGGCTCGACGCGCGTCACCTTGGCGAGATAGATATTTCCCTTGAGAGGCCTTTTGGACGCGGCCTCGAAATCGAATTCCTCGACTTTCTGGCCGTCAAGGACAACGACCCGGGTCTCCTCCGGGTGGCTGGAGTCGATAAGCATACGTTTGGACATTTGATTCTCCGGGCGACGGCATCGCGCATACGGTCCGGGCGCAACGCGAAGCGTTACGCAGACCTGTAAGAAACGCGGGTCGCATGTTTGGGGGGACGCCTCCTGACAGCACTGGCCGCTGATCTGCCGCGGTCGTCAGTCCTGCAATGGCGTCATGGGTCATCGTCAAATTCACTTGGGGCTGCGCCTTTGCGCGGCCATAGGCCTGCCACGTCGCTGCAAATTGCGCTTCCGAATGTCCAGGCAGCCTGATTTCTTGATTCGGTGCCGTTCGCAGTCAGCGAGCTTGCCGGATATGATCGGCGCAGCAGAGCGATTCCCTTTTATGGAGCACACGGCCGGGCAGCAAGGGGGTTAATCACCGATTCATAATATTTTCGAAAGATGCTAATTCCCGGTAAACGAGACGGGGATCGTCTTTCAATCGTAAACACTCGATATGAATTGCGGGAAGATGCGGAACTGGGTAGTCGGGGCAGCCGTACTGTTTTTCCTGTCGTCGGAAGCCGGCTTTGCTGAGCAGGCAAGTACGCCGGTTTCGCAGGACCAATCTCCGGGCAGTCAAACTTCAGCACCTTCGGCCCCCGTCGTGATGAATGTGAGGGTTGGAGAACACCCCGACAAGACCCGCTTTGTGGTTGAACTGTCGGACCCGGCGAAGGCGCGCGTGTTTACCCTTTCGGCACCGGATCGGGTGGTCATCGATCTCCCTCAGGTGCTCTGGCGGGTGTCCGGCGCGGACCATCCCAGCGGCAAGGGTTCCGTGAAGAGTTACCGCTATGGCCTTTTCCGGCCGGGAAATTCCAGGTTTGTGATCGATCTGAACCAGCCTGTCAGTCCGGCCGAGCCCATGCTTCTGCCACCGGCAAATGGCCACGGCTACCGTCTGGTGGTCGATCTCATGGCAACTTCGCAGGGAAAATTCGATTCCACGGCCGGATGGCCGCCCGATCTTCGGGCACGCGAGACCGCCGCCGAACGGGTGGCTGGCGATGTGCTGGTACCCAAAACGAGCGTGACGCGCGAAAAGCACCTCATCGTGGTCGATGCAGGCCATGGCGGGCTCGATTCGGGCACCACGGGCGTCAACGGCGCGATGGAGAAGGACCTCGTTCTCGACGAAGCCCTGCGGCTGCGAAATATCCTGTTGAAACACGGCTATGGCGTTTATCTGACGCGCGACAGCGACGTGTATATTCCGCTCGGCGAACGCGTTCAGATCGCGCGCACCCATCACGCGGATCTTTTCATCTCGCTGCATGCGGATTCCAATCCGGATACCAGTGTGTCCGGCGCATCCGTCTACACGCTCTCAGAGGCCGGTTCGGACAGGGAAGCGGCCGCGCTGGCACGCAAAGAGAACCAGTCCGACGTCATTGCGGGCGTCGATCTGACCGGGGCAAATGGTCCGGTGGCCTCCATTCTGATCGGTCTGGCACAGCGCGACACGATGAACCGCTCGGCACGCTTCGCCCAGGACCTGGTATCGCGTCTGGGTCACGCAACCGACGTTCTGCCGCGCGCGCCGCATCGCTCGGCCGGCTTCGTGGTGCTGAAGGCCCCGGACGTACCCGCCGTCCTGATCGAACTCGGCTACCTCTCCAATGAGCACGACTGTACCCAAATGAGCCAGCCGGCCTGGCGCCAGGGGGTTGCCGCAGCGATTTCGGAAGCCGTCGAGCGCCAGTTCCACGCGGCACTCGAAGGGTCCCTGGCAACAGAGGCGGCGGAGTGACGCGCCGCCTTTCGCGCGTCATAATTGGGTTGCAAGAAGACTTCGTCAGAAGGTCCTCCAGAACGAATGTATAAGCGCATCCTCCTCTATTTCGGCCTCGCACTTGGCGCCGTTGTCATTGCCGTGGTGCTGGCCGCGACCGTCTACGTCTATTCGCTGACCCGCGATCTGCCGAGCGTCGAGACGCTGCAGAACTATCAGCCGCCCGTGACCACGCGCGTCTACGCCGGCAATGGCATGCTGCTCGGCGAGTATGCCCGGCAGCGACGCATCTTCGTGCCGATCGCCTTCGTCCCAAAACTCGTGGTGAACGCGTTTACATCGGCCGAAGACAAGAACTTCTTCACCCATCCCGGCATCGACCCCAGCGGCATCGCGCGCGCAGCGGTCAAGGACGTGTTCAACGCGCTCGAGCACAAGCGGCTCGAAGGCGCGTCGACGATCACCCAGCAGGTGGCAAAGAATTTTCTGCTGAACGGCGACGTCAAATTTTCGCGCAAGATCAAGGAGGCCGTGCTCGCGGTTCGCATCGATTCGACCTATTCGAAGGACAAGATTCTCGAGCTCTATCTCAACGAGATTTTTCTCGGCGAAAATTCCTACGGCGTAGCCGCGGCAGCGCTGAACTATTTCGGCAAGTCGCTCGATCAGCTGGATATCGCCGACGCCGCTTTTCTCGCCGCGTTGCCCAAGGCGCCGAGCAATTACGATCCGCGCTTCAACCGAACCGCGGCAACCGACAGGCGCAACTGGGTCATTTCCCAGATGGCCGACAATGGCTACATCACGCGTGACGAAGCGCGGGCGGCAATTGCCGAACCGCTGGTTACGCAGATGCGTCCGCTGGGCATCCAGGCCGAAGATGCGGACTATTTCGTCGAGGAAGTCCGGCGCATTCTCTACGGCAAATATGGCGAGCATGCCCTCTACGACAGCGGCTTGCAGGTTCGTTCCACACTCGACACGCGCCTGCAGAATTTTGCCGTCAATGCCTTGCGCGCGGGTCTCGTCCGTTACGACCGCCGTCACGGCTGGCGCGGCGCCATCAGCCACGAGCCGATTGACGGCGACTGGAAGACATTGCTGGCAAGCGTCGGCAATCATTCGGGCATCGAAAGCTGGCGGGTGGCGGTGGTGCTCGGCTACGGACCGGACAAATCCGTCGAGATCGGTCTGGAAAATGGGGCACGCGGAGTCGTGCCATTCGACGAGATCGCCTGGGCGCGCAAGGAATTGCGCGGCGCACTGACCGGCGCGGCTCCCGAAAGGCCGGAGCAGGTGCTCAAGCCTGGCGACGTGATTTACGTCGAGCCGCTAAAAACACCGGGGCAATATGGGCTTCGGCAGGTCCCTGAAGTCAACGGCGCGATCGTCGCGATGGACCCCCATACCGGACGCGTGCTCGCCCTGTCCGGCGGATTCAGCTACGCGTCGAGCCAGTTCGATCGCGCCATGCAGGCGCAACGTCAGCCGGGATCGTCGTTCAAGCCGTTCGTCTATGCTGCTGCGCTGGATAATGGCTGGACTCCCGTCAGCAAGGTCGAAGACGCACCCGTCTCGTTTCCGCAGGGTCCTGGGCTTCCCATGTGGACGCCGAAGAATTTCGAAAGCAAGTTTCTGGGGTTGCAGACCCTGCGGCGCGGCATCGAACTGTCGCGCAATCTCATGACGATCAGACTCGCCTACGAAGTGGGCATGAAAAAAATCGTGCCCTATCCGATCCGCTTCGGAGTCTACGATACGCTGACGCCGTGGCTTTCCAATGCGATCGGGGCTGCCGATACGACACTGATGCGGATGACGACGGGCTACGCCGAATTCGACAATGGCGGCAAGAAAATCGATCCGACACTGATCGATCGCATCCAGGATCGCAACGGCAAGGATATCTATCGCCACGATCCACGCGCCTGTGACGGCTGCGACGGCAAGTGGAACAACCAGCAGGAACCGCTTCTGCCCGATACGCGCCAGCAGATCATCGATCCGAGGACCGCCTATCAGATCGTGTCGATGCTGGAGGGCGTCGTCCAGCGCGGCACCGGCGTTTCCGTGAAGGCGGTCGGAAAGCCGCTCGCAGGCAAGACCGGGACCACCAATGACTCCAAGGATACCTGGTTCATCGGATTTTCGCCGGATCTGGTTTGCGGCGTGTTCGTCGGCTTCGACAATCCGCGGACCCTGGGCCGGCGCGAACAGGGTGCAACCGTTGCGGCGCCGATCTTTCGCGATTTCATGATGGGCGCGTTGGCCGACCAGCCGCCGACGCCGTTCCGCGTGCCTTCGGGCATCGATCTTGTCCCGATCGACCCGCACTCGGGTGCTTTGGTCGGTGCCGGTGATCCTCACGCGATCATGGAGGCGTTCAAATCGGGGACAGAGCCCGGCCTTGCGAGCGCCGACAGCGCCGATGTCACCGCCAATCCCGCCAACAGCAAGCCGGCGACCACCGTGGATCAGGGAACAGGTGGACTCTATTAGACGGGACCAATCACCTGAGGCGGTCGGGCTGAAATCTTCGGCACCCGACCGGGGCAGGGAGGAGCTGAGAGCGCAAGCCTCCCCGCGAAATGGTTTCGTCTGAACATCGCCTTGCCGGTCCGTTTTCGCGGCGTATCGTCCGCGAGTTTTTTCGCATGTTCCGGATTCTCAACGCCGGATTTCAGCGCGAGGTTCGCTCGAACGAACTCGCACAGCTCTTCGCTTGCGGCGTCATCGGCTCCTGCGTGGGACTTGCAGTCGGCGCGCTCAGAAGCCTGGTGCAATTCTTTCATACATTCGACTTCGCGATCGTGGGAGGAGGGCTGCTTTCTGCGGGCATCGGACTGGACAGCACGCGCGTCCTCTTCGTTCCGGCACTGGGTGGATTGCTTCTGGGCTTGATCGCGTTGATGAGCCGCCGTCTCGCGACCAGGGACATTGTCGACCCGATCGAAGCCAACGCGCTCTATGGCGGGCGCATGTCGTTCGTCGACAGTCTGAGGTTGACGGCGGCAACAGTGATATCGAATGCCGCAGGTGCCTCACTCGGCATGGAGGCCGGCTATACGCAATTCGGCTCCGGATTTTTCTCGCAACTCGGCGCCTATTTCCGCCTGCGGCGCGCCGATCAGCGGGTCTTCGTGACGGCTGGCTCGGCGGCCGCGATTGCTGCGGCCTTCAACGCGCCGCTGGCGGGCGCGTTCTACGGCTACGAACTCATTCTTGGCAGCTATATGCCCACGGCACTGGCGCCCGTCGCCGTTGCCGCGGTTTGTGGTGCGCTCGCACAGCGGCCGCTGGGGGATTTCAAACCCCTTCTTCCCGTCAGCTCAAGCGTGCCGCTCGATATCAACAGCTATGTGATCTTCGGCGTCATGGGGGTATTTGCGGCCGGGGTCGCCATCATTGCCATGACCGGCGTCACCTGGACGGAGCGTGGCCTCAAATATGCGCGCGTTCCCGACTGGCTGCGTCCGTGCATCGGGGGCGCCGCCTTGTCGGCTCTGGCCTATTTTGCTCCCCAGGTTCTGGGAAGCGGGCATGGCGCGATCGCCTATCATTTGCGGGTCGATTGGCCCTTGCTGCCGCTGGTCCTGCTTCTTGGCGCAAAGCTGCTCGCTTCCGCTTTTTCGGTGGGTTCGGGATTTCGCGGCGGCCTGTTCAGTTCCTCGCTCTTCCTTGGCTGCCTGTTCGGGGGCGTGTGCGGAAAATTGGTGGCGCTCGCCGATCCCGCGTTCGGGCCCCAATATCTTGCGTTCCTCGTTGTCGGAATGGGCGCCGTGGCCGCAGCGATCATCGGCGCGCCATTGACGATGGTTTTCCTCGTGCTCGAATCGACCGGCGATTTTCCTGTGACGGTCGGTGTGCTCGTGAGCGTGATCGCTTCGGCAACGATTGTTCGCGTCACGTTCGGATATTCGTTCTCGACATGGCGCTTTCATCTGCGCGGCCTGGGTCTGCGAGGAGCCTATGATGTCGGCTGGATCGCGGATCTGACGGTCGCGCGCCTGATGCGCACCGATCCCAAGCTCGTGCCGAGCAGCCTGTCCCTCAAGGCGCTGCGCGAAAAGCACCCGCCCGGTTCGGCCAAGCGGGTCTTCGCCACAGCGCCCGACGGGCATTATGCGGGATGGATCGACATGGCGCTCGTTCACGATCCCCAACTTGACGATTCCATCGAGACCGGCGCTGTCGCCGATCTTGTGCAGCAGCGCGACGCGTTTCTCCTGCCGGGCGACAATGTGCGCACGGCGCTTTTGCGCTTCGAGGAGGCGCAATCGGAGACCCTGCCGGTACTCTCCGCACGGTCCGATCCGCGCGTGGTCGGCTACGTTACCGAAGCCTACGCCTTGCGCCGCTATACCCAGGAACTTGAACGGCGGCGGAATGCCGAACTTGGCCAGCAGGACCTTTTTTCCGTCGGTCAAAGCCCTGGAGCCTGAAGAGCGCCCCCCGCAAACGGCGAGCCCGCGCGGCGATCGCAGCGCGGGCTCCGGCTTGATGGCGGTCCACCCTGCTGGGAGGGGCTTGCATCAGGGTGGACGCCTCAAGTTCGTCTGTTTTATTCCGGTCTTCCTGAACACGCAGTGGAGCCTTCGTTCAGGCAGGGTTCATGTCCTGCCCGCTCGCGCAAGCTTGATTGGCTGTATTCTCCCGACTGTCCTATAATATTCCCACGTTTCTCCTTGGGGATTGCACCATGCCCGACAATGACACCAGAAACCTCCGGCCAGCCTTGCTCGCCTTGACAGGCGCGCTCGGCATTCTTTGCGCCCAACCTGCGGCGGCGACCGCCAATCCGGCGCGAGTGGACATGTCGCAGCCTCACCTGCAACCGCCCTATCCCGACGGTGCCCAGCAGGACGGCGAGCAGGGGGCGGTCGTCATGGACGTCTATGTGCGATCGGACGGCCGTCCGTCGAAGGCCAGGGTGGACAGGTCGAGCGGCTTCCCGGATCTCGACACGGCCGCGGTCCAGGGCGTGCTCAACTGGCGCTTTATCCCGGCGAGCGAAAATGGGGAAACAGTTTCCGACTGGACGAAAATCCAGATCGTGTTTCAGCTTCCCGCCCCGCCACCTCCTCCAGCGGGCAGCACCGCGTCGCATTGAGCGCGTTCGAGCCTTTACAAGCACGCAAGACGTGGCCATATCAGCGCGACTTGCGAGGTTTCCATGCGCCCCGATATTGCCCGCAGTGCCGAAGACATCAGGCAGGACATTGCCCTGCTGAGGAGGCATCTTTGACTGGGATCGCGCCCTTCGTCGCCTCGATGAGCTGAACGCAAAAGCCGAAGACCCCACCCTCTGGAGCAGGCCGCAGGAAGCGCAGGCGCTGATGCGCGAGCGCCAGCGGCTCGACAATTCCGTGTCCGGAGTGAAGGTCCTGGAACGGGAGCTGGACGATTCGCTCGGCCTGATCGAACTCGCGGAGTCGGATGGCGACCACGCCATGGTGGGCGAGGGAGAGGCCGCCATCGAAGCGCTGCGCGCGCGCGCCCAGGAATTGCGGCTTGCCTCGATGCTGTCGGGCGAGGCCGACGCCAACGACACCTACATCGAAATCCACGCCGGCGCCGGCGGCACCGAAAGCCAGGACTGGGCCGAAATGCTCGAGCGCATGTATGTGCGCTGGGCGGAGCGCAAAGGCTACAAGCTGCAGCTGATCGAAGAGAGCGAGGGTGAGGGCGCCGGCATCAAGTCGGCGACGCTGCTCGTCAAGGGCGACAACGCCTATGGCTGGCTGAAGACGGAAGCGGGCGTGCACCGTCTCGTACGCATCTCGCCTTACGATGCCAATGCGCGGCGGCACACGAGCTTTGCGAGCGTCACCGTCTATCCCGTCATCGACCAGACGATCGAGATCGACATTCCCGACAAGGAAGTTCGCGTCGATACCTTTCGCTCATCGGGCGCGGGCGGTCAGCACGTCAACAAGACGGACAGCGCGGTGCGCATCACCCATCTGCCGACGGGAATCGCCGTGAGCTGTCAGACCGAGCGTTCGCAGCATCAGAACCGCGCCGTCTGCTGGGACATGCTGCGCTCGCGCCTTTACGAGATCGAGCTCGAAAAGAAGCAGGCGGAGACCGCCGCGCATATCGGCGAGAAACGCGACATCGGCTGGGGTCACCAGATCCGCTCCTACGTCCTGCAGCCCTATCAGCTGGTGAAGGACCTGCGCACCGGCGTCGAGAGCCGCATCCCGCAGGACGTGCTCGACGGCGCCCTCGACCCCTTCATGGCCGCAGCCTTGGCCCAGGCGATCGGCGGCAAACCGAAAGACGACATCGCCGATCTCGAGTAGGCCAACACTTGTCCACAGCTTTATGCCGGATCCTGCAGTCCCGCAGGGCGTCAGGCGTCCGCTGGCGCTGCAGGCCGGGGCGCAATCGCCGGTGCGACAGGTTCGGGCCTGGATGGCGCCACCGGGGACATTGAGGGCTGCGCCGTCGCCCCACCTTGCCGGACGAGCTCGCCGGCGAGGGGATTGTCGGAGTGCCGGCAATTGCCTTCGAAGAAGGCTCCGGCCTCTACGGCGAACGCCTCGTGGAGAATATTGCCCTCGACATGGCAGCTCGAACACAGGAGCACCTTGCGGGCGCGGATGCCGCCATTGACGCGACCGCGGATCGTCACATCCTCGGCCAGCACGTCGCCGAGAATGAGCGCCTTTTCCCCGATAACCAGCCCGACGCTGTGCACGTCGCCTTCGACACGGCCATCGATCTGGATGTCGCCCGTGGAGGTCAGCGTGCCGTTCACGACAAGGTCGGAACTGATGATGGATGGTGCCGATGTCCGGCCGGGTCGCTTGCCTGAAACGGCCTGAGCCGGTGCGGGCGCGGCCGGCTCGGAAGTTTCGCGGTCCCGGGTCCTATTCGTAAACATGGCGGCCGGCTTCGATAAATCTGCTTGGATCTGTCAGGTGGTTAGCGACCCAAACCTCATAATGTACATGAGGCCCCGTGCTGCGACCGGTCGATCCGAGGCGGCCAACGGGAGAGCCTTTTTCCAACCGCGCGCCGACCCGCACGAGGATGGAGGACAGATGGCCGTAGCGGGTATGAAAGCCGTAACCGTGGTCGACCTCCACCATGTTGCCATAGCCTCCCTTGGGACCGGCCCACACCACGACACCGGGAGCGGTGACGAGGACCGGCGAACCCCACGGACCGGCAAAATCCACGCCCGGATGAAATGCGACATGCCGGGTAAACGGATCCACGCGAGCGCCGAAGCCGCTTGTGACCTCGAACTGGCTGCCATGCACGGGCGTAGTCAGGGGAACGTGGCGCAGCGCCGTGAACAGCGTGTTCAGCTCGGCCGCATGGGCCGTAGCGCCTTCATAGGCGAGGGTAAAGTTTGAATCGCTTACGCCTGGAATCTGCACCGATTGCAGCGGAACGTAAGGCCCGCCAACGCCTTCCTCGGAGGCTTGCTGCTCGAGCGCATTGCTGTTGACACCCACCCGGCGCAGCAGCGCCTGCATGACGTCGATTCGTCCGGAGATCGCATGGTCCACGCCGGCCATCAGGTCCGTTTCGGCCTGCCCAAGACGGCGGACCCTTTCCGTCTGTTCCGCGAGCACCCGCAAATCCGGCGCCCCCGGCGGCGCAGCCATGGGACGGGCGCGGTCGCGGTGGAACAGGGATTCCGCGAAATGGGTTACCGCGTCATCCAGAAAGCTCGCCCGTGTGGGACGGGCCGAACGAGGCTGGGGCTCAACCGGCTGGGACATGATCCCGAGCTGCGATGAGCCTGAAATCCCCGGCCCGGCAGGAACAGCGACCGAGCCCATCACCTGAGCATGCTGCTGATCCGGAGGCGCGGAGGGCGCGTCGCCATCAAGGCTGTCGCTGGCCATTCCGCTGGTTCCCGCGGCCGGAACGATTTCTTCGGCCGGCCTGGCGGAAAGGTGGGCCGCGTTAACACCCAGGCTCGCCAGGGTGGCATCGACCGTCTGCTTGCGGCCCAGAAGCGACGCCACGCTGCGCTGCTTTGCCTCGAGGTCGTCGGCCGTCGATTTGAACCGATCCTCTGCCGACACCAGCGCGTTGTTCAACTCGTCATACGAGAGCTGCAGATCGGCGACGCGGTTCTCATAGGTCGACTGCATCTGCAAATAACGATGATTTTTGGCCGCGATAATGCGTTCCTTGAAAATCACGTTGACGGAGGCGAACGCCACCCAGCCCAGGAATATCAGGGAAAGCCCTGCGCATGTCGCCTGAAGCGTCGAGCCGAAGGTGAAAAACTGAACGCGGCCTTCACTGCGGATGTAGACCTGCCGCTCCGGAAATGTGGCATGGAGCCAAGCCCACACACGCTCGATGAGCGTTTCGGCCATGCGCGCCCTTCCCTGTTCGGCAGATTCTCCGCCACCCTGTAGTGTCACTATTCCACCTTAATTCGCGCGCGCATTCAAGCTCTTAGTCGGCACTTTTCAAAAAAGGGACGATGCCGAAAGTCTCAGCTGGCGCCGCTCAGGGAGCGCCCTGCTTCAAAAACCGCTTCGACGTGGCCGGCCACCCGCACTTTGTGCCAGACCTGTCGAATCACGCCATTGGCGTCGATCAGGAACGTTGCACGCTCCATACCCATGTACCGCCGGCCATACAAGCTCTTTTCAACCCAGACGCCATAGGCTTCGGCAATCTTGGTTTCCGGGTCCGATGCCAGCAGAATCGTTAATTTGTGTTTGAGACGGAATTTTTGATGCGACGCGATGCTGTCTTTGGATACACCGATTACCTTGATGCCGGCCGCATCGAATCGTTTCTTGCTCGCCGAAAACGCCAGCGCTTCGTTCGTACAACCCGCCGTGTCGTCTTTGGGATAAAAATAGAGGACGAGAACTTTGCCCCGCAGCGTCGCAAGGGAAATGTCGCCCGCCTGGTCGGTAGGGAATTCAACATCCGGCGCCGGATCCCCGGCTGAGAGCTGTCTGGCCATTGTGCACCCAGCGAAAGCCGGCCTCTTGCCGATACGCCATCCCCGCTCTAAGCCGATAGGCCGAGACGCGGTGCGGTGCAAGCTGAGGGGCGGGAATCGCAACGGGCCATGCGCCCGGGATTGATCTGAGACCATTGAACACATCCGCGCGCCTTTCCCGCATTCTTCATCCCGCGCTCAGGTCGACCATGGTTCGACGCGCGATCTGGCTGGCGGCCGCCGTCGGAGCGGCAATCGTCTTTTTCGCGATCGGGCTGATCGTGCGGGTTCTGATGGGGCCCGTATCTCTGGGCCCTCTGAGTGGCGAGCTGCGCTCGGCGTTGCGCGAAGTTCTTCCCGGACTCGATGTCCGGTTCGACGATGCAGCGCTCGAGTGGTCGCGCGAGGAAGGCCGCATCGACCTTGTCGTCCTCGGTACGCGTATTTTCGACCACAGCGCGCGGATCATCGCGCAGGCTCCCAAAGCCGAAATCGGCCTCGCCGTCGTGCCATTCCTGCGCGGCCAGATGGTTGTGAAGCGGATCACGCTCGTCGGCGTCCAATTGACTCTTGTTCATACCAGGGACGGCGCGCTTCGCCTTGGAGTCGAGAAAGCCAGTGGCGAATCCGACGTCCTGCAACGCCTGCGCGATGCCATCACGCACGGCAATGGCCACGGTTCGTTACAGAGTTTCGCCGTCCATCATGCCAGGCTCGCCTTCTATGACGAGGAAACCGGCGCCTTCGTCGTTGCGCCCGCGGCCGAATTGCAGGTCACCACGCCCGAGGACGCGCACGCGAGTTCCGGAAAACTGCTGACCGCCAGCCTGTCGGCCGAGGTGGAGATTTCCGGCAAGCCGGCCCGTGTCCTTGCGACCGTCAATCTGCCGCAAGGTCCCGGGCTTGTGACCGGCGACGTAAGCATCACGGGACTAAATCTTCCCGCCGTCGCGCGCAACGCAGCACGCTTCGGCTTTCTCGCTCCGCTGGCTCTCACCGCCGACGTCACGGCGTCCTGGAGCCTTGCCGGAGGCACGCAATTGCACTTCGTGGATTTCGGCGTTGCGGCGTCGGGCATCGTCAATGGTCTGGGACAGCCGCTGCGCGTGAAATCGCTGAAGCTGCTGGGCCGCTACGATGGACCGACCAACCGGCTTCTGATCGACGATGGCGATCTTGAAGCGATTCAGGCGCGGGCTCATTTTGCCGGCTCCGCGGCGTTGCGTTTTGGCGCCGCCGGTTCTCTGGAGTCGTCCGCATTCAGAATCGGGGTCGACAGGCTGGCGATCGACATGCCCGACGCGATGGCGGGCGTCGTTCCGCAGACCCGTGTTGATCTCCAAGGGACGTACGCGCCATCTGCCGAGACACTCGTACTTGACCACGCGTTCGTGTCTGGCGGCCCGCTTTCGGCCGCATTCGCCGGAAAGCTGATTTTTGCCCCGGGGCAGTCGCCCGAGATCGATGCGGACGGAAAAATCAATGCGCTCTCCGTGCGCGATCTTCTGCGGTTCTGGCCACTTCACATCGTGCCGGGCGCCCGCGCGTGGATCGACACGAACGTGCTGTCGGGCCGGATCGGCCCTGTTGCCGTTCACACACAAATCCCGCCGGGCGGCCTCGACCGATCGTCGCTCGCCGACAAGGATATCTCGGCTTCCTTTCCCTTGACCAATGCCACCTTCGTCTACGTGCGCGGACTGACGCCAGTGACGAAAGCCACGGGAACCGCACTGCTAAGTGGCGACACATTCCGCGCCGATTTTCCTTCTGCCGTCGATGGGCCACTGCTCGTAACCGCGGGCCAGGTCATGATTCCAAACCTGCACATCCACGGAACGCCAGCCACGATCTCGTCTCATGTCGAAGGCGAACTTCCCGACGTCCTTTCGCTCCTGGATAAGAAGCCGCTGCAATACCCGAGCAGATTCCATATCAACACCGCGAGCACCCGCGGCAGTACCAAGGTCGATCTTTCCGTTCGCGTTCCCACGATCAGGGGAGTGGGAATCGATCAGATCGCAATCTCGGCCAAAGGCAGTATCGGCGGCTTTGCCGTGACACTCGGACCCCATACGCGGATCACAAGCGGAACGGTCGGGTTCGACATCAACAACGACCGGCTTCGTGCGACCGGCGATGTCGGGATCGGCGATGCGACCCTTGCACTCGACTGGCTCGAATCCTTCAAGGCGCGCAGCAACACGACCCAGTTGACGCTGCACGGCAGGTTCGACGATGCCGCGAGAGATGCGCTTGCGCTTCCCGGTCACGGCATTGTCAGTGGTCCGGTGACCATGTCTGCGTCGCTGCAGGGTTATCGTGGAACGATTCAGCGCGCCCTGATCGATCTCGATCTCACGTCCAGCACATTCGGACTCGAAGAGATCGGCTGGAGCAAGGCGGCGGGAATTGCGGCCGACGCGCATATCGCGGCGCGGATGGATGAGAGCGGTGACATGCGCGCCGCCGATCTGTCCCTGAACGGCTCGGGAATTTCGGCGAAAGGCACAGTCTCGTTCGGAGCCGGCGGAACGTTGCAGTCCCTCGAACTCCCGAATGTGCGGCTTGGGACGGACAATGATTTTGCTGTGACCCTGAGCCAGAAGGCCTCCACCGGACTCGACGTCGCCGTGTCGGGCCATTCGGTGGACGCATCAAAACTCGGTCGACCCGGCGCCAAAGCGGCTCCGGGACAAAAAGTCGCCGAATCGATCCAGCCGTTTCACCTCGCCATGAAACTCGATCGTCTCGCTCTGCGCAGCGGAGTCTGGCTGGCTCCGTTCAATCTCGATGCGACCGGCGTGGGGCGCAAGCTGCGAACTCTGACGGCATCGGGCGCCGTGGAAAAAGCCGCGCCGTTCGCAGCCAGTATCGTGCCGATCGACAATCAGCGCCGGATCACGCTGACCGCGGGCGATGCAGGCCTTTTCGTCAAGGGTTTGCTAGGGTTCTCCAGCGTCAAGGGCGGCCAGTTGAGTCTGCACGCCGTGATGCCCGCGTTAGCAGCACGCCCGGACCAGACGGTCCCCGATTATACGGGCGAACTGATCATTCACGACTGCACGATTCTCAATCAGCCTTTTCTGGCGCGGCTGTTCTCTTCGGGTTCGTTTGGCGGAATTCTCGACCTCATGCGCGGGCAGGGGATCTCGATGGATACGGTCGACGTGCCGTTTCGCATCAATGGAGATATCGTGACAATTCACGACGCTCGCGCTTCGGGTCCTTCAATCGGCGTCACGGCCGATGGTTATGTCGACCGCCGCGCCAATCATATCGCGCTGCAAGGCGCCATGGCGCCGCTTTACGGTCTTAACAGCATTTTGGGCGCGATTCCGCTGGTGGGCAATGTGTTCGTATCGAAGAAGGGCGAGGGCCTGTTCGGCGTTACATACGGCCTGGGTGGCGATCTCGACGAGCCGAAGGTCACGATGAATCCGCTCTCCGTCCTCGCACCAGGGATTTTGCGGCGCCTGTTCGAGGGTTCCGCACCGACCGCGCCGCCGCCGGTGCCCAATCCCTGATTTTGCGACGCTAGACCGGCTTGATGAGAACGTGCTTCTTGCGGCCGAGGGACATTTTGATCACGCCACTCGTCGTCAGAGCCGCAAGATCCACTTTCGCGCCCGCATCGCTCACAACCTCGTCGTTCACGCGCATTCCATTCGACTGAATGTAGCGCCTGGCTTCGCCCGATGAGGCAGTAAGCCCGCTCTTATGGGCCAGACTCGCCACCGAAATGCCGGCGGCTAGCACATCGCGAGCGATTTCGGTGGTCGGCAAGCCCTCGGCGATTTCACCGACCTCGAAGGTGCGCCGCGCCGTTTCGGCCGCGGCTTCCGCCGCTTCGGGGCCGTGGCAGAGCGACGTTGCTTCGGTTGCCAGTTTCTTCTTGGCGTCGTTGAGCTCGCTGCCCTGCAATTGCTCGAGCCGGGCGACCTCGTCTTCCGCGAGATCCGTGAAGATGCGGAGGAAACGGCCGACATCCGCGTCCTCGGTATTCCTCCAGTACTGCCAGTAGTCATAAGGCGAACACATGGCGGGGTTGAGCCAGACAGCCCCTGCGGCGGTCTTGCCCATTTTGGCACCGCTCGATGTCGTGATCAGCGGCGAAGTCAAGCCGAAGAGCTGCACTTCATCGATACGCCGCGCGAGATCGATACCGGATACGATGTTTCCCCACTGATCGGAACCACCGCACTGAAGCCGGCAATCGTAGCGGCGGCGCAGTTCCATGAAATCGTAGGCCTGGAGGATCATATAATTGAATTCGAGAAAGGTCAGCGGCTGTTCGCGCTCAAGCCGCAGACGGACGCTGTCCATCGTCAACATGCGATTGATGGAGAAATGTCGGCCGACCTCGCGCAGAAACGGGATGTATTCGAGCCGGTCGAGCCATTCGGCGTTGTCGGCCATGATAGCGTCCGATGGCCCCTCGCCGAAATGCAGAAAACGTGAAAACGATTTGAGAATGGACTGCTTGTTCGCCTCGATTTGCTCGCCCGTCAGCAATTGTCTGGTCTCTTCCTTGCCGGACGGGTCGCCGACCTTGGTCGTGCCGCCTCCCATCAGGACGATCGGACGATGACCGGCCTGCTGAAAGCGCCGCAGGGTCATGATCTGCGCCAGGTTGCCGATATGCAGGCTTGGCGCGGTGCAGTCGAAGCCAATATAGGCGACCAGCCGCTCTTTCGTCAGAAGCGTGTCGAGCGTGGCCGGATCGGTGCAGTCGTAGTATTGGCCGCGCGCCGCAAACGTTTTCAGAAATCCGGATTCAAAACGCGTGGCAGTCATTGGAGCATCTCGATGGTTCTATGGCGGGGACGGCCCCGAAAGGGGCCGGTCCTTACCACAACCCGGGTGAATTCAGAAAGCTAGGCCCTCCTGTCAGGGCGCGTCAGCGAACCACCACCTCGCCGGTCATCCTGGGGTGGATCGTGCACACGTAGCGATATGTTCCGGGCTTGGTGAATTTGAACGAGAAAGACTCGTCCTGATCCAGTGCGCCGGATCGAAACAGCCCGTCAAGACTGGTCACCGTATGGGGCTCATCGTCCATATTTCGCCAGGTCACCGCGGTGCCGGCGTGGATTGTGAGCGTCATGGGCGCAAAATCGAAATTGCGCATGACGACCGTATCGGGATCCTGTTTGTCCTTCGCGTCAGCCGCCGGCCCTGCCGCAATCACGAGCACAGCAAGCGCGGTACGCAAGACCGATCTGAACATGATGGTGTTCCTCAAACCGGTTGCGCAAGCGTCGTGTCGCTGAGCGACAGCGAATGTTCGCTGTGTGTAATGGTGGTCACGCCAAGGCGTGTTGGCAGATCCGCGGCTGAAACGGTTAGGGGACCAGGTCCCGGACCCACGCCTGCCGCAGGCTGTGGATAGGCCGTCGAACGTGCCGTGTGGAAGGTGATGTTTCCTTCGATTTTCTGCACGATTTGATGGATGTGTCCGTTGAGGACAGTCACCGACCCGAACCGGCGCAGCAATGCCATGGCCTCGCCCGCATCGCCGGTTCCCCATCCCCAGGGTTCGTAGATCGACCACAGCGGCATATGGGCAAACACCACGATCGGCGTGCTGGCAGTCCTGGAGGCAAAGTCGTCCTTGAGCCACGCAAGCTGATCACTGCCAAGCAGACCCAGGCCGCCAGGCTTGAAATTCATTACATTCACGAGACCTACGAAATGCACGCCGTCGAGGTCGAAGCTGTAATAGCCTTTTTGCTTCGATGAACCGCCGAAGCGGCGAAAATATTCGACGCCGACGCCATCGGTCACATCGTGCTCGCCGGGCACGGTATAAATCTCGCCTGCGCGAAGTGTGGTGAGCATCTGCTGGGCTGTGTCGAACTCTTCGGCCCTCGAAAGATGCGTGATGTCGCCGGTGTGTACGATGCAGCGAGGCGCGATCGGCAAGGCGTTGATCAGCGCGATGGCATGACCGAAAGTCCCGACCACATCAGGGTTTGCGGCCTTGTTGAAGCCGATATGCGTGTCGCTGATTTGCACGAAAAGCGGCGTGCCAGCGGCAAGCGAAGAATTGTCGCCCTGCGCTGCCTGGGCAAGATCGATCGCCCTGAAGGCTCCTCCCGAAAGCATGAAAAGCGTGCCCGCGCCACCGAAGGCCATGCATTTGAGCGCACTGCGCCGGCTGGGCGCCTGTCTGTCGAATATCATCTCTGTCCTCCGCCAATTGCGGGGAGGAGACTCCGGAGGGTCGTGCTTTATTCCCGGCTGTCGGGAATTGTCATTGCCTTCAGCAATGTCTCCAGTCCGATGAGTTCATCGAGTGCCGTGTCGGAGATGGCGCAGAAATCGAGATTGCCGCTTTTCCAGAACACGAGGTGGTAGCCGTTTCGGCCGCGCATCGCCGGCAGATTTTCACCCATATCCGTCCAGACAAACACGTTGATGATGTGGGCGCCGTGGCGAAAGACGACCGCGGAGGCGCGGCGCCCGGCGATGAAATCGGCCCGGCCTCCTACGAGCCGGTATCCTTCGCGCGTGAAATCGGCGACCGGCGGAGATACGTCGCCATGGGACGAGAACCAGGGCTTCACCGTATGGTGATCGCTGGAAACGACGTCGACGAGATGGTTCGCCATCATGGAGCGCAAATGGGCGTTCAGGATCTCGTTCGGGAGGGAGTCGGAGGGACCTGGTATCAAAAAGAAAAAGGCGAGAAGCGCTGCCAACGATGCTGCGAGGCCTCCGGTCGCGGCTCCGGTCCAGAAGGAGCGCCGCCCAAATTCTCGTTTTGCCCTGCCTTCCGGCCTTCCGCGCGCCAGACCTTCCCGTTCGAGCTTTTCAAATAGCCGCCGCCGATAGGCCGCATCGGGATGGTAGTACGAGGCGTCGTTCCTCAGCCCCATGCGTGTGGACTGGATCGTTTCGGCCACGGCTTGGCACGTCGGGCAGGTCTCCAGATGACGCTCGATCGCCGGAATGCTGGCAGCGTCAACTTCGCCGTCCAGATAGGCCTGCACGCGCAGCGTTTCATCGCAGGCCATGGACGCCTCGTTCCGTCTCTGCGATCCACTTGTCCCGGAGGGCGGCGCGGGCACGCGCCAGGCGCGACATAACAGTCCCGATCGGTACGCCAGTCACCTGGGCGATGTCGCGATACGCCATGTCTTCCATCTCGCGCAGGATGAGGACCTCACGATAATCCTCTGGAAGAACGCGAAGAACTGCATCGAGCCTTCGCTGTTCGCCAGCCCGAATGGAGGCTTCCTCGGGGTTGGCCTCGGGAGAAGCCATCTGCGCGGGAGGTTCCTCGGCGCCTCCCTCAAGCGGGACCTGCCTGCGTGACTGCCGTCGCTTCGCTGCCGTCAGATGACAGTTGCGCACGATGGCCAGGAGCCACGGTTTGACATTGTCGCCGCGAAATCCGTCGAAACTTCGCAGGGCGCGGATCATCGCCTCCTGTACGATGTCGTCGGCGTCGGGCCGCGAGTGGGTCAGCCAAAGCGCAAGATTGTAGGCCGCGTCCAGATGCGGCAGCGCAAGCGCCTCGAAGCGGCGGTGCCGCTCATCCATGTTCACCGAAATCCCCGGCTTCGAACATCATGACTTCGCCGGATCGCGGTTTATTCCCGGATCGGCGAATTTGGTTCATCGCCCGGTTCGCGGGCTGCTCATGGTTTTCGAAACATAGGCCTCGACGGCCTCGAGAACATCGGCCTCATGCCGGTCGAAAAAGTGGTTGGCCCCTTCCACCTTGTTATAGGTGATCTTGATCCCCTTCTGGGCGGAGAGCCGGTCCACCAGCTTCTGGACGTCGGCTTCCGGCACGACCTGGTCCTTGGTGCCGTGCACAAAAAGTCCCGAAGCCGGGCAGGGTGCAAGAAAAGCAAAATCGTACATGCTCGCAGGCGGCGCGATCGATATGAATCCCGTGATCTCGGGCCGTCGCATCAGGAGCTGCATGCCGATCCAGGCTCCAAAGGAAATGCCGGCGACCCAGACAAAGGACGGATTCGGATAGAGCGTGTTCATCCAGTCAAGGATGGCTGCCGCGTCCGAAAGTTCGCCGGCACCACTGTCGAACGTCCCCTGGCTGCGCCCGACGCCGCGGAAGTTGAACCTGACAGTGGTGCAGCCCATGCGCAGGAACATGTGGTACAGGTCGTAAACGAGCGGATTGTTCATCGTGCCGCCGAATTGCGGATGCGAATGCAACACGAGGGCCATCGGCGCGTTGGGCGTCTTCTGCCGCTGATATCTGGCTTCGATGCGTCCCGCAGGGCCGGGCAGGATAATGTCAGGCATCCGTCTCGCTTTCCGTCGTGCGCGCGTCGAGCTGCATGTCCGACCGCTTTACTTGGTATTCTTTGGGCTCAAGGAATGGTGGGATTCCCTGAATTTCCCGCGGAATCATCATCTTGTCACTCCGCGGCACGCAAATTCTTGACCATGCCAGTCGGAATAACTATATCTCGTCGAAAGCGAACCCCGCACCGGTTCCATTGGGGCGCTGTTTCTACACCGAAGCTGCCCCCTTTGAGCAAGCTCCGAATGAGGGGCGAAGGAGTTGGACCCGTGAGGTTGAGCACCAAGGGCAGGTATGCTGTCATGGCCATGGCGGATCTTGCATCCCACGACCCCGATGGTCGCGCGGTATCGCTGGCCGAGATCGCGGGGCGCCAGGAGATTTCCCTGTCCTATCTCGAGCAGCTCTTCGCGAAGTTGCGGCGCGCCGGACTGGTGGCAAGCGTTCGAGGGCCGGGAGGTGGCTATCGTCTCAGCCGTCCCGCGGCGGATGTTCGTGTCGCGGATATCATCATGGCTGTCGACGAGCCCATTGCGACGACAAGGTGCAAGCCGGGAAGCGCCAAAGGCTGTACGGGCACGAGCGCGCGCTGCCTGACCCACGATTTGTGGGAAGAACTGGGGAGACAAATTGTGGTGTTCCTCTCCTCGGTATCGCTCGCCGATGTCGTCGAGCGCCGGGTGCTGGGGCGAGCGCAACCTTGCACCCCCAAAGCGGGCGAAACCCGCGCAGCCGCCTAGATTCGCGCGATGCATTACCTCGATCACAACGCGACATCTCCTGCCCGGCCCGAGGCGAAGGCAGCGATGCTGCGCGCCCTGGAGTGCGCAGGTAACCCGTCCTCGGTGCATCGGGCGGGGCGAACGGCACGCGCTATCGTGGAAGAAGCTCGGGAGCAGGTGGCAAAATTTGCGGGCGCCCGGCCCGAAGACGTGATCTTCACAAGCGGCGGAAGCGAAGCCAATGCCCTGGCGGTTTACGGTGCAGTGCAGGGCACGGCGGACACCGATCGGCGCATCAGCGCAATTTTCTCCTCGCCCCTGGAGCATGATTCCGTAGGGGCCAATATCGCATCGCTCTCGGAGCGGATGCCCGGCATGCGCAGGGCAGAGTTCACCGCAAACGCGGACGGCGTGCTCGATC
Organism: Rhizomicrobium sp.; assembly: GCA_036490345.1. Taxonomy (GTDB): domain Bacteria; phylum Pseudomonadota; class Alphaproteobacteria; order Micropepsales; family Micropepsaceae; genus Rhizomicrobium. The sequence goes on along the minus strand of DASXEA010000015.1, from coordinate 29,112 downwards.
TCGATGCGTTGCGCCTCTTGTTGCGCAAGGAGCCGGGAAGAGCACTCGTCGCCGTCATGGCGGCGAACAACGAGACGGGCGTTATCCAGCCATATTGCGAGGCGGTGACCCTCGTGCATGAAGCCGGCGGTCTCTGCCTGATCGATGCAGTCCAGGCTGTAGGGCGCATCGCATTTGATTTCGCCGCGATCGGCGCGGACTACGTGTCGATCTCTGCACACAAGCTGGGTGGCCCGCAGGGGGCGGGCGCGTTGATCGTTCGAAAAAACGCACCGTTGCTCCCCCTGATTTGTGGGGGCGGACAGGAAATGGGACGCCGTGCGGGCACGGAAAATGTGGCCGGGATAGCAGGTTTTGGCGCCGCGGCCGCGGAATCCCTGCGCTTGAGAAGCGAGGAGACACGCCGGTTGACACTGTTGCGTGACGCCTTCGAGGAAAATTTGCAAAGAATCATTCCTGAAGCGGTGATCCTGGGCCGAAAGGTGGCCCGCCTTTCGAACACCTCGAATTTTATCCTGCCGGGCATAACAGCGGAAACTGCGCTCATGGCGCTTGACCTCGACGATATCATGGTGAGTTCGGGATCAGCCTGTTCGTCGGGCAAGGTGCGGCCGTCCCGGAGTCTGGGCGCGATGGGCGTGAGCGACGAACTCGCGCGTTGCGCGCTGCGGGTAAGCTTCGGTTGGAGTTCCGTGCAGGCGGACGCAGATGCGGCGCTTGCGGCGCTGGGCAAACTGGCGGTGCGCATGCGTGCGCGCCGGGCTGCGTGAGACCGGCAATGGCAGCGATTCAGGAGACCCGAAAGCAGGTTGCCGCGCTCGGCGAACGCTACAAATACGGCTTCGTCACCGATATCGAGATGGAGCGCATTCCCAAGGGACTCGACGAAAACGTCGTCCGTCTGATCTCGGGAAAGAAAGGCGAGCCCGACTGGATGCTCGAGTGGCGCCTTGGTGCCTTTCGTCGCTGGAAGGAAATGCGCGAGCCCAATTGGGCGCGCGTGCACTATCCGAAAATCGACTACGAAGACTCCTACTATTACGCCGCGCCGAAAAATCAGGTGGCGGCGCCAAAAAGCCTCGACGAAATTGACCCGAAATTGCTTGAAACCTACAAGAAGCTCGGCATTCCCCTGCATGAGCAGAAGCTGCTCTCGGGAGTGGCGGTGGATGCGGTGTTCGATTCAGTCTCCGTTGCGACTACGTTCAAGGCCAAGCTGAACGAAGTCGGCGTGATTTTCTGCTCGATGTCGGAAGCCATTCGCGAGCATGGCGATCTCGTGCGCAAATATCTGGGCTCGGTCGTACCGGTGTCCGACAATTTCTTCGCGACGCTGAATTCGGCCGTGTTTTCGGATGGATCGTTCGTCTACGTTCCCAAGGGCGTCCGCTGCCCCATGGAGCTTTCCACCTATTTCCGGATCAACGCCTCGGAAACCGGGCAGTTCGAGCGCACGCTGATCATCGCGGACGAGGGCGCCTATGTGAGCTACCTCGAAGGCTGCACAGCGCCCAAGCGGGACGAAAATCAGCTGCATGCCGCCGTGGTCGAGCTCGTGGCGCTCGATGGTGCGGAAATCAAATATTCCACGGTTCAGAACTGGTATCCGGGCGACGAGGAAGGCAAAGGCGGCATCTACAATTTCGTGACCAAGCGCGGCGATTGTCGCGGGCGCGGATCGAAGATTTCCTGGACGCAGGTCGAGACGGGCTCGGCGATCACATGGAAATATCCGAGCTGCATCCTTCGCGGCGACGACTCGGTGGGCGAATTCTACTCGATCGCCATCACCAATCACTTTCAGCAGGCCGACACCGGCACCAAGATGCATCATCTGGGCAAAAACACCCGCTCGCGCATCATCTCAAAGGGAATTAGCGCCGGCCACGCGCAGAATACCTATCGCGGGCTCGTCAGCGTGCATCCCAGAGCGACCAATGCGCGCAATTTCACGCAATGCGACTCGCTGCTCATCGGCGGGAAATGCGGCGCCCATACGGTGCCCTATATCGAGAGCCGCAACGCATCCTCGCGTATCGAACACGAAGCGACGACGTCAAAAATTGCCGACGATCAGCTGTTCTACTGCACCTCGCGCGGAATCGGCGAAGAGGAAGCCGTGGCCCTGATCGTCAACGGATTCTGCAAGGAAGTCTTGCAGCAATTGCCGATGGAATTCGCCGTCGAGGCACAGAAGCTCGTAGGCATCAGCCTCGAAGGCAGTGTGGGATGACCGGCACAACTATTCTATACCGCCCGGTTGGACCGGAAGAACTTGCGCTCATAAGAGCGTCAGGATTTCGCGCGTTCCCACGCCGGTTAGCGGAGCAGCCGATATTTTATCCTGTGACAAATGAACAATATGCCATTCAGATTGCCCGCGACTGGAACACGAAAACGGGCCGGAAAGTTGGACACGTGACGCGCTTCGAGGTCGTGACCGACCATCTCTGTCGCTACGAGCGCAAAGTTGTAGGCGCACGGGTGCATGAGGAATATTGGATACCGGCAGATGAGCTCGACGCCTTCAACGCGGCAATCGTGAAAGAGATTGAGGTCATCCATTCGTTCACTGAGGATGATCGTTTGGCCCACGAACAAAGAAACCCAATCAATGCTTAGAATCGAAAATCTGCATGTTTCCGTCGGCGACAAGGAAATCCTGAAGGGCCTTTCGCTAGCCGTCGAGGCCGGGGAAGTGCATGCGATCATGGGACCGAATGGCTCCGGCAAGTCCACGCTGTCTTATACGCTCGCTGGCCGTCACGGCTATGAGATCACGAAGGGGCGCATTCTTTACAAGAACGAGGATCTGACGGCGCTCGCACCTGAAGAGCGTGCGGCAAGGGGCATCTTCCTCGCGCTGCAATATCCCGTCGAGATTCCCGGCGTGACCACGATGACGTTTCTGAAGGCGGCGCTCAACGCACAGCGGCGCGCCAGAGGGGAGAGCGAATTCGACGCCATAGGCGTCCTTCGCCTCGTGCGCGCCAAGGCTGCCCAATTCAACGTTCCCGAAGAAATGCTCAAGCGCGCTCTGAATTTCGGCTTTTCGGGCGGTGAAAAGAAGCGGCTTGAGATACTGCAAATGGCGCTGCTGGAGCCCTCGCTGGCCATCCTCGACGAGACGGATTCCGGGCTTGATATCGACGCGCTGAAGCTCGTGGCGGATGGAGTCAATGCGCTGCGTGCGCCCAATCGCGCCATGCTTGTGATCACGCATTATCAGCGGCTCCTGAATTACATCGTTCCGGACCGGGTGCATGTGCTCGCGGGCGGAAGAATCGTTGCCGAAGGTGGCAAGGAGCTTGCGCATGAACTCGAAGCAAAAGGCTATGCGGGCATCATAAAGGACGCGGCATGAACGCGCGCCTGTCGCCGCTTGAGGTTTTCCGCAGCGAAGGCGTTCCGCACCGCCGGATCGAGGCGTGGAAGTACAGCGACCTGCATGCAATCGTCGGCCCGGACGAAGTGGCCGGCGCGGGCGCTGCTCATTGGCATCTCGATGACCTGCCTCCGGGAGTAGAACTGGCCGTCCTGGGACCAGGCGAACCGCCTGTCTGGGCCACAGAGCGATTGCGTGACCTTGTACTTCATGGCGCGATGGACGCCGCCGCGCGGGCCTTCGCCGGAAAGGGCGTAGCCCTGCGCGTCCCGCGCGACCTGGCGGTCGAATCGCCGATCCGCCTTGCGTGGCGCGGACACGGCCATGCCCAGATAATCCTTGTCGTCGAACACGGAGCGTCAGTCACCGTTTCGGAGACGCATCACACAAGCGAAGGCGGCCTGCGCAATGTCGCGTTCTCGGCTTTTGTGGCTGACGGCGCCAGACTGACCCATGTGCGCCAGGCGGCTCGCGCGCCGTCTCTGGCGAGTGTCGAGACGATCTCGGTCGACGTGCAGGGAAACGGACGCTATGGCGTTCATCTCGTCGAGTTGGGCGCGCGTCTGTCGCGCGTGGAATTTGACGTGCTGCTGGCGGGGGAGGGTGCCCAGGCCGAATTCTCCGGTGCGATCGCCGTGGACGATGGCGGCCATGTGGATGTGACAACCCATGTCGATCATGCGATCGGCCGCACGCGCAGCGTTCAACTGTTCAAGGCTGTGGCGGCAGGGAAGTCCCGGGCCGTCTATCAGGGCCGGATTACCGTGCGCGAGGGCGCGAACGGCTCCGACAGCCGCCAGACAGCGAAGGCCCTTCTTCTCAATGATCGCGCTGAAGCGGATCTCAAGCCTGAACTCGAGATTTTTGCCGACGATGTAAAATGCGCCCACGGGGCCGCCGTCGGAGACCTTGATGCGGATTCGCTTTTCTATCTGCGTTCCCGCGGCGTGCCGGAAGCCGAGGCCCGCAGCCTCCTGGTTCGTGCGTTTCTCGAAGAGCCGATGATGCAAATCGAGCACGACGACATCCGAAACGCCCTCGGAGCGTTTCTCGAAGGTGGCCTGAAGGATATGGCGGAGGCACAACCGTGAACGCGGTCCCGCAAATGCTCGCGGGTTTTGCGGGCGAGCGCGCGCGCCGCGATTTTCCAATCCTTTCGCGGGAGGTTTACGGCAAGCCACTCGTGTATCTCGACAGCGCCGCATCGGCGCAAAAACCGCAGGCCGTACTTGATGCCATGGCGCACTTTGCGGCTGCGGACTACGCCAACGTCCATCGCGGGGTACATTACCTCTCCGCGGCAGCCACCAAACACTATGAGGGCGCGCGCGACACGGTGCGTCAATTCCTGAATGCGGCGCGCAGCGATGAAATCGTGTTCACCAAGGGGGGGACGGAGGCGATCAATCTGGTAGCCTCGTCATGGCTGGCGCCCAGGCTTGCGCCGGGCGACGAGATAATCCTTTCCACCATGGAGCATCATTCCAATATCGTGCCCTGGCATTTCCTGCGCGAGCGTCACGGCGCCGTGCTCAAATGGGTTGATGTGGACGACAGGGGCGCTCTGGATGCCGAGACGGTCGAGGCCGCGATCGGCCCCCGCACAAGGCTCGTCGCGGTCAGCCATATGTCGAATGTGCTGGGGACGATCACGCCGTTGAAAGAGATCGTCGGCCGTGCCCACGCCAGAGGCGTTCCCGTCCTGGCCGATGGCTGCCAGGGGGCAGTCCACATGGCCGTCGACGTTCAGGATCTCGGCGTCGATTTCTATGCCATCACTGCGCATAAGCTTTACGGGCCGACGGGTATTGGTGCTCTCTACGGCCGTCGGATACTCCTGGAATCGATGCGGCCATTCAATGGCGGCGGCGAAATGATCGCCGAAGTCACTCGCGACAGGATCAGCTACGCGCCTCCCCCGGCACGCTTCGAGGCGGGTACACCACCGATCATCGAATCCGTTGGCTTCGCGGCCGCACTCAACTATCTGTCCGGCTTCGACCGTCTTGAGATAGAAGAACACGAACAGTCGCTGCTCGACCACGCGATGACCGAAATCGTCCAGCTGAATTGGGCGCGCGTCATCGGCACGTCAGTCGGCAAGGGTGCTATCGTGTCGTTCGAAACCGAGAACATGCATGCACATGACGTGGCCACGATTCTGGATCGGGAAGGTGTGGCGGTGAGGGCCGGTCATCATTGCGCGCAACCGCTTATGGAGCGGTTTGACGTTGCATCGACCACGCGCGCCTCGTTCGCGCTTTATAACACCCATGCCGATGTGGACGTGCTGATTGCAGCACTCCACAAGGCGCGCAAGATTCTGGGTTGAGGCGATGGACGACTCCTTGCGCGAGCTCTATCAGGAGGTGATCCTCGATCACAGTCGCCATCCGCGCCATTTCGGTGCGCTTGCCCATGCGACGCATCAGGGCGATGGCTACAATCCGCTCTGCGGCGACAAGGTTACAATCTACCTTCACGTGAATGGCGAAGGCCGCATTGCAGATATATCATTTGAGGGAAAGGGTTGTGCGATTTCCCAGGCTTCGGCGTCGTTGATGACGGATATGCTCCTGGGGCGAAAGCTGGACGACGCGCGGCAGTTGATGGGTGGGTTTCTCCAGCTGGTGAGGGGTGAGGAGGCCGTTTCGCTCGCGGGCGAAGATCGTGAACGGCTGGACGTGATGGCCGGAATTTCCGAATTTCCCATGCGCGTCAAATGTGCGACCCTTGCCTGGCACACGATGAAGTCGGCATTGGAGGGCGGCACGGCCGCGAAGAGCGAGTGAACGCCGAACCCCAGAAATTGCAGGCAGAGTTCGAGGCGGCATCCCTGTCTCCGGACGAGCTTGAGGCATTTACGCAGAAGCTCGTAGCGGCGCTCAAAACGGTCTACGACCCGGAAATCCCGGTGGACATTTACGAACTCGGCCTTATTTACAAGGTAGACGTAGCAGACAACCGTGACGTGAAGGTCGACATGACCCTTACGGCACCTGCTTGTCCGGTTGCCGGCGAAATGCCCGTGATGGTTCGCGATGCTCTTGTCGGCGTGGAAGGGATTGGAGAAGTGACCGTCAATATGGTTTTCGATCCACCCTGGACGCCTGAAAAGATGAGCGAAGAAGCCAGACTCGAACTGAACATGTTTTGAGGGTGACGATGGAACAGACGACACGTCTCAAGCGCGAACGCCCCAAGCCCATACGTCTCAGTGACGCTGCTGCGGCGCGCATCCGGGCGATCATGGAAGGTGCTGAGGGTCGCTATGTGGGCGTGCGCGTGGGCGTAACGAATGGCGGCTGCGCGGGCATGAGCTACACTATGGACTATGCGGAAGACGCTGCCCCCCTCGACGAGATCGTCGAAGATCAGGGGGTCAAAATATTCATCGATCCGAAGGCGATCATGTTTTTGGTCGGCACCCAGATGGATTTCGTGCGCGACAAGCTCGCCGCGCGTTTCGTCTTCAACAATCCCAATCAGACGGCATCCTGCGGCTGCGGCGAGTCCGTTTCGATCACGCCCGCCGGGAGCGGATCAGAATAAGACGAGCGCGGTGGCGATCACCGCAGGGTATCGCGACTGGCTTGGCGAAATATTCGCCGGGTTGGGTACTGTTACGGTCCGCCGCTTTTTCGATCTCGAAGGGCTCTACTGCGAAGGCAGCATGTTTGGCCTCGTCGCCCAGGACCACATCTATCTCAAAGCCGATGACGATTTCCGAGATATGTGCAAAGCGGAAGGTTGTGCCCCGCTTGTCTATCGCATGAAGACGGGCGGTGAGATCGTGACATCGTACTTCGCGGTTCCCGATCGCCTCTATGACGATCGGGAAGAACTTCTCCGGTGGGCCGGCCGCGCGCTGGCGGCGGCTCGGAACTCACCGCGCGCGGTGCGAAAGCGGCATCAAAGCCGCATTGGATAGTGCGACCGGGACTGCGGTTGCCTGCAGTCCCGGTCTGCAAGCACCCTACCAGAGGTGCACGCGTTGATCCGGCGAGAGGAAGTATTTCTCGCCCTGCTTCACGCCGAAAGCGTCGTACCAGGCATCGACATTGCGGGTCGCGCCGTCGGCACGGAATTGACCCGGGCTGTGCTCATTGGACAGGACCTGTGCCCGCAACGATCCGTCGCGATATTTCGCCCGCCAGATTTGCCCAAAGGACAAGAAGAACCGCTGATCGCCGGTAAAACCATCCAACTCCGGAGCAGATTTACCGGCAAGCGAGATGTGGTAGGCCTTGTAGGCGATCGAGATGCCGGCGAGGTCGGCAATGTTCTCGCCGAGGGTGAAAGCACCGTTGACATGCATCCCGGGCAGCGGCTCATAGCTGTTGTACTGGGCGACCAGGGCGTCAGTGCGGGCCTTGAAGTTCTTGCGGTCTTCGTCGGTCCACCAGTTGCTGAGCGCGCCGGTGCCGTCGAATTTCGAACCCTGGTCGTCGAAGCCGTGACTGATCTCGTGACCGATCACCGCGCCGATGCCCCCATAGTTTACCGCGTCGTCTGCGTTGGGATCGAAGAATGGCGGCTGCAGGATCGCTGCCGGGAAGAAGATCGCGTTGACGAACGGGGTATAATAGGCATTCACGGTTGGCGGCGACATGCCCCATTCGGATTTGTCGACTGGCTGGTCAATCCGGCGGAGTTCGCGATTCCATTCGAACTGCGCACCGTTTTGTACGTCCTCGATCAGTGCGTCACGCGTGATTTTGAGCGCGGAATAGTCGCGCCACGTCTCGGGATAGCCGATGTGCGGCGTGAACATGTGCAGTTTTTCCAACGCCTTTTGCCGCGTCGTTTCAGTCATCCACGGCAAGACGCGAATGTCGGCGTCGTAGGCCTTGAGCAGGTTGGACACGAGTTCCACTGCCTTGGCCTTCGCCTCGGGCGGGAAATATTTGGCGACGTAAAGCTTGCCCAGCGCCTCACCCATTTGCGAATCGAGCAGGTGAACCGCCCGGGTTGGCCGGTCGAGCTGCTTTTCGTTGCCCTGGACGACGGTGCCATAGAACGAGAAATTCGCGTCATCCACGGTCTTGGGCAAGTACGCCGCGAACTGGTGGAGATAGCTGAGTGTCAGATAGTCGCGCCACACGGGGACGGGCGTTTCGGCAAATATCTGGGCAAGTTTCGGAAAGGCGGATTTTTCTTCGGCAATAACCTGGCGTTCGCCATGCGGCGAGTCCTTCGAAACGCCAGCTGCCTCGAAAAACGCATCCCAGGGAAATTGCGGCGCGAGCTTGGCGAGTTCGGAAAGCGACATGGGGTTGTAGATTTTGTCCACGTCACGGGTATCGGCGTTGGGCCACTGCGCCTTCGCGATCGCAAGCTCGAGTGCGTAAACCTTTTCGGCGCGCTTCTCTGCATCCGCAACGCCCGCAATCTTGAGCATGGCCGCGAGATGTTTCTTGTAGGCGTCGCGTGTGCTGACAATGGCGGCATCGTTGCTCAGGTAGTAGTCGCGATTGGGCATGCCAATGCCGCTCTGCGAAAGGTCGAGCATGTAGGCGTTGGGGTTCTTCGGATCGGTCTCGATGCTGAGATTGAACGGCGAGGCCTCCTGAAGACGCGGGTTCCCCATTGCGCGCGCGACGTCCTTACGCGTCTTGAGACCCGCGAGATAGTCGAGGTCGCTTTTTGCGGGGGCGAGCCCGCGCGAGTCGATCTGCTTCTGATCGACAAAAGCATCGTAGAGGTCCCGGAGCTTGCGCTCTTCGTCGTTCAACTGATCATAGGGTTTGGCATCCAGCGCTTGCGCGATTTCCTGCATGCGCTTTTCGCTCAGGATTCTCAGATCCTGAAATGTGCCGGTCGAGCCGCGGTCGGCGGGAATCTGGGCGGATTTGAGCCAGGTGCCGTTCGCATACAGAAAGAATTCGTCGCCGGGCTTGACCGACTTGTCCATCGCAGCCAGATCAACGCCCCAAGTTCCGTATTGCGTGTGACCGCCCGACACCTGCGCGACGGCGGCTGTCAGCGATGTGCTCGCGCATAACGCGAAGGTGAGCGCAAAAAGGCTTCGTTTCATGAAGAAAACTCCGAAGAGGAATGGGTGAGCGCGCGATCGGCTCTAACGACCTTGCGCACTATCAGTCGCGCCGTGATCATGCAAGTCACGGCGCCGAGAGAACCGCAATGAACATCATCATTGTCAAGGTCGCGTCGATTATTTCCCTTTGAACTGGGTATCCCGCTTCTGCAAAAAGGCTGAAAGCCCCTCCGCGAAATCTTCTGTCTGCCCCGCCGTCCTTTGGAACTGCCGCTCGAGATCGAGCTGCTGTTCGAAGGCATGATGCGGGCTGGCCCAATACAGGTGCCGCGTGGCGGCGAGCGCCAGGGTTGGCCCATGGGCGAGCCGGTTGGCCATGGCGAGCGCCTCGGTCATCAGCACATCGTCGTCATAGAGCCGGTTGATCAGCCCCCAGGAGAGTGCGGTTTCGGCCGGGAGCTTCTCCGCAAGCATCGACAATTCGCGCGCTCGTGCGTGTCCGATCAGCCGGGGCAGCAGCCAGGTCGATCCCCCGTCCGGAACGAGCCCAAGCCGCGCAAACGCCTGCAGGAAATAGGCGGATCGCCCTGCCAGGATCAGGTCGCCCATAAGCGCCAAGCTCATGCCGATCCCCGCGGCGGCGCCGTTGACGGCAGTGAGAAACGGTAGCTCGAGGCCGCGCATGCGTCGCAGAAGCGGATGGAAGCCCTGTTCGAGAATGCGCCCGGCATCCGGCGGCCCCTCCCGATGCTCCCGTGTCTCCGACAGATTGGCGCCTGTACAGAAACTGCGGCCTTCGCCGGTCAGGACGAGCGCGCGGAATTGACCCCGTCGAGCCTCGACAAAATCCAGGGCCTGCATCATGCCGCCGAGCATCCGCGTACCCACGGCGTTCATCACTTCGGGATGGTTTAGGGTCAGAACAGCCACAGGCCCAAGGGCCGTCACATAGGCACGCTCGAAATCTGTGCGCACGCTCGCCCCTCCGTCCCTGTCGTTCCGAGCATAAGGTGCGTGGCCCGGATACGAAAGGGATCAGGCGGCGGCACCGCGCGAAGCAGGCAGGACGATATCGGTGTCCCCGACAACGCGATTGCGGCCTGTGTTCTTGGCGGCGTAGAGGCAGGAATCCGCCCTATGAATGAGTTCGGCGGCCCCGTCTTCGGGGGTCAGCTGGGACACGCCCACGGAGATCGTCAGTGTACCGAGAATATCGCCGGTCGAGCGTTTTACGAGCTTTTTGCTCTGGACGTGTGCGCGGATCTGATTGGCGAGCGTGACCGCGGCGCCGAGGGGAGTCTGCCGAAGAATGACAGCGAACTCTTCCCCACCGTAACGGGCGGCAGTGTCGCGCCCCTTTACGTTCTCGGACAGACAGTTTGCGACCAGCCGTAGCACCTGATCGCCAGTTTGATGCCCCCAGGAATCATTGAACGCCTTGAAATGGTCGATATCGCACATCAACAGGCACATTGGCTCGTTGCGTGTCTGCGATTGCTCGATGGCGCGCGCCAGTTCGACATCGAGCGCCTTGCGATTGGCGATACCGGTCAGGGGATCGGTCAGCGCTTCCTTGCGAACGTCGTCGAGCTTTGCCCGAAGATCAGTCACTTCGAGCGAAGAGCGCTGCAGCTCGCTCTCGAGATTTTTTGCACGCGTTTCCATGGCGCGCGTTGCGCCGAGCAGCGATGTAACAAGGAGCTCGAGATCGGCGGGTGACTGATCGCCGAGAAGGACACCGCTCGCAGCCGTCAGGGTGCGGCCGTAGGCGACGGTATCCTTTTTGGCATCTGCGAGCTGGGCAAGCATGGCATTGACCGAATCGACAAACTCCGCGCCGATGGTCTGCACATTCTCTTCAAGTCGACCGCCGCCCATAAAGCGGGTCCGGAGGGTTTCAAGCGTCTCCGGAGTAAACGGCTCGCTGGTAGCGATGCGCTGCGCCATCGATTGGGACATGAGGGGGTTATCCCCCGAGGCGAACACATAAAACAGTTGGTAGTTTTCCGGAGTTGGTGCGACGCCTCGCTCGCCCATCAGGGCCAGAGCCGTTCTCGCCAGCACCTGCGTGCGGTCTTGCCGGTCCACCTTGCTCCGCGCCCCCCTCGCCGGACCACCTTGGGGCGGCCGCCTGCGTTGGTGAACATCATTTCCCGCGGACCGGAAATAATTCCCTAAGGGCTGTAATGGGGAGCCGGTTGGTCGACGCATGGGATAGGCAGGCGGCACAAGCTCTCGGCTGGCCCGACAGACCGATCCGGAATGTTAGGCTTCCACTTCTGGCTTTTTTGAACGCCGCGCCGGGGGTTTGTCGGGTTTCGGCAGCACGACAGGGCGCAGCAGAAAGGCCGGAAGCTGGTTCAGGTCGTTTGGCTCGCGATCGGGGCTGCGGCTGGCTTTCTGCTCTTGGCGCGGAGATGCCGGCGTTGGCCGACCCGGACCTTTTGCAGGACGCGGCGTGCCTGCTGTCGAGGCTTCGGACTTTGGCTCCAACGGAGCGCGCGGAGGGGATTGCCGCCCATGCGAACGCTTGCGCGGGTCGCGACGCTCTCGCCCGTGATTCTCGTCCTCGCGCACCTCAAGGCCGTCCATCGCGCGTTTGTCGATCGGACGCCCAATGAGCTGCTCAATTGCGGCGACGAGCTTGCCGTCGCGCGGCGTCGCGAGCATGTAGGCGTGGCCTTGTCGGCCAGCCCGGCCCGTGCGCCCGATCCGGTGCACATAGTCATCGGCATGAAACGGAACGTCGAAATTGAAGATGTGAGACATCGCCGGGATATCGAGCCCGCGCGCCGCTACGTCGCTTGCCACCAGAAGCTGGATGGATCCATTCCGGAAAGCGTCGAGTGTTTTCGTGCGTACCGACTGGTCGAGGTCTCCATGCAGCGGCGCCACGGAGAATCCGTGTTTCTGCAACGAACGGGCGACCGTATCGACATCGCGTTTGCGGTTGCAGAAGACGATGGCATTTTTGACGTCGTTGTCCCGAACGAGGCGGCGCAGCGACTCTCGCTTGGCCCAGTCATTGGCCGGAACCTGGATGATTTCCTGGGTGATCGTCGTGGCGGTCGTCGCCGGGCGCGCCACTTCCACCTGCACGGGATTATGGAGAAACTGGTCGGTCAGACGCTTGATCTCCGGCGGCATGGTCGCCGAGTAAAACAAAGTCTGCCGCGTGAAGGGGATCAACTTGCAGATCCGCTCGACATCAGGAATGAAGCCCATGTCGAGCATGCGGTCCGCCTCGTCAATGACAAGCACCTGCACCTGGCTCAGCATCAGCTTGCCGCGTTCGAAATGATCGAGCAGGCGCCCTGGCGTGGCGATCAGAACGTCGACGCCGCGATCGAGCTTTTTTTCCTGATCGTCGAAAGAAACGCCTCCGATCAGAAGTGCCATAGAAAGCTTGTTGTATTTTCCGTACCGATCGAAGCTCTCCGACACCTGCGCCGCCAGCTCACGAGTCGGTTCGAGAATCAGCGAACGCGGCATTCGTGCCTTGGGACGACCCTGCGAAAGCATTTCGATCATGGGAAGCGTGAAGGAGGCGGTCTTGCCGGTGCCGGTCTGGGCGATGCCGATCACATCGCGCCGCTTCAGCACCTGCGGGATGCCTTGCGCCTGAATTGGCGTGGGCGTCGTGTAGCCACTTTCGGCCACCGCCTTCAGCACCGGGGCCGAAAGACCGAGGTCCTCAAAGCGGCCGGCGGCCTGATCAGGGGTATTCGGAGAGACCGATTGTTCGGCGCTTTCCAGACCGGCTTGCGTGCCGGCACTCGTGTCAGTTGTCATGCGCTCCTAGCGGGGCGCATCTTCGCGCCCTGGCCGCGCCCGAATTGGCGGGGCATCAATACAGGCGGAAGATAGGAAGAATCTTTCAAAAGTCAACCAGCGGCCAGGGGAGTGGAAAGAATTGGACAAGGATTCAGGCGGTTTTCGCCTCGCAATTGTGGTTGCTTTGGGCCTGCTCGCCGCCGGCTTCTGGTTTCTGCAGGCCTATGGGCTGTCCCGGCCGCAAATCGTGGCCGCGCACGCACCCGAGACCGAATTCTCCGCGGAGCGCGCCGAAGCCGTGCTGGCACGCATTTTGGGACCGGAGCGCCCGCATCCTGTCTCGACACCTGAGAACGCCGCCGTTCGCGCACGTATCCTCACCGAACTGGAAGGCGTTGGCCTGCACCCGATCGTACGTCACGGGTTTGGATGCAAAACGATCGACTCGTTCGGGCTCGTCAGCTGCGCATCGGTGAACAACATTCTGGCCGAGGTGAAGCCGGGTGCGGGCAGGGCCATCATCCTGATGGCGCATTATGATTCCGTGCCTGCCGGGCCCGGCGCAGCGGACGATGAATCGGGTGTTGCCACAGTGATCGAAACGGCGCGCGCGCTTCGCGCCGACCCGACGGCGAGTCGCCACCCCATTCTTGCCCTTCTGACAGACGGCGAGGAAGCCGATCTGCTGGGGGCCGCGGCGTTTCTGCATGATCCAGAACTGAAATCCCGTGTGGGCGCCGTCATCAATGTCGAGGCACGCGGCAATCAGGGGCCAAGCCTGCTGTTTCAAACCAGTGCAGGCGACGGCCCATTGATCGATCTCTATGCGCGCGCGACGCGCGACTACGCCACGAGTTCTCTCTATCCGGAGATCTATCGCGTCCTGCCAAACGATACCGATCTCACGCTTTTCATTCGTGACGGTTTTCCTTCGTTCAACTTCGCCTTCGTCGGCAATGTCGCCCACTACCACACGACGCTCGACACGCGCGCGCATCTCGACCCGGTGACGCTGCAGCAACATGGCAACAACATGCTGGGTATCGCTCGCGGCCTGGAGAAGGCCGACTTTGCGCAGCTTCACGGTCGGGACGACATCTATCTCGATATTTTGGGTCGCGTCTTGCTCAGAACACCGAAGAGCTGGGCGCTTCCTCTTTCGATTCTGGCGTTTCTGTTGTTGGCGTTGGCCGCATGGCGTGCGGGACCGGTTGCAGCGGCCGATGCGCTCCGTGGTCTGCTGATAACGCCTGCACTCGTTCTGGGTGCGACAATGATCGGCTTCGTGCTTTTTGAATTGGCCAGCCTCCTGTCTGGAACACCCGATCCTTCCTATGCGTGGCCTGCAGCACTTCGCATCGGATTGGGACTGGGGATTGCTGCCATGGCTATTCTCGTTTCGCCGCTGGCAACGGCGCGCACCACCGCAGCTGCGGTTTGGCTGTGGCTTGCGTTGCTGGGAATCGTCGTCGCCATATTCATCCCGGGATTTTCGCCGTACTTCCTGATTCCCTCTTTCTTTGCCGGGATTCTGTTGCTTGCGACGTCTTTTGCGGCAACGCCTGCAAACACCACGCTTGCGACATGCGCATGGCTCGCAGCAGCGATGATGGCGTTTCTCCTGTGGAGCAGCATCGGCTCGTCTGGGGAATCCGTCATGGGGCTGAAGCTTTATCCTCTTTTCGTGATCCCATTTGCCGTTGCGGCGACGACCCTGATGCCGTTGCTGGCCAGGTATCGCCTGCCGCGACATCAATGGCTGGCGGCAACCGCAATCGCCTTTGTCGCCGCGATCGGGGCAGCGACCGTCCAGGGACTCGAACCCGCATTCAGCGCGGCCACGCCCCAGCGTCTGAACATCACCTATGTGGAAGTGGCCTCGAAGGGCAGGGCCTATTGGGCCCTGGACGCGCAGGCGCCCGTCCCCAAGCCGATGCTAGCCGTAGCGAAATTCTCGAAGAAGCCGCTACGCCTCGCACCGCGCACCCCGCTCGTCTATGTCGCACCCGCCGGCGCACCCCATTTCGCGTCACCGACAGCGACGGTACACGCAACGGCGATGGCAGGGGGCTTGCGTCATGTCGCGCTCGCCTTGCACGGGTCCGACACTGCGGATCAGATGTTTCTCGTCATTCCGAAAGAGGCAGAACTTTCCTCGATCGATATCAACGATTGGCATATTCCAGCCGAGCCGGAATGGTCTGGCGAAAACACCGTCGTATTCGCATGCATGAGCCGCGATTGCGCCCGGGCCAATCTGACCTTGTCGCTGAAATCGGGTGCCCCCATTACGCTCGGACTCTACGAACAGCGTTTCGGCCCACCTGCTGCGGCGCGCGATCTCGTCAACGCACGGCCAGCCTCAGCCGTGCCGTCACAGGAGGGTGACGGCGTGACATTGATCGGAGCGGTACAGGTGCCGGCGGGCTAGGAACTGCTACCAGATTCTCACCCGCGCCTCGGGCGACACGTAGAGTTTGTCGCCAGGTTTGACGGCAAAGGCGGCGTACCAGGCGTCGATATTCCGCACCACACCGTTGACGCGAAACTGTCGCGGAGAATGCGGATCGCTGACCACCTGGCGCTTGACGAAATCGTCGGTCACCTTGCCCCGCCATGCCTGGGCCCAGCCCAAAAACACCCGCTGATCGCCCGTCAACCCGTCTATTACGGGCGCCGGCTTGCCGTTCAATGACGCATGATAGGCCTCGAGCGCCAAAGTGAGGCCGCCCAGATCGGCGATGTTTTCGCCCATGGTGAGGTCGCCGTTGACGTGGACATTCGGTAGCGGCGAGAAGCCCGAATACTGCTTGCCGAGCATGGCGGCGCGCGCCTCGAACTTCTTGCCGTCCTGTGGCTGCCACCAATCACGCAAAGCACCGGCCGCATCGATCTTGCGGCCCTGATCGTCGAAGCCGTGAGTCATCTCATGGCCAATCACGCCACCGATTGCGCCGTAGTTGATCGCCGGATCCGCATTGGCGTCAAACATCGGCGCCTGCAGAATCGCCGCCGGGAACACAATGTCGCGCAACGAGCCGTTGTAGGCATCGTTGGTCTGCGGCGTCATCGTCCATTCTTCGCGATCGACCGGTCCGTAGAGACGGTCAACATAGAAAGCCCAGTTCGCCGCTGCGCCACGCCGCAGATCGCCGATCAGATCGTCCGGGCGGATCTCGACCTTCGAATAGTCGCGCGGATGCGCGGGGTAACCAACCTTGATGTTGTAGGTTTCGAGCTTCTTGATCGCTTCCTGCCGGGTCGCGGCACTCATCCAGTCATTGTGCTCCAGACGGGTCCGATATGCGGCTTTCAGATGGCTCACCAGATCTTCGATCTTGGCCTTCGCTTCAGGCGGAAACCAGGCATCGGTATAAAGCTCGCCAGCCGCCCAGCTCGGCGTGCCGAAACAATCGCCGGGATTGGCATCACAATCGTCTCCGCCAATGCGGTGCACGGCGCGCTTCCAGCGAGCCTGTTCCTGTTTCTGGCCGGCAAGCGTCTTTTCGTGCATCTGAAAGGTCGCCTCGTCGAATTTCTTCGACAAATAGGGCGCCGCCGCGTCGGCGACATGAAAAGCCTGCCATGCCTTGATGGTCTCGACAGGAGTTGCCGCATAGATGGCCGCGATCTTCGGAAATGCCGTCTTCTCCGCAACGACAATGCGCTTCAGACCTTTGAGCCGCGCATTGGAGAGATACCGATCCCAGGCAAATCCCGGCGCCAGCGCCTGCAGCTCGGACACCGTCATCGCATTGTATGTTCCAACCACATCGCGGTCCTGGGCCTTGGTCCAGCTCGCCTCTGCGATATGCGTTTCAAACTCCACAATGTCCTTTGCGCGCGCATCCGGATCGGGCCAAGCAATGGCTCGCAGAAGCTGCGCCACATAGGATTGATAGGCAGCCTTCGTCGCAGCGAATTCGGGTTTCAGATAATAGTCTCGATCCGGCAAACCCAATCCGGCCTGACTCACATAGATCGCGTAGTGATTGGGGTCCTTCAGATCCACATCACTGCCGAGCTGAAAGATCGTGAAATCGAAATCGTCAACACTGTGACCCATCAGACCGGCAAGATCGTCGCGCGTTGCCGCCGTGCGAATGGCATCAAGCTCCGGAGCAAGTGGCGTGGCGCCAAGCCGCTCGATGCGAGCCTCGTCCATGAAGGCCGCATAGAATGCACCCACTTTCGCGGAAACAGTGCCCGCATTGTGCTGCGGATTGGCGGCGGCTTTTTCCATCAGGTCGCGCAACCGCGCTTCAACCCTGTCCGTCATCGCAAGACGGAGCGAATAGGCGGGCTTGTCGGCGGGAATTTGCGTCTTGTCGAGCCAAGTCCCATTGGCATAGCGAAAGAAATCGTCGCCCGGATTGGCTTTGAAATCCGCTCCCGCGGTGTCGAAGCCCCAGGCTCCATATTGCGGCTTGTCCGCTGCGAGAGATGCCGTCGCGAGGGTCGCGACGAGCAGCGCCAACCCAACATAACCGTTCCGCATACCATGCCCCTTCTTCAAACCGTCCGAACCAACACTATCCCGGAACCTGTTGCCAGGCACGTTTGCGCGAGCAGACGCCCCGATGTGTGCGTCAGATGTCGACCGCCTCCTGGGCGAACTGCGCGTTCTCCTGGATGTACCGGAAGCGAAGTTCCGGCTTCTTCCCCATCAGGCGTTCGACCAGCGAAGACGTCTCTTCGCCGCCGTCCAGTGCGAGTTCGACACGCTCAAGCGTCCGGACACCGGGCTTCATGGTCGTCTCCTTGAGTTGTGCCGGCATCATCTCGCCGAGACCCTTGAACCGCGAGACTTCGACTTTCGCGTTGGGCCTGAAGGCAGTTTTCATCAGCCTTTCGCGATCGGCATCGTCGCGCGCGTAAACGGTTTTGCTTCCCTGGGTCAGCCGATAGAGCGGTGGCACAGCGAGATGAAGATGGCCGTTGGTGATGAGCCCGTGCATCTCGCGATAGAAGAAGGTCAGAAGCAGAGAGGCGATGTGTGCGCCGTCCACATCGGCATCGGTCATGATGATGACGCGTTCATAGCGCAGATCTTCGTCGCGATATTTCCCACCCGTGCCGCAACCCAGAGCTTGCACCAGATTGGCCAGTTCCTGGTTCTGTTCCATCTTGCCGGTCGCCGCACTCGCGACATTCAGGATCTTGCCCTTGAGCGGCAGAACCGCCTGGCTCGCCCGATCTCGCGCCTGTTTCGCCGAGCCGCCGGCGGAATCGCCTTCGACGAGGAATATCTCCGTGCCGGTCGACGCGTCACGGCTGCAATCGGCGAGTTTGCCGGGAAGCCTGAGCTTTCGAGTGGCCGTCTTGCGGGAGACCTCGCGTTCCTGGCGGCGGCGCACGCGATCTTCCGCCTGGTCGATCACGAAGGCCAAAAGTTTGTCGGCATCCTGGGGATGTTCGGCCAGCCAATGCTCGAAGTGATCGCGCACCACGGCTTCCACCAGGCGTTGCGCGTCCGGCGTTGAAAGCTTTTCCTTGGTCTGTCCCTGAAATTCCGGTTCGCGGATGAACACTGAAAGAACTGCGCACGCCGCCGCCATCACATCATCGGGTGCCACCAGCCCCGCTTTTCGATTGTTCGTCCGCTCGCCATGGGCCCGCAAGGCCTTGGTCAGCGCATTGCGCAATCCCTGTTCATGGGTGCCGCCCTGTGGGGTGGGAATGGTGTTGCAGTAGGAATGCAGGAACGGATCAAGTTCGGGGACCCAGGTGAGTGCCCATTCCACCGAACCTTTTCCGCGGTTCTCCGTCCTGCCGAAAAAAGCACGCGACGTCACCGCCGGGCGGCCTTCGGTTTGAGACGTCAGAAAATCGAGAATGCCGCCGGGAAACTTCAACGTGTCGGCTGCGGGTGTGGTGCTTCCTTCCCTGATAAGCGCCGGATCACATTTCCAAAGAATTTCTACGCCGCGATAGAGATAGGCCTTCGAACGTGCCATGCGATAGATCGCGGCTGGCGAGAAATGCGCGGACGTTCCAAATATCTGCGAATCGGGGTGAAAGCTGACGCTGGTACCGCGGCGATTGGCTCCCCCCAGGTCTTTCAGTTTGCCGATTGCATGGCCGCGTTCGAACCGCATCTTATGACCGCGACGGTCGCGAAAGACTTCAACTTCCATCCATTCGGAAAGCGCATTGACCACTGAGGCGCCCACGCCATGCAGTCCGCCGGACGTGTCGTAAACCTTGCCGCCGAATTTTCCGCCGGCGTGCAGCGTTGTCATGATCACTTCGAGCGCGGACTTGCTCTTGAATTTCGGGTGCGGATCAACGGGAATGCCACGGCCGTTGTCCCGAACGGTCAAGATGTCCCCCTGGCAAAGATCAATCTCAATGCGGGTGGCGAAGCCCGCGACCGCTTCGTCCATTGCATTGTCCAGGATCTCGGCCGCGAGATGATGAAGGGCATGTTCGTCGGTGCCGCCCACATACATGCCCGGGCGCCGTCGGACGGGTTCGAGACCCTCCAAGACTTCGATATCCTTGGCCGTATAGCTTTTGCCTGACGGCTCGGCTGTTTCGAACAAATCGGCAGGGACGGGGGGCTTTGGCATGAGAATTTTATTCTCTCGCGATGGTTGGTTTGGTTGCCGCAACCGTGCGCTCCCATACGGCGCGCTCCCGGTGTGCGCCTTCGGACATTCGGTCGCGTCCAAGCTTCCTTTACGGCGACGATTCGCTAACCCTACCTTAAACCCGCTCTGGCGTTCACGCTGTCTGGCTGATTTCTCGCCGACCTGTTCAACAAATAATCGGGGAACGCCCTGGACGGCTCTAAGCAAATCTTAGCATTGCGCCGCCTAGCATCGCTCCTCTCGCGCGGGGGAAGGTAAACTGAAACCGGCCGCAGGCCATGGTGAACGACCGTGCGCGCTCCGTCGCGCCGATATTCGCGTTTTGCGCGCTCAACTCGACCTTGTCGCGGATGTTGTGCGCTCGTCGCGACTGACGGCACCCCTTCTTGCCCTTGGCATTGCCGTTATTGGATCCGATGTCTTCGGATATTTCGGACACAGGCCCCTTCGGTTTACACTTCTTCTTCCGCTCGCCGTCGGCACTGTCTCGCTGGTTGCCGCCTTGGTTGCCGACCGCTATCAGCGCGAGGCGCCCCGCCAGTTGCAGTCGGAACGCCTACTGGCATGGTTCCCCCGTTTCGTCGCGCTACAGGTCGCGATCGGCACAAGTTGGGGCATGGTGCCTTGGCTCCTGTGGCAGGCCGCGGCCCCCCTCAATCACCTCTTTCTTGCGGGATGCATGTCCTGCCTTTTGGCCGAGCTGGTCATGAGCCGCTCCAGTCACATGGAAATGCTCACGGCGAGTTTCGCCCCGGTTGTGGCGATCTCATGCCTGCGCTTCCTTTTGGGCGGCTCACTGCTTGATCTTGGACTCGGCGCCGGGTTGTCGATCGTTGCCATTCAATTTTTTCTGGCGGCGCGCCGGCTCACGCACCGGCTCGATGAGGAGTCACGCCTGCGATTCGAAGTCGAGGACCTGGCGACCGAACTGGAAGATGCGCGCGACGAGGCCCTGCACGGCCGCTTCGAGGCCGAAACGGCCAACGCCTCGAAGACCGCGTTCCTCGCCAATATGAGCCACGAACTACGAACGCCACTCAATGCCATACTGGGCTTTTCGGAGATTATCGCGCGCGAATGTTTCGGTCCCGTCGGCTCTCCTCGCTACAAGGAATATGCGGGCGACATAAACTCCTCCGGCGCGCATCTGCTAAGCCTCATCAACGACCTGCTCGATGTGGCCAAGATCGAATCGGGGAAGATGGAGATCGAGCCACATCCGCTCGATGTCCGTCGCACATTCGAAACAGCCCTCAGAATTGTTGCCATCAAGGCGCGCGAGCGGCATCAGGTGCTTTCGATAGAATTGGATGCTTCGCTTCCGACCATATACGCGGACGAGAGGGCCCTGAAGCAGATGCTCCTCAACCTCGTTTCCAACGCCGTCAAGTTTACGGATGACGGTGGCCGCATCACGGTGGTCGGTTCCCGCAGCAGCTGCGGCAATTTTCAGATCATGGTCGAGGACAATGGTCCGGGAATCGAACCGGACAAGCTTCATCGTGTTTTCAAACCCTTCAGTCAGGCCGACAATCGCTACGATCGCCAGGGTGGGGGAACCGGATTGGGCCTGTCACTTGTTCGCGGGCTTGCCGAATTGCATGGTGGCCGTACATGGATCGAAAGCGAGTTCGGCAAGGGTTGCCGCGCCTTCATCATCCTGCCAATTTTGTCGAAAGCGATCACCGCGCCGATCGCCGATGCGACGCGACCGGCCTCTGCCGTGGCGTGAGGCCGGCCGCTTCCAGCAGTCCGTTTGCGGATATCGTTGCTACACGCTGTAGTACATCTTGAATTCGATCGGATGGGGCGTGTGTTCGAAGGCGTGAACTTCGCCCATCTTGAGTTCGATGAAACTGTCGATGAACTCGTCGGAAAAAACACCACCCTTCTTGAGGAAAGCCCGGTCGGCATCGAGGCATTCGAGCGCCTCACGCAGCGAACCGCAAACGGTGGGGACCTCCTTCAGTTCTTCGGGCGGTAACGCATAGAGATCCTTGTCCATGGGATCTCCCGGATGGATTTTGTTCTCTATACCGTCAAGGCCAGCCATCAACAGGGCGGCGTAGGCGAGATAGGGATTTGAACCGGCGTCGGGAAAGCGCACTTCCACGCGCTTTCCCTTCGGACTCGTGGCAAACGGTATGCGACAGGATGCAGACCGATTGCGCGACGAATAGGCAAGGAGCACTGGTGCTTCGAATCCGGGAATCAGGCGCTTGTAGGAATTGGTAAGCGAATTGGCAAAGGCATTGACTGCCTTGGCATGTTTGATGATGCCGCCGATGTAGTAGAGGCAGGTGTCCGAAAGATCCGCGTAACCCGATCCTGCGAACAGCGGCTTTCCGCCCTTCCAGATTGACTGATGCACATGCATGCCCGACCCGTTGTCGCCATAGACCGGCTTGGGCATGAAGGTTGCCGACTTTCCATACGCAGCCGCGACCTGGTGAATGACGTATTTGTAGATCTGCATCGCGTCGCCGCACCGCGTCAGCGTCTTGAACTTGAACCCAAGTTCGTGCTGGGCGCTTGCCACCTCATGGTGATGTTTCTCCGGCTCGATGCCGAGTTCCCCCATGACGGCCAGCATTTCGCTGCGGATATCCTGTGCGGAATCGACGGGAGGGACGGGAAAATAGCCTCCCTTGACGGTCGGACGGTGACCCAGATTGCCGGCTTCGTACTCCGTACCGCTATTATGGGCGCTCTCCATGGAATCGAGATAGTAGAACCCCTTGTTCATTCCGGTGTCGAAGCGCACGTCGTCAAAAAGGAAAAATTCCGCTTCCGGCCCGAAATAGGCCGTGTCGCCCACACCGGATGCCGCCATGTATTTTTCCGCAGCCTTCGCAATCGACCGGGGGCAACGCGCATAGCGCTGGCCGGTTGTCGGTTCGATCACGTCGCAAAACATTGCAAGCGTGGTCTGGGCGAAAAAGGGATCGATGATTGCAGTGTCACAATCGGGCAAGAGCGTCATGTCCGATTCGTTGATCGCTTTCCATCCGGCGATCGAGGAACCGTCGAACATCGTGCCTTCGGTCAGAAATTCCTCGTCGACAAGCGAGAGATCGAACGTCACATGGTGCCATTTTCCGCGAGGATCGGTGAACCGCAGATCGACGAATTTTACATCCTTGTCCTTGATGAGCTTGAGGATTGTGTCTGCGCTGGACATCCTGTTTCCTTCGAGGTTGCGCGATGCGGGCATTCTGCCCGATGCGAATTCAAATGGCGTCGACGCCGGTTTCGCCGGTCCGAATGCGGATAGCTTCCTGCACGTCGAGCACGAAAATCTTTCCATCGCCGATGCGGCCGGTTCTGGCCGCTTTCTGAATGGCTTCGACCGCGGCCTCAAGCCTCTCCGTCGGCACGACGATCTCGATCTTCACCTTCGGCAGGAAGTCCACAACATATTCGGCGCCGCGATAGAGTTCGGTGTGCCCTTTCTGCCGCCCAAAGCCTTTGGCCTCGATCACGGTAATGCCCTGGACACCCACTTCCTGGAGAGCTTCCTTCACCTCATCGAGTTTGAAGGGCTTGATGATGGCTTCGATCTTTTTCATTGGCGGGCTCCGGGGCGACCCCGGATCGGCCGCTATCGTCACCCGGATTGCAGGCGACGTGCCAGTTACAGGAAACTTATCCACACGCAGTTTCAACGGCTTAAAAAGCGCAGTCGGCGACTTCAGACGATCGCTGCGCAAAAACGCTTCATGCAGCCCAATTTTTGGGCAGACCTTCCGGCGCGTCCCACCGCTTTTTTTGCGTTGAGGAAGCCAATCGCTTAAAGCAGGGCGATGGCCAACACCGCGCTCAATCCTGTCTTCCAATCGCTGCCGACGACGGTTTTTTCGGTCATGTCGGCTCTCGCAGTGGAACATGGCGCCGTCAATCTGGGGCAGGGCTTTCCTGACGAAGATGGACCGATAGCCATTCGTGACGCTGCGGCACAGGCTCTGCGCGATGGCCCGAACCAATATCCCCCCACAAAGGGGCTAAGGGAGCTTCGCGAGGCCATCGCGGCACATGCACGACGCTTCTACGGCCTGTCGTTCGATCCTGATCGCAATGTGCTGGTCACGTCCGGAGGCACAGAAGCACTGACTGCCAGCATTCTGGCCTTGTGTGGTCCGTGCACCGAGGTCGTGCTTATCGAGCCCGCCTATGATTCCTATCGCCCGATTGCGCTGGCGGCGGGCGCCGAAGTGAAGAGCGTAAAGCTGGAACCTCCGGCGTGGCGCCTTCGGGAAGAGGCTCTCGCCGCGGCCATCACGGCGCGCACCAGCCTTGTCATTCTGAACACCCCGCTCAACCCGATCGGGCGCGTATTCGATCACGACGAACTGGCGGCGGTTGCCCGCGTTCTGCGAGGTTCGCACGCCGTGGCGATCTGCGATGAGGTTTACGAACATCTCGTATTTGACGGTCGCAGGCACGAGCCTCTGATTTGCTTTGAGGGGATGGAAAACCGGGTCGTCCGTGTTGGATCTGCCGGCAAGATGTTCTCACTCACAGGATGGAAGGTTGGCTGGGTCACCGGACCGGCAGAGCTGATCGATGTGATTGCGAAAGCCCATCAGTTTCTCACCTTTACGACCCCGCCCGCACTCCAGCGCGGAACCGCCTTTGCCCTCGCGAACGAAATGGATTTCACGCTAGGGCTGACGGCAACCCTGCAGGGCAATCGAGATCTCTTGGCTCGCCGGCTTGCGCGGCTCGGATTCGAGATTCTGCCTTGCGAGGGCACATACTTTCTTACGGCCGGGATTCGGGGATTGACCAATGAGCCAGACGACGCATTTTGCCGTCGCCTCGTGCGCGAAGCTGGCGTGGCGTTGATTCCGCTCAGTGCCTTCTTCAGCGAAGGCAAGCCCGATCATCTCGTGCGCTTTGCTTTCTGCAAGCAGAGGGCAGTTCTCGAAGACGCTTTGCAGCGGCTCGAACGCCATTTCGGCAAGCGCGGCTGAAGCCCGCCATGATCGACGCGAGAACGCCGATCCTGGTTGGTGTTGGCCAGCTGACCCAACGCACCGCCCGGCAGGGAAATCTCGCCACAAGCCTGGATCCGGTCGCGCTCCTTGCCAGGGCGGCGCAGCTGGCGCTCCATGACTGCGCCGCCCCGGTGCTGGCAGCAATCGATACAGTGACGGCGGTGCGCTTCACGGCCGACTCTCCGGGAGATCAGGGGCGCTTGCCACGCGGGATGTTCCGCAATCCGGCGCTGTCGGTGGCTCGAAAGATCGGTGCCGATCCGCGACGGTGTTTCTACAGCGCCACGGGTGGAAACACACCGCAATCGCTGGTCAATCGATTTGCCGAAGAAATTGCCGGCGGCGAATGCGACGCCGCACTGCTTGTTGGCGGCGAATGCCTCGCCACCTACCTGGCCGCGGTCAGGCAAGGAGTCGACCCTGGATGGGGCCGCGGCGAAGACGGGGATCCGGGAGAGGATCCCATCGAAATTGGCGATATGCGGCCCGGAACGAGTTCGCACGAGAAGGCGTATGGCCTGAACTTTCCCGTCAACGCATATCCCCTGTTTGAAAACGCGATAAGGAATGCGCGCCGGCGCGGTATCGATGACCATCTGCTTTCTCTCGGAAAGCTGTTCTCGCCGTTCTCGAAGGTCGCTGCCGGCAATCCGTGTTCGTGGTTCCCGAAATTTCGCGCGCCTGAGGAAATCGCCACCCCCTCGGAAACCAACCGCTTCGTCGGATTTCCCTACACCAAATTCCTGAACGCTGTGATCGAAGTCGACATGGCCGCGGCGGTCGTGATCGTGAGCGTGGCGAAAGCGCTTGAACTGGGCGTACCCAAAACGAAATGGGTTTTTTTGCACGGCTGCGCGGATGCAAACGACATCTGGAATCTCGGCGATCGGGTGAATTACTTCACATCGCCCGCCATTCGCGCAATGGGCCGTGAGGCGCTTGCCATGGCTGGAATCGCGGTTGCCGATCTGGCCTACATCGATCTTTATTCGTGTTTTCCCGCTGCGGTCGAACTCGCCTGCGAGGAACTCGGCATCGCTGAAGACGACCCCCGAGGCCTCACAATCACTGGCGGCCTTCCATATTTCGGGGGACCCGGCAACAACTACGTCATGCACTCGATCGCAACGATGGTGGAAAAGTTGCGGGCTGCTCCGGGAGCGTTCGGCCTGTGCACGGGCAATGGGTGGTACGTGACCAAACATTCTGCCGGTATCTTTTCCACGAAGCCTGTCGAAGGCGCGTGGACGCGCAAGGCACCGGCAAGCACCCAGAGGGAGATCGACGGCGCGACCCATCCGGTCGTGACGGAAACGCCGGAAGGGCAGGCGATCATCGAAACCTATACGGTGGCCACCGACCGCAAGGCGCGGCGTTTTGGAATCATTGTCGGAAGGCTGGGCGACGGCTCGCGCTTTTTCGCGCATACGCCCAGCGATGCCGCATTGCTGGACCGGATGACGCGCGACGAAATGGTTGGACGGCCGGGCAACGTAGCAGCGACGCCCGACGGAAACCTGTTTTATCCGCTGTAACGCAACGCTGAAGAGGCCGCGATATGGCCCGTCTCTATCTTGTCAGACATGGTCGCGCCGAGGCCGGCTTCGGCGATTCCATTGATCCGCCACTCGATTCCACCGGCATTGCCCAGGCCCGCGAGGTTGCCACGCACCTGTCGCCCCTTGGCCCGCTTGCAATTCTCACAAGCCCGCTCGCGCGTGCCCGCCAGACCGCGGAGCCGTTGGCCAGATTGTGGAACCGCGATCCCTTGGTCCTGTCCGCTGTTGCGGAGATCCCTGCGCCGACAGACGAATTGCAGGAACGCCTGCAATGGCTTCGGACGATTATGGAAGGATCATGGCGCGACGCGTCTCCGTCGCTCGGAGAATGGCGGGACTATGCGATTAAAGCGCTGTTGTCACAAAAGACGTATGCGGTGATCTTCACCCACTTCATCGCAATCAATGTAGCGGTCGGAGCCGCGATCCATGACGAGCGGGTCGTCGTGTTCTCGCCCGCCAATTGTTCGGTCACCATCATCGAAACGCAGCGGGGAGTGTTGGAATTGATCGAAATGGGTGCGCAGGCGCCTCTGACACGGGTAAACTGACCGATGGCCGAAGAAATCCATGAAATGACCGCCGCTGATTTGTCGTCGGCGTTCGCGGCGCGAACCCTCTCTCCGGTCGAGGTCTGTCAAAGCTGCCTGGGCCGGATCGAGGCGCTCGACGCAAAGATCAATGCCTTTTGCCTGGTCGATCCAGACGCCGCGATGCGCGCGGCTGAGGATTCCGAGGCGCGCTGGAGTGCCGGTGCAGCTCTGTCGCCACTGGATGGCGTACCAGTGGCCATCAAGGATCTGTTGCTGACGCGTGGTTGGCCGACACGACGTGGATCATTGACGGTCGATCCGCAGGGGCCGTGGACGGACGACGCTCCCGCCGTCGCGCGGCTTCGCGAGGCTGGCGCCGTCCTGATCGGCAAGACGACCACGCCGGAATTCGGCTGGAAAGGTACGACCGACAGCCCGCTTACCGGAGTGACGCGCAATCCGTGGAACCTCGCAAAAACACCCGGAGGTTCGTCCGGAGGTTCGGCGGCCGCCCTTGCGGCCAGATTTGTGCCGCTGGCTCTGGGAACGGATGGCGGCGGCTCCATCCGGATACCTGCCAGTTTCACGGCGACATATGGGCTGAAGCCAAGTTTCGGCCGTGTTCCAGCCTTCCCACTTTCACCGTTCGGAACGGTGGCCCATGTCGGCCCCATGGCGCGCACGGCGCGGGATGCGGCGATGCTGTTGAATATCATCGCCAAACCGGATGCACGCGATTGGCACGCGCTGCCGGATGACGGCTGCGATTATACATCCGGCCTGCATGCGTCCCTCACCGGACGTCGTATCGCCTTCAGCCCCCGCCTTGGCCACGTGTCGCAGGTGGTGCCGGAGGTTGAATCGCTGACTGTCGCCGCAATCGGAATGTTCGAACAACTGGGCGCGATCGTGGAGCAGATCGATCCGCCGATTGGAGATTCCGCTGCAATATTTCGGACACTGTGGTGGTCAGGTGCAGCCTTTCTGCTTCGCGACCTGTCGGCGGAGCGCAGGAAATTGCTTGATCCAGGTTTGTCCCGGATGGCGGACGAAGGAGGCAAATTCACGCTCGATGCCTATCTCGACGCTGTAGCAGCGCGGGGAACCATGGGCAGCCGCATGCGCCAATTCATGGAAGGGTACGATTTTCTGGTCACGCCAGCGGTCGCAACCCCGGCGTTCGACGTCGGCAGACTGGCACCAACCCAAGATGATGGAAGCGCCTGGATGAATTGGACGCCCTTCAGCTTCCCTTTCAACCTGACCCAGCAACCCGCCGCCAGCGTCAATTGTGGCTTTACCAAGCAGGGTTTGCCGGTCGGACTTCAGATTGTGGGACGGATGTTCGACGATGCCGGGGTGCTCGCGGCATCGGCAGCCTATGAAAATGCCAATCCGACCCACGAACGGCTGCCTGCCGGCTTCTGAGAACCAATTATGGCTCATGAAATTCTCACCATTGCCCAGGCCTACGAGGCCGACCGCTACGCGATCGGACAGGGAATCCCTTCGCTCGTTCTTATGGAGAATGCTGGGCGCGCCATAGCGGATGCGATCGCGCTTCGCTGGCCTGCCTCGCCCGTCCTCGTCCTTTGCGGTCCGGGCAACAATGGTGGCGATGGCTTTGTGGTTGCGCGGCACCTCGCGGACGAGGGCCATCAGGTTCGCGTTGCCCTGCTGGGCGACCGGTCGCGGCTTCGGGGAGATGCGGCGGCCATGGCGGCGAAATGGTCCGGCAGTGTCGAAGCCCTGCGGCCCGATTGCCTCGGCGAGTCGCCGCTGGTCGTCGATGCCCTGTTCGGCACCGGGCTGGCGCGTCCGCTGACGGGCGAAGCGCGGGACACTGTTCGGGCCCTGAATGCGTCGCCGGCATCTGTGGTCGCGGTCGACGTGCCCAGCGGGCTGCACGGCGATCTCGCACGCGCCCTCGACCCCACTGAGAATTGCCTGGTCGAAGCCGATCTGACGCTGACCTTCTTTCGGAAGAAGCCGGCACATGTGCTGATGCCAGGCCGGATTTATTGTGGGGAGGTCGTAGTGGCGGATATCGGCATTCCCGATTTTGCCCTCGACCATATTCGTCCTCAACTGGCAGAAAATCGCCCCGAGCGATGGGGCGGGGGGTTCCCGTGGCCTGCACCTCTGGGGCACAAATATGCGCGCGGGCACGCAGTGGTCGTCAGCGGTCCCTCCCACGCGACCGGCGCGGCCCGGTTGGCGGCGCGCGGCGCTCTAAGGGCGGGAACAGGCCTGGCGAGCGTGGCCAGCCCGCT
>DASXEA010000004.1:0-4430 GCA_036490345.1 Rhizomicrobium sp. | reverse complement strand
GTCGGAGGCAATACAGTCGATGTCGTGCTAACTATCTTCATGGCGTTGCTTTCCTTTCGTGGAATCAGCACCCCAAGCCTAACGGCTTAAGGCGAGCAACGCCGCTCCTCCTATTTCAACATTCCCCGGGGCGATCCCCCGGCGGTTAGACCGGGACCATTGCGCCTTCACAAATCTATGCCGCCACGGCAACGGCAAATCAGCAGCGTGGATGTCCCGCACACTCATTGTAGCCCATGCTTCCTCCGCCGGCGGTCGATGGATTGTCCACCGAATGTGAAGGCAAATGTGACGCCGGCCCTGGGCCGGCGCCGGGTGCGTAATCATAAAGGTGCCGTTGATGCGCAGTTCCATCGGTTTGTGCGAATGCCGGCGACACGATACTTGCCAATGCGAGTGCAGCCATGAAAGCAAGCTTCGACTTGTTGATAATCATATCCTTTTCCTGGGTTGACGAATTATCGCGGGTCGGAATAACCCGCGACCGATGACCCCTCGGGCGCTGTTCCCAATTTCTTTTTATGTTAGTTCGCTCTTGTAACGCCGTGAAGCTCAACGGTGTTCGTTCACATCGACGCGACCGATATCGGGAGCGGGTGCTGGGTAGTAGGCTGGGTTAAAGCTGCCCGTGCAGCATGTCCGACAGCTTGGCGATGTTTGTTGCAATCCGACGCGCCTCGTCATCAGACTGGGCCAGGGAGTCTCTTCCATGAAACGCCTTGCAGTGAGTCTCATGTTCGCGTCTGTCATCCTCGTGCCCGCCATTTCCCTTGGGCAGGAATCTCAACCTGCGCCTACGACGAAAATCGCGCCCTGTAATGCGACCTGCAAACACGAGGATTGTCTCAGCAAGTGCACGCAGTTTGCACAGATGACGTGCCATGGAGCCTTAAGGGGGCGCCAAAACCAATGCATTCGACGCGCCGAGAGCAAATGCGTAAAACAATGCATGCGCGGACTTGTCGACTGACAGCATCGTCAACGAAATGCGCGAGGAGCGAAGCGTGTGATGGGGGCGGGATAGGCGCCTAGCATAGCCCGACGTGCGTTGCGGCACGTGAACTACGGTCCCTCGATACCGCGGCACGCCGCACGCTCACGCGACAAAACCAGCGTTGATGCGCTCACGCGCTCGCGGTGGGCAGACCAAGCGGGAACCGGCCATTTCGCCAGTCGTTGTCTGACAGCACATTTGGCAACAGTGGCGCGCTCGCCCTGAGCGCGCCGAAGGAGGATGGCTATGCCTCGTCTTACAGTGCTTTTGCCAACGCTCGCGATTGCGATCGCGCTTCCAGTTCTGGCGATACCGGCCGCGCAGGCAGCCGATCCACAAGGATGCACCCCGGCAGAACGCTCCAATCATGCCCTCACCGATGGGGCCGCCCGCACCGGCGCTGTGATTTGCCCGCCCGAGGTGGACCCCGCGATGAAACAGCCGACGCCGAGAACGGACGATAGACCGGCGGTCCCCCCGCCGACCGTTCCAGGCAGCGGCCAGAAATAGCAGTTCGGTGGAACGAAAGTCAGATAAGGCGCGTTAGCTGTTTGGACGGGCTGCCCCCCAAGCCCCCAGCCCAATGGCCCCGTCTAGAGCCCCGCGCGCGTCATCCGTATGCGGGGCTTTGGTTTTTCAGCCCGCAACTTTGCAAAGTCGCGCAACCGCAGCGATCAACTACCGCAGCAAAGGAGTCTTCCATGAAGCGCCTTGCAGCCAGCCTCGCGCTTGCAGCCGTTATCCTCGCGCCTGCTGCGTTCGCTGCGCAACCGAAGCCGACGACCAGAGTGATCCCGTGCGATAACAACTGCAAATACCAGCAGTGTCTCAACAAAGGGGAGGCACACGCGAAGGTAGTGTGCGGCGGAGCCGTCCCTGACAACAAGACACAATGCGAAGAGCGCAACGCGCGCAAATACACATCGCAGTGCATGCGGGCGCCACTTGGCGAGGATTGAGGGCGTGGACACATGGGCGCATTGCAGCGTTGCGTTAAGGCCCCGCATACCCCGGTTTACTCAATTGGTTGGCCTCACGCGCGCGCGAGGGCAGTGACGGATTCGGCTGCGGCGGATTTCTATTTCGCGATTATCAGATCGCGACGGGTCGGACCTGCTGCGTGGTGAGGTAGGGGGTCGACGCTGACGCCACCCCGGCTCGATCGACCGCGGCGTAGAGTCTCACCGTCATCCTCTCTATTCGTTGTTTTGGCGGCGCCGCGCGCCGGGCCGAAAGCAACAAGTCGACCTGCACCGGCCGGGCAGGGCGACCGGCTTGCGCCGGCGGATGGTCGAGGGGCCGGGCCGGCAGATTTCGTTTTAGCTGAATCGGGCGACGGCGGCGGTGGAGATCATGGTGCTGGCGGCGGTGACCTCATCAGCTACCGGGTCGATCGCGATCGCGGTGGGTGTTGCGCACGGCGCTGATGGCTCCTCACCGTCATCCTCTCTATCCGTTGTTTTGGCGGCGCCGCGCGCCGGGCCGAAAGCAACAAAACGAGGCGATTGCTGGCCAATCGCCTTGCCCCAGGTCCAGTCGGCGAAGAGTCCAATCCCAAAGAACGGCTACGCGTCGACAGTTGGATTGTGCCAGGACTCGACGATAATGCAGTCAAGGAAGCAGTCGAACTTTGCTTTCTGGTGGCTTTTTAGCATGCAGCCGATCCAGCCCGCGTTTGCACCGTCGCGGACAAGAATTCGGCTGCACCCCAACTCCACCCTCCCCCAGCAGCGGCGAATGAGCTTTTCAAGGGCGACACCATCCAAGTGCGTAGGCAACTCAATTGCACAGTGAATATGCCAGCGACCGCAGGTGCCGCGCTCCCATGACCGTAATGCGCTGGCGCGGACTTCGCCCTTTTCAAGTACCGGCAACACTCGAAGACGTTTGCGGTGTCGACGAAATGCCGCTCCATAGACCGCTTTGTTGAGCAAGTTCATGAAATGCCGAAAAGCTTGTCGGCATGGATAGTCGTCGATCTTTATCCACGCGCCATTATCGGATTGACAAGCCTGCTTCAACGTCAAGGTGACGTCGCAAAACGG
This sequence comes from Rhizomicrobium sp., assembly GCA_036490345.1. Classification (GTDB taxonomy): domain Bacteria; phylum Pseudomonadota; class Alphaproteobacteria; order Micropepsales; family Micropepsaceae; genus Rhizomicrobium. Next base: position 1,391 of record DASXEA010000004.1, on the reverse strand, counting down.
CCGCCAGTTAGTCGTATCGAACAACAGTGATTTGGCGGACTCAAACGGGTCAGGTCTGTAGGTGCAGGCTTGCATTCGCATCTTGGCGCCGGCAGGGCATCCGAGGCCTGCGGGCAACGTTTGGGTGTCGAGCGACAATGCGGTGGAGCTTTCGAAGCTGTTAGGGTTCTGCTTTGCGAACCTTTGCGGCAATCGATTTCCATTGCCGGGCTCTTACGCCAGTGACCGAACCCTTGTTGGGGTCCCTAGGACGCCCGCCGATGACAAGTACGCCACCCGTTCGGCGAACGTTATTCTTTCGAGTTTGTGCCCACCTCTCGGGCCGCCGCCACGCCAAGAAAAATCGAATCATTTTTGGATTTGGTGGGCCGACAACCTCTTCGATCACGTTGCCATCACCATCAAACTTGAAGGTAACACCCATCGCCACTTGGTACACGCGTTCGGAGAGGATTTCATGAGCCTGTTCGATGGCGGATTGGCAGTGTTCGTGAAATCTCCACTGCACGCCGTCCCACTCGATGTCGTAACCGTCGTGGCCAGCCTCGCTGCATCGCAACCAGTAAGCAAGCGTTTTGGGGTGAATGCCTGCTTTGGCGGCGGCGTGACCGAGAATGGGACATTCCCTAAGCGCATCAAGCACGATTCGCATGCGCTCAGGTGAAAGCTTTTGAGCGGCATTCGGCTTTCTGACGGGTGACATTTGCTGCTCGTGTTGTGGGCTGCCGCTCTGATCTGGGTCGCGATCCGGGTCATCAAGTGGAGCAGTCACTGTTTCCGGAGGATGTGTTTCTCTCGTGGGTGCCGCGGTGCTCGGCACCAGATCAGTTTGTGTCGGCCCGCTCGAAAGGTCTGCGTTGACGGCTGCCCGCTGCGATGCGGATCGACCCGCAGGCGAGCGTCGGAGGACCAAGCTGGCTTGGCCATCATCATCGAGATCCTCGGTGCCCCCGCATCCGCTGGGACCCTTTCGATGCGCGGCGCGGGCGGCCCGCGTCGTTGGACCAAAGGGGCTGGATGGCTTGCATCCAGATTGACGCCATTTCAGCAGACGGTTGACCCAACTGGCGGACCGGCCAAGCGCCCGGCCGATCTCCCGCTGGCTCACGTGAAAATCTTTCTTTGCGCCCGCAAGTCTCTCGGCAACATTGCGAAGGCCTTCGCCGGTCTCCAGTGCCGCCCTGGCGCGGTTGAGGACCTCGGCTTTCGTCGTCGGGTATGCAATGGGTCGTGCCACCGGTCGAGGGGCGGAGAGCGTCTTCTCATTGGCTGGAGTGTCCGGCGTACAGGGGCCAGGCGTTTTCAAGCTCGTTTTGACGTCGGTCTCGTTCTCCGACGCGAGCTCAATCTCCGAAAGGGGGACGAAATCGCCTGCATTGTCCTTCCGCCAT
>DASXEA010000078.1:0-9205 GCA_036490345.1 Rhizomicrobium sp. | reverse complement strand
GCACTCGAAATGGCCCAGGCGCTCAAGGAGATTGCTGCCCGCCATGGCGTGGGCCTCGTCTACAAGACGAGTTTCGACAAGGCCAATCGCACCAGCGCCGGCACCGCGCGCGGCATGGGCCTGGATGATTCACTCCCCATCTTTGCCGAGATCCGCGAAAGCCTGGGCCTTCCCGTGCTCACCGATGTGCATGAGCGCGAGCAATGCGCCCGCGTGGCCGAAGCCGTCGATATTCTGCAGATCCCGGCCTTTCTGAGCCGCCAGACCGATCTGCTCGTCGCTGCGGCGCAGACGGGGCGTGTGGTCAATGTGAAGAAGGGCCAGTTCCTGGCGCCGTGGGACATGAAGAACGTGATTGCCAAGATCACCGGTGCGGGCAATCCCAACGTGCTCGTCACCGAGCGCGGCGCGAGCTTCGGTTACAACACGCTGGTATCGGATTTCCGGGCGCTGCCCATCATGGCGCAATATGGCGCGCCGGTGGTGTTCGACGCCACGCATTCGGTGCAGCAGCCGGGCGGGCAGGGCGCGACATCGGGCGGCGACCGGGCGATGGTGCCCTATCTGGCGCGCGCCGCCGTGGCGGTTGGCTGTGCGGCGGTCTTTATGGAAACCCACCAGGATCCGGACCACGCCCCATCCGATGGCCCCAACATGCTGCGTCTCGCAGACGTGCCGGGATTGCTGGGCGAGCTTGTGGCGATCGACAGGATCGTGAAGCGGCGGACACTCTGAGCGCCGCTCAGACCGTGGAAGTCGCCGACCAGCTCATGACGATGCCGGCGATGGCCAGCAGCAGCAGGGCAAGCTGGCTGACCCCGGCGATGCCAAACCCCAGTCCGCGTTTGGCCGGATCGGCAATATAGGCCTGCATGTACACGATGCGTCCGACGATCCAGACGAGGCCGAGGGCCGGCGCCAGGAAGGGCACCAGTACGAAATAGAGCGTGGCGAGCCACAGCGCCGGAAGAAAGATGGGCATGGATTCGAGCGTGTTCATCTGCACGCGATAGGCGCGCTCGAAGGCTGGATGCCCGGTCACGGCCGGTGCGGCCACACCATGCTTCTCCCGCATGCGGCCGACACGAAAGGCGGTAACCATGTAGACGATAATCGCCAGCACCGTCACCAGTGCGGCAAGCAAATCCGGTCTTCCGAGCATGGGATGCCCCTCCCCAGCGAGCCGCACCTGATTGCGACTCGCTCCACAGCCTAGTGGATCTCGGGGAAGGCCCGGCAAATATTCGCGCGAAAGCGCCAGTTCCGCTCAATCCTCGTCGTCTTCTTCCATTCCGCCTGCCGGCTTCTTATCGGCGCGCTTGTCCATTTTTTCCTGGAGCTTCTTCTTCTGATCGGCGGGCAAGGCATTCCACTCGCCCTGCAGCTTCGTGCGCAGCGCCTCGAGGTCGGCATGCGACATCGCTTCGAGTTTTGCGATCAATTTTTTTCGCCCGGCTTTCTTTTCTTCCTTGGACAGGCCCTTCATTTCGCCGCGATGTTCGCGCCGCCACATGGCCATTTGCTCCGAGGTCAACAGCTTCGCCTGTTTGTCCACGTTGTTTGTTTCCGTCATTTCCGGGCCTTTCCATTCTTGATGCCGGGTGAGGAATATTCCGGTTCCCGCGGCCCCTGCAAGTGCGACCCCGCCCAGCACGACGGCGATCATCCGGGTGGCGGTCATGGCGGCTCCTGAATCGTCGGGGAGGGAAATGCGCAGCCTGGTCGGTTGCGGCCGGGCCAATCTATCTCCTAGAACGACGCCAGCAAGCCAGCCCGGGGACTACGCACCATGACGGCCATCGTCGACATCACCGCGCGCGAGGTTCTCGACAGCCGGGGCAATCCGACGGTCGAGGCCGATGTGCGGCTCGAGGACGGCTCGTTCGGACGCGCCATCGTGCCCTCCGGCGCCTCGACCGGCGCGCATGAGGCGACCGAGTTGCGCGATGGCGGCCCGCGCTATGGCGGCAAAGGGGTTCTCAAAGCCGTCGAGGCGGTCAACCGCGAGATTTTCGACGCCCTGTCCGGTTTCGACGCCGAGGACCAGTCGCGCATCGATATGCTGATGCGGACGCTCGACGGCACGACCAACAAGAGCCGGCTGGGGGCAAACGCCATTCTCGGTGTGTCGCTGGCTGTCGCCAAGGCCGCCGCCTCGGCCCATGACCAGGCACTCTACCGCTATCTCGGCGGACCGTCGGCGCGCGTGCTTCCGGTCCCGATGATGAACATCATCAATGGCGGCGCGCATGCCGACAATGCCATCGACTTCCAGGAATTCATGATCATGCCGGTGGGAGCACCCAGCTTCCGCGAGGGCCTGCGCATGGGCGCGGAAGTGTTCCACACCCTCAAATCGGCGTTGAAGGTGCGTGGCCATAGCACGAATGTCGGCGACGAAGGTGGCTTCGCGCCGGCACTGCGGACGGCGGACGAAGCGCTGGAATTCATCATGCGCGCGATCGAAAAGGCGGGCTATCGCCCCACGCACGATGTGGCGCTGGCGCTGGATCCGGCTTCAACCGAATTCTTCAAGGATGGCCGCTATGTCCTTGAAGGGGAAGGCCGCAGGCTCGATCCGGAAGCCATGGTCCGCGTGTATGAGCAGCTTTGCGGCCGCTATCCGATCGTCTCCATCGAAGACGGCATGGCGGAAGACGATTGGGACGGCTGGGCAGCGCTGACGGCGGCGCTCGGCGAACGAGTGCAACTCGTCGGCGACGATGTGTTCGTGACCAATATCGAGCGGTTGAAGCTCGGCATCTCCCGTCGCGTCGCCAACGCGATCCTCGTGAAAGTCAATCAGATCGGGTCGTTGAGCGAAACCCTTGAGACGGTGAATGCGGCTCATCGCGCAGGCTATCGCGTGGTGATGTCCCATCGCTCGGGCGAGACCGAAGACACAACCATCGCCGATCTCGCGGTGGCGACCAATTGCGGGTTGATCAAGACGGGATCACTCGCGCGATCGGATCGTCTTGCCAAATACAATCAGCTGTTGCGCATCGAGGAAGAACTGGGCGATCAGGCGATTTATGCCGGCCGAAGCGTGTTGCGCATCTGATTGCCGTTTTTCCCCTTGACGCCGCGAATCACTCTATGATTCGTTCGTCGCATGCGAATCAAGAACAGCATGGCCCGTTTCTTTGGCATTCTTGTGATGCCCGCTATCTGCGCAGCGGCGATTGTTTACTTTGGCTATTACACGCTGTGGGGGACTCGCGGGATTTTGGCCCTGACCGATGTGCGTGCGCGCCTCTCGGTGGAAGAGGATCGCCTCGCTTCGCTCAAAGCCGACCGGGACCGTCTCGAACATCGCATTGCGCTGCTGCGGTCGGGTTCCGAAGATCCGGACCTTGTCGAGGAGATCGCCCGGGGGCAGATGCTGGGCAGCTCGCCCGGTCAGATCGCGGTTCCGCGCGAGCGCCGCTAGAGCGGTTTTTCGCGTTCGGCCTGTCTTCGCCTTCCATCGGCCCGACACGCCCGGAAGGCTTGCCAAAGCCCAATACTGTTGCGACAACCGAAGCAATTTCGAGGGTGATCGGCCATGGCCGAGGCAGCGACGGCGCGGAACACTGACGACACGGCACCATCCGTGGCCGGCGCTCAGGCGAAGCAGCTTTACACCGACATGCTTCTCATCCGGCGCTTCGAGGAGAAGGCCGGGCAGCTCTACGGCATGGGGCTGATCGGTGGATTCTGCCATCTCTATATCGGCCAGGAAGCCGTTGTGGTGGGCATGCAGGCCGCGCTTCGGCCGGGCGACCAGGTCATCACGGCGTATCGCGATCACGGGCATATGCTGGCGACGGGGATGGATCCGAAGGGCGTCATGGCCGAGCTGACCGGGCGCGCCACGGGCTATTCCCGGGGCAAGGGCGGCTCGATGCACATGTTCAGCCGCGACAAGAATTTCTATGGTGGCCACGGGATCGTCGGCGCGCAGGTTCCGATCGGTACCGGGCTCGCTTTCGCCAACAAATACCGGGAGAACCACGCCGTCACGCTCACCTATTTCGGTGACGGTGCCGCCAATCAGGGGCAGGTCTACGAAGCCTTCAACATGGCCGAACTCTGGAAGCTGCCCGTCGTCTATGTGATCGAGAACAATCAATATGCGATGGGGACCAGCGTCGAGCGCTCCAGCGCGCAGGCCGAGCTCTTCCGTCGTGGCGCATCGTTCAACATCCCCGGCGAAGTCGTGGACGGCATGGATGTCGAAGCTGTCCTGGATGCCGCCCGCAAGGCGGTCGAATGGTCACGCAGCGGCAAGGGGCCGATCATTCTCGAAATGAAGACCTATCGTTATCGCGGCCATTCCATGTCCGATCCCGCCAAATACCGGACTCGCGAGGAAGTACAGACCATGCGCGAGAAGCGCGATCCCATCGAACACTATGCCCTGCGTCTTGTGGCACGCGGCTATGTGACCGAGGACGAGATCAAGGCGATCGACAAACAGACACGTCAGATCGTCAACATGGCCGCGGAATTCGCCACCGAAAGTCCGGAGCCGGCGTCGACCGAACTTTTCACCGATATTCTGGCTTAGGGGCGGCATGTCCATTTCCATTCTCATGCCTGCGCTGTCGCCCACGATGGAAGAGGGCAAGCTTGCCCGCTGGCTCGTCAAGGAAGGCGATCAGGTACGCTCGGGCGACGTCATCGCCGAGATCGAGACCGACAAGGCCACGATGGAGTTCGAGGCGGTCGATGAAGGCCGGATCGGCAAGATTCTCGTGCCGGAAGGCACGGAAGGCGTAAAGGTCAATCAACCCATCGCCGAACTCGAACAGGGTGACGAAGCCGCGTCGGGGACGTCTGCAAAGACGGAGTCCAAACGCGAGGCGCCGGCGCCCAAAGCGGAATTGCAACGCGAGGCGACGAAGGATTTGCCATCGAAGGATGAGCAGAAGCAGGCGCGCCCGCGGTCGGAGCCAAAGCCCGCTCAAATGGAAGCGGATTTTCCGGCTGGAACGGAAATGGTCACGCAAACGGTCCGCGAAGCGTTGCGCGATGCCATGGCCGAGGAGATGCGCCGCGATCCCAATGTCTTTCTGATGGGGGAGGAAGTCGCGCAATACCAGGGCGCCTACAAGGTCAGTCAGGGTCTGCTGGACGAGTTTGGCGCACGGCGCGTGGTCGATACACCGATCACCGAGCATGGCTTTGCCGGTCTTGCCGTCGGCGCGGCCTTTGCGGGCCTCAGCCCGATCGTCGAATTCATGACGATGAATTTCGCGATGCAGGCGATCGATCAGATCATCAATTCGGCTGCCAAGACCCGTTACATGTCGGGCGGCCAGATGAACTGCCCGATCGTTTTTCGCGGCCCCAATGGTGCGGCGGCGCGCGTCGCCGCCCAGCACAGCCAGGATTATGCGGCGTGGTATGCGCAGGTCCCGGGCCTCAAGGTCGTCGCGCCCTATTCGGCGGCGGATGCCAAGGGGCTTCTGAAAGCCGCGATCCGCGATCCCAATCCGGTCGTGTTTCTCGAAAACGAAATTCTGTACGGCCGTTCGTTTCCTGTGCCGAAGATCGACGATTTCGTGATCCCGATCGGCAAGGCGCGCATCGTTCGCGCCGGCGGACACGTCACGCTTGTCTCGCATTCGATCGGCGTGGCGCTGATCATCGAAGCAGCCGATAAACTTGCCGAAGAGGGGATCGAGGCCGAGCTGATCGATCTTCGCAGTATCCGGCCGCTCGATATCGCGACGATCGTCGAATCCGTCGAGAAGACGAATCGTTTGGTGACGGTGGAACAGGGCTGGCCCGTGTGCTCGATCGGCAGCGAGATCTGTTCGCAGATCACGGAGCTCGCTTTCGACCATCTCGATGCGCCGCCCATCAAGGTCACCGGCAAGGACGTGCCGATGCCCTATGCCGTCAATCTCGAGAAGCTGGCGCTTCCCACGGTCGCTGATGTGATTGCCGCCGCCAAGGCGGTGCTCTATCGCGATTGAGCGGCGGCAAGGCATGGCACGCGCGCCAAAACCGCACATGAAGTGGAGAAAGGGCGGCTGCCATTGCGGCGCCGTGGCCTTCGAGGTGCTGGCACCCGACGAAATCGAAGTGCAGGCCTGCAATTGCACGATCTGTCACATGACGGGGTTTCTGCATCTGATCGTGGCGAAAAGCCGCTTTCGGCTGATCGCGGGCGAAGACCGGATCACGTCATACCGGTTCAACACGGAAACGGCGACGCATCTGTTTTGCTCGATATGCGGCATCAAATCGTATTATGTGCCGCGTTCGCATCCCGAAGGATACAGCGTCAATTTCCGTTGTCTCGACGCGGAGGAGTTTCGTTCGGTGCTGACCGTGGATTTCGACGGACGCAATTGGGAGCGGCACGCGCAGGAACTCGCGCCGCTTCACAGCGAGGATTGAGATGCCGACCCAAATCCTGATGCCTGCGCTTTCGCCAACCATGGAAGAGGGCAAGCTGGCGAAATGGCTCGTCAAGGAAGGCGACGAGATCCATTCCGGCGACGTGCTGGCCGAAATCGAGACCGACAAGGCGACGATGGAATTCGAGGCGGTCGACGAAGGCCGCATGGGCAAGCTGCTGGTTGCCGAAGGAACCGAAGGCGTCAAGGTCAATCAGCCGATTGCCATTCTGCTTGGCGAGGACGAGGACGCGGCGGCGGTCGAGAAGGCGCCGGAAAAGCGCAGCGGCAAAGAAAGCGAACCGGCGATATCCGCGCCGAAGCACGCAGCCGGCGACATTTCCGCGGCGATGTCCTCCATTCGCAACGCTGTCGCCGCGGAAGTGCCGGAGCACAGGACTTCACAGGCCGCAGACGGCGAGCGGGTGTTCGCCACGCCTCTGGCACGCCGGCTGGCACAGAGTTCTGGAATTGACCTCTCGGCTCTCCATGGTTCGGGACCACGTGGGCGTATCGTCAAGGCAGATATCGAAGCCGCGCAGACGACAAAGCCTGCCTCGCCCAAAAAGGACGCGGCCAAGGCCGAAGCGGCAAGGTCGGCGACTCCTGCGGCTGCAACCGTTTCCGCGCCCGCAGCGCCCGGCGCATTGCCCGATGCGCGGCTCTATTTTCAGTCGGGCGATTACGAGGAGATCCCGCACGATTCGATGCGCAGGACGATTGCGCGCCGGCTGACGATAGCCAAGGCAGCTGTCCCGCATTTCTATCTGACGGTCGATTGCCGCATCGACGAACTCCTGTCGCTGCGCGCGCGGCTGAATGCCGCTTCACCGAAGGACAAGGGCGCCTTCAAACTTTCGGTCAATGATTTCGTGGTCAAGGCGTCTGCACTCGCGCTGATCCGCGTGCCGGCGGTGAATGCAAGCTGGACGGAAACCGCCATGCTTCGCCACCATCATGCCGATATCGGCATCGCCGTGGCGCTCGATTTCGGGCTGATCACGCCCATCGTGTTTCGCGCCGAGGAAAAGGGCCTGGTGGCCATCTCGAACGAAGTCAAATCGTTGGCAGAGAGGGCGCGTACGAAAAAGCTGAAGCCGAACGAATATGAGGGCGGCGGCTTTTCCATCTCGAATCTCGGCATGTTCGGCATCAAGAATTTCACCGGCGTCATCAACCCGCCGCATGCGGCGATCCTGGCGGTGGGCGTGGGCGAAGAGCGCGTGATCGTGCGCCAAGGCAAGATGGAGGTGGCGCAGATGATGACCGTGACGATGTCCTGCGATCATCGTGTCATCGACGGCGCCACCGGGGCGAAATTCCTGCAGGTCTTCAAGCAATTCGTCGAAGACCCGGCCGCCATGCTTCTGTGATTATGGCCGATGCCTGACGATCTGGGGGCCATCGGAGAACTGGGGGGAGCCGCGGCCATCGAGCTTGTGGCCACGACGCTGGCGAGGCGCGGGACTCCCGCCGACAAATGCCGCAATTGCAGTACGCCCATCATCGGCCCCTATTGCGCGGCGTGCGGCCAGGAACTCGACACCCATCGCGAGACGATCTGGAACCTGCTGCACGATCTCGTCTCCGATATCGTCAGCTTCGACAGCCGCATTCTGCGCACCGTGATCGCGCTCCTCATCAAGCCGGGCGAGTTGCCGCTGGCCTTTCGCGAGGGCCGGACGCGCCGCTACATGCCGGCCGTTCGGCTCTATCTGTTTGTGTCGCTGCTCTTTTTCCTGACCCTTTCAGTGACCGGCATTGCGCTCGTGCAGGTCGAGCTTCGCGAAGTGCCCAATGCCTATACCGTCAAGACGTTGCCCAACGGAGATATCGCCGTTTCCGGCAAGGGCGACTCCAATAAGGTGATCCCGGCGGACGTCGCGCGCAACGCCAAAGACGGCGCGCTCTCGCCCGGCGCACATTCGGGGATGACGACGGACATGCATTTTTTCCGGCGCATCGGCCGCTTTCACCAGACCATCTCGGCAAGCGGATGGGCCCGAATCCAGAGGATGAAGACGAGCATTCTGAAGGCGGTGGGCAACGATCCCCATAGCTGGATGGCACGCAATGCGCTGGCCACCGTGGAAAAGCTGGCGCGCGATCCCTCGGCCTTGAACGGACCTATGACCACCTGGATTCCGCGGGTGCTGTTTCTGCTGCTTCCGATCTATGCCCTGATCCTGGCGCTGTTCTATATTCGCCAGCACAAGCAGTTCTACTTTGTGGACCATCTCATATTTTCGCTGTCGATCCACACGTTCATGTTTGCGCTGCTCATCATCGCCGTGGGTGCGGCGCAGATCTTTTCGGGCGGTATCGTGGCGCTCCTCGTGCTGCTTGGGATGAGCGTCTATATCTTCATATCACTCAAGCGGTTCTACCGTCAGGGCTGGATCATGACCACGTTGAAGTTCTGCATGATCTCATTCATCTACACGGTCGCCTTTCTCATGCCCGCCATGATGCTCGTGCTGTTTGCGGGATTGATTGAAGGCTGAGGGGAGTTCGCATGGCCGAAACATTCGATGTCGTCGTGATCGGCAGTGGGCCGGCCGGTTATGTGTGCGCGATCCGCGCCGCGCAGCTTGGCCTGAAAACGGCCATTGTCGAACGGGACCGGCTTGGCGGCATCTGCCTCAACTGGGGCTGTATTCCCACCAAGGCGTTGCTGCGATCGGCGGAGATTTTCCACTACATCCAACACGCCAACGACTATGGCCTGTCCGCCAGCAACGTCAGCTACGACCCGAGCGCCGTGGTGAAGCGCTCGCGCGCAGTGTCGAAACGGCTGAATGACGGCGTCGGCT
>DASXEA010000069.1:0-1958 GCA_036490345.1 Rhizomicrobium sp. | reverse complement strand
GCTGCAGGAAGAGGTCGATTTTCCCGCTGTCGATGGCTGAACCGATCGCGCCTATGATGCCGGCGCGATCGAGCCCGATAAAGGCCGGCACCGTCGATTCGACCGGGGCAGCGGGCGTTGACGCGGCGACCGATGGCAGCTGGACCGCCGCCGGTGGTTCGGCGACGACAGCGGCTGGCGCTAAGGCAGACGTCGAGGCGAGCGTTGCGACCGGTTCCAAAACGGCGGCCGCAGATGGCGTAGCAGCGGCGATCGTTGCCGGCACCGCAGGGGGAAGAGGAGGCGGCACGTTTGCCACATCGGTAACACGTACGGCGGAACCGGCTTGGCGTGCGGCAGCTACCGCTTCGAATTTCGCCCCAATGCGGCCGATGGCCGACTGATGGGCGGCGACCGAATCGGCAAGCTGTTGCACCAGCGTGGAGAGCTCCTCAATCTCGGCGGCGAGCGGCTGCGCTGCCTGAAGCGAGCGATCCAGGACATGCTCGACCTTGCTGTCCATGGCATTGAGACGCAGGCCGAATTCCGCGAGCTGGCGCGCCAGATCGCCGGAACTACGCGACAACGTCGATATCTGGGCACTCGCTTCGGCGCGATCGCGCAGCCGTGCCGAGACGGCGTTGTAAACCGCGAGCGCCGTCAGGATACCGAGCGCCACCAGGGCGGATTCCGCACCGGTAAAGCCGAAACGCAAATAAACCACGATGCCAAGCGAAATGGCGATGAGCACCATGCAGACGGCGATGAAAATCGCGCTGATGCGCACCATGCCGAACCTCGTTATGCCTCACCACGCGTGGTCAGCGCCGCCGATTCGCCGACCGCATACTCTCTAGCGTCGCCTGCCCCGTGTCCATACACGCCACAACGCTTGATAGCGCGGCGTTGCGCACAGCTATCGTAGCCAAAGCGGCGGCGTGCTTCTATAAGATTGCTGGCGGGCGGCGGTGAATGATGGTGAAATCGTCCCGCCTCCGATTCCCATGAGCCAAATTCCCGATGCAAGAGCCACGCCTTCGGCGCTCTCCAATGTGGTGCCACGGCGGGGCCTGATCGTATGGATCGCGCGCCGGCCTGACGCAGCGTTTGGCGCCTTTTTGGCGATTCACTTCGCCGTCTGGACCGCGCTGCCGACGGTGCTCTACGCCAACCTGCCGCTCGATCTGATCGAGGCGCTGACCTACGGTCGGGAATGGGTGCTTGGCTCGGACAAGCTGCCGCCGCTGCCGTGGTGGCTGGTCGAAATCATGTACCGGATATTCGGCGTGGATGCCGCGTATTACGCGCTCGCCGAATTCGTGGTGATCGCCGCCTTTGCGCTGGTCTACGCCACCGCGCGGCCGCTGGTCGGACCGGCGCGTGCGCTCGTCGCGGTTCTGATCATCGATGGCTTGCATTACTTTCAGTACACGGCCGCGAAATTCAATCACGATGTCATGCAGTTGCCGCTCTGGGCGCTGGCCGGCTTCGCGTTTCATGCCGCGCTTAAACGCAGAAAACTCAGACACTGGCTGCTGCTCGGATTTGCGTTCGGCGCTGCGCTGTGGGCAAAATATTTCGTCGTCGTTCTAGCCGCGCCTTACCTGCTGTTTCTGCTGATCGATCGCGACGCGCGGCCCGCCTTGCGAACACCCGGTCCGTGGCTCGGCGTCGCGCTCGCGCTCATCATCGCGAGCCCGCATGTCGTCTGGCTGTTCCAAAATGACTTTGCGCCGTTCGCCTATGTGGATGCCCGCTCGGCACCGGCGAGCCATTGGTGGGATTACATCTGGCACCCGGCATTCTTCGCAGCCGGGCAATTCTTCTTCATGCTGCCCGCGCTCGCGATCGCCGCCATGTTCGTCTGGCCGCAGCGGACAGAAAAAGCTCCCTCCGCGTTGCCGCCGGATTTCAGCGCCGACGCATTCGACCGTCGCATCGTCTCGCTGATCGCATTCGGGCCGGCTGTCGCCATGCTG
>DASXEA010000039.1:0-4516 GCA_036490345.1 Rhizomicrobium sp. | reverse complement strand
CATCTATAGCAAGGCCGGATGAGATGACCAACGAACAGATATTTTCTGAATTGAGCAAGATCGTGAACGCACACTGGCAGGTCAAACCGCCAATAAAGGGAGACCATTTCATCGGCCTCGCCTTTAATTCTTCGCAGATGGGATATGTGAATATTCGCAATGGCGACTTCTATTTTATGGGGCAGAATTAGGTTCTGGGGGCACGAGGGGTTTTGCGGCGTGATCAGGAACGTCGCGCGGAGCGTACGATAGTACGCGAGCATGCGCGACGAACTAACGACGTAAAAGAACCGCGCCGTCAGTGCTGCTCTTTGGGAATCCGCAGCACGATGCCGTCCAGCGCCTCGGTCATGCGCAACTGGCACGACAGGCGCGAATTGGGCTGCACCATCGGTGCGAAGTCGAGCATGGTTTCCTCCATGTCGGCCTTGACCGGAAGCTTCTCCGCCCATTGCGGATCAACATAGACCTGGCAGGTGGCGCAGGCGCAGGCGCCGCCGCAATCGGCATCGATGCCGGGCACCAGATTCTTGACCGCGCCTTCCATCACCGACCAGCCGGCCGCCACCTCCACCTCATGCTCTTTTCCGTTGTGCTCGATATATTTGATCTTCGGCATGCAGGCTCCCTGAGGTCAGGCGATGGATTTCATCGGTATGGTTGTATCGGCCAGCCGCTCCGGCGCAATCCGCGCACCTTCGGCGATCAGCTTGCGGCCGACAATATATTCCGGCGCGGCGTTGACGGCTTCGACCGCCGCGACCCGCCCCCCGCGCAGATGGAACACCGCAAATTTGCGCCCCGCGTCGTCGCCGCGCTGGACGAGCGTATCGCCCGGCCGCGCCAGACCCGCAATCTGCAGTTTCAGATCGTATTGGTCCGACCAGAACCACGGCACTTCGCGATAGGGCACGGGCTTTCCCATCATCGCGAGCGCGGCATGCTTCGCCTGGTCGATGGCATTCTGCACCGATTCGAGCCGGATGAACGCGCCGTCGCGCCCGACGTGGCGCGTGCAATCGCCGGCCGCGAAGATCGCGGGATCCGCGGTGCGCGCTGAATGGTCGACAACGACGCCGTCGTCGCAGGCGAGCCCCGCAGCCTGCGCCAGTTCGACATTGGGGACGACGCCGATGCCGACCAGCGCCAGATCGGCGCCATGCGACACGCCACCGGCGCGCACGGCTTCGAGCTGTCTCGCGCCCTCGAAGCCTTCGACCGTGGCGCCGAAATCGAAGGTCACGCCGGCTTCGCGATGCACGCGCTCGTAAAAAGCCGACAATTGCGGCGACACGGCACGCGCCATCACGCGATCGAGCGATTCGAACACGGTGACCTCGAGCCCGCGCTTGATCGCGACGGCGGCGACTTCGAGGCCGATATAGCCGCCGCCCACCACGGCCAGGCGCCGTCCTTCGGAAAAGGATTCACGCAGCGCATCCACATCGGCAATGGAACGCAGATAGAAAATGCCGGGCAGCTCCGCGCCGGGTACGCGAATGCGCCGCACGCGCGTGCCCGTGGCGAACAGAAGCTGGTCATACGCAAGGACGCGGCCATCGGCGAGACGCACCTGCGTGGCCGCGCGATCGAGGCCGAGCGCTGCGTTTCCGAGGATCAGTTCGCAGTTCTGCTCCGCATAATAGGAGGACGGTTTGAGAAACAGCCGCTCGCGCTCGAACGTGCCGGCCAGATAGGCCTTGGACAGCGGCGGCCGCTGATAGGGCGGATAGATCTCATCGCCCACAACGGCGATCCGGGCGGCGCAGCCCTCGGCGCGCAGCGTCGTAACGGCCTGCGCGGCGGCCTGGCCGGCGCCGAGTATGACAATGCAATCAGACATCTATCCAACCGGAAAAGGTGCCGGCGCCCAGGGCCCGAAACGGCGGCCAACTTGTCCGAGTGGGGCCGCGGAATCAACCGCGTTTGACGACCAAGGCGACCGTCTTGATGCCTATGTTTTTGATGCCTTGACATCAAGTCCGGACGTCCGCCACTCTCATGTCCATGAGAACGACACTCACCCTCGACGACGATCTTGCCGGCCTGCTCAAGCGACGCGCGCGCGATCTCGGCATTCCATTCAAGGAGGCCGTGAACCGGACAATTCGGGCCGGCCTCGGCGCCGCCGCCGTTCCGCGCCGGGGCGCTGCCGCTCCCAAGACCATTCCCCATTCCTTTGGCTTCAGGCCCGGTATCGATACTGACAAACTGGGTCAGCTCGCAGACGAGTTGGAAGCCGACTCCTTCGCGGAACGCGTGCATGATACTGCCCGACGTCAACGTTCTCGTTCACGCGCATAATGCGGACTCCCGCGTTCACGACGCGGCCCGGCGCTGGTGGGACGGTTGCCTTGCAGGTCCCGAAGGCGTGGGTCTCGCCTGGGGCGCCATGCTCGGCTTCGTGCGAATCTGTACCAATCGCAGGATTGTTGCCCGGCCGCTCGCCGTGCCCGACGTCATGGCGCGGATGCAATCCTGGCTTGCGCTGCCGCATATTCACATCGCGCAGCCTTCCGATTCGCATTTCGCCAAACTTCGCGATGTTCTCGCGCATCTCGGTGCAGCCGGCAATCTGACGACAGACGCACATCTGGCCGTACTCGCGATGGAACGCGGCTACGTCCTCTACTCCACCGACACCGACTTCGCTCGCTTCAGCGGTCTTCGGTGGACAAATCCCTGCAAGCTGACGTAAGCGTTGGCACGCGGGAAATCCGCGCCGCATTGCAGCTGCGTCAGGCGGGTGAGCCTTTCCACCCAAAGCTCAGGCGCGGAACATCGCCTCGACGTTGATCCAGCCGGAGCGCGGCACGCCCTTTTCCGTTCCTGGCAGAAAATGCCACTGCGCTTTGATATCCTGCGCAACCAGCGCATCAAGCGCGGCCACACCACACGAGCCAGCGATCCCGGCGCGACATCGCGGAATTGCGGCGGCAAGGACAGCGGCGCATTGGGCCTCAGAGGATCGCGCCGCGGCGGCGCGATGTCCGGCGCGGAAGGCTGCGCGAGTTGCAGCGCCATCTCCGGCATTGGCATGCCGTGAGCTGTGCTGACTTCGAGCATCACGCTCGCAAACCCGGGCATCTCGCGATGAGGTACGACATGCGATAGACTGCACCACAAATCCCTGAGATCAGACATTTAGTTTTAATGGCACCATCAACTAGATGCTCAACGCTTTCCGGGCCTGGGGTGAATCCATGATAATATTCTCGCCTAACTCTCGACAGAAATCCCGAATACCATGAGGATCCTCATCCCAACTTTTTTCGGGAAGTTTTGTAGAAGTAACCAAGACCTTTTTATCTTCAAACACCCGATAAATCGTCAAAGTTCTTTGACGTCCATCGATTTCAATCTGATGAAAGTGATTGGATTCACACATGTTATTGGTTCCAAACGTCTAACGGAGGAAGGGGCTGCCCCCTCATGCAGGCAACATATCTTTGGCTTGCAGTGGCATGACATCTCACTCCTGCAACACTTTCCCGCCGACATGTAAAAGCGTTGCACGTATCAGCATCGCCGATATCCCAGAAGAGCATCACTGAGATATCCGCGTCCTGCGTACAAATCGACTTCCCGCTTGCGGCCGCCGCGCTTGGCCGGCGCAATGAGCGGCGCAACCAGCGACCATTCCTTGTCCGACATATCACTCTCGTAGCGCAACTTTGCGGACCGCAGCTTTGCGATGCTCTGGCTTCCGCATGGGCAGAAATCCTTCCCGAATCACCGCCAACCGGCCGCGCCTGCCTGCCTGCCTGCCTCGAAAAGGTCTGAGCACCGGGCCGATCGAAGGCTTACGGCGAATTAATTCGACGTTGTTCCCAACTCTGCCATAAGTTAGTTGTGATGACTACTAATAACGAGACGCCCGAACACTGCCTTGCCGCCCTCGGCTTCACCGAGACCGAAGCGGCCGTCTATTGCGAGCTGCTGCGCGCGCCGGCGTCCACAGGCTATCGCCTCGCCCAGTCGATCGGGAAAGCCGCCGCCAATGTCTATCAGGCGCTTGCGGCGCTCAGCCAGAAGGGCGCGGTTCTACTCGACGACAGGGAGGCCAAGTCCTACCGCGCCGTCCCCCCCGCGGAGTTGATCGCCGCACTCAGCAAGAGCTTCGAAGCGCGCGCGGCGGAAGCCGCCCAATCGCTCGAGGGATTGCACGAGCCGCAGCCGGATGACCGGCTCTATCAGCTTTCGTCGATCGATCAGGTGTTCGAGCGCGCAACGGCGATGATCGAGGGGGCCAGGGAGATCGTGCTGTTCGACCTGTTCCCGGAGCCTTTCCGACGGCTGGAGGGCGCGCTCACACACGCGGCGACCCAGGGCGTGACCGTAGCCGGCCTCCTCTACGACCGGGCGGTGCGAGCGCCTTATCTCGCGCTGCACTCGTCAGGATCCGAGTTCGTGCTCGAACGTTGGCCCGGCGTGCAGATGAACGTCGTGGCCGACGCATCCGAGCACTTGATCGCGCTCCTGAACCGCGATGCGCTATCGGTGAAGCGCGCGGTGT
>DASXEA010000030.1:0-10943 GCA_036490345.1 Rhizomicrobium sp. | reverse complement strand
CCCTTCTTGTCGGACAAGACGTTCGACATGGCCGACGCCGAACGCCACGCCCGCGCCATCGACGCTGCCAACTATGAACTCCTCAAAGTCGCGCCTCAGGCCGGCTCCTACGTCTCGGAGAGCAACTACTTCAACAAAAACTGGGGCCACGCGTTCTGGGGCCCGAACTATGCGCGCTTAAAGGCGGTGAAGCGCAAATACGACCCCGAAGGTCTCTTCTTTGTCCACCACGGCGTCGGGTCGGACGAGTGGTCGGCGGACGGGTTCGAGCGGTTGGCCTAGCGCGAGAGCGGATCCAAAAGCAGACGCACGGAATTTCGGCTATCAGCCCCTTACGATGGTGAGTTTCGAAGCCGCGTGCTTCGCGAGTTTGACGCGCTGCTGCGCTGATCCGCCAATGTGTTCTTACACCGGCTGAACGATGACCGACATATGGCCCGACTTGCGTGCCGGCGCGGGTTTGACGGTGACTTCAACATCCTGGCCGAGAATGGTCAGAAATTCCATCAGGCGGCCGACTGAGACAGCCACCGGTCGGCAACGCATGAGAGCGGAAACCTGCGCCTGGGTGGTCCCGAGTATCGCAGCCGCCTTGCTCTGGGTGAGCCCACGCTCCTTGATGAGCCGGTAAATCTGCACCGTCAGCTTCGCCTTGAGAAGTTCCTGTTCGGAATTCGGCAAGCCAAGATCGGCGAAGACGTTGCCGCTACTTTTTTCATGATCCTTTTTCATCGCTAAGCCTCCTTGGTTCTACCGGCATACAATCGCTCGGCAGTCTTGAGCCGTTCGCGGATGAGGTCAATTTCATGCTTTGGCATCGCGATCCCGCGCTTCGACTTCTTCTGAAACGCATGCAGCACAAAAATCTTCGTCGCGAACCGCACCGTGTAAACCGCCCGATATGTGCTACGGTCATGCTCCTCGATCAGCTCAAGGACGCTTGCGCCGCCGAATCCTCCAAGCGGCTTCGCCTCGGGTGGCATTTCCCGAGCTGAGCCGCGAACAACGCCACGCCGAACGTGCGCCGGACTGCAGGCGCAAATCCTCGTAACTCCTTCCGGCTCGATCCGATCCAGACAAGCTCTTTTGGCTTGGCGTTGTACATCATCTAGTTATACAGATATTTATATAATTGTCAAGTGCCGGATACTTTGGGTGCCGCGAAACAGACGGCGCCTCGGACGATGTTGTACATTTTGGCCATGACCGAATTCCTTTGGTGCATCACCTCAGCGCCCGGGAAGTGTGGAGGCGCCCCCTGCATTCGCAGGTTGCGCTTTCGCGTGAGCGATGTGCTGGACCTGCTGGCCGCCGGCATGGGCCACCGCGAAATCCTTGACGAACACCCCGACCTTGAGCCCGACGACATCAAGGCGGCGGTTTCGCCGCCTTCGCCGTATGGATGATGTCGCGCGCCATCATTCTCCCTCCCGGAACATTGCCTGCACAAACGGTGTCAGAGTCGCTATCGTTGGCATAGACGCGCGATTTTGTCGGGAACGTTCACCTGGAAAATGGGCCGGTGCGATCACCGGGGTTTTCAGATCACGATTGCGATCGCGCAGCCTTGAGGGATGACAAGGCATGAGTTTCGAGCTGACAGTGTTGGCAGCGGCCGCGCTTTGGGGCTTCGTGCAACTCGTTGCGGCGGCGCAGGCCGCCAACATGCAGTATGGCCTGCGATGGGCCGCCAGTCCGCGCGATGCCGAGATGCCGCCGCTCAGGCCCATCCCCGGACGGCTCGGCCGCAATTTCCGCAACTACATGGAGACGTTTCCGTTCTTCGCCGCCGCCGTCCTCATTGCCCAGATGGCCGGCATTCACGATGGCCTCACATATTGGGGATCGATCGCGTATCTCGGCGGCCGCATTGCCTACACCGCGCTCTACGTCGCCGGAATTCCTCTGATCCGCTCGTTGTTCTGGAATGTCGCCACCTTCGGCACGTTTGCCATTTTGTTGGCTCCGTTCCTGCGGCACTGACCGTGGCGCCGTTCGAGCGCGCAACGGACCAACTGCGATGCTCGGGCGCCGTTTCGGATCGCCGCAACCATAACCGCGGTGTCGAGCACGAACCTCATGGCAAAGCGTAGTGCGGGCGATATTGCAGTCTGAAGACAAACAAGGAGACAGCGGCAACGAACCCTCGACCCGCCGGTCGGAAGGCGCCCCCTGCATTCGCGGGTTGCGCTTTCGCGTGAGTCTGCTGGACCGGCTGGCCGCAGGCACGAGCCACGGCGAAATGCCGGATTATCAGGATGTTTATCCTGACATGGTCGAACCTGCCTACATCCTGTTCGATGAATCCGGCGGAGAGTTCGCTTTGGGATACGTAACCGGCGCCATTCATGGCATCGCAAGCTCAAACGCCTGCGACTTCACATGGTCCGGCAGCGACGAGATGGACGAAGTCTGTGGCGATGGTTGGGCCGCCCTCACCGACAACGGCACCCTCGAAGGAGAGATCAGCTTCCAAAACGGCGAAGAAGCGAGCTTCACTGCACGCCGATGGGACAATTCTTCAACAGCCTGCTAGAGAAATTAAACGATCACGACTTACAAAATGGACATCAATATGCGAATTCCTGATATATAAACCACTCTCGCTTCATCAATAACTGCTTCATATCTGTATCAAGTTCTCGCCGTTGCTTTTCATCCGTAGTGTTGTCGGATGAGTTTAAAGGTTTGCTGCTTTCTATGAATTCAAGAGCTTTCGGGAGATTCGATATTCTGTCTTTCAAGGTATTCGTAAAAAGTTCTGCGAGATCCGTTCTCAAGCGTTCTGTTCTAATCACAAATTGGGCAATATTTTTTGACTTGTATTCCTTTATAATCTCATCCTCGCTTTTGCACGCGGAAAGAATTTCGTAAGATCCCGGAAGAGAAAGTGAAAGTACGCGGTATGATTGTAAACCCAACAATCGACTTACCAGCCCGCCCCCACACGCCGCATAGCTCGGATGAAATATGGAAGCATTATCGGCATCAAGCATAAATCTCAGCCAGGCTAAAAATCCTGACCAGCTGCCGTCATACAATTTGCCCAAACCTTCATCTCTTACTCTCTCGAATAACAAACCATCGCCCTGGCACCCATAATGGTATAAGGATAAATATTGATCCAATGGATCCCGTACGGATATAAAATAGGTTTTCGACTTGTCGTAATTTGATTCTACACCTTGGTGTTTTCTTTTTCTGATGGGCGCGTCACTTGAAAAATTTTTCAATACTTTTTTGATAAATGTTGATCCGGTCTTGTGAACGTCGAGGTATACAAAACTTTCGAACTCGTACATTCGGATACCCTGTAATAGTTCATTACTTGGCAGATATGCGCCCCTGCCGCATGCAACAACGAAGCCCGAGCGTGAGTACGCAGCCATAACATGGCCGGTTGCGCGCGGTCTACCCCGTCGGTGCCTCCAGGTGGCCTCCAGGGGTGCGATGCCGATCTCCCAGGGTCTGTTTTGTCACATCCATATGCCCGAGCGGTTCAGCACTCGTATCACCCATCGACATCGATCTTCACCTTGAGCACGATTTCGATTCGTGTCTGTTCCCGGAGATCGGGATTGGTGTGTGAGCGGCGACGATCCTCATCGAATGATTGATGACGGCGATCGTTGGCCGCTCCCCGCTGAAATGGCGGCGACAACAGTCGGGAGAGATTTAAGGTTGCATTTTGTCGACGGCTACCATGGCCGAAAGGCAGTGGGCCAAAAAGACTGAGTACGGAGCAGCGTCGCGGAGGCTCCCCCTCACCCGCGCCTGAGGTGTGGGGATTGCGGAGTGCTGCATCCCTCTCCCCCTGAAGGGGGCGAGGGGAAATCTCAGCGCGGCACAATTCCGATGCAACGCGCATCATTTGCCTCGCCCCCTTGGGGGGAGAGGGATGCAAGTTTGTGCATTCCCGCAACGCCGAAGCAGGTTAGGGGGCTTTCGATGCGAGTCTTTTTTCGACCCCTCACCTACACCTGAGTGGTTGAAAAGCAAGCGCCCTGCATCCCTCTCCCTCAAGGGGAGAGGAGGAGGTCATAGCGCTGCGCGCTGACGAATTTCCCTTCGTTCACCCGAAAGCCGGCACTGCGGGATAGGCGTCGAGGACGGGGCCGAGAGCGGTTTTCAGCGAGCCGAGCCAGGGCTCGTAGTTGCGCCAATATTCGAGCGCGTCGCGGTAGAGCGGCTGTCGCACCTGCTCGGAACTCGCCGTGGACACCACGCGGTCCGTTTGGTGAAACGTAAGACACGCCTCTTCGAACGGCACGCCAAGGAAGGCGAGGAGGCGGCGGATTTCGGCTTCCGGATTCAAAACGAGGTCCTCATAGAACACGCGCAACAGCTTGCCCGGCCGCGCGCGCTCGAAATGGGCCATCAGTTCCACATAGTCGCGATAATGCTGTCCGATATCGGAAAGCCGCGAGGCGTTCTTCATCTCGTCGGCAAACATCTGGATGAAATTGGAAAGCCCGCAGGCGAGCGGATGGCGGCGCATGTCCACGATCTTCGCATTGGGCAGCATCAGATGGATGAGACCGATGTGAAAGAAATTTCCGCCCATCTTGTCGGTGAAGAAGGGTTTGCCGTGTTTGCGGCGCCGGCCGGCCGCTTCAAGATATTCTTCGCCCGCGCCCTTCAGCGCGGCCGCATCCAGCATCTTCAACAAATCGGAATAGCAGGCCGCGCCGTGCCGCTTCGCCAGTGTATGCGCCATCCGCGACACGATCGGAAGTTCGGTCGTGCCTTCGATCTGCGAATGGCTGGCCAGGATCTGTTCGATCAGCGTCGATCCGGCGCGCGGCATGCCGACGATAAAGATGGGCTCCGTGCTCGCGCAGCCGAATGCCGTGCGCGCGTCAAAAAACTCGGCCGTGAACAGGCGTTTGCAGCGCGCGACATGGGCTGTGAGCGCGCCTGCGTCGTAAGCCCGGCCCATATGCTCCAGCGCATTGCCCCTGGAGTAGCTGGCGAAGGATTTGTCGTAGTGCTGCAGGTCGGCATGCGCTTTTCCGAGCGCAAAGAGCAGGGGGATGCGGTCGGGCGCGGGCAGATCGGCGCGCGCAAGCTGCCGCTCCATTTGCTCTACATCCGCGGCGGTGAAGCGGAAGGTCTTGAGGTCGGCCAGGCCCTGCCAGGCGAGGCCATGCGAGGGTACGCAGGCGATGGCCTTGCGGAAGGCAGAGACGCACTCTTCTCGTGCGCCCATCCCGCGCAGCACGCGCGCATAGTTTGTCCAGAGCTCGACCTCATCGGGCCACGCTCCGATGAGGCCGCGCCACACCTCGGCCGCGGCCGCGTGATTTTGAAGATATTCGAGCGCCATGGCTTCGATCTGCAGAAAAAGCGGCTGCCTCGGATCACGCCGCAAGAGCTCGTGTGCCTGGACGAGTGCCGCGTCGGGCCGCTTTGCGTCGAGCAGTGCGCGCGCATAGCCGAAGCGGGCGAGCTTGAAGTCGGGTGCCAACGCGATGCACTCGGCAGACAGGGCAAGCGCATCTTCCAGCCGGCCCTGTTCCTCCGCGATTTCGGCCAGGATGTGCAAGGCCTCCGCCTTGCGCGGATGGGCTTTGCGGAAGGCCTGGAGGATTGCATCCGCGGCGGAATAATTCTGCGCCTCCACCAGCGCAACCGCCTCGCGGAGCCTGGGATGACGAACGGCTGCCTCCGCCTGCAACGCCTCGGCGGCGGCATCGAAGATGGACCCGGCCGGCGGCGAAGAGTCGGAGGCAGTCATGGCGGTCACGTTTTTTCGATATGTCAGGGCAGAATGGCGGACAAATTGCGGTGCCGGGCCAGCGTCCGCAACTCCAATTTTTCTTGCCAAGCAGTCGGCCGGATTCCCGTTGGAGGGGAGATCGCGTATAGGGGAGGTTCGTAACGGACGTGAACGTCACGTCCCATTCGACGGCGGTCATCTCGTGTGCCGCGCAATCTCGCGATGTGTCTCAAGGAGGTCCACCATGCCGATCCCTGAAACGGTTGGCGCGTTCGCCATCGTGCCGCACAACGACCTTCCCGCCGCGGTTCCGTTCTGGGAGCGGCTGGGATTTGCGCGCATCGGCGGGGACGCCCAGTATTTCATCATGGCGGGCTGGGGCTGCGAAGTGCATCTGACCCAGGCAGGCTCCGGTCTGTGGCGCGTGCCGGAGGAGCACAATCCCTTCGGCGTCTTCATCCGCACCCCCGATGTCGACGCTATCGCGGCGCGGGTAGACGATCTGGTCGTCCGTCCAGGCGGCATCCTTCGCCATCGCGAATGGGGGCTCTATGAAGTAGGCCTCTCCGGGCCGGATGGTATGCTCGTGCGCATCGGCTGGCCATCGCGGCTGATGCAAGCGGCGTCGACCGAGGGCGGGTGAGATGAGTGGGCGCGGTCGAAGTCCATGCACCGCTCGGCATTTCTCCCCTCGTTCAGCGGAAGGTCGTAGAGCTGCGCGAAGATGCTTTTTCTCAGAACTGGCGCCCGGCTTTTGCTTACCCTGCAACGGCAAAGCCGAAGCGGCGACCATGCCGCTTGGCGAAATCGGCGATATTCCTGTCATAACTGACGAGTGGACAGTTCAGCTCCATGGCGGTTGCCATCAGGAGGCGATCAGCCGGGTCGCGATGTGCGAACGGCTTCATGTCGCAAGCGCGCGCGGCCGACGCGGGCGTTAGTGGCGCGGGCGCAAAGCCGGGGCGGTTGAGAAACCGCGCGATCCAGTCCGCCGCGGGAAGATCAAGCGCGATACGCCGCAAATCCGCAAGCAGGGCGATCTCCCATGCGCTGATGGCGCTCAGCAGAATCGTGCCTCCCGCACGCCAGCATTCGTCGATCTTCTGCCGGGTCTGTTCCTTCAGGCTGGTATTGCCGGCGTCGAGCCACAGCGCAATGTGGGTATCGAGGAGGAGTGTCGTGCTCAACGCATGGCCTCGAGTCCGGATTGGGCGTCGGGGACGACATCCAGAACCGACTCAAGAAGATTCACGCCTTCGCCAATTTTGACCGAGCCGGAATGGGCGCCAAACAGGGTGCCGGTGCGACTTTCGCTTTCCAGCAATTTGCGCATGCCCAGCGCTACCACCTCGGTCTTGTTGCCACCCGTCAGGCGAATGGCTGCTTCTTCCACAAGAGCTACAACGTCGGGCCGGCTGACGGTTACCATATGCGCCATCGCACTATCCTATGTAATGCCATACATACATACAGAAATGAAGTCCTTGGCGCAACGCCTTCCGAAATCCTCTTGAACAGCGGTTGGTCATCGGCTAAACACTGAACCAGATGGTTCAGTGTGTGACAGCTCACCTTGATGTTTCGTTCGCGGCGCTTGCGGATGCCACGCGGCGCGGCGTGCTGGAGCAGCTCATGCGCGCGGACGCGTCGATCACGGAGCTTGCGGCCAGGTTCCGCATGACGCTGACGGGCATGAAGAAGCATGTCGGTGTGCTGGTGGAGGCGGGGCTTGTCACCACGGAGAAGATCGGCCGGGTGCGGACCTGCAGGCTCGCCGCGCGCGGGTTGGAGCAGGAGGCGGCGTGGATCGAGGATTATCGCCGGCGCTGGGAAGCGCGCTTCGACGCGCTGGACGAAATTGTCGCGGAATTGAAGGCAAGGGAGACAGAAAATGGACGAAGGAAAAGGACATGAGCCGATGAAAAATCCCACCACAGCGGAACGGAGATCGGAACGCGAGCTGGTCGTGACGCGACGCTTCCACGCGCCGGCGCGGCTTGTGTTCGAGGCATGGACCACGCCTGCGCTCCTCATGCGCTGGTGGGTGCCGAAATCGATCGATATGTCCTTCGTGTCCTGCGATGCCGATGTGCGCACGGGCGGCGGCTACCGCTTCGTGTTCCGGCATGCCTCCCTGGAGGAGCCGATGGCGTTCTTCGGCAGGTATATCGACGTGGTGCCCAACGCGCGCCTCGTCTGGACGAATGAGGAAAGCGGCGAGGGCGGAGCCGTCACCACCGTGACCTTCGAGGAGCACGGCGCCGAAACGCTCGTCACCATGTGCGACCTCTATCCCACGAAAGAGGCGCTCGACGAAGCCATCGCCTCCGGAAGCACGGGCGCCTTCGGCGAGACATTCGAACAACTGGACGCGCTGCTCGACACGCTGGGTGCCGAGACGAGAGGCACATAAACCATCGCAGCCGGATCCATCAGTTTCCGATATTTGCTGCGAGGAATTTTTTCAGGTCCTGCAGAACGCGCAGGCGTGTCTGTTCGAGTGACATGTAGTGATCGTCGACCCGCGCGTTGCGTCCGCGCGCCCGGCCGGATTGCCGTGTCCGTTCATCAGCCACGCGACGCCCGAACCGCGCGAAGGCGTGGGCTTCACATCTATCCTGGAATACCCGCCGGCACGCACATTGGCGCGAAAAAGCATGGCGCCAAACCTTGCGAATATCGAGTCCGCGCCATCGAGATCCAAATCGTCGATCTGCGCAAACGCCGTCAAATTGATCATTGGGCTGTTGTCGCGCTTTATCGCAGCCAGATCCCGGAAAGGAACCAGCCTGTCGAACCGTCCCCGCTTCTCATTCGCGCGATTGTAGGTGAGGAGGATGTCGTCCTTGGCCCGGTGCCGGTGGTCTGTGGATATGGCGCCACAGAATGTAGGGCGACGAACTACATTTCCCGTCCCAATGATGGGAAATGCAGTTCTGTGCCCTCGCATTTGCGACGACAGTTCTGCCGTGGAGCGCTTCGGCCGCGGCCAATGGAGCCGCGAATTCGATTTGCCTTGCCGATCGTCGCAATTTGATTTTCCTTTTATCGAGGAATACCGTCACAAAAAAAACAAGGGGGAAATGGGGGATGATACGATCGTTTCATGGGCGTGGATTGCGCAGCGCCGCAATGTTCTCGACGACTGCGCTTGTCGCCATAATGTCGAATTCGGCCTGGGCCGGTTGCGATGTCTCGGGCACGCAGATCCTTTGGACCAATAGCGGCAACGGCGATTGGAATTCCCCGCAGAACTGGAGCAACAACCACCTGCCGCCAACGGGCGACAGCGTCTGCATCGTGAATGGCGTGAGCACCGTCACGCTGGATTCATCGAGCCCCTCCATCGACAATCTTCAGCTCGCTTTGGGCAATACGCTGGACATCGTGGGCCAGACGCTGACGATGACGGGTACGGAGTTCGAGAACGCGGGCGTCGTCAACATCAGCGGCGGCGACCAAGCGAAGATCGAATTCGCGGGCAATGCCGTGCTGTCGGGCGGCGGCACGATCGATCTGAAGGGCAGCCTGAATGCCGGCTTCCTCGAAGGCGTGAGTTCCGCCGACTCGCTGACCAACAAGGACAACACGATCGAAGGCTCAGGCGTCATCGGCGGCAACAATTTCATCTTCAACAACGAAGGAACCGTCGACGCCAATGCGGGGCACGAGCTGCTGATGGCCAATATGAGCGCCATCGCGAATTCCGGCCTGCTTGAGTCGACGAACGGTTCAGACCTCGAGATCTTCACCAGCGGCGGTGCCCTGAACAATGCCGGCGGCACCATCCTGGCTGATGGCGGCATGGTGGCATTGTCGGGCGAGATCGACGGGGGAACGCTCAAGACAATCAATGGCGGCGTGATGCAGACCGAAGACCACCTGTCGCCGACCCTCCTGAATGGCGTTACGCTTGCGGCAGGAAGCACCTATCTGACGGCATTTAGCCCCAGCGGAGCGGAAACGGACCTCGAGGGCGTGATCGTCAATCACGGCACCTTTATCGCAACCAGCAGCAGCAGCTGGGGCGCCATCCTGGAAATGGAGGGCAGCGTCACGCTCGAGGGTGGCGGCACGATCCAATTGCATGCGAGCCCGGAATTTGAAGCGGTGCTTCGGGTCGGATCGTCCGGCCCCGCCACGTTCACAAATCTGGACAACACGATCGAAGGCTCGGGGTTCATCAGTCCGGGATCTGCGCAAAATTCGTTCATCAATGACGGGTCGGTGATTGCAAACGACACAGGCCAGACGCTTGGCATCTATTTCGGCAACGTCACCAACTACGGCGTTTTCGAAGCCGATTCGGGATCGATTTTGTTCGACGCCACGCTCAACAATTTCTCGGGCGGAACGCTCACAGGCGGAACCTACAACGCCGTGTCCGGCAGGATCGAAATCGCGTCGCTGGGGCTCAGTGGCGGCGAGATCGTGAACAACGCCGCAAACATTCTCCTGAGCGGCAGTGGTTCGATTGTCGACGACGGGCACTCGAACGCCTTGACCGTGCTCGCCGGCAACAGGGCCGGGGCCAACTTTACTACTGCTAGCGGCGCGGCCTTTTCCACCGCCGCGCAATTCACCAATGACGGCACCGTGACGATCGGAAGCAGTTCGAGCTTTGCCGTAACGCATGCGGCCTCTGCCTTCACGAACCAGAACGACGGGGAGCTTCAGGGCGGCGGAACGCTTGTCGTCAACGATCTTTTCAATTACGGCACGGTCAGGCCGGGCGATGCCGGCGCGACGGGCACGCTCACGGTGGAGGGCAATTTCACGCAAGGAGCGAATGGCACGCTCGAGATCGATATTGCAGGTCAGAGCCAATATAGTCAGCTCGACGTCACCGGCCATACGCTGCTCAACGGCAGCACACTCGCGATCCAACTGATCGGGACCGCGCTGGTCAGCGGCGAGAAGTTCGACATCCTGAACACCGATCCGCTCAGCGACGATTTCGGCGCTTTCACGCTCGGCGGTGTCGGCTGCAGCTCCGGTGCTGGCGACACGTGGCACTGCTCAAATCTTGCCGACGGCCTTTATTTCAGCGAAGTCTTCGCCGACGGGAACGATCAGCTCTGGCTGGAGGTCGACGGACCATTGCAACAGGGCGTTCCGGAGCCCGATTCCCTGGCCGTCCTGGGTGCAGCGCTCGGCTCGCTGGCCATGACGATGCTGTTGCGCCGCAAGACCGGGAGTGCCTGATCCAGGTACGGCAAAACGC
>DASXEA010000086.1:0-2313 GCA_036490345.1 Rhizomicrobium sp. | reverse complement strand
CACCGGCCGCACCCATCAGCTCCGCGCCCACATGGCCCATATCGGCCATCCGATCGTCGGCGATCCGAAATATTTTTCAATCGAGAACTGGGAGCTGCCGGGCGGCATGCAGAACAAGCTGCATCTCCTGGCCCGCCGCATTGTGGTGCCGCATCCGCGTGGCGGCGCAATCGATGCCAGCGCGCCGCTGCCGCCGCACATGCAGCAATCCTGGAATCTGCTCGGGCTCGATGCGACCCGCTACGACCCGATCGAGGAGGCGCCAGCGGACTGAGAAGGTCTTGTTAAGGACAGCGGCTATCGTAAGCCGCCACCTTTCAGCGTTTTGCTAGACTGCGCGATGCCCATACAGCGCAACGCTGCCCACATGCGCAAGGCTACCCAACTAGCGCGAGGAAAGAATGGATGAGCCTGTTCCCTGGTACGTTAGTCTGATCGTTTCTTGGCTACCGTTCCTGTTAATGCTCGGAGTGTGGGCGTGGATAGTTCGGGCCGTGTCGAAGTCCCTCAGAACGGCAGACGGCAAATCCCTTGGTCAAGTGGTCGAACTGTATGGGCAAGAGCTGAAGCGGCAGAACGATCTGATCGAACAGCTTTTGGCTGAACGCCGCAAAGAGCGATCCTAATCGAAGCTTGCCAAGGGGCGGAGGCAAATACGTCCCAGTGTTGATCCAGGTTAGGGAACTGCACTCGGTTCTTAATGTTAAGCCAGAGGTGCAGCGAGCACTAATACGAGCGCTCTGAACGTGCGTCTTCTTCGGCATCTGGTGCCGCTCTTCATCCTGTTTCTGTGCGCGAGCGGCCATGCGGGCGCGCAGGATTATCCCGGCTTTCCCTATATGATCATGGCCCCCGCGCACGGGGCGGCTGCGCACCATCGCGTCGAAATATCCAAGCGAGCGGCGCCCCTTCACCATCAAGTGCGCAGAAATGTTGCCGTCGCGCGCGGCTCGTCTGGCTCGGTCCTGCCAACGCCGCTGCCGCGCACGCCGCTCATTCCGCCGGAAGGCGGCAGTGGGGCTATGGTTGGCGTCGCGGCGCAGGAGCAGGGGCCGACCACCGTGCCCGGTCTCGCTAACCCCGTACCCAATCTCCCGCACGGCACCGAGACGTTTCAGGATCGTGCCTCGCGTTGCGTAATGCAGCAGGGCCTCTATGGCGTGCCCGGCGGCGCCAGCACGGCATATACGGGCGCCTGCCTGCAATAACGCGCGGCCGGACGCGCCTCCACGCCGCCTTTTTATTTGCCTTGACAGGCAACCAAATGGTTGCATATTGTCGTCATGGATGCGGTGTTCAAAGCGCTGGCCGATGCGAGCAGACGAGAACTGCTCGACCGGCTGCGCGCCGAGAACGGGCAGACGCTCGGCGAACTGTGCGCACGCCTCGACATGACGCGGCAAGCGGTGAGCAAGCATCTGGCGATCCTGGAGGAAGCCAATCTCGTCGCCACCGTGCGGCGGGGCAGAGAGAAGCTGCACTACCTCAACCCGGTGCCGATCCATGAGATTGCCGAGCGCTGGATCGGCAAGTTCGAGCGCTCCCGCCTGCAGGCGCTGAGCGACATGAAACAAGCGTTGGAGCAGTCAGATGAGTAAGCCAACTTTCGTCTACGTCACCTTCATTAGCGCGCCGCCCGAAAAGGTCTGGCACGCGCTCACCGATTCGAAGGCGACAGCGCAATATCTGTCCGGTTTCCATGTCGCGATGGAGACCTGTCAGGGTGGAGCGTCGTTGTTCAAGCGCGGCGATCAGGTTTTCAATCGCGGCACGGTGCTGGTGTGTGAACCCCCGCACAGACTCTCCGTCACTTGGCATCCCGAGCTTGGCGAATTTTCCGTCGAAGAGCCATCCCGTGTGACCTTTGCCATCGAAGAGATCGGCACCGGACAGAGCCGGTTGACGATTATCCACGATGATTTCGCCCCTGACAGCAAGGCGCCGGCGACCGTTGGCGAAGGCTGGATGCGCGTTGCTGCGAGCCTCAAGAGCTTTGTGGAGACCGGCAAAGGCATGGACCTCCTCGCCGCGGTGGAAGGAGTCAACGCATGAACGCGCCTTCTAACAAGCCGCAATTCGTCTACGTGACCTATATCGCCGCGCCGCCGGAGAAGGTGTGGGAAGCCCTCACCAAGCCCGACATCAGCGAAATATACTGGTACGGTTATCGCGTCGCCGCCGACGGAAAGGCGGGCGATTTGATGACGGCAACAGGTCCGACCGGCGAACTCTCGCACCGCGATCCGATCATCGAAAGCGATCCGCCTCGGCGGCTCGTTTACGGCTGGAAGCCGCTCGAAAAAGACAAGCCCG
>DASXEA010000043.1:0-28830 GCA_036490345.1 Rhizomicrobium sp. | reverse complement strand
CAGCAAGAGCTTCGAAGCGCGCGCGGCGGAAGCCGCCGTCTATTGTGAACTCTTGCGCGCGCCGGCGTCGACCGGCTATCGCCTCGCGCAGTCGATCGGCAAAGCCGCCGCCGGCATCTACCAAGCGCTTGCGGCGCTCAGCCAGAAGGGCGCGGTTCTCGTCGAGGATGGAGACGCGAAGACCTATCGCGCGGTGTCGCCCTCCGAGCTGATCGCGGTGCTGAGCAAGAGCTTCGAGGTTCGCGCTGCCGACGCCGCCAAAGCGCTCGAGCGCCTGCACGAACCGGCGCCCGACGACCGGCTCTATCAGCTCTCGACCGTTGAGCAGGTGTTCGAGCGCGCAACGGTGATGATCGAACGGGCGAAAGAGATCGTGCTGTTCGACTTGTTCCCCGAGCCCTTCCGGCGGCTGGAAGGCGCGCTCACACGGGCGGCGACCCAAGGCGTGACGGTAGCCGGCCTCCTCTACGACAGGTCGGCGCGGGCGCCATATTTCGCTCTGCACGCGTCACAATCCCGGTTCGTGCTCGAGCGCTGGCCCGGCGTGCAGATGAACGTAGTGGTCGATGCGTCCGAACATCTGATCGCGCTCCTGAGCGGCGACGCGCGATCGGTGAAGCACGCGGTGTGGAGCGATAGCGCCTATCTCGCGTGCGTCGAACATTCCTCGCGCGCGAGCGAGCTGCGCGCAGAGGCGTCGAAGGCCGCCGACCGCAAATTCGTTTCAGCGCTCAACCTTCTCACGTCCTACCCGCCGGGACTTCGCAAGCTCAT
The DNA here is from genome assembly GCA_036490345.1 of Rhizomicrobium sp. Classification (GTDB taxonomy): domain Bacteria; phylum Pseudomonadota; class Alphaproteobacteria; order Micropepsales; family Micropepsaceae; genus Rhizomicrobium. The sequence continues at coordinate 28,056 of DASXEA010000043.1, read as the reverse complement.
TGGTCCCCGCGAGGGACGCGATGGCGATGCAGCGTGATCGCCGAAACCACCCCTGGAGAGATTTGCATGATCCGCACATCGGTACTTGCGCTCGCCCTTGCGCTCTCTGCCGGCGCCGCGCGCGCCGACGATCTTAACGGGCTTGTCGATCGCTACATCGCCTGGCGCGGTGGTTCGGCGTTCGAGCAGCTCCAGACCATTCATCAGCGGGGGGCGATTGAAGCCTCCGGCCTTCACGGCAAGGTCGAGATCTGGTCGAGCCGTGCGGACCAGCGCATCGACATCGACCTTGGCGTTCTCAAACAGACCCAGGTGGTCACATCGCAGCCGGAGCACTCATGGGACACGAACGCGAGCGGCCAGGTCGAGACGACGCCCAGCGCCGGCGCTGACGCTCAGCGCCATCAACTCGCGCTCGAATTCGCCGACGCCTTCCGCGGGAATGGCGGCGCCAAGGCGACGCTGCTGGGCGCGGAGCAGCGCGATGGAGCGAGCTGGTCGGTGGTGCGCGTGAGTTTCGGAGGCGCCGACACCTATGACGCCTTTATCGATCCGGCGAGCGGCGCGCTCGACGGCTTCCGCATCACCGAGGATCGGCAGACGCGCTTCGAGCGGCTGAGCGATTGGCGTCTCGTCGACGGCGTCCGTATGCCGTTCGAGGACAAGGTGACGACCGGCGCCCCCGGCGGCGATCAATCGACTCACGCCGAGGCGATAGAGCTCAACCATCCCGTCCCCGATGCGCTCCTCGCGCGGCCGAGCGCCGCCCACAAGGCGACGCTCAGCGACGGCGCGTCCTCAACCGGGTGGATCCCCTTTGAGTTTTTCGGGGGCAGACGCATCTTCATCCCGGCGAAGGTGAACGGCCATGACATCGTCGTGCTGCTCGACAGCGGCGCGCAGTCCTCGGTCATCGACAAGGGGGTCGCCCAGTCGATCGGTCTCAAACCCAAAGGCGAAGCCAACCTCCAGGGCTCGGGGGGCGACGAGACGGCGGCCATCGTCGATGGCGTGAGCGTTGAGATCGGCGCGCTCAAGCTCAGCAACCTCACCGTGGCGTCGATCGACCTCCAGGCTCACGCGGGTCAGCTCGGCCACGCTCTCCCCTTCGTGCTGGGCGACGAACTCTTCGGGGAGCTTGCCGTCGACATCGACTTCGCCAACCGACGCATCGCCTTCCGAGATCCGGCGCGCATCACGCGGCCGCAGGACGCAGCGGAACTTCCACTGGTATCGCTCATCGGCGTTCGCTCGATTCCGGTTTCGGTCGATGGCGCTTCGCCCGTGCAATTCGAGTTCGACCTCGGCAGCGCCTTGCCGCTGATGGTGTTTCCTGCCTACGGCAAGGCCCACGGACTGCTCGACGGCCGCCGCACGTCTCAGAGACTCAGCGGCGGCGCCGGCGGCATGCATTCGCAGACAATCGCGAGCCTCGACAAGCTGGAGCTCGGCGGCGTCACCTTCACCAACGTGCCGACGCTGTTTCCGCCGGAAACGATCTCGAGTGTCAACTCCGACCTCATATCCGGCAACGTGGGGCTTCCGATTCTCAGTCGCTTCCGCATGGTGATCGACTACTCGCACGACCGGATCTGGATGACGCCTGAGCCGCACGCGAACGCGCCGTTCGGTAAGGACCGTATGGGGCTGCTCATGCTGGTCAAGGATGGCGCCATCGAAGTCGAATTCGTGTCGCCCGGCAGCCCGGCCGACAAGGCGGGCCTGAAAGCCGGCGACCGCATCCGCCGGATCAACCACACCCCCTCTTCGGCCTGGTCCCGCGACATGCTGATCAGGCTGGGCGAGGAAGCCGCAGGCACAAGCGTGGAGCTGACGATGGCCGACGGAAAGGTGCGCCACCTCGTGCTCAAGGACTACTTCTGATCTGCGGAAACCCTTTTGATGCGTCCGGGTACTTTACTTCGAAGTAAACTTCACCTTCTTCGCATTCCATTCAAATCCCCGGCAAGCGCGCCCAATTCCGTTCGATGGCCTCGCGCTCGATCTCAAGGCCGAATTGCTCGTCCAACACGCGGTGGAGTTCGCCGGCTGTCTCGATGATCGTCGTGTGCGTGACGATATCGCCTTCGCGACGGGTGAATTCGCGGTTGAAGAGTGCGATCCGGCTTTCGCCCACCACGCGTGCGGCGATGCAATTGTTCACGAAGCGCGAGGCAGGATGGGTGGCCGTGTACCAGTTGAACACTTCGTAGTCGCGCGGCGCCTGCTTCTCCAGACGGAAGCGGTACATGGGCGCCCATTGCTCCGGCAGCTGCATTTCAAGGCCGAAAACGTCATCGGAATGAACGAGGCGATACGTGCCATGCGGCGTCTGCTGCTCCGCGCCGGGCGCGAGCCTGAGCGGCGCGGTGGGTGACTGTCCACCAAACCCGACATCGCACAGGAAATCGCCTTCGGAGAGATGCACGAGAAGAAGCATGTGACTGAGGGGCGATGGCGGCGCTTCGTCCGGCAGCATCCAGCGCACGCGCCCCGCGAGAGGCGTGACCGAATAGCCGAGCGCGGTAAGCACCGCGAAGAGCAAGCCGTTCTGCTCGAAACAATACCCCCCGCGCGCCTGGCGCACGAGCTTGGCCTCAAGCGACGCCGGATCGATGGCAACACCGCGGCCAAGAAAGGGATCGAGACTCTCGAAGGCGATCGCGCCCACATGCGCGCGCACCAGCGCGGTCAGCGTGTCGTGCGTTGCCGTGCGTGGGCCGTCATAGCCGATGCGGGCGAAATAGGCTGCGAGATCGATCACGGCGTGGCGCCCATGAGCGCGCTCCAGCCGCTCCACACGATCTCGACTCCGATGCACAACAGGATGAAGGCCGAGAGCTGGATCATCACTTTCAAGCCGCCTTCGCCGAGGAGGCGCACCATGCGCTCGGCAAAGCGATAGGCGACATAGACCGTGGCGGAGATCGCCAGGAGGCCGCCGATCGCCGCCCCGCCGATGATGGCGAGATGCGGAACGTCGACGGCATTCGGCCGCTGGCTGCCCAGCGTGACCGCGACCGCGATGGAGCCGGGCCCCACCGTAAGCGGCATGGTCAGCGGATAGAACGCATCGCTCGGTCCTCTGGTCACGCCACCGCTGTCGGGCTTGCGCAGGATGTCGGGCGTTTCGCCGGCATGGAGCAGCTTCCATCCGAAGGCCGTGACCACGAGACCGCCCGCGATCCGCACCACCGGCAAGGTGATGCCGAAAAAGGCAAGGACGTGTGAGCCCACGAAGAGAGAACCCAGCAGCAAAAGGAAACTGTTGATCGCGACACGCCGCGCCAGCGCCTGGCGTTCTTCGCCTGTGTAGCGCCGGGTCAGGCTCAGGAAAATCGGTGCGCTGCCGATCGGGTTCACGATCGGGAACAGGCTCGCATAGGTGAGCAGGAAGGTATCGGCGAAGGCGTTCAAGGCAGACCTCTGCAAATCACTCGCATTATCAGTCTAGCAGGTCGTGCGACGGCATGCGCACTCCTATTGTGCGTTGTTCCTTGTGCAACCCTGCCCTGTGCGGAACAAGTCTGATTGACCGGTCGTCCGCACGCGCCCAATCTTGGGGCGGGCACGCTGGCTTGCGCCACGCGGCCATTCGTCGAGAGGAACCCCCGTGTATTGGCGAACTGTTGCGGCGGCTGCGCCGCTTCTGATTCTTTCCGCCTGCGTTGGGGCTTATGCCCAGACGGCAGACGAACTCGTCGCGAAAAATCTCGCAGCGAGAGGTGGCGCCGACAGGCTCGCCGCCATCCATGCCGTGCAATTCAAAGGCGAGTTGCGCTTTCCGGGCGATTTCAAGCTGAGCTACACGGAAACGCGCGCGCGGGTGAATTCCGGCACAGCGAATTGCGCGATTCGCGTCGATGCTGCTCTCCAGGGTCTGACGGTGATCCAGGCCTATGACGGCGCCACCGGCTGGCGCGTCAATCCCTTCGAAGGCCGCAAGGATGCGGAGCGCATGGGTTCGGACGAAACGCGCGAACTGGCCGATCAGGGATCGATCGACGGCGCGCTGCTCTCGGCGCATGCCAAGGGATCGCAGGTCGACTATCTGGGCCGGGAAGATATCGACGGCACGAATGCCTACAAGCTGCGCGTGAGCCAGACTGACGGCACGATCTATACGTATTACCTCGATCCCGATGTCTATCTCGAGATCAAGGTAGACGAGTTGCGCACCATTCGCGGCGCCGAAAAAGAGACCGAAACCAATCTCGGCGACTACGAAAAGGTGGGCGACGTCTATTTTCCGTTTTCGGTCGCGTCGGGGCCGGCGAACTCTGCGGATTCCGACAAGCAGGTCGTGACCATCACTTCAGCGCAGGCCAATCCGGATGTGCCCAGGAGCCTGTTCGCGATGCCGGCAGCGCCTGTCGCCTCGGCGAAATGAGCGCCCCCTCTGCGCACTCTCCCTTCTCCGGCGCGCCCGCGCCATCCACAGTGAAAAGCATGATCTCGATCCGCACATCCGTCCTTCTCGCATTCGCCGCCTGTCTCGGCGCGACAACCGCCATGGCGCAGACGATCGAAAGCGCCACGATCTCGGGCCTCGGAATCCGCAATATCGGCTCGGCCGCGATGAGCGGGCGCGTTTCGGCCGTGGCCGGGCGCCATGAACCGGATGGCAAGATCACGCTGTTCGTAGGCGCGGCCTCGGGCGGCGTGTGGAAATCGCAGGACAGCGGCACGAGTTTCAAACCTGTCTTCGACCGCGAGCCGGTGCAGTCCATCGGCGCCATCGCGCTCGATCCAACCAATCCGAAAGTGGTGTGGGTCGGCACCGGCGAAAGCTGGACGCGCAACTCGGTGTCGATCGGTGACGGCATTTATAAATCCACCGATGGCGGCGAGAGCTGGACCAATATGGGCCTGCCGCAATCCGAGCGCATCACGCGCATCCTGGTCGATCCGCGCAACGGCAACACAGTCTATGCCTGCGTGCCGGGCCGGCTATGGAGCGACAGCGCCGATCGCGGCCTCTACCGGACGACGGATGGCGGCAAGACATGGTCGCTTGTGCTGAAGGGCGGCAATCTTTCGACCGGCTGCTCGTCGGTCACGCTCAATCCCAAAAATCCGGATGAGCTCTTCGCCGGCATGTGGGATTTCCGCCGCAAAGGCTGGTCATTCCGTTCGGGCGGCGATGGCCCGGACGCGACCTCGGCGAGCGGCCTGTTTCATTCCACCGATGGCGGCCAGAGCTGGACCGCGGTGACCGCCGCCACGAACAAGGGCATGCCCGCCGCGCCCTGGGGCCGGGTGGAAGTCGTCTATGCGCCTTCCGACCCGAAGCGCGTCTATGCCTTTGTCGAGAATGTGCGCTCGGCGCTCTATGTGTCCAATGATGGCGGAGCGAGCTGGGAAGAGCGCGACCGCAGCCGCAACATGGTGTGGCGGCCGTTCTATTTCGCACGCATCGTCGTCGATCCGACCAATCCCGACCGCCTGTTCAAGATGAATTTGCGCGTCATAGCATCTGAAGACGGCGGCAAGAGCTTCACCGATGCCGGCGGCGGCAGTCACGGCGATTGGCACGATGTCTGGATCGATCCGTCCAATCCCAGGGAGGTGATCGGCGGTGACGATGGCGGGCTCTGGATCTCGTATGATGGCGGCGTCAAATGGTGGAAGAGTAACAATCTGCCGGTCAGCCAGTTTTATCATGTCAGCGTCGACGACAAGGATCCGTTCCAGGTCTATGGCGGATTGCAGGACAATTCGTCCTGGGTCGGGGACAGCGCCTATCCTGGTGGCATCTCCAACAGCCGCTGGGAAAATCTTTATGGCGGCGACGGGTTCTGGGCGTTTCCCGATCCATCGGATCCCAACTACGCCTATGCCGAATATCAGGGCGGCTTTATCGGCCGCATCAACCGCAAGACACTGGCGAACCGGGATATCCAGCCGAAGGCCGGCTACAACGAAAAGCTGCGCTTCAACTGGAACACGCCGATCGCTCTGTCGCCCAATGAAAAGGGCACGATCTATATCGGCTCGCAATTCCTCTTCCGCTCCAGGGATCATGGCTTCACCTGGGACCGCATCTCGCCGGATCTGACGACCAACGATCCCGAAATGCAGAAGCAGGAGGAATCCGGCGGCATCACGGTCGACAATTCCGCCGCCGAAATGCACACCACGATCTATTCGATCTCGGAGAGTCCAAAGACTCCCAAGGTCATCTGGGTCGTTACCGACGACGGCAATGTCCAGGTGACAAAGGACGGCGCCAGGACCTGGACGAACACCGTCGCCAACATTCCCGGTCTGCCGAAGGTCAACTGGATCAGCTGGGTCGAGGCAAGCCGTTACGATCCGGCGACCGCCTATGTGGCTGTCGACCGTCACAACACGGGCGATATGGGCGCCTATGTGTTTCGCACGCGCGACTACGGCAAGAGCTGGACACCGATCGTCACGCCCACGACACAGAATGTGCGCGGCTACGTGCATGTCGTGAAAGAAGATCCGAAATCGCCGAACATTCTATTCATGGGCACGGAATTCGGCCTGTTCGTGTCGCTCGACGGCGGCGGGAACTGGGCACAGTTCCATCCCAACAATTTTCCTGCCGTCGCCGTGCGCGACATGGCGTTCCAGACCCGCGATGACGCTCTCGTACTGGCCACACATGGCCGCGGCATCTGGATCATCGACGACATCTCGCCTTTGCGCGCGATCCATCCGTCGACGCTGACGGCAGAAGCAGCTCTCATCGCCGGACCGAAGCAGCAGCAGCGCATTGAATCCAATGGCGGCTGGGCCAATGGCGATGCCGATTATGCCGGGCAAAATCCGGCCGACGGCGCCACCATCACCTATTATCAAAAGGCCCGGCAGGTGATCGGCCGCCTCAAACTCGACATTCTCGACGCCCAGGGCAAACTCATCACCACGCTGCCGGCGTCCAACCGCAAGGGGCTCAATCGAGTCGTGTGGGCGATGCGCGACGACCCGCCGCAAACGCCGCCGGGCGCCACGCTCGTCGGCAACGCCGTACTCGGACCTCGCCTCCCGCCAGGCACGTACACGGTGAAGCTCACCAAGGGTGATCACGTCTACACCATGCCACTCACCGTCGGTCTCGACAGGCGGGTGAGCTTCACGGTCGCCGACCGCAAGCTGCAATATGAGGCCGCCAAGCGCGTTTCGGGCCTGTTCGCGCGCATGAGCAGCCTTGCGGCGAAGATCGTCGCGATCCATGCCGGCGCCATGGAACGGGCCGGCAAACTGCCGGACGGCGATCCGCTCGCGGCGAAACTGAAATCGCTCGCAGACGATGCCGACGATCTGCGCAAGAAGATCGTCGCCACCACAGAGGGCGGCGCGATCACCGGTGAAGAGCGGCTGCGCGAACATCTCGACTACGTCTATGGCGCGATCATGTCAGTGGAAGACAAGCCGACGCCGTATGCGATCAAACGCGTGGATGTGCTCGAGCGCGAACTGCGCGATGTCGAAACCTCATTCGACGGGCTGTCGCGCGGCAAGCTTGCCCAGATCAATACGGAGTTGAAGAGCAAGGGTCTCGAGCAGATCGCGTTGAACGAACCCGTGCTCGACCCTCCGGAGGGTGGCGGCCGAGCCGAGGGCATTGCGCGCGATCTCGTGGGATTGCGGCTGTTCGACCCGAGCACCGTCAGCGCCTCGCAGGAGCGGAACGAAAAGGACTGAAGCGCTTGCCCGGCGATGGGTTTTGCGCGAAGCGTTTGCGGGCATGACGCAAGAGCCCGCCGACGCTGTCCTTCGGGGCGAGGTCCACCTGCTGGATCTCGGCCAGACGAATGCCTTCGCGCAGAGAATCGCTGCCGGATTGAGAGCGGGCGATGTGCTGGCGCTTAGGGGTGACCTGGGCGCGGGAAAAACCGCTCTGGCGCGCCTGATCCTGCGGGCGCTGGGCGTGGACGACACCGTGCCGAGCCCGAGCTTTACGCTGTTGCAGGAATATGAAACACCCCGATTGCACCTGTCGCATTTCGACCTCTATCGTATCGAGGATGCGTCGGAACTGGACGAGCTGGGCTTTGAAGACTCGCTTGGCCAGGGCGTAGTGCTGATCGAATGGCCGGAGCGCGCCGAAGCGCGGCTGCCGGCTGACCGCCTCGACCTGACGCTCGAAATCATGGGCGATACGGCGCGGCGCGTGACATGGACGGGGCCTGGGCGTTGGTCATATCTGCGGACACACGAAACGACGTGACGCCTGAAGAGGTGCGCGATCTCGCGCGCCGTGAATTCCTGGCCGGGGCCGGATGGGGCGACGCTACCGATGCGCCCTTGCCGGGAGATGCGTCTACGCGACGGTATTTCCGCATCCGGGATGGCGCGCGCACCGCCATGCTGATGGATCAGCCGCAAGCGGCCGAAACACCGCCCTGCCCCACTTCTGCCACGCCCGCCGAACGCGTCGCGCTGGGTTACAACGCCGTGGCCAGGCTGGCTGGCGCCGATTGCGCGCGCTTCATTGCCGCGGCCGACTATCTGCGCAGTCGCGGGCTCTCGGCGCCTGGCATTCTCGCAGCCGACACGCGCAAGGGATTTGTGCTGCTCGAGGATCTGGGCGACGGGCTTTATACCGATGTGCTGGCGGACGACGCCGACGAGGAAGCTCTTTACGCCGCGGCAATCGATGTTCTGGTGCGCCTGCACAGCACGCCAAAGCCCGACTCGCTCGCCGATGGCATGGCGCTGTACGCCTATGACGAGACCGCGCTGCTCGCCGAAGCCGATCTGATGACGGAATGGTTCCTGCCATTCGCCCTGGGGCGCAGCGCGCGCAGCGAAGAGGTGGAAGCACATCGGGCCCTGTGGCGGAAAGCACTGGCCCCGCTGGCGGATTCGCCCAAGACGTTCGTCCACCGCGACTACCATGCGCAAAACCTTCTCTGGCTGCCGGCGCGAAGTGGCGTCGCGCGAGTTGGCGTGATCGACTTCCAGGATGCCGTGGCCGGCAGCAGAAGCTACGATCTCGTATCGCTGCTCGAAGATGCGCGCCGCGATGTGGCGCCGGCACTCCGCGAGCGGATGATGGCGCGGTATGTGGGTGCCATGCGGGCCCAGGGCGATGCACTCGACGCCGATGCGTTTGCCGCGGAGTCGGCCGTGATCGCGGCCCAGCGCAATGCCAAGATCGCGGGAATCTTCTCGCGCCTCGCCGCACGTGACGGCAAGCGCCGCTATCTTTCCTATCTGCCGCGTGTCTGGGAAAACCTCGAACGCGATCTCGATCACCCCCTGCTGCGTGATCTCGGGGACTGGTACAACCGCACCATTCCGCGCGAAATGCGGCAGGCGCGCATCATCGAAGGAGCCGGCGCGTGACCCATATCAAACGCGCAATGGTGCTGGCGGCCGGCCTCGGTACGCGCATGCGTCCTCTGACCAACACCATGCCGAAGCCGCTTGTGCGGGTGCGCGGACGGGCGCTGATCGATCACGCGCTCGACCGCCTCGTCGCCGCGGGCGTGGAAATGGCAGTCGTCAATGTTCACCATCATCCAGAAATGCTGAAAGCCCATCTGGCGGCGCGCAAGGATGTTGAAATCCGCATTTCCGACGAGACCGAGCGCCTGCTTGGCACGGGCGGCGGCGTCTTCAAGGCTCTGTCCCATTTTGAGGGCGAGCCGTTCTTCGTACACAATTCCGATACGATCTGGGTCGAAGGCTATGGCCGCGCACTCGACCGCATGATCGAGCGCTGGAATCCCGATGACATGGATGCGCTTCTGCTGATGGCGGCTCTGGTCAGCGCCACCGGTTACGAAGGGCCCGGCGATTTCATGATGGATGCGGACGGGCGCCTGGCGCGTGTGCCGGAACAGCGGCTCTCGCCCTTCGCCTATCCCGGCGTACAGATCATCCATCCGCGCGTGTTCGACGGGTGCACCCAGGGCAATTTCTCGGTCAATCCTCTGTGGAACCGTGCGATGGACCATGGCCGCATCTTCGGCACGCGTCTCGATGGCGTGTGGATGCATGTCGGCACGCCCGAAGCCGTGACACAGGCCGAAGACTATCTGGACGACCTGTTGCCGGCCTGACCCCCATCCCGTGCGATGTGCAACACAGCGTGCGCGGAAGTCTGCCTTCGCATAAGGTGAGGCCACACGCCGGGAGCCGCCTCTTGTCGAGCCGCATTTTCACCATTCCAGCAGGCACAGGTTTCGCCGAAGCGCTGGCGCGCGGCGTGATTGCGCGCCTCGATGCCGAGCGCGAGCCGCTGCGTCTGGCCGACGCGACAATTTTTTTGCCGACGCAACGCGCGACACGCACCTTGAGCGAGGCCTTCGCACGCGTTCTGGGCGGCGCAGCTCTTCTGCCGCGCATTCGCGCGCTGGGCGACGGAGAAGATGATTTCCAGTCGGGATCCAGCGAGGATCTCGCACTTCTGCCCGCGATCGATCCGGTGCGCCGCCGCCTTTTGCTCGCCACGCTTGTGCTGCGCTGGCATGAAAACACCGGCCGCCCGGCTCCGGGATTTGCGCAGGCCGCAAGTCTCGCCCGCAGCCTTGCAGGCTTTCTCGACGAAGCGGAGACCCAGCAGGCCGATTTGGGCAGGCTCGAAACCCTTGCGCCGGCTGCACTCGCAGAACACTGGCAGACGGTGCGCGATTTCCTCGTGACGCTGCGCGATTCCTGGCCGGACGTGCTGGCGGCCGAAAACGCTCTCGATCCTTCCTGTCGGCGCAACGCCCTTTTGGCCGCGCTTGCGCAACGCTATCGCGACAACCCCGTACAGCAGCCCGTCATCGCCGCCGGTACCACGGGCAGCATTCCGGCAACGGCCGGTCTCCTGGCCGCGATCGCCACGCTTCCCCACGGTATGGTGGTGCTGCCCGCGCTCGATCGGGAACTCGACGAAGCAAGCTGGGAGCAGCTGGGCCCCGGTCACGCCCAATACGGGCTGAAACAGGTGCTCGCCCGTCTCGGTGTGTCGCGTGCCGAAATTGCCGACTGGACGCCGACGGCAGAGGACACGCCGCGTCTGACGATGCTGCGCGAAGCGCTGCGGCCCGCCCCGACTACCGACGCCTGGCGCGCGCTTGCCGAGCATGATCCTTCGCCCATCGCTCGCGGCCTGGACGGCATCACCGTTCTGGAGGCCGCACATCCAGGCGAGGAAGCCACCTCCATCGCCTTGATGTTGCGCGAAGCGATCGAACAGTCCGGCCGGAGTGCGGCGCTGGTGACGCCGGATCGCGCGCTGGCGCGGCGTGTGGCGGGCGAACTGGCGCGCTGGGACATCGCCATCGACGATTCGGCGGGTACGCCACTGGCGCGCACGCCACCAGGGACGTTCCTCAGTCTGCTGGCCGAAGCCGCTGCGGAACAATTCACCCCGGTTGCGTTGCTGGCATTGCTCAAACATCCGCTCGCGTCGGGCGGCGTGGCGCAGGCAGTGTTCCGCCGAAGCGTGCGGGCACTGGATCGTCTTGTCTTGCGCGGACCACGGCCCGACGCCAGACTGGCCGGCATCGCCAAGGCCATCGCCCGTGCGCGGCACGAAGCGGGGGACAGCGCCCTTGCCCCGGTGCTGGGCGACGTGGCGCATTGGTTTGCGGAATTGACCGTATGTCTCGCGCCCTTCGCCGAGGTGATGGCCCGCACGCAAACGCCGCTGGACGCGCTGGTGCGCTGCCATAGCGAAACCGCCGAACGTCTTGCGGCAAACGACACGACTTCGGGCGCGGAACTCCTATGGCGCAACGAGGCAGGCGAACAGGCTGGCAAGTTTGTCGGCGACCTGCTGACCGCAGGCGCGAATTTGCCGGACATTGCACCCAGCGCCTATCCATCGCTGTTCGCAATGATGGCGGAAGAACGCGCGGTGCGTCCGCCCTTTGGCCGTCATCCGCGTCTGGCGATCCTGGGGCCGCTGGAAGCAAGGCTGCAGCAATTCGACGTCGTGGTGCTTGGAGGATTGAATGAGGCGACGTGGCCGCAAACGGCCTCGGCGGATCCATGGCTGTCGCGACCGATGCGTGAAGCGCTGGGATTCGAATCGCCCGAGCGCGCCATCGGTCTCGCCGCCCATGATTTCGCGACACTCGCCGCCGCGCCGCGCGTGGTGCTGACTCGCGCATTGAAAGTGGATGGCACACCCACGGTCGCGTCGCGCTGGCTGCAACGGTTGCGGCAGCTTGCGAGAGGGCTGGGGCTCGAAAACCGGCTCGCATGCGTGGCGCCTTACGCCGTCTATGCGCAACTCCTGTCCAAACCGGACGATCCCATTGCGGCAGAGAAACGGCCCGAGCCACGCCCGCCTGTGTCCGTGCGGCCGCGAAGACTGTCGGCAACCGGTGTCGAGGAGTGGATCCGCGACCCCTACGCCATCTATGCCAAACACGTTTTGCGTCTGAAGCCGCTTCAGCCGCTCGAGGCAGAGATCGGACCGATGGATCGCGGCAGCGTGATCCACGCCATTCTCGAACAGTTCATTCGCGATGGCGCCGGGGGCGACGATGCACTCGCAAACCTGATTGCGCGCGCCGATGCGACCTTTGCCGATCACGACATTCCGCAGGCAACGCTGGCGTTGTGGCGGCCACGCTTTGTGCGTGCCGCAAAATGGCTCGTGATCGAAGAAGGCCGGCGGCAGCGTGACATTCTGCGTTCATTCGTGGAACTCAAGGGCGAAACGATTTTCGAAGGTCCGGCGGGCCCATTCACGCTCAATGCGCGCGCCGATCGCATCGATCTTTTGCACGCGGGCGGCGCGAGCATCATCGACTACAAGACGGGCTTGCCGCCCTCGGATTCGCAGGTGCAGTCCTTCGCGCCGCAATTGCCGCTCGAAGCCCTGATTCTCGAACGCGGCGGCTTCGCCGAAATTGGTGTCTGCGAAGCGACGCAACTCGTCTATATCCGTTTTGCCGGCGGCGCGGTGGCAGGCGACTATCACCTTGTGAAGGGCGATCTGCGCGATTTGCTCACAAAAACTGAGCGCCGCCTCGTCGACTATATCGCCGCTTTCGATTCCGAAGACACGCCCTATCTGCCGCGGGAAGCGCCGTTCCGCGCCGCGATGTCGAACGACTACGATCATCTGTCGCGCATGCGCGAATGGGCCGTGGCCGGCTGGGAAGACGCATGAGTGTCCCGAGCCCTGATGCGGCGGATCCGTCCGTCTCGGCCTGGGTGTCGGCGCATGCCGGCACCGGCAAGACCTACACGCTGGCCAATCGCGTGGCGCGCCTGCTGCTCGAAGACGCAAAACCCGCGAAAATTCTCTGCCTCACCTACACCAAGGCGGCCGCAGCCGAGATGCAGGGGCGGCTGTTCGACCAGCTGGGCAAATGGTCGATGCTGCCCGACGCAGAACTCGATGCGGCGCTGCAGTCGATCGGCGCGGGCGTGCAAAGCGAAAAAAGCCTGAGGAAAGCGCGGCGCCTGTTCGCGGACGCGCTCGAAACGCCAGGCGGGTTGAAGATCCAGACCATCCACTCGTTTTGCCAGTACCTGCTTGCGCGCTTTCCCCTTGAAGCCGGCGTCACACCGGCGTTCGACGTGCTCGACGAGCCGACGGCGCGCGAGCTGATCGACGAGGCAGAGCGGCGCGTGCTGGCGCGCGCCGGCGCGAACGAATCCCCGCTGGCCGATGCGACGGCCTTTCTCGCCACGCAAACCGATGAAAGCCGGCTGAAAAGTCTGCTCGATTCGGCCCTGGGCGGCGAGCGGCGCAAGCTTGAACGCCTTCTCACGCGCCATGGCAGCGACCAGGATTCGCTTGCAATGGCCGTGGCACGCGCACACGACACGGAGCCGGGCGCAAATCATGAGGATTTCGCCCGGCAGTTCTGCGCCGACATGGAAGCCGCGCGCCATGATCTCGAAGCGATTGCGCGCTGGCTCGAAAGCGGTTCCGTCACGGACAAGCGATTGGCCGAAGCCCTGAAGCTGGCAGTGACGGGCGGCGAATTCGAACTGTTTCAGCGCGTCTTTTTCACGACCGGCGGCACACGGCGCAAAAGTCTGGCGACCAAAAAGCTCGCCGACACCAATCCGGATTTGCTGGCGGCCTTCGAAGAGGCCGCCAACCGCTTCGAGGCTGCCGAGAACCGCTGCCGCAATGCGCGGGCCGCGTCGCTGGCGCAAGCAGCACTGACGCTCGCCCAGGCGGCGCTCGGCGAATACACGGCGCTGAAGCGCGCACGCGGCGTGCTCGACTATGACGATCTGATCGCCGCCAGCCTGCGTCTGCTTGCCCGCGCCGATGCCGCAGCATGGGTGCTGTTCAAGCTCGATGGCGGTCTCGATCACGTCCTGATCGATGAGGGTCAGGACACCAGTCCCGAACAATGGCAGATCGTGCGCGCCCTCACCGAGGAGATGTTCGCCGGCGAAGGGGCGCCGCGCGGCGACGATGCGGCACGCACGCTGTTCGTGGTCGGCGATGAGAAACAATCCATCTTCAGCTTCCAGGGCGCCGACCCGAAGCAATTCGAGATCAACCGCACCCATTTTGCCTCTCGCGCCGGCGAAGGCCTCGTGTCGGTCGAGCTGTCGCAGTCGCGCCGTTCCGCTCCCGAGATCCTGCGCTTTGTCGATGCCGTGTTTGCAAGCGACGAAGCACGCGAAGGCGTCTCGAGCCACCCCGTCAAACACGAGACCGTGCGCCTCGCCGCGCCCGGCCGTGTCGAATTGTGGCCGACGCTCAAGCCGATGGAGACCGCCCAACTCGACGGCTGGCAAAGACCGATCGATCTCCTCTCGCCTTCGAGTCCGGTGGTACGGCTGGCGGTGCAGGTCGCGACGCGGATCAAGGGCTGGACCGATGGGCGAACGCGGCTGGCGGGGCACGATCGCGCAATCCGTCCGGGCGACATCATGGTGCTGATGCCGCGGCGCGAACCCTTCGCGACCGAGCTTATCCGCCAGCTCAAGCAACGCGACGTGCCGGTGGCCGGCGCCGACCGCATCCGGCTCTGCGAGCAGATCGCGGTGATGGATCTGGTGGCGCTCGGCCGCTTCGTCCTGCTGCCGGAAGACGATCTCAATCTTGCCGCCCTTCTGCGCTCGCCGCTGCTCGGCTTTTCCGAAGACGATCTCTATGGGCTGGCACAGCCGCGCAAGGGCTCGCTCTGGCGCGAACTGCAAATGCGGCGGGAGGATTTGCCGGCGTCCGCCGCGGCGCACACATTCCTCAGCGAAATGCGCACCCGCGCCGATTTCGCGCCGCCTTACGAGTTCTACGCCCATGCGCTTTCCGCAAGCGGCATGCGCAAGCGGCTGCTCGCGCGGCTCGGCATCGAGGCCAGCGATGCGATCGACGAATTTCATGCGCTGTGCCTTGCCTATGAACGGTTCAACACGCCGTCGCTCGAAGGCTTCCTGCATTGGCTGGAGCGGGCCGATGCGGAGGTGAAGCGCGACATGGAACGCGGTCGCAACGAGGTGCGCGTGATGACCGTCCACGGTGCAAAGGGGCTCGAGGCCGATATCGTCGTCCTTCCCGACACGACGACGCTGCCCGATGGCGGCTCGCGCCATGCGGCGCTCCTGTATGACGACGATGCCGCCTTCTTCCCCGTTTCGGGAAACGCGGCGCCCGATTGCGTGACCGCTGTCAAGGAGGCGGCCAAAGCCGATGCGCTGCGCGAGCATCGCAGGCTGCTCTATGTGGCGCTGACCAGGGCGCGCGACCAGCTTCACATCTGCGGCTTCGAGGGCGCGCATGGCGTAAAAGACGGTTCCTGGTATGCGCTGATGGCACCTGTGGCAAAAGCGCTGGGGATCGCAGTGAAGCAGGAGGGCGAAGACGAACTGTGTGTCATCGGCGAAGCCGGCATGGAGGAGACGGCAAAGGAAGATGATGTCGCGATTGAGATCTCGCTGCCCGGCTGGGCTCGCACGATACCGCGCAACGAAAATGTGCGGCCGCGGCTGATCCGGCCATCGGAAGCGGCGGATCAGGCGGAGCCCACGCGGCTCTCGCCGCTTGCGGGCGGCGGCGCGAAAGCCTTCCAACGCGGCAATCTCCTTCACACATTGCTGGCGCATTTGCCCGACCTGCCCCACGATGCGCGTGCGCGCGCGGCCTCACGCTATCTGGCGCAGCAGGACGTGGACGAAGGCGCGCGACAGGCGCTCGTTGCCGAAGCGATGGCCGTGCTCGACCATTCGGATTTCGCAGCCGCGTTTTCGCCGCGCTCGCGCGCCGAAACCGCCATCGTCGCCGAACTGCCGGAACTGGGAGACGGCGCGCGTGTCAACGGCCGGCTCGATCGCATCGCCGTTACCG
The DNA here is from genome assembly GCA_036490345.1 of Rhizomicrobium sp. Classification (GTDB taxonomy): domain Bacteria; phylum Pseudomonadota; class Alphaproteobacteria; order Micropepsales; family Micropepsaceae; genus Rhizomicrobium. The sequence goes on along the minus strand of DASXEA010000043.1, from coordinate 11,816 downwards.
AAACGCGCGTTCTCGCGGTCGATTTCAAGAGCAACCGCCCTGCCCCGCGCGATCTGGCCTCGGTCCCGCAACTCTATCTGAGTCAGATGGCGCTCTACCGTGCGGCGCTTGCAAAGATATTTCCCGACAAAACGATCGATTGCGCGCTCGTCTGGACCGAGACACCGCGACTGATGCCCCTGCCGGCCGAATTGCTCGACGCGGAACTCGCGCGCATTGGCGCGAAAGCGGCCGAGGTGAAAACGCCGCACAAGCGTGTGTGAAACCTGACTCAGTTTTTCGGCGCGGTCTCTGCGAGATACGATGCGCTCAGCGTCTTGAGGTTCGTCGCGACCGGCAAGAGGGTCGGATAGAACTGCACAAAGGTCGTGTCGGCGGCGGCATGGGCCTGATGGCAGGAATAGCAGGATGCCGTGTGCGGAATTTCCGTGGCGGGTTTCAGATTGTCGTCGAATCCGAAGAACGCCCAGCCATCCTTGAAGCGCGCATCCTTGACATGCGCTTCATAGCCCAGCACCTCGCCGGTCTGGATTTGTCCATGTTTGAGGATCGACTGATTGGTGGCGCCGCCGCGGTTTTCGAGCAGCAGCACCGCGCCATTCGGCCACACGCCCGTCTTGAGAAACGAGTCATAGGCCGCGCGCTGCACGAACACATTGTTGAACACATGCTGCCCTGCCGCCGACGAATCGGCGCTGTAGCTCATGTCGAGCCCGGAACTGAGAAAGATCCAGGTGCGATACTCGGCGGGAAACAGAAGGCCGCCTTTTGCATCGTACAGTGATGCAGACCCCGCGCTGTCGGCTGTTGCGGCACCAGTCTCCGCGGCGCCCGGCAGGATCACGAGACAGGCGAGCGCCGCCCCAAGGATGATCGCGAAAGATCGTTTCATGATGCGGTTCCTTCAATGTGTGTGGCGAAGCGGTTGCGATAGGCGCTGGGCGGCAGGCCGAAGCGGCGCTCGAAGGCGCGGCGAAAGCCATCGGCGCTGCCAAATCCTGCCTCATGGGCAATGCGCGCCAGACCTTCGTGGCCGGCAGCGAGTTTCTGTCTCGCGTCGTCGAGCCGGAGCTTTTCCACGCAATCGGCCGGCGTGTCGCCGAAGGCCGCCTTGAAACGGCGCGCAAACTGGCGGCTCGACAAGCCCGCCCGCGCGGCCATCGTCTCCACCCTCCAGTCCGCGCCGGGATCGCCCGCGATCGAAGAGACAAGTTCGGCGAAGCGGTCTCCGGCGCGCGTCTGCAGACGCAGCGGTTCGGAATATTGCAGCTGCCCGCCATTGCGCTTCACATGCACGACAAGCTGGCGTGCGGTGGCAAGCGCCAGTGCCGGGCCGTGATCGTCTTCGATCAGCGCGAGTGCCAGATCGATACCGGCCGTCATCCCGGCCGAGGTGTAGAATGCACCATCGCGGATGAAGATGGCGTTGGGCTCGATCCGCACCTTTGGAAAGCGCGCCTGCGCATCGGCGGCATGAAACCAGTGGGTGGTGGCGCATCGTCCATCCAACAGCCCGCTCGCGGCCAGCCCGTAGAGACCCGTGCAGACCGAAACGATGCGGCGGGTGACGGGCGCGCGACGACGCAGCCATTGCGCGACGGCGGCGTTGGTGTCGGCCTCGCGCAGGCCGGGTCCGCCCGGCACGACCAGCGTGTCGAATTTGGGCGCATCGGCGAGAGTCGTATCCGGCGTCAGCCTGAGGCCGGCTTCCGAACGGAACGGCGCGGCCGTGAGACCCACCACGAGTGTGCGGTACAGGGAGGACGGCCTGCGCCAGTCGTTGCCGCCGGCGATGTAGAAGGCGTCGAGCACGCCCACCAGATCGAGCGCGGCTACCCCGTCAAATCCAAGACATCCGATGGTGCGGGGCGGTGCTGCGATGGTGCGGGGCGGTGCGGCGCTGGCCATGTCGCGTTTGTAGCATCAGGGGTTCGTGTCTCATATGACATGAATCCGACGAAAACGGACATGGGCTAGAGCGTGATCTCCCACACCGTGCCGCTGCGTTTTGTGCCGCCATAATAGGTCGTGCCGAACAGATGGCCCTTGCCGTCCGCGGTCACCGCGCCCTGCGGATTGATGCCGTCGCCCCCACCGGCAAAGCTGTAGAGCACCGTCTCGGTCCAGGCGCCGGCGGATTGGCTCAGCATGAACACGGTGCCGTCGCCATGATCGCCGCCAAAGGCAGTGGTGCCGTAGAAAATGCCCGGCCCGCCCGCGGTGAGGGCACCATAGGGTTGCGAGCCATCGGGACCCCGGAAATCGTGAATCGTCGTGCGTGTCCAGCCGTTGCGCGAATCCTTGAGCGCGAACACGGTGCCGATGGTCGCGGCGCCGCCAAAAATGGTCGTGCCGTAAAATGTGTGGTGCGTACCCTCGACCAGGGGAGCCCATGGAAGCGCCCCATCGGTATTGGCAAAGTCGTGCATCTTGCTCTCGACCCAGGAATTGCCGGAGGGCGTAAGCTTGTAGGCCGTGCCGTAATCGCCAAAGCCGCCTTTCAAGGTCGTGCCGTAGAGCGCGCCCTTCCGGTCCATGATCAGGCCGCCTTCGGCCTCATAGCCGTCATTGTTGCCGTCGAAGCGGCGAATGACATCTTCCTTCCACGTGTCGCCGTGACGCGAAAAGCGGAAGACGATGCCCTCCTGATTGGTGCCGCCGAACACCGTGGTGCCGTAGATGCCGCCCTTGCTGTCGACCATGAGATCGCTTTCGGGATCGGTGCCGTCATCGGATGTGCCGCCGAAATCCCACACCGTGTCGCGCACCCAGCTGCCGCCCGCCTTGCGCAACCTAAAGACCGTGCCATGGCCATTGACGCCGCCCGTACCCGTGCTGCCGTAAAGCGCGCCGGACGCATCCACCGCAAGCCCCGCCCGCGGGATGGAGCCCTGAGGATAATCGAACGCGACCAGCGTCTGGAACTTCCACAATCCCTTCGACGGGCTCAGCGCATACACCTGGCCATCGCCACCCGCGTCGTAGCCGCTGGCCGTACCGTAAAGCACGCCCTTGCGCAGCAGCAGCGGTCCCAGCGGGTTGCCGAGATTGCTGGACGGAAAACTGTAGAGCACGGTTTCGGTCGCGGCAGCGGCCGGAATGGCCGACGCGACAAGCGCAAGGATGGCGCAGGATGAAAGAACGCGCATCCGAATCCCCCGATTGCAGCACCTTCAACACCAGCCTAGCACGAAATGGCGGTGTGGTGTAGGGCGCTGCCTCACATCACACCCCCCTGAACCGTCGCCAAGCCGGTTCCTCTCCCGCGGAGCGCAAGCGCTGGTGAGGAACCCGGCTAAACCCGAACGGCCACGGCCGCTTGCGTCCTCACGAATGCGGGAGCAGCCCGTAGATGTCCAGTTCTGTCTGGGTGCCGATGAAGACCTTCCCGTCGGCGATCGTGGGCACGGTGAATTTCACGCCCGCGCCGGGGATGTCGCGTTTGCCGGCCTGGTTGCTGTCGTAAAGCTCGACGGAGATGTCGCGGGCGTCGTTAGCATACAGCACGGCCGGCTTGCCACCCTGCACTTTCCCGTCGGTGGCGATCGTCCACACGATGCCGTCCTTGTCCTTGTTCGACGAAATGGAAGGCGTCGCGCCGGGATAGCTGTAGGAGACAGACGTTTGATGGGTCGGCGAGGAGGGAAAAACGCCCTTCTGCAGCGTCCACTGGTTCAACACGCCATCGACGCCGGCAAGATAGACGTTGCCATTCCAGGTCGCGGCGCTGCTGTAGATGCCGCCGCGATTGGCCGTGAAGGCCTGCACCGCATTTTTCGTTCCCAGGCCGCCCATATGATCGCGGTCGATCAGAAAAAATTCGCCTGTCTTGAAGCCGATCACTGCCTCATGCGTGTGTGAGCCCGGCTGGTCCGCCAGAAGAATCAGCCCGCCGGAGTCGAGGTCAAGATCGCGCTTTGAAAGTTTCTGTTCCTTCGACGGCGCAAAGTAGTCGGTGACCGAAAGCGTGTTCCCCGCCGGCACCATGCGAAGCGCCGACATGCCGTAATCGGCGCCACCCGTGTTCGCATCGAAGCTGCCGTTTCCCGTGCCAAGATAGATGTTGTCCGCAGCATCGACCGCGGGGGCCGCGCCGCCGCCCCAGATGCCACCGAGACTGCCGTTGGGCGTGACGCTGAAGATCGATTTCTGTGCCAGCGTCGCCGCGTCGTAGCCGAACATCCAGCCATTCGCGCTGTCGTTGGACGCGAAAGGCACATAGACGACGCCGTTCAGCAGCAACAGGCCGGCGCGCTGGAACGCCTGTTCCGGATCGAAATGCAGCGACGGATTGTTGGGCGCGCTCCCTGAGATGACGACCGGACTGCCGGCCTTCTCGGCGCCGCTCGCGATGTCGAGCGCATGCAGCTTCTGGGTATAGGCGCCGCTCTCCACGCTCTGCGCCGCGACATAGATCGTGCCGCCTTTCACATCGATCACCGGCGTGGGCGAAATGCCGTGTTCCGGCGACATGATGGTCACGTCGCATTGCGGCTGCCGGTCGGAGGTGCAGGGCATGGTGGTGATGCCTGACCCGAGAAAACTCGTCTGCCACAGCGGCTTCGGCGTGTTGCACTCGGCATCGAAGGCATAAACGCTGTCATGCTCGGTCGCGACGAATGCCACATCATGCTTGCCGCCACCGATCGTGAGCCCCGGCACGTAAAGCGGCTCGGCATAGATTTGACCATCGACCGGATAGGAACAGACTTTTCCAAAGCCGGATGTGTTGACGGTCTTCGTCGTCAGCGCCGTCTCAATGGGATTGGAGCCCGTTCGCGCCAGATCGTAATGCCAGGTCGTGACACTGACCTGTGCCATAGCGACACCAGGGAGCAGAAGACAAAGCAGGCAAAGCAGTCGGGTCATGACATCCTCGCGATACCGGACAGCGAGACTCTATCACGTTGCAGCACGGAATTCGGAATCAGAATTGGATTACGAGAATGTCGGATGCGGCCGGATACGACCCCATGATCGAAGCGTGAGACAAGAAATTGCCGACGGATAAAGGCTACGTTTTATTCCGCGCGGAAACCGGAATAACACGTCATCAGAGCGGCGGCTTGGCGATCATCAGCCAGAATACGGCGATGAGACTCAGAAAGGCCGGCCATCCGAGCAGAAACCAGATCCGCATCGTGCGGAAATATTCTGGCCCGAGCGGCTGTCCGCTTTCCGCGGCGATTTGTGCAAGTCTTTGCGCTCTCATCTGGAGTCCGACGACCGGCGCCCAACACGCGAAGGCAAGCGCATAAAATCCATAGGTCACAACTAGCCATGGCGCGGTGAGCGGCCATCCGCTGACATGCGCGAGCAGAATGCCGCTGACCGGCTGAAGAACGCCGCTCGAACCTGTGAAAATCCAATCGGCCTTTACGACCATACGGCCGACAGAGGCGATGGTCGCGGCGTCTCGTGTCAGGTGCGCGCGCCTCCTCCCCCGTTCGCGAAGCGAATGGCGGGAGGTGGATCGCGCGGACATCAGTCCGTGCGAGACGGAGGGGGCCCTCTGCCGGCGAAAGGCCCCTTCCGTCACGCAACGCTGACGCGTTGCGCGCCACCTTCCCCACGCGTACCGCGCGGGGCAGGAAGAAATGCGATTGCGCATTGGTGCGCCTCCTCCCCCGTCCACGAAGTGGATGGCGGGAGGTGGATCGCGCGGACATCAGTCCGTGCGAGACGGAGGGGGAAGCTTTGCCGGCGAGAAGCCCCTTCCGTCACGCAATGCTGACGCATTGCGCGCCACCTTCCCCACGCGTACCGCGCGGGGCAGGAGGAGATGCAATTGCGCATTGGTGCGCCTCCTCCCCCCGTTCGCGAAGCGAATGGGCGGAGGTGGATCGCACGGACTGCAGTCCGTGCGAGACGGTGGGGGCACGATGCCGACGAGAAGCCCCTTCCGTCACGCAACGCTATCGCGTTGCGCGCCACCTTCCCCACGCGTGCCGCGCGAGGCAGGAAGAAATGCGATTGCGCGTGCCCCTCGGAGCGGCTCGCTATTGCGGCGGGTTGGCGATGAGGTAGGGCAGGCCGCCATTGATGCTGGGATTCTCCGCCCAGATCGACCGATCGAATCCGGCCGGCAATCCGGCCTGCAACTGCGCCGTCGTCTCGCCGGTGATGCCGGGATCGTTGGCGATGTTGCCGGCCCCCTGGCTCAGATTGGTGATGCCGCTGGTGGTTGTGTCCCAATAGTCGTTGGAAAAGCCTCCGCCGCTATCGTCGTATCCAACACATCCTCCCACGTAGCTGTTGTTCCCCGCGGTCGCAGCTCCGGTGGAATAGGACTCTTCCACTGAACCGGGAAAGCTAAATCCTATTAACCCGCCTACATAACTGGCAAATGCAGGTGAGATTGGGTAGTGTCCTAATTTGAGCGGCGGTAGCACGCCGCCTCGGTGGGGGCGCTCACATCGTCGGAGCATCTAAATTTCTGATTGATCATGAGACTGTCATCCCGGATGAGCCCCTTCGCTTCCATGCAATTCTGCAGGAACGTCTCGTTCCAGACGGGGGCTTCTGCCCTTTTATCCAGCTTGCATTGCGCCATGCTTTGTAATGCGTCGTGAGATCGGTCGCAGCCCAGCAGCAAGAGCGTTAAACCAAGGGTCGCAATTCGTTTCACTTCGCCCTCGCCTCCGCCACGATAGCCGCCCGCACGGCGTCACGGGGGCTTGCCACGGGAGGCATGTGCAACACAGCGAAGAACCGTCGCTTGCCGTCTGGGCGCTCATAGGACCACGCATAAGCGCGGGTAGCTTTTGGATGCCCCGCTAGGTCAAAGACCGCGACCATGCCATCCCAAACCGTCTGCCCGTTGTGCTCCTCGCGAATCGGGACAGATTGGACATAGGTTGCCGTCCCGCCGTGCTGCGATTCGACGGCACGCCTGAGATCACCCGCTTGCCGGTCACCCATATGTTCGCCCAGTTAGGCTAGTTAACCCAAAGGAAAATAAACGCCCGGGGCTTCGTAGGCTTTCCGTTTAACTTCTCCAAAACCGAAGTTAGCTGATTGTTTACGAGCCATTTCTTCATCGCTGGGGCCTGAAGCCGATTGATGTAGCCAATAATCTTGGCCTGATGAACTACTGCGATTGCGTTTGGATCGTAAGGATTTGTCGGCTCTGGAACCAGTGTCACTGCGCTGCCAATATCACTTTCTACTAACGACGGAGAATGATGACGGTATCCGGCTATTTCAAGCAACAATTCAAAAGGATTTTTCTTATCTTCCAATGTATCTACAAGCGAAAATCCATCGCTCGGGAGCTTCGCCTCCGAGTAACCCAAAAGCGCAAAGTCGGACAAATCGGCGAACGGAGTTAGACGAAGCCCCTTAAGATATTCAATGAAATCCGGTCGAGAGCGGGGCGGCAACCGTCGCATGAACGCGTCAAGTACCCCCTTTGTGTGTTCGGGCTGCTTTAAAGAGAACGCCGGATATCCTTGATAACCCAGATCACATGCCTTTGTTAGGTCTGGGGTATTGGCATAATATCGCAATACATATTCGTTATTTTTCTTCGTAATTTCGCCAACGGCAAAGCGTGCACGGTTCCCACACTCGTCCGGCGCCTGCCACGCAAGGACAAGCCGGGTCGGCTCATAGACGTGCTGAATCATGTTGCCTGATTCAGAGTCCCAGCCGTGAAACGAGTGCACTACGACGGGCACGGATAATCCTTTCGACGAACGAAGCTCGCGCTGCGCTGAACCTTACGGGAAGATCGAAACCGACACATCTGGACACGATCTCGTCAATGGGGGCGTCGGAAGTGGGAATCACCCGCTCGATCACCCCCCTGATCTCAGGGTACGCCCGAAACATACTGGCGCAAAGGGTAAAGAATGGCTCCCCCTTCGTGTCGCTGATTGACTGCCACGTAGCGTGGTGTCTTCCCTTCATGATATGCCGCTCAACGGCTTCTGCCGTTGAATGCTTTTCGAGTTGATTTTCAAGAATTTCGTAACCGAGGCTCGTGCCATTGTCGAAGGCCGGCGCCATTTTCCATTCGAGTCTTGCGGGGTCGACTGAGGTTCCCCGCAACAATCCCCAATTTTCCGCGTGTCGGTCAGTGTTGCCGATAAGCGAATCGAAGACGAGAGTCTGAGCCCACCATTGCCGCGCCCTTGCGATCCTGAAAGCACGGCAAATCGCGACATTGTAAACTACGTCGTGCGGACGGCCGCTTTTGGGATTGTATCGCGGAACCGACCGCTGGAGGATATCCGTCCCATGGACGAGTCGAGTCGTAGGTCGTTCATCCGGGTAGCCATAGAACACCTCCATCAAGACCCCCGCTTGCTCGGTGCGGCCATCAATGGCCACGAAGCAGGGCGGCACAGCGACGCCAGAAAGCTTGGACAATTCGTAGGCAATGGCCTCGGACCACAATTGCTGCTCGCGCCATCCTGGCGTGGTCTTGAAAATATACTTATGCCCCGGAATCAGAAATGGGAACGGACTTTTGTCCGGACACAGTAGCATCTTCTTGGGTTTTGATCCGACCGGAAAGACCCCATGCTCATCGTGCGGCAGCCATCCGCCGATATCGACAATCTGTCCCGGCTCTTGGGCTTCCAACACGGGCTGGTCCATACAATAGAACCACGCACGAACTAGAGACCATTTGCAACACCCAAAACGCACGAACACCTTTCTATTACAGGTCTCTGGCAAGCCGCCCGTACCGAGTGGCAGCTTTTCTGGCCAACGCCCGAGCTGCCCGCTCCCAATCCGGTGGAGGGGCTCGATACGAGGATGAACCATCGGCCACCCTTGCTTGGCGGACGGCTTGTATCGAGACCCCCATCTCTGCGGCCAAGTCTGCCAACGTCACTGACGCCAGCAATTTATCAGTCGCCTTTCGAAAATCCATCATATCCTCCTATTGACAGGGCTCGCGTCTTGTATATCATGCAATATACAAACGCAAATGGAATTTTGCCATGGTCAACCGTACCCCCCTCGCCCGACGTACCCAGATCATCAACTGTCTGGTCGAGGGCAATTCCATTCGCTCAACTAAGCGCCTGACCAATACCCACAGGGATACGGTCATGCGGTTGATGGTCGAGGTTGGCGAGGGCTGCCAGCGGATCATGGACGAGAAGATGCGTAACCTTCCGAGCCAGCTTATTCAGGTGGACGAGATTTGGTCCTACGTTCGCAAGAAGCAGGCAAACCTGAGGCCGGGCGAAAGCGTCCGCGCGGGCGATTTTTGGACCTTCGTCGCAATCGATCCGCAGACCAAGATCGTGCCATCCTATCGCATCGGCAAGCGCACGCGCGAGAACGCGGTTGCCTTCGTGCAAGACCTGTCGGAACGCCTCACATCCCGCGTACAAATTTCATCCGATGCACTTCGCTCCTATGTGGACGCGGTTGAACTCGCGTTCGGCGCTGATGCGGACTACGGGCAGGTGGTTAAATTTTACGACAAGGAACCTATCGGCCCCGGTCGATATTCTCCGCCGCGCGTGACCGGCACGGAAAAGACGGTAATCGCTGGCAATCCCGACCAAGCACATATCTCGACCAGTCTAATCGAGCGCCAGAATCTCACGATGCGTATGTCCATGCGCCGGTTCACGCGCCTGACCAATGGCTTTTCCAAGAAGGTCGAGAACCTGAAGGCGGCGGTCAGCCTGCATTTCGCCCATTACAATTTTGTGCGAATGCACAAGAGCCTTCGCATGACACCTGCCATGGCGGCGGGGGTGTCTGATAGACTCTGGTCGCTTGAGGAATTGGTCGAGCAGACCTCAAAGTGAAGCAAAAGCAGTGGTCTGCGCGGCCATGAAAATATCCACTAGTCGGATGGCTGCATCGTAGGACACTGCCTTACCCAATATTTCGATTCCAGATGACGGGAGACGCGAATCAATTTCATATATAAAGTACCCGTGGTCGTCCCCTAGCGAAAACGCCTTGTTATCTTCGAATGTGTTACGCGAAAGTGGAGCGACACAAATATCTTTGCCGTCCGAGAGACGGGCAGAAAATACGAGTTCTCGCATGGATGACTCCACTATTGTTTGGCGAGTGAACCGAAATCCGCGCACGACCGTCCTAGAGATGGGCGAGTACATGGCGTCAGACGACGGCCCCCGCGAAACGCTCCTTCGAAACTGGAAGTACGAGCGGATCGCACCTTCGTTAATATACGATAAACTATATCAGGCTGTCTCAGGTTTTCTCACAAGCCCAACGCTGGATCGGAGCATTCTCGATAAATGTCGGAGGCATCTGGAGACAGAGCGGGACGCCAGCCAGACCGCCCAACGCCGAGAAAACCTGCAATATGAGATCAATGCCCTAGACACCTTCGAGCGCAGCCTGAATGCCTTGGACACTCGAAACGTTCTCTATGAGCGCCTGCCCCAAGCCGGTCGCCCATTGGACATCAATGATGTAAAAATCTCCGTCCGACCAACCGTCAGGATTCGCGTAAGCCGTCCGCGCGGAAAGGATCTAATCGGAGCGCTTTTAATCGACAACGCAAAAGGTACGCTCCCAAAGACCCCGGAAGCGGAGGCGAAGCTAACCAGCGGCATGTGCTATGCCGCCGCGCTTCTACATAGACAGGTTGCAGAAATTGTCGCCGAATCTGGAACGGATGAGGTTCGGGTCTCGCCGGAGCACTGCGTCATTTTTCACCCCTATCGCCAGCAACAGATCGCCTCGCCAACGAGTTCCCGAAAGATGATTCGAAACGTGGAGGCGGTATGCACTGGGGTCGCCCGCGGGTGGGATCGCATCCTTGCTCCGACTAGTTTTGACGCAGCAAAGGCCCGGTTTAGGGGCTGAAAGGCAATCTCCAATGGACTCCAAGAGGGAACTTGTGGAACAGAAATCATGAAGGGCGAGCGACAAAATTCCGACCGTCTTGTCCAATGCATAGGTTGTAACCACTCAGGAAAAGCCCGCTGGGGCGAAAATGCAGAGCCCCAAAAGAACAATGGCCGATGCGACCGCGTATTTTCCTCCGTCCCCGATGGGTTCCGCACGACCATGGCCCCCCGCGTAGGGGAGGGCCAAACGCTGGTTTGTAAAACCTGCGGAAAAGAAGCTTTCGGCATCTGAAATTCAAATTAGGACACTACCTGAGATTGCCGTCTGTCCTGTTGCGTAACTATTTATGACAATGCCGGGGCCAAGGCCCAGGAGGTCACCCGCGTAACCGGCGGCGTTAACCGATATATTGGCGGTTGCATAAGAACCCATAATCTCGCCCGAACTTGTTCCGGCCAGACCACCTGCAAACGCCGTTCCTGGCGAGCGTCGGTGGGTTGTCACGAACAGCGAGGGAGCCGCGGCCGAATTGACTATTGTGCCCAAATTTTCGCCAATCAGACCGCCGACACTGACGGAATCGTCCCGCTCGCCCATTGTGACGTCAATTTTTCCACCGGCAAACGAATCGAAAACCGTTCCGAGATTGATCGCCGCAAGAATCCCTGCAGAACAGGCCTGACGATTTTTCCTCTCGTCCTTCACAGCGATACTGGCTTTTGTGAGAAGAAGTGAGTTGATCGCTCCCATTGCGGTTACATATCCGAAGAGTCCGATCTCGGGCTTGTTACTGCTGATCATCAGGTTCGCGATTGTGTTTCCCAGGCCGTTGAACGTCCCTTTGAATTTTGTCGGTATCGGCGACTCCTCATATATGCCATCTTGGCTGGCATTGTAGCCGGCTGAAAGCGCGAAGCGTCCGGAAGGCTTTTTCTTGATGGCGGCAGCAAGAGCGGGCAGGGAGTTTTCCAGTTTGAAGGGGACGCCATTGATCGAGAGCGCATTCGCTGTCTGCG
>DASXEA010000026.1:0-62911 GCA_036490345.1 Rhizomicrobium sp. | reverse complement strand
GCCGCGGGGGATTGCACCCGCCATCACGGGCGCGAAGGCGTGGAGATCAGGTTGGAATGCGTGCAGAACGCGATCGACCAGGCCAAGCATGCGGCGCTGGCGATGATGGGCAAGCCCAAAAACTACAGCGAAGTGCCCTGGTTCTGGTCGGACCAATATGATCTGAAACTTCAGATCGCGGGCCTGGCGCGGCCGACCGACGCCATTGTGGTGAGGGGCGAGCCCTCATCGCGCAAATTCGCCGTGTTCCATTTGCGCGATGGCCTGGTGGCCGCGGTGGAAGCGGTCAATGCTGGCCAGGAATATCTCATCGGCCGACAGATGATCGCCAAGGGGGTCGATGTCGCCCCGGAAAAGCTGGCCGACCTTACCGTTCCCATGAAGCAGATGGTCTGATGGCGGCCAAGGCGAAGATCACCTTCATCGAGCATGACGGCAAGGAACATGTGATCGAGATTCCGGTGGGCTGGTCCTTGATGGAGGGCGCGGTGCGCCAGTCCGTGCCGGGCATCGATGCCGATTGCGGCGGCGCCTGCGCCTGCGCCACCTGTCACGTGCATGTCGATCCGGCGTGGGCCGGCAAGCTGCCGCCCAAGCAGGACATGGAAGAAACGATGCTCGACTTCGCCCAGGAACTCGAGCCGACCAGCCGCCTCTCCTGCCAGATCAAGGTCACGCAGGCGCTGGACGGACTGATCGTGCGGCTGCCGAAGAGCCAGCACTAGAAAAATCGGGACGTTGATGCAGGACGTCTATCCCGCTTTCGCGGCGGGCTGGGGCAGCGATTCGCGTGCTTGCGGGCGGCGCGGGAAATGGCAGCGGACAATCGTGCCCCGTTCCGGCGCGCTTTCGATTTCCACCCAGCCGCCATGCAATTCGATGAAGCGGTTGACGAGCGCCAGGCCCAATCCCGCGCCGGCGCGTTGACCGGCCCGGCCCTTGGCGGCAAAGCGGTCGAAGACATTGGCCTTCACCTCGGGCGCAATGCCGGGCCCGGTGTCGGCGACGCTGATCTGCACATCGTCACCCTCGATGGTGGCGGCCAGCGTAATGGCGCCTTCGCGCGGCGTGTATTTGAACGCGTTCGACAGAAGATTGAACACGACCTGGCGGATGCGGCGTCCGTCGGCCACGATGTCGTCGATCTCCGGATCGCATTCGACGCGGAAGCGGATGTCGAGACTTTCCGCATGCTTGCGCAACGTCTCGGCGACGCGCGACAGCAGCGCGCGCAGGTCGACGCGCCCCGGCTCGAGCCGCATGGCGCCCGAATCGATCATCGCCAGATCGAGAATGTCGCTGGTCACATCGGCAAGCTGGTCCGACGCCGCCAGGATGTCCTTCACATATTCCGCCTGCTTGGCCGTGAGGGCGCCGGCCTGGCCGGCGGCAAGCAGGCTCGCGAAGCCATGCACGGCGTTCAGCGGATCGCGGAACAGGAACGAAGCGTGATGCACGAAATCGGATTTGAGGCGATCGGCGGCTTCGAGCGCCTCGGCGCGGTCGCGAAGCGCGCTTTCGATGCGGGAGCGGTCGGTTACGTCGGCAAAGGTGACGAGGGTCGCGCCGTCCGGCAGCGGCGCCTGGGCCAGCGACAGCACCATCTTGTCCGAGCGTTCGGTCTCGCCCCAGTCGCGCCGGCGTTCCGCCCCCGACGCGATGCTGACGGCGAGCGATTGCCACACCGCCGTATCGCCGAAGCGTGCGATGCAGGCCTCGGCGATCTTTTGCACGTGCGGTTCGCCGGCCAGCGTCGCTTCGTCGAGCGACCAGATCCGCGCGAAGGCCGCATTGTGCAGCTTGAGGCGCGCGTCGGGGCCGAACACGGCGACGCCTTCGCCCAGCGTATCGAGCGTGGCGGATTGCACCTTGGTGAGCGTGTTGTAGGAGCTTTCCAGCGCCAGGCGCTCGGTGACGTCTTCGTAGAGAAAGGTCAGCCCGCCGAACGGGTGCGGCTGCGCCACGACGCGCAGGGTTTTGCCGCCCGGCAGATACCAGAGTTCTTCCGGCACGAAATCGCCGGTGCCGGCATAGAGCGCGAGCCGCTGGCGTTTCCAGGCCTGATAGTCGCGCTGTTCCGGCAGTCTGCGCTTCTCGCGCAACCGGTCGAGAATTTCCTCATCCATCGGGTGCTGGTCGAGCCAGGATTCCGGCAGGTTCCACAGCCGCGCGAAGGCGCCATTGTAGAAGGTCAGCTTGCGGGCGCGATCGAAGATCGCAACCGCGGTGGCCAGCTTGTCGAGCGTGTCGGCGTGCGCGTCGATATGCTGCTGCAGCCGCGCTTCGGCATTCGACAATTCGGTCACGTCGATTGCCGTGCCCACCACCGCGCCATGGGCCACCGGAACATGCGTGAACGCGACCGCACGGCGCTGACCGCCAAGGACCGCGAAGCGTTTGGATTCCTGCGCGCCGCCGGCGGAGCGCGCCATGGACGACAGTTCGCGCTCCGATTTCTCGATCGCGCTCTGCGCCGCCAGAACGGCCGCAAGATCCGCTTGCCCGGTGGCTACGACATAAGCCGTGTTGCCCCAGGCCAGCGCCCGCGCCCGGTCGCGCAGCCAGACCGGAATGGGCAGGGCGTCGAGCACGGCGGAGAAGTCGATGGCGCCGTCGCTCGCCGTGTCGACCCAGATGGCCGCCATGGCGCCCACGGCACGCCCGCGCAGGGTGGAAATCGCGCCGTCCCGGCTTCGCGCGCTGATCGTGAACGGCGCCCCCCGGTCGCTCAGCGCGTCGAGCGCCTCGGCGAGGCGGGTGGCATCGGGACCTGCGAGGCAGGATTCGATGATCTGGTCGGCCGCGCCATAGCTGCGCGGCTGGGTCTCCTCACCGCCCCAGACGACGAGACCGTCGCGGCCGGCCGCCAGGAGCGCGTCGCGCGCGGCCACGGCCATGCGCGTGTTGCGTTCCGCCTGGCGCCATCTGGCCTGCAGGCGGCGGATCACGGTGATCTGGGCGCTCGCCCAGAAGGCCGCCGCAAAGGCGAGCGCCACCGCCCCGCCGGTGATGGCCGCGGGCGTCAGGGCCGCAGAATCCGCGAGGGCAGGGAAGGCGGCAAATCCCGCCGTCCCCAGCGCACAGGCGCCGCGGAACCAGCGCCGGTGCCGTTTCGCTGCCAAGCGGTCTGCCAGTCCCGGAACGGGACACATGATTCGCGATCGCCCCCAAAACAGGTCCCCAAAGGACGAATCACTTTGGAATCAACATGATATGCAGGGGGCGGGAATCCGCATAGATATGGTGGTTAAAAAATCGTAAATCCCCAATAATGGAACATTGCACCATCGGTGGCGGAAAATTGGCGAGCCGGCGCGCATTTTTCGAGTCGTGACAGGCGCTTAACAAAGCCGCAGGCGAACAGGGCGCAAAACGGTGGTGCTTTTCCCCTTCGGCAATGCGGGGACCATCTGCTAAAGCTGCGCCGCCTCTGGAGGGGATTCATGGTCCGTCGAATTTTGGCCTGTCTGGCGTTTGGCCTCGCTCTGGCGGGTTGCGCCGATGTGAACGATTATTTCTTTCACAACGTGGCGGATGTGGAGATGGGTCAGGTCATCACCGGCCGCTATTTCAACACCCGCATCTCCGGCGACCTGTTCGAGTTCCCCTGCCGCGACAACGCCCGCATCTGCAAGGCGGTGCTGATCCGCGACAACTATCTGCGCTTTCACAGCTGGGAACTCGACGGCAAGAAACTGGTCCTGCGCGTGCAGCGCACCAATGCCTGTCACGACATCCACTCGACCGACTTCGCCTGCCACACCAGCCGGGACGGCACCGCGCTCCTCATCCTGCAATGGATCCGGCCGGATGTGTGACCCTCATTCGGGCGAGACAATCCGGCCTGCGGGCCGCAGCAGGCTGAAAGCCCGCCACGCCCGGTGCTACATCAGTATCTGTACGGCTCCCGCTTGAACCGGCCGTTTTGCGGCACGCCGATAGAGGCGGATTGCTTGTCGGAGAGCGCCATCAAAGCGGCAGGCGACCGCCCGCTTTTGGCTCGCGCCTATCTCTTGACGCTGAAGACGACGCCGCTCTTCTGGTCGCCGCCGGCGTATGTTGTGCCGTAAAGTGTGTGTTTCAGGAGCAGGAGGGAAGCGGTGGGGCCAGCGCCGTTCCTGCGGTTGAACCTCGCGAGCACGGTCTCCTTGCCGTCAGGTGTGAGTTTGAAGACCGTCCCGCAGCCGTCGGAGGCTTTCTGGCAGCCGGCGCCCCCGCCAAATTCGGTGGTGCCGTAGAGATTGCCGTTCTTGTCCATGATCAATCCGGCCCCCGGACCCACGCCGTCACTTCCGCCCTGAAAATCATAGAGCACAGTTTCCGTGCCATCCGGTGCCAGCCTGAACACGGTGCCGCAACCCCGAATATTGACAGAACAGTTGCCGCCGATTGCCGTGGTTCCATAGAGATTGCCTGCCGCGTCGGCGATCACGCCCCCTTCCGGCGCCGATCCATCTGCGCTGCCGCCATGGAAAGTATGGAGCAGGGTTTCGGTGCCGTCGGGCGCCAGCCTGAACACCGTGCCGCAGTCTAGCGGACTGCCGTCGCACGTAGTGTCTCCGCCTTCCAAGGTTGTGCCGTAAAGATTGCCGCTCTGATCCGCGATGAGCGCGCCGGTGGGAGACCAGCCGTCATTGCCACCCTGAAAGGTGTAAAGCGTGAGCTTGGTTCCATCCGGTTCGAGCTCGAATACCGTGCCGCAGCCCTCATCCTCGCAGTCGGTGCCGTTGAAACTGCCGCCTGCCACTGTTGTCCCGAAGAGATCGCCGTTGCCGTCCATCAGCAGGGTGTATGCGGGATACTCTCCATCACTCCCGCCCTGAAATGCGTAGAGAGTGGCCTCTTTGCCGCCCGGCGTCACACGGAAAACTGTGCCCCTATCGGAACTACCCCCGCGCAATGTCGTTCCATACAAATTACCGCTCCCGTCGGCGACTAATCCGCCTTCGGGCGCATCTCCGTCGCTTCGCCCGGTGAAAGCATACAGAATCGTCTCCTCTCCCTTCGGAGTGATCCTGAACACCGTGCCGCAACGGCCATAATAGCAGGTGCTGCGGCCGCCGCCGTTAAATGTCGTTCCATAAAGATTGCCCGCATTGTCTGCGATCAAACCGGCATAGGGAAGCGCGCCGTCCCTGCCGTTCTGAAATTCGTAGATCGTTTTTTCGGCGCCTGCCGCCGCCGCTCCACCCATGGCGGACGACAAGGTCAAAACGACGCCGCAGGCCAGGAGGGCTTTCTTTGAGGCGAAACGAACGACCGACATCTTCTTCCCCCTTATGAAACCGACGGCAGCCTTGCGCCTCGCCAATATCGGATTGCTCAAGATAGGCGATATTAAAACATAAAAAACGCCGACTTGAAATATTGACGGCCAATGAAAGGGGATCTCGATTGTTTGTTCGGTGGAGGTGATCGACGTTCGCAGGGGCAATTCTCAAATTTGAGAGAGATTTGGCAGGCGCACGGTTTGTGCGTGCGACTGCCGGGCGCAGCAAGTCATTTGCATCGCGCCGCTGTTCGGCGCGGGACACCCTGTACCAGGAGTGCCGATACCAGCGCTGGGACTACGCCATCATTGCAATGCATGACCGACGGCGGGATCTGGCATCGGGCACGGCAGAGATTGGGACGAGAATTCGGCGAGGGAGCGCTCAATACCGATACTGCTCCGGCTTGAACGGACCCGTTTGCGGCACGCCGATATAGGCGGATTGCTTGTCGGAGAGTGTGGTCAGTCTCACGCCGATCTTGTCGAGATGCAGGCGCGCGACCTTTTCGTCGAGATGCTTGGGCAGCGTGTAGACCTTTTTCTCGTATTTGCCGGGATTGGCGTAGATCTCGATCTGCGCCAGCGTCTGGTTGGTGAACGACGAACTCATCACGAAAGAAGGATGGCCCATCGCATTGCCGAGATTGACGAGGCGGCCTTCCGACAGAAGGATGATGCGCTTGCCGTCGGAAAATTCGATCTCGTCCACCTGCGGCTTCACACTGTGCCACTTATAATTCTTGAGGGCTGCGACCTGGATCTCCGAATCGAAATGGCCGATGTTGCAGACGATGGCGCGGTGCTTCATGGCGCGCATGTGATCGATGGTGATCACGTCGACATTGCCGGTGGCGGTGACGAAGATGTCGGCGCGCGGCGCGGCATCTTCCATGGTGACCACTTCATAGCCTTCCATCGCGGCCTGAAGCGCGCAGATGGGATCGACTTCCGACACCATCACGCGACAGCCCGCCTGCCTGAGTGACGCGGCCGAGCCCTTGCCCACATCGCCAAAGCCCGCGACCATGGCGACCTTGCCGGCCATCATCGCGTCGGTGCCGCGGCGGATGCCGTCGACCAGGCTTTCGCGGCAGCCATAGAGATTGTCGAATTTCGATTTCGTCACGCTGTCGTTGACGTTGATGGCGGGGAAGAGAAGTTTTCCTTCATTCGCCATCTGATAGAGGCGGTGGACGCCGGTGGTGGTCTCCTCCGTCACGCCGCGGATTTTTGCCGCGAGTTCCGTGTACCAGCCATGCTTGTGCTTGAGACGGCGCTTGATCGCCGCATAGAGCACCTCTTCCTCTTCATTCGTCGCGGTGTCGAGAAAGGCGGTGTCGCCCGCTTCGGCGCGGAGGCCGAGATGGACAAGCAAGGTTGCGTCGCCGCCGTCGTCGAGGATCATGTTGGGCACGCCGCCATCGGCCCATTCGAAGATGCGGTGGGTGTAGTCCCAATAATCTTCCAGGCTCTCGCCCTTGATGGCGAAGACGGGCGTGCCGCCGGCGGCGATGGCCGCGGCCGCATGGTCCTGCGTCGAATAGATGTTGCACGAGGCCCAGCGCACATCGGCGCCGATCGCCTTCAGCGTCTCGATCAGCACCGCGGTCTGGATCGTCATATGGAGCGAGCCGGCGATGCGCGCGCCCTTGAGCGGCTGGCTCTTGCCAAATTCCTCGCGCGTCGCCATCAGGCCCGGCATCTCGGTCTCGGCGATGTCGATCTCGCGGCGGCCCCAATCGGCGAGGTTGATGTCCTTGATCGCGTAATCGTGGCTCATGGGCCTGTCTCCATTGGGGCGCGGCGCGGCTATAGCAGGCGAAAACGGGGCCTGCAAGGCACATATAAAGAAATGTGCATATCGTTATTCGGTGGGGCCGAGGGGCGGCAAAATGCGCCGCTGCGCTCGAAAGCCGGGGCAGGCTCTCGCTGCAAGAAGCCGTACTCGCGGGCGATGCCGCGCGGGTGCCGACACGCGGATCAAAACGCCGGAAGGCAAGACGGCCGGCGATTTCGCCCGCGAGCGCGGCCACGAAGCAATTGCCGAGCGGCTGGTCTAGAATGCCGAAACCATCATGCTGCCGTGTTCCCGCTTTCATGCTTGCCGTTATGGCGACGAAGAACTTAGAATTGTTCAAGACTATTGGGGGATTGAACCTTGCGAAACAAATCCGGATTGATGGCTCTTGCGTGCGGTACAACTCTGATCTTTGCCGCCAGTGTAGCGCGAGCCGATGTAACGATTTCGGATGAACCGACGTCAAACATGAGTTGCACGCAGGGTGTCTGCGTGCCGATCGCCAGTGCGGCGGTGCTTAATGTCGACGATCTTCGGACGCTGCTGGCTGCCGGCAATGTTAGGGTCACTACCGCTGGCTCCAGCGCACAGGCCAATAATATCGATGTGACAGCGAAACTCGGTTGGTCAGCACATATTTTGACATTGGATGCGTTTCAGTCGCTCTCCGTCGCCGCACCCATCACGGTCAAAGGCAAAGGCAAAGGCAAAGAGGGCCTTGCCATCCTCATCAATGATGGTGGCACCGGCGGTGAACTTGGCTTCTTTGGCAAAGGCCATGTGATCTTCCAGAACTTGTCCAGCAGCCTGTCGATCAATGGCACCAGCTATATGCTGGAAAATTCCGTGGCTTCGCTCGCAGTGGCGATTAGAAGAAGTCCTGCTGGAGCATTCGCGTTGTCCACCGATATTGTAGCAGGATACTCTAGCCACTCACCCATCAAGACACCATTAACGGGCACGTTCGAAGGGTTAGGAAACAAGATATCGAGCGCGACCATTCAAAGTAAGAATTACCCTTTGCAGGAGGCGATAGGTTTTTTCGCGGTTGTCAATGTCACCGGCATTTTGCGGGATGTCGGCTTGATTGACGTGAAGATAACTGTTGGCTCGGGACCTGGCACGATGGGTGGCTTGGTGGGCCGCAATTACGGGACGGTATTTCGATCGTACGCCACGGGCACCATCCGCGGCTCTGGAGCAAGCGAAGGAGGCTTGGTTGGGTACAACTACGGCGGTCTCATATATCAGTGCTTTGCGAAGGTGCACGTGAAGACCGTCAATGACCAAAATGGCAAGGGCTCGGGGGGAGGGTTGGTTGGTTGGAATGCCGGACGAATTGTCGAATCTTACGCAACTGGCGACGTTAATAATCTCTACGGCAATAGTTCCGATTTTGGTGGCTTGGCGGGAGGAAGCAGGGGCGCTAGAGCTGTGATCTCGGATTCTTACTCCACGGGTTCGGTGACTACCGGATCAGGAGTCGCTGGCGGGCTAGTGGGCTACAACCAAATCGCAATCACGTCTTCCTATTCAATTGGGATGCCCGACGGGCAAGTGGGCGTAACAGGCGGTCTGATAGGAGATGACGTTTCGCCAACGGGTAGCCTGAGCAGTACGTATTGGGATACGGACACGAGTGGCATCGCTAATCTGAGTCAAGGTGCAGGTACGCCGGCAAACGACCCAGGAATTGCGGGGCTTTCGACGGTACAACTTCAAACTGGCCTGCCTGCAGGCTTCGATCCGAGCGTCTGGGCGTATGATGCCGGTATCAATGGTGGGTTGCCTTATCTCATCGCCAACCCACCACAGTAATCTCGATGAGAGATTGAAGCGCTGCTCAACGCGCACGCCGATGCGCGCATTTTCTCCCGTGCGATCAAGCAAAACCTGTCCCTCCACGCAGCGTGCGCGGGGCGCAAGCTTGGCAAAAGCGCCTTCGTCAAGCTGATCGCGGCAACCGGCAATCCCGATCTGCTGCAGAAGGCGGGTTACACGGCGCTGATGATCGCCGCCGGGAACGGCTTTGCCGATGCGGTCGATGCGCTGCTGGACGCGGGCGCCGACACGCGGATCAAAACGCCAGAAGGCAAGACGGCCGGCGATTTCGCCCACGAGCGCGGCCATACCGCGCTCGCCGATCGCCTCGCGTGAAAGGAACTCCCCCTATTTCGGCTTGCGGAATTTCAGGATGAACTGGTCCGTCTTGCCGCGAATGCCCTTGTCGAATACCAGCGCCGTGCGCGGATCGGCGGGGTTGCGCAGGATGTCGCTCTCGCCGGCCAGCTTGAAGCCCGCCGCTTCCACTTCGGACTTCACGGTCGCTTCGTCGATGCGATGCGTCGTGTCGGTGTCGGCGAGACCCGAGCCTTTCGGCGCCGAATGGTCGAGCACGATGTAGACGCCGCCGGGTTTCAGCGAATCGTAGATCGCCTTGTTGACGGCCCCGACATCGGCCGGACCGAAGAACTTGTCGTGCAGGTCGTGATAATTCTGCGACGTCCAGACGATGTCGAGTTTCTCGGGCGTCACGAATTTGGCGACCGGCGCGTGGATGAAGGAGACGTTGGGGTAGTTGGGGTCGGCCGGCGGCGGGATGGGCGTGTTGTGCTTCTTGTAGATCGCGTCGATGTCCGACGGCATGTAGGCGTAGACCCAGCCTTTCCCTCCCACCGCCTTGGCGAAAATTCGGGTGAAGTAGCCGCCTCCCGGGATGAGATCGGCGACCTTGTCTCCGGGTTTCACGCCCGCGAAGGCAAGGCATTCCGCCGGCTTGCGGTTCTCGTCGCGCGCCTTGTCGTCGGCCGGACGGGCCGAATCGGCGACGGCTGCGCTGATATTCGCCGGAACGGGCATGGCCGCCTGGGCGGCCGGGACGCATGTCGCGACGGCCAGGGCCGCCAAGGTCAGGGAACGGATCATCGGGGCCTCCTATGCGGGCCGCAGGCGGGGCCCGGCTAACCGTCTATTACCTCTATCTTTTGTTGGATCAAAGTCATGCCCGTAGTGCCGTCGGGTGGGGTTCACGGCCCCGAATCGCTGTGCTAGCGTGGCGAACGATTCATAGGTGGGAGTTGCAAATGAAGTGGTCCACACCCAAGGTTGTCGAGATCAGCGTCGGCATGGAAATCAACTGCTACGCCTGCGCCGAGATCTGAGTTCTTTTTGACTGGCACCGCCGCGCCGCGCCTTTGGGCGGCGCCGGCCGGTGCATGCCGCCTGCGAGGTCATGCTGCACATTCTGGTGCTTGGCTCCGCCGCGGGCGGTGGCTTCCCCCAATGGAATTGCAACGACGCGGTGACGCAGCGCGCCCGCGCCGGCGATCCGCAGGTTTTGCCCCGCACGCAATCCTCGCTTGCCGCAAGCGCCGACGGGCAACGCTGGGTGCTGCTGAATGCCTCGCCCGATCTGCGCCAGCAGATCAATGAGCGCGACGCCCTGCAGCCCGGCGCGACGAATGCGAAGCGCGCCAGCCCCATCCGGGCGGTCGTGCTGACGAATGGCGATGTCGATCATGTCGCGGGCCTGCTCACCTTGCGGGAAAGCCAGCCCTTCGCGGTTTATGCCCATCGCCGCGTCCTTCAGCTGCTGGCGGAAAACAGCATCTTCAATGTGCTCAATCCCGAATTCGTCGAGCGACGCGAGATGCCGCTCGACCTGCCTTTCGCGCTTGCCGGCCGCAGCGGCGCGGATTTGGGCCTCGAGGTGGTGGCGTTCGCCGTGCCCGGCAAGGTGCCGCTCTGGCGCGAAGGTGCTACCGCGCCCGACCTTGGCACGCGCACCGGCGACACACTTGGACTGGAGATTCGCGCGACCCAGGGCGCGCAGCGTTTCTTCTACATTCCGGGCTGCGCCGCATTGCCGGACGATCTGCGCGCGCGGCTGCGCGATGCGCCGCTGGTCTTTTTCGACGGGACGCTGTGGCGCGACGATGAAATGATTGCCGCCGGCACCGGGCGCAAGACGGGCCAGCGCATGGGCCATATGAGTTGCTCCGGCGCCGATGGCGCCATGGCGGCGTTCGAGGATCTTGGAGTGGCGCGCAAAGTGTTCATCCACATCAACAACAGCAATCCCCTGCTGGTCGGCGATTCCGGGGAGCGCGCCCAAGCCACAGAGCGGGGCTGGGAAACTGCCTATGACGGCATGGAGATTCGCCTGTGAACGATCTCCTGTCCGTGACCGATTTCGAGCGCGCGCTGCGCCGCATCGGCGAAGAGCGCTACCACGACAAGCATCCCTTTCATGGGCTGATGCATGAGGGCCGTCTCGACCAGGGCCAGGTGCAGGCCTGGGTGCTCAACCGGTTCTACTATCAGAAATCCATTCCGCTGAAGGATGCCGGCCTGATCGCGCGTGCCGAAGACCCTGTGCTCAGGCGCGAATGGATCGGCCGCATCATCGATCATGACGGACGCGAAGCGGGCGACGGCGGCACGGAGCGCTGGCTCACCCTGGCGGAAGGCGTGGGTCTCGACCGTGCCTATGTCGCGAGCTGCGACGGCGTGCTGCCGGGAACGCGCTTCGCCTGCGACGCCTATGTCCGCTTCGTGCGGGAGAAGACGCTGCTCGAAGCCATCGCGTCATCGCTGACCGAATTGTTCGCGCCCGACCTGCACAAGACGCGCATCTCCGCGCTTCTCGCGCATTACGAATTCGCCAACGATGCGACGCTCGCCTATTTCCGCACGCGGCTCGTCGAGGCGCCGAAGGATGTGGCCTATGGCCTCGGCTATATCATGCGCAGCGCCGATACGCGCGAGAAGCAGGAATTGTGCCTGGCGGCGCTGCGCTTCAAGACCGACGTGCTGTGGGCGCAGCTCGATGCGCTTTACTATGCCTATGTGAATCCGGGGTTCATTCCGCCCGGCGCGTTCAGACCGGCGCGGCCATGAGCGAGAGAGCGGCCATCACCCTGGCCTCGCATCCGCGGCTGGCGGCGCATCGCCGGCTGCATTTCGACAAAGCGCGCGAGACCTGGACGATCCAGGCGCCGGAGCGGGCCTTCATGCTGGACGAGATTGCCCATGCGATCGTCTCGCGCTGCGATGGAACCGCCACCACCGGAGACATCATCGACGATCTGTGCAAGAGCTTTCCCGACGCGCCGCGCGCCGCGATCGAAAACGATGTGCTGGCCCTGCTGCAGGATTTCGCCGACAAGGGCGTGATGGCGCTGTGAGCATGCTCGAACCTCCGATGGCGTTGCTGGCCGAGCTGACCCATCGCTGTCCGCTGCAATGCCCCTACTGCTCCAATCCGCTCGCACTGGAACGGTCCGGCGTCGAGCTCGCGACCGAAGACTGGCAGCGCGTGCTGGCTGAGGCGGCGGACCTGGGCTGCATGCAGGTGCATTTTTCCGGCGGGGAGCCGACCGCGCGGCGCGATCTCGAACAGCTTGTCGAAACCGCCGCGCGCCACGGTCTCTATACCAACCTCATCACATCGGGCGTGCTTCTCGATCGTGCCCGCATCGCGCGGCTCGCCGCTGCCGGTCTTGAACATATCCAGTTGAGTTTCCAGGACGCCGAGACCGAAAGCGCCAATCGCATCGCGGGCTTTGCGGGGCATGCGAAAAAGCTTGAAATTGCGGCGGAGATCCGCGCCGCCGGCCTGCCGCTGACCACGAATTTCGTCGTGCATCGCCAGAATGTGGAGCGCCTGCCCGCCATGCTCGATCTCGCCGTGGCGCTGGGAGCGGGACGCACGGAAATCGCCCATGTCCAGTATTATGGCTGGGCGCTCAAGAATCGCGCGGCGCTGTTGCCGACGCGCGCGCAATTGGAGCGTGCGACGGCAATTGTGGAAGACGCGCGGCAGCGGCTGAAGGGCGTGCTGGTGATCGACTATGTGGTGCCGGATTATTACGCGCGGCGCCCCAAGGCCTGCATGGGCGGTTGGGCGCGGCGATTCCTCAATGTAACGCCGTCGGGCCGCGTGCTGCCCTGCCATGCCGCCGAATCGATTGCGGGACTGGTCTTCGAGTCGGTGCGCGACAGATCGCTGGGCGACATCTGGCGCGAGTCGGACGCGTTCAACCGCTTTCGCGGCACCGACTGGATGCCGCAACTGTGCCGAAGCTGCGAGCGCGCCGAAATCGACTGGGGCGGCTGCCGCTGCCAGGCGTTCGCGCTGACCGGCGACGCGGCGCAGACCGATCCCGCCTGCGCATTATCGCCGGATCACGCGCGGCTTCTCGAACTTGCCGCCGCGGATTGCGACGGTGACGACACCTTTGCCCATCGCAATTTTGAACCCAAATTGTCATCCCCGGCGAGCCGCGCCAACGCGGCGAGGGAAGGGGACCCAGGGGGTTGAGATTTACGCCAAACGTTGTCACCCGCATCGATACCGAGGTCCCCTTCCCTCGCGGCTTCGCCGCTCGCCGGGGATGACAATCAAATTTGTGACGGCTGAATTTGAATTGTGACCAAACACAAGGAACAAAGCCATGGAGATCGTCAATCTCGGTGCCACGGGTCTGAAGGTTTCGCGGATCTGTCTCGGCACCATGACCTACGGCTCATCCAAATGGCGCAACTGGGTGCTCGACGAGGATGCGAGCAAGCCTTTCTTCCGCCAGGCGCATGAGGCCGGGATCAATTTCTACGACACGGCCGACATGTATTCCGATGGCGCAAGCGAAGTGGTGCTCGGCCGCGCGCTCAAGGAATTGAATGTGCCGCGCGAGCAGGTGGCCGTGGCCACAAAAGTGTTCCATTCGATGGGACCGACGCCCAACGAACACGGCCTTTCGCGCAAGCATATCCTGCACGCCATTGACGCAAGCCTGAAGCGGCTCGGCATGGAGTATGTCGATCTCTATCAGATCCACCGCTTCGATCCGGCGACGCCGATCGAGGAGACGATCGACGCACTCGACGCCGTCGTCCAGTCTGGAAAGGCACGCTATATCGGCGCGTCCTCGATGTATGCGTGGCAATTCGCGGAGTATCTCCATAGGGCGGAAGTGCGCGGCAAGGCACGCTTTGTGTCGATGCAGAACCACTACAATCTCGTCTATCGCGAGGAAGAGCGCGAGATGATGCCGCTTTGCCGCGCCGAGGGCATCGCCGTCATTCCCTGGAGCCCACTGGCGCGGGGATTTCTCGCCGGCAATCGCCGCCGTGAAGATCGCGGCGAAACGGCGCGCGCCAGGAGCGACGATTTTGCCCACAAGATGTATTATCAGGACAGCGATTTCGACGTCGTCGATGCCGTGTCCGCCATCGCGCAACAACGAGGGGTGCCCAATGCGCAGGTGGCGCTCGCGTGGCTGCTGCATCAGCCGGGAGTCACCGCACCGATCATCGGTGCATCGAAGCCGCATCACATCGCCGATGCGGTGGCTGCCTGTGCGCTGAAACTCGATGCGGCAGAGCTGAAGGCGCTTGCAAAACCCTACAAGCCCCACCGCGTGCTGGGGCATGGCTGAGCGCAATGTGCCGGGAGGCGCAATCGGTCATCGGGCGCCGATTTGCGCTCAGGGGCCGTGGATCGTGGCGCCGGTGATTTTTGCCTTGAGTGCGCCGGCGCGATTTCGCGTGGCGTCGGCATTGGCGGGATCGAGACCCAAGGCGGCGTCGTAATCGGCAATCGCCAGATCGAGCTTGCCTTTCGCCGCATAGGCGTTGCCGCGATTGTTGAAGAGCCGCGCGTCGTGCGGTGAAGATCGCAGCGCGACATCGTAGTCGGCGATCGCGCGATCGTAATCGCCCTGCTCAGCATAGGCCGCGCCGCGATTGAGCAGGGCGACCGCGTCTGCCGGAGATTTTCCAAGCACGACATTGTAATCGGCGATCGCCAGCGGGAAGTTGTGCCGGGCCTGATACGCAACACCGCGCGCACGAAAGAGGGCCATGTCGTCGGGACTTGCCTTGATGGCGCTTGTGTAGTCCGCGACCGCAAGGTCGAATTTGCCGCTCTGGGAATAAACCCTCGCGCGATCCGCATATGCATGGGCGTTGCCGGGACTCTGCTGCAATGCGGTGGTGAAGTCGGCAATGGCGCGATCGAATTGGCTGCTGGCAGCGTAGGCATCGCCGCGATTGACGTAAGCGTCGGCGTAATCGGGTTTCAGCCCGATTGCCGCGGTAAAGTCGGCGATCGCCTTTTCTGGTTGGCCTTGCGACAATTCGACGAGACCCCGGCCCTCGTAGGCATTGGGGGATGGCTGGCTTGCGATCGCGGCATCGTACGCGCCGAGGGCCGAGCCGCCCTGGCCCGATGCGTGTTCCGCGTTGCCGAGATTGTTCAGCGCGACCGCGTTGTGCGGATCGGCGGCGAGAGCGGCTTTGAGATCGGCGATGGCCTTGTCGATCTGGCCGTTGGCCATGAACAGGCTGGCGCGCAGATCGAAGGCGTCGCTATAGCCGGGGCGAAGT
The DNA here is from genome assembly GCA_036490345.1 of Rhizomicrobium sp. Lineage (GTDB taxonomy): Bacteria > Pseudomonadota > Alphaproteobacteria > Micropepsales > Micropepsaceae > Rhizomicrobium. The sequence goes on along the minus strand of DASXEA010000026.1, from coordinate 47,453 downwards.
GCGATCGCCTGATCGCATTCGCTCATGGCTTTGTCGTTCGCGGCCGTCGAATGATAAATATAGGCGAGGTTGTAGTGGACGATCGAGGTTTGAAGCGGCGAGAGGCCGCCCGAGGCCAGTGTACTGGTCAGCAAGGCGATGGCCCGAACGGAGTCGCCGTGTTGAAACGCAACCATCGCGGCTCGTGCATCGTCGAGGCTCCCGGAGGAGCCCTGCGCCGGCGAAGCGGAACTGTCGAGCGGGGCAGCCTTCGGAGTCGCCGCCAGCATCAGCGCCAGGAAGAAGGTCGCGATGCCGGCGCTGCGCATTGGGGAGTCCCGACTATCCTTTTGCCGGCGGGGCCTGGTTGGCCGGAGGCGCAGCAGGCGTGGTCGTCTGCGTCGCGTCGGCGGGATCTTCGTTCCAGCCGCCGCCGAGAGCCTTGTACAGGTTCACGTCGGCCTGGGCGCGGGCAAGCTTGACCTGGATCAGCTGGTTTTTGGCCGCGAACAGCGTCTGCTGGGATTGGAGCACCGTCAGGATATCGGCAATGCCCTCGCGATATTGCAGCTCCGAAATCCGGAACGCATTGGCCGAGGCGTCGACCTCGCGCTGCAATGCTCCTTCTTCTTCGTTGAAATTCGACACCTGTCCGAGCGAGGTTTCCACGTCGGAATAGGCCGAGATGACACTCTTGCGGTAGGTCGCGATCAGGCCCTGCTGCTGTGCCTTGGCGAGATCGCTTTCGGCGATGAGCTTGCCGCCGTCGAACACGGTCTGCAGCAGATTGGCGCCGATGCTCCACTGGAAGGCCGACGCCTTGAACAGCGTGCCGATGGCGGTGCTGGCGAGGCCGCCGGCGCCGGTCAGGGTGATGGCCGGAAAGAAGGCCGCGCGCGCCGCGTCGACATTTGCATGCGCGCTGGCGAGATTGGCTTCCGCTTCGGCAACATCGGGACGGCGCTCCAGAAGAGCGGAGGGGATGCCGGCGCCCACGGCCGGGACCTTGATCGAATCGAGATTCTGGCCGGTCACGGTGAAGCCTTCCGGCGGCTTGCCCATGAGAATCGCCAAAGCGAACACGGCTTCGCGTTCCTGTTCGCGCAGCGGCGGCAGGGCGGCTTCCTGACCGGCCACGGTCGCCTGCTGCTGCGACAGATCGAGTTGCGAGGAGACGCCGTTGGTCACCTTCGCCTGGGTCACGGTCAGGATGCGCTTGGCGGCATCGATGTTCTGTTCGATGGTGGCGATTTCCTCGCGCAGAGCGAGGATATCCATATAGGTGGTCGCGACCGTGGCGGTGGTCGACAGCGCGACGACCTGCTGGGCGAATCGGGCCGATTTCAGCGCCTCGTCGGCCGCGCGCAGATTGTCCTGCGCCAGTCCCCAGATATCCGCCTCGTAGGAGGCGTTGAGCGACAGGCCGAAGTTGTTGCCAGTGAAAGACCCCGTGTTCACGGTTGTCGATCCGCCGGTGCCGGTGGGCACCACGGTCGTCTGGCCGGCAGTGCGAGCACGCTGGCCGGACCCCGTGGCATCGACGAACGGGAACAGCGCCGAGCGGGCGATGTCCTTGTTGGCCGAGGCCTGGAGCACATTGGCCATGGCGACGGCGAGGTCGAGATTGTCCTGCTGGGCCTGGACCACGAGGCCGCTCATTTCGTCGCTGCCGAAACCTTTCCACCAATCGGGATTCGGCCAGACGGCGGTCCCAGGCGCCACAGGGCCGGTAAAGGCCGGCGGGACGTCCTGCGGACCCAGGGCCTGGGGGACGGGAGTCGAACAGCCCGCCGCGAGCAGCCCCAGGCAACCGACCGCAATGACCTTGTAGTGTGCACTCATGGAGAATCCCGCTCGTTCGCGACGTCGACGCCCTTCACCTTCATAGTCACTCAAGGCGCGAAAACAAGCCGGGAGGACTGTCAGCCCGAATGGCGGTCGGACCAGAATTCCGGTTCGGGGTCCGGGAATCGGTCCGACCGCCCGCGCGGCCATACCCTGTTTGGAGCGCCGACTAGAGTATGGTCACGACGGCGGGAGCGGCATTGCGTTGAGTGCATGCCGCAGAACTTGTGTCGCCAGTTGCGGGAGAGGTCGAACGGGCTATGATCCGAACGCGCGGGCGACATCGCCACGCATTCAGGGTCAAGCCTTCCCGACGGGGTCACACGCGCCTCTCACGCTTGCCGACATCACAGAGATACCCGCCCTGTAACCATGCGCAACAACGCAATTGTATCAATGTGTCGCTGCCGCGATTACGTGCCGTCGTTTTGCCGGCGTACGACCTTGAATCGCGCGAGTTGATCCTGCGCCAGGCGGAAGTCAGGCTGAATTTCCGTGGCCTTCTTGTAGTCTTCGTAGGCGGCGCGAATGTCACCCAAAGCTTCATGCACGACGGCGCGATCGTAATACGCGATCTGCGGCAGATTGGCGTTGAGCGAGATGCCCTTGTCGATATCGGTGAGCGCGTCCTGGTAGCGTTGCAGGACGATCAGTGCAGCACCGCGATCGACATAGCCTTCGCCGAGTGAGCTGTCGAGCACGAGTCCGGAATTGTAGTCGGTGATCGCACCGTTCGGATCGTCGCTGCGCGAGCGCAGGATGCCGCGATTGATCAATGTCGCCGCGCGGTCCCGGGCCGGCAGCGCGGTTTGCTCCAGCGCGAAACTGCAGGCTGCGATTCCATCGGGAACGTTGCCGCCGAATTCCGCGTACTGGTAACAGGAATGCGCAACACCGTTGCCCAGGACGGTGACCGCGGCGTGAGCTGCGGGGGAGACTGACGCCGCGGCCGCGCTCACCATGAGCGCTGCGAGATAGCGAGATTTCATGTCGGCTCTCCATCGGATGTCGAGCGATTCTGCACCCGATTGCACCGCGCGTCACGTGCGCGCAGGTCAATTCGGCGTGAGGGAAACGGCGCTTTGCGTGAGGTATTCCGTGGCGAACGCGTCGCGCGCGATGGCCCGCCTGGCGTCACCGGTCGCGCAAGCGCAAACGCGACGAAACGACGCTTGTCAGCGCCAGGGGTCGCCGCCAAATGCGGCGACAGGCTTTAACGGTACATGAATGGCGGGTTTCATCCCCAGATAGACATACGCGGTCATTAACCGCGTTGCGCGATCCCATGCGAGTTGCGGCGCAACGCCGCCCGGCTTGCGAAAGACTTCACCATCGAATTCCAACTGGCGAGGCGTGACGCTTCCCCATTCGGTGTCGAGTTCGTCGCTCAGGCGTGCGCGAATTGCGGTGCGATCGGCCGATGCCGGGATGTCGGTGGCGTCGGGAGCGCTGAGGTAAATTCCGCCTCTTGCATCGATCTCGAGCCGGGCGAGCACCATGGTATCGTTCGCCTGGTAGGCGCCCTGCCAGCGACCGGCCGGCGGCGCCGAACCCGGCGAGCAGGAATCCGCCACGAGACAAAAGCCGAGAAAGAGTGCTGCGCCGAGCCAGCGCATCGCGCGCCCCGAAATTGCGACCCGCGTTGCAGGGTGGGGGAACATGGTTGAAAAAGCGTTATTGACGTTCTTCGGCCCTTGCCTCGCGCGCGTGCGGATACGATACAGCGGACGGAACCGCCGGGAATTTCGTCGTGGCCCTGCCAAAGGATTTTCTCGCCCACGCCCTCGAGCGCATCGCGCCGTCTCCGACCATAGCCGCCTCGCAAATGGCGCGCGACCTAAAGGCCGAAGGCCGCGACGTGATCGGCCTGGGTGCGGGCGAGCCCGATTTCGATACCCCTGATCACATCAAGGAAGCGGCCATCGCGGCCATCCGGCGCGGGGAAACGAAATACACCGCCGTGGAAGGCATTCCCGAATTGCGCCGGGCCGTTTCGGCCAAATTCAAGCGCGAGAACGGACTCGAATACACCCCGGCGCAGTGTTTTGTTGGTCCCGGCGGCAAGACCATCGTCTATGGCGCGCTGATGGCGACGCTCAATCCGGGCGACGAAGTGATCGTGCCCGCGCCCTATTGGGTGAGCTATCCGGATATCGTGCTTCTCGCCGGCGCCAACCCCGTCATCGTCAAGACGCGCCTCGAAGACGGTTTCCGGCTGACGCCTGCGGCGCTGGCGGCGGCGATCACTCCCAAAACCAAATGGCTGATTTTCAATCAGCCCTGCAATCCGACGGGCGCCTGCTACACAAGAGCCCAGCTCAAGGCTCTGACCGATGTGTTGCTCGATCACAAGCAGGTCTGGGTGCTGGCCGACGACATGTACGAGCATCTCGTCTATGGCGGTTTCCAATTCGAGACCATCGCGGCCGTCGAGCCGCGCCTTTACGAGCGCACGGTCACGATGAACGGCGTCTCGAAGGCCTATGCGATGACGGGCTGGCGCATCGGTTATTGCGGCGCACCGGAAGCCCTGGTGCAGGCGATGGCAAAGCTGCAGTCGCAATCGGCCTCGAACCCCGCCTCGATATCGCAATGGGCCGCTGTGGAAGCGCTCAACGGCCCGCAGGATCATCTTCGTGTCTTCCAGCACGCCTTCGAGGAGCGGCGCGACCTCGTCGTCTCCATGCTCAACCAGGCAAGCGGCCTCGAATGTCCGCGGCCGGAAGGGGCGTTTTACGTTTATCCCGCACTGCACACGCTGATCGGGAAGCGCACGGCCTCGGGACGAACAATTGAAACCGACCGGGATTTCACCGACGCGCTGCTCGAAAACGAGGGCGTCGCAGTGGTTCACGGCGCGGCTTTCGGCCTGTCGCCATTCTTCCGGCTATCCTATGCCGCCTCGACGGCCTCGCTTGACGAGGCATGCCGGCGCATTCAGCGGTTCTGCGCGGGGCTCGCCTGATACGTACTATCCCGTAGGTGAAATTCCGGGCTGGCGGCGCAGCGCAAATCATTCTCATGTCGCCCAATGCGCATCGGGGCGGGGAAACGGCTCATATGGACATGACAAAGCTTGCCAGGGCGCAGCACGCGCGAGAGCTGGCAAGATGGTTTCGCGAAGCGATGCGCAACGACGGCGACGGCGAACATGTCGGCGTGATGGCGTCCACGGCGGTCGCGCTGGAGTGGGAAGCCTTTCGTCTCGAACGCGAAGGCGGCCAGCGCCGCAAGTCGCGGCGTCCCCGGCTGATCGCCCAGGCCGGCTGAAAAGCGGGGCCTTCGCGAAAGCGTCGCACCCCTTGTCAGCGCCGTCCATCGGCGCGAGCATCCTCCCGCAAAGCCTCGGGCATTCCCGGGGCAAGGGAGGCGAGCATGCCGAAAAAAAATGGAGGGAGTGGGCCGCGTGCAGTGGCCCTGGTAGGACCTTACGGCAGCGGCAAGACCACGCTGCTCGAAAGCATTCTCATGCACACGGGCGCCACACAACGCAAAGGCTCTGTCGCCCAGGGCAACACGGTGGGAGACGGCTCACCGGAAGCGCGCGCTCGCCAGATGAGCGTCGAGATCAACTGCGCCACCACCCGTTATCTCGACGAAGGCTTCACCTTTCTCGACTGTCCGGGATCGATTGAATTTCTGTCGGATACGCTGAACGCGCTGCCGGGCGTCGATGCCGCGGTCGTGGTCTGCGAGCCCGACACCGCCAAGGTCCAGATGCTCAAGCCCTTCCTGAAGCGGCTGGCGGATCTCGAGATTCCCCATTTCCTGTTCGTGAACAAGATCGACAAGGCCACCGGCAATCTGCGCGAACTGCTCGAGAGTCTGCAGGAGGCCAGCGACAAGCCGCTGCTCGTGCGCCAGCTGCCCATCTGGGAAGGCGGTGTGGTCACCGGCTTCGTCGATCTCGCGCTCGAACGCGCCTTCGTCTATCGCGAACATGCGAGCTCCGAAGTGATCGAACTCAAGGGCGATGTGCGCGACGAGGAGAAGCAGGCACGTTTCCAGATGCTCGAAAAGCTCGCCGATTATGACGAACATCTGATGGAGGAACTGCTGTCCGACATCGAGCCGCCGCGCGACGAGGTGTTTACCGATCTGGCGCGCGAACTGGCCGAGGGGCTCGTTGTGCCCGTCCTCATGGGCTCGGCGGAACACGACAACGGCATCGGCCGGCTGCTCAAGGCGCTGCGCCACGAAGCGCCGGACGTTGCCGCCGCCGTCAAGCGGCTCGGGATTGCAGCCGGCGGCGATGCCATGGTGCAAATTCTCAAGACCTATAACGGCACGCACGGCAAACTCTCGCTGGCGCGGGTGCTTGTTGGAACGCTGAAGGATGGAGCGGTTCTGCATGCGCGCGACGGGCGCGACGCGCGGGTCGGCGGCATGTTCGCGCTGAAAGGCGAGGCGCAGACCAAGCTCGCGGAGGCGCATGCCGGCGATACCGTGGCGCTCGGCCGTCTCGAAGGCATCGCGACCGGCGAGACGCTGTCGAGCGGTAAGACGGGCCAGCCCAGCATCGCCATAGAGATGCTCGAACCTGTCTTTGGCCTCGCCATCGAAACCACCGACCGCAAGGACGAGGTGAAACTGACCGCGGCGATCCACAAGCTGCAGGAAGAGGATCCGTCGCTCCATTTCCGCCAGAACGCAGAGCTGCAGGAAATGTCGCTGGCCGGGCAGGGCGAGATTCATCTGAAGGTCGCCGCCGAAAAACTCGCGAGCAAATACGGGCTCAAGATCAGCACGCATCAGCCCAAGATTCCCTACAAGGAGACCATCAAGAAAACGGTGCGCCAGCACGGCCGCCACAAGCGGCAATCCGGCGGCCATGGCCAGTTCGGCGATGTGCATATCGACATCAAGCCCTTGCCGCGCGGCACGGGTTTCGTGTTCGAGGATCAGATCAAGGGTGGCGTGGTGCCCCGACAATTCATTCCCTCGGTCGAGAAAGGCGTGGTCGATTTCCTCAAACAGGGTCCGTTGGGTTTTCCCGTCGTCGATGTCGGCGTGGCACTGGTCGACGGTTCGTTTCACACCGTCGACTCGTCCGACGCGGCGTTCCAGACGGCGGCGCGCATCGCGATGCAGGAAGGCATGCCCAATTGCGCGCCGGTGCTGCTCGAGCCGATCATGCGTGTGAAGATCCATGTGCCGAACGACGCCACGTCGAAGGCCAACCAGGTGGTGAGCGGAAGGCGCGGCCAGCTGATGGGCTATGACGCGCGGGCCGGCTGGAAGGGCTGGGACACCGTCGACGCACAGCTGCCGCTGTCGGAGATGCACAACATCATCATCGATCTGCGTTCGCTCACCCAGGGCGTCGGCACGTTCGAGATGACGTTCGATCATCTGGCCGAACTGAGCGGCAAGCTCGCCGAACAGGTCGTCGCGGCGCACAAGACCGCCGCGTAAACAGACGGGAGTATCGCGGCGCGAACAGGGAAAAGATCAGGGAGTTTTTCCTGTTTGCGCTGCCCGCTCACCCGAAAAGTTAGCTTTTATGGGCCTTTTCGCGAACGTCCTGCACCAGGAACAGGGAATAACAGGGAGTTATCAGGGAGTTTTGTCTTACGCTTTCATGGAGCTTTCATGGACGAACCCATCCTGTAGTACCAAATCGGTTATGCGTCAATCCGCCCCCCCGGCGGCGTTCTTTCCACCGTCATGGAGTGCCGGCAAATCCGGGGTAGTGTGTGTCGGGAGCGCGACGGCAGCGCCAGCAATATCCCGTGACTTCGCCGGAATCGTTGAGCGCCGTTGCCTTGAACGCGTCGACGCTGCCATCCGCGCTCCTGCGAGAGCGAGGGGTATTTGCTTTTTCATTTTCCATGTCCGTCCTTCCGCCAACGCGCTGTCTTGCCGGATGACTTCCGCGCCTGGCTCTCGTCCCGTATGGCCAAAGGGGCAGGCGACGCCAGCCACTCACCCGCCGAGTTCTGCGACAATCATGGCCACGATGCGTTCCAGATAGTGGCGGTCGACCTCGCCGAAATCGTCGGGGTGGTTGCTGTCGATGTCGAGCACAAAGCGTGTCCGGCCTTCGAACACGCCCGGCACCACAATCTCGGAACGCACGCCGTCTTCGCAGGCGATATAGTCGGGGAACTGCTCGACATCCGCCACGATCAGAGTGGATTGCTCGCGCGCAGCCACGCCGCACACACCACGCCCGAAGGGGATCTCGATGCAGGGGACATTGCCCTGATAGGGGCCCACCGTCAGCAGATTTGGCGCGGTCGTCCGGTAGAATCCCACCCAGGGAAAACCAAAGGCCGCGCGCAGCACTGCGGTGACATTGGCGAGATTGGCGATTTCCTCGCAGCCTCTGACCAGCCCTTCGATCTGCGGCAGCAATTCGCCATAGATCTGTTCGCGCGAGGCACCGGCAGTGTAGGCAATCGTGTGGCTCATGTCGGTCTCCGGGAATGCGCAAGGCGATCCTCCATGGAGGTCGTTCCGCGCAAAGGGCAATCGAGAATTCGCTGCCCCGGATGACGCGCGGCAGCGCCGTCGTCAAGGGATCGGGAAAACCTCCGCTCGCGCCGCGCGCGTTCGCGTGTTTATGTCATGCTCCCGTCGCAGGCGGCCAAGAGGATCGTATCCTGCGCAAGCAACCGCGTGGCCGGATCGCCATGGAACCAGGAGATGCAGATGAGTGAAGACCAGCAGAACGAATGCGAGCTTTGCGAAGAGGCGTTCGAGCAGGGCAATATCGTGGTGAGTTTCCGGATCTGGCCAGGCGAAGACAAGCTTGCGCATTTGGATTGCGTTCTCCAGACCACGGTCGCGGACGACGATTTCGAAGACGAGGAAGAGGAATAACCGCCGCACACGCGCGAACAAAAGGAGCCGGGGCGATCGCTCGCCCCGGCCTCTTGGGTGCGCTCTCGGCTGAGGGGGCAGACGAGAGCCGGACGGGGTGTCAAACTCTCCGTCAGGTCGCCGGGAGGGGGAAACTCCACTGGCGACCAATGAGACATAGGCATCCCTGTCAGGGCTTCAAGGCATCCCGATTGCCCTGAAAAATGAAGATTATTCCATCTGCGCGCGATCCTGCTGCGCGCCAATAGATCTAATTTGCGGCCCCGGTCTTCAAGAGGCGCTGAAACCGTGGGTCACCCCGCAAGACATCGAAGTCCGCATCGAGGCGAAGGATGGCCGGCGTCAAATCTCCGGGCAGTTTCATAAGTCGGGCAATCTCGGCGATGGCTTCGTCGCGAGCCCCGCGACGGGCGAGGAGGCGGGCTCGGTCCGTTTGAGCGTTGATGAGGTCGAGCGAGTTGGCCGACGATCGCAGCAAATCCACCGCGTGGTTTATCGTGCGCAGCGCCAATTCGAAATTGCCCTGACCCGCATAGATCGATGAAAGTACGGTGAGGTCGTCGACACTATCGGGCTGCGCCCCGAGATCGCGCAGGCCTGAGGCAAGAGCAGTGGAATATTGTTCCCGGGCGCCTTTGGAATCGCCTGCCATGCGGAGGAATTCGCCAAGCATGCAGTGCAGGAACGCAGATGGCGAAGCGGGCTCATCGCGATCCTGGGCAATCAGGCCGCGAACAAAGGCAGCGCCGTTGCCATATTGGCGCTGCAACCAGAACTGTTGCTCCATCGGCCCGAGTATGTGGTCGTCATCCGGTGCCGAATAGAGGTTTTTCAGAAGATTGTCCGCCCGATCGAGACGGCCCATCTTTTGATAGATGTCAGCCTCGGCCGCTGGAATCGGGGTACTGTCGGGCCAGATTTTCAGGGCAATGTCGAGCACCCGCAGCGCGCCTTCAAAATCGCGCTGCCGGGCAAGACCTTCCGCCAACTGGATGCGATGAAACGCGATCAGCGGATCCAGCGCGACCAGTCTGGCAAAATTGGCCGTGCTGTCCTTCCAGTTTCCCAGGCGGCGCTGAATCAAGGCCAAAGCCTCAAGGGCTTCAGCGTTGTTCGGCCATCTCGCATGAACGCGCGCCAGCTCGCCCAGGGCGTCCGGATAATTCTGTTCGCCGTAGTAGAGATAGTATCCCCTGGCGACCTGTGCCTCGGGCAGATCCGGCTGCAAGGCCAGCGCCCTGGCGAGCGCGGCATGCCCCTCGCCGCGACGAACCAGGGCCAGATCGTCCCCCGAATGGATGTAGAACTGCATGCGCGCCAGCCACGACCACGCAAGCGCAAACTTCGGGTCCTCGCGTGTGGCGTCGCCGAAGAGCTGGATCGCTTTATGAATACTCGCGCCGTCGGGTCTGTGGGCGAAGACCAGTCCGCGCAGAAAGAGATCGTAGGCTCGCGGGTCGTTCGTAGCCTGCGTTGCGATTTCCTTTCTTTCTACGGGTGTCACTTTCGCCGCCAGCGCGATGGCGATGGCGTCTGCCACTTCGCTTTCCACCGAGAGGACGTCGTCCATCTTGCGGTCGTAGTCCTCAGCCCAGAGATGATCGTCACCTGCAGCGCGGATCAACTGAACGTTGATGCGGACCGTGCTGCCTTGCCGCTGGACGCTGCCTTCGAGAATGTTCGCCACGCCCAGCTGTCTGGCGATTGCCGAAAGGTTGCCGGCGCCGCTCGCGTATTGATCTGCCGAAGTGCGCGAAATGACCTTGAGCGAGCCGATCTTCGCCAGACGCGTCAGGATTTCGTCCTGGACTCCGGCAGCGAGATACCCCGCATCCTTGTCGGAGCTGAGGTTTTTGAAAGGCAGGACGGCGATGGAAGGTTCGACGGTCGCCTGCGTTGGAGCGCGTGAAATCCACGCCCGGTAGCCAATCAGAGCCAGGCCGAAAATGGCCAGCATGCCAATCATGATCGGCCAGAGGATTGGTCTTCGAGGCCAGCCGGGACGATCGTCGCTGTCCGTCTGTATGCCGGCCGGGTCTTGTGAGGATGGCGTTGCTTCGGCCGCCTCCGCCGGAATCAGGCGATAGCCAACCCGGGGTATCGTTTCGATCCGGAAGCATGGATCGCCCCCGGCTTCCGAAAGTTCGCGCAACTTCGCAATGGTGCGGGTGATCGCAGCCTCGCCGACGATCCGACCCTCCCAGCAACGCCGGATGAGCTCGTCGCGCGCCACGACCGTTCCGCGCGCCCGGGCGAGCAGCACCAGGACTTGCATCACCCGCGGCTCGAGCTGTTCCTTCCGGCCCTCGAAGGAGACCTCGCGCAGAGAGGGTCGCACCCTCATGGCGCCAAGCGCAAAGTCACTTTCGTCCGAGAGCCGAATCGTCTGCGGGTCCGATGCCGGCTTCGAAACAGGATTCATCAGCGATCCATTGCCGATCCATCACGGATCGATAAAGCCGCCTGTATTTCGGCGAATACGCAGTTGCGCTCCACTTTCCCCGCGAGCCGACACCATCGGCGCGACCGCTGAAAGGGCAAAAAAAGCCCAGCACCCATTGCTGAAGTCCCCTGAGGCCCCCGGGCCCTGGGCGCTACCTTAGCTTGGCTGCCGGGTCAGGGAAAACGCGTGCCCTTTTGAACGTCGTGTTCGAGGTGGCTGCCCGGCGGCACCGGTGGTCGGGGCCGTGCAACCCAAAAGGAATCTACACCATGAAACGCACGCTTGTTCTGGCCGCAACGGCCGCGGCAACCATTCTGGGCAGCATTTCGGCTCATGCCGGATGCGCCGATCCGCGATACGCCGCCTCTGGCGCTGTTCATCAGCCACCCCCGTTCACGCTTCCCGCAGGGAACGCACCCCGTCTGCACCAGGATGGGGATGCCGGAACGCGCATCGTCGGCACGTGGCTCGCAACCTATACGGTCGAGGGAAACCCGTTCGGCCAGGCATACATCCAGTGGCACAGCGATGGCACGGAATGGGAGAATATCAATCTGCCGGTATCGAGCGGAAACCTCTGCATGGGCTCGTGGACGAAGACGGATGCGAAGCATGTCTCCCGCAATCACTGGGGCTGGCTCTACACGAACGGCACCCTGTCCGGATATTTCAACGAGACGGAAACCAATGCCGTGTCGAAGAATGGCACCTACAGCGGCACCAACGAGCAGAAGGGTTACGACCTCAACGGAAACCTGACGTTCGATGTCACGGGCACATCGTCGGCGGTGATGATCTCTCCCTGACAGAAGCCGGCCCTGTCATGGCTGTCGAAAGGCCATGACAGGCGCCGGGCGTGAACCGGCAGGATCCTCCAATTCCTCAATACCGCCATTCTTTCGCGGCGCGCACGAGGAAGTCGCGGAAGGCGCCGACGCGTTTGGATTGGCGCAGCGCGTCGCAATACACGAGATGGACATCGAAGGTAGGCCCCTCGGTCTCGGGGAGAATGCGCACAAGGGCCTCGCGCTCGGCGGCGACATAGTCGGGAAGGGCGGCAATGCCCAGGCCGGCTTCGACCGCCTGCAGGATGCCATGCAGATTGTTGATGCGCAGCGCCCGGCCCGGTCCATTGGGATTGAGACGGATGACCTGATCCTTGAGCCAGTTGACTTCGCGAATTTCCGGTGCCGCCGTTTCGCCGTAGACGACGAGGGCGTGTCGCGCCAGATCGTCGAAACTCTCCGGCATGCCCGCGCGCTCGAGATACGAAGGCGCGGCGTAGATGTGATAGTGTACGGTGAAGAGTTTGCGCTGGATCAGATCGGCCTGCACCGGCGCGCGCATGCGAAGCGCCACGTCGGCTTCGCGCTGCGCCAGATCGAGTTCGCGATCCTCGAACACGAGGTGCAGCTGCACTTCGGGAAATTCGCGCAGGAACTCCTGCAGTTTGGGCATCAGCCAGAACAGGCCGAGGCCATGGCTCGCCGTGACCTTCAGCGAGCCCCGCGGCGCGGACTGGGCATTCTTGAGGGCTTCTTCCGCCTGGCCGAGACGCGCGAGCACGTCGGAGACGGCGCCGAAAAGGAGTTCGCCCTCGTCGGTGAGGGTGAGCCCGCGCGCGTGGCGCTGAAAGAGCGGCGTGGTGATTTCATCTTCGAGCGCGCTGACCTGCCGGCTCACCGCCGACTGGCTGAGCATCAGCATCTGTCCGGCATGGGTGAAGCTGCCGGCCGAGGCGACGGCGTGAAAGATGCGAAGCTTGTCCCAATCCATGCCGCCTCCCGAGCGGTTCCAGCAAAAGTGTGCAGCACTTTTGCGCCCGGGAACCGCGTAAAACCAACCCGAGCGGTTCCAGCAAAAGTGTGCAGCACTTTTGCGCCCGGGAACCGCGATAAACCGAACAAACCTGCGCTAATGCGCGCCGGCCAAAAATCTCTCCGCTTCCAGGGCTGCCATGCAGCCCATGCCCGCCGCGGTGACCGCCTGACGGAAAACCTTGTCCTTCACATCGCCGGCCGCGAAAACGCCGGGCACGCTGGTGCGCGTGGAATCCGGCGCCGTGATGATATAGCCCTCGCCATCCATCTGAAGCTGGCTGTGGAAAAGTTCGGTCGCCGGCACATGGCCGATGGCGACGAACAATCCGTCGATCGCGAGCGTGTCCTGCGTTCCGTCCTCGAGATTGCGCAGTTTCACGCCCTCGACGCCACGCGGTTCGCTGGAGCCCATGATCTCGTCCACCACCGTGTCGTAGCGCATCGTGATCTTGGGATTGGAGGCGAGGCGAAGCTGATTGGTCTTGTCGGCGCGCAACACCGGACGGCGATGGATGAGCGTGACGTGGTCGGCGAAATTGGTGAGGAACAAAGCCTCTTCGGCTGCCGTGTTGCCGCCGCCCACCACCGCCACGCGCTTGCCGCGGAAGAAAAACCCGTCGCAGGTCGCGCAGGCCGAGACGCCAAATCCCTTGAAGGTCTCCTCGGAGGGCAGTCCCAGCCACTTCGCCTGTGCGCCCGTGGCGATGATCAGCGTCTGGGCTTCGTATCGCGTCCCGGAATCGCCGGTGAGGATGAAGGGGCGCTGGCCGAGATCGGCGGACGCGATCGTATCCTGAATCAGTCGCGTGCCGACATGCTCGGCCTGGGCCTGCATCTGCTCCATCAGCCACGGTCCCTGGATCGCTTCGGCGAAGCCCGGGTAATTTTCGACTTCGGTGGTGATGGTCAGCTGGCCGCCAGGCTGCAGCCCCGCGATCATCACCGGTTCGAGCATCGCGCGCGCCGCGTAAATCGCCGCCGTCGCGCCCGCCGGGCCGCTGCCGAGTATGATCACCTTCGCGTGAGTGGTGCCGGTCATGAAGTCCCCGATTTGAAAGCCTGCCCGGCTGGATCGGCCGCCCCGGCACCTTGCCCCTGATACGCCCGATATCGGAACCGCGTCCGCAAAGGTCAAGCCGTTGCGAAAAGCCAAGGCTGTGGGCCATTCGCACTGTCGGACCGGCACCGGCAACCGGGATCGAATGCAATGCCAGTCCGCCAAAGCCCGAATCAGCGCCGAAAGGAACTTACCAAGTTTCGAAACATTATTGCGCGCGGCGACGGAGGCGGGTTAAATGGGGGCCGCAGGTTTACCAAAGGGCCATCATGGAGCGCCACAAGCTCGACTCGATCGATATCCGCATTCTCTCCGAACTGCAGGACAATGGCCGCATCACCAATGTGGAGCTTTCCCGTCGTGCCAAGATCACCGCGCCTCCCTGTCTCAGGCGCATGCGCGCGCTGGAGAAGGCCGGGTTCATCAAGGGCTATCACGCCGAACTCGACGGCAAGTCGCTCGGCTATGAAGTCACCGGCTACGCCTTTGTCGGGCTGGCGAGTCAGGCCGAGAACGATCTGAAGCGTTTCGAGGAGCAGGTGCGCAGCTGGCCCAATGTGCGCGAGTGCCACATGCTTTCCGGCGAAGTCGATTTTTTGCTCAAATGCGTGGCGCGCGATCTGTCGTCGTTTCAGTCGTTCATCACCGAGACGCTGACCGCCGCCCATAACGTCGCCAGCGTCAAGACGGCGCTCGTGATCCGGCCCAGCAAATCCCAGCCCGGCGTACCGCTCGACGCGAAATAGAAACTTTGGCAAGGTTTCGGCATTGTGGCGCGGGCGAAAGCAGGCGCCATTGCCGGCATTCCGTGCACCGCGCGCATGTGGTGCGTGAGATTGAAGGCGTGCTGCAAAGGACCGGCGGTTCGCCGAAGGGTTCAAGGACGGTGGCTTTGTGCGCGAGAGCGCATCCTGCCCGTTGACCTCGAGATCACAAGTCTCTTATCTCCGAAGCAATGTCAGGGTTGTTGGCCGCGGCGATATCCTTCACCCTGGCAATGTACGCGTCCGGAATTTTGTGCTCCCGCAAGCCGCAAACGATGTGGCGCACATAGTCGACGCTCGCTTTTAATTCTGCTTTGCGGGAGATGACCGTATAGGTGAGCGCCAATGCCACGTCACCATTCGGACGACGCACCGTGATCGTATCTCGCTTGCAAATCTTGCCTTCGATCGCGTCTGACGAATTGCGCCCGCACGCTTTCAGGGTTTCGCGATCTATCAAGTAAAAGGGTGGGAAAGCGGA
Organism: Rhizomicrobium sp.; assembly: GCA_036490345.1. Lineage (GTDB taxonomy): Bacteria > Pseudomonadota > Alphaproteobacteria > Micropepsales > Micropepsaceae > Rhizomicrobium. The sequence continues at coordinate 32,239 of DASXEA010000026.1, read as the reverse complement.
CCTTGACTCGCGGACGCGCTCAACCGCCGATGTCATGGCTCGGGAACGCTGAGCACCGATCAAGGCGACCCAGGAGCACTTTTGTGTCTTCAAGCCCGACGGACACCGTCGCTGTGCGTGACAGTCCGGCCAGTTTGGCGGCGGTAGGTACGCTCGCTTACATCGGAGAGACCCTGGGGCACGAGGCCGTCGGCCATGGTGGAGCTTGCCTGCTGACGGGTGGGCGAGTGACGGCTGTCACACCCCTCTGGATGCATTGCACAGTCCAAACGTCGCTCCTGGTGCTATCCGGTCCCTTGTTCAACGTCGTCTTCGGGATTGCTTGCGGGGCGATGGTCTACGCTCGCCCTCGGCCGGGTCTCCTGACTCTGTTTCTCTGGTTGAGCTGCGCCTTCAACCTGCTCGTCGCGTGCGGTTACCTCGCCGTCGGAGGCGCCGTCACGTTTGGGGATTGGGCTTATTTGCTGGCGGGCCTCGAGCCCGCCGGGGCCTGGCGCGCTTCCGCGGTCATACTGGGCCTACTGGGCTACTACGCCGTGCTGAGGGGGCTCGGCCGGCTCTATCTGAGCTTCGCGGGTCCTTTCGGCTCGGAGACGCTAGCGATCCGTACCCTCTGGCCCGGCGCGAGCGCAGCGGTCGTCGCCTGCGCTGCGGTGTTCGCGAGCGGGCACGCCGACCTCGCGAGCTTGGCCCTAACTCTCGGATGCACCCTATTCGTGGGCTGGAGTCTCTCGCGGATCTACGATTTCGGATTGCGCGAACAGCCCATGCTTGCGCACCCTTGGATCATCGGTGTCAAACCGGGCTGGATCGCGGCCGCCGTCCTGGCCTCCCTCGCCTTCGTTCTCTTGGTTGGGCGAACGTCGTCGCCGGGGTAGGTGTCCGACCTGGGTCGATTCGCACCCTTGGCTCGCCGCCCGACTCCGGACGTTCGCTACCCGCCCGGCATCCCCATCGTCCCTGCGCAATAATGAAGGATTTTGCACCAGTGCAGGCGGGCGCGGTCAATGGCTCGCGAAGGGAACAGAGCGGCAGGAGCGGCGCGACGAAGCGAGCACCCACACGTTGACAGCGCGAGAGGGCGAGCGGCTTTCTTGCGCTAACCGAAGATCGTAGGCAGACTTGCCCGCCATTCGTCCAAGGAGGGGACTTTGATGAAACGTCTGTCCGCGCCACGGCTTGCAGGCGCCGCTGCCTGCGCACTGGCCGTGCAATTCGCGGCAGTAGCAGCCGCCCAGCCAGAAAAAATTCTCTACTCATTTGGCGCCAACCCGGACGGCGCGCTCCCCTTCTACGCCGGACTTATCGATGTCAAGGGCACGCTATACGGTACAACGGGGGGCGGCGGCGCCTATAGCAATGGCACGGTGTTCTCGGTCAACCCGACGACCGGCGCGGAGAAGGTAGTCTATTCTTTTTGCAGCAAGCAAGGTTGTACAGACGGCGGGGCACCAAGCGCCAGTCTGATCGACGTAAAGGGTACGCTGTATGGGACAACATATGGAGGCGGCACCTATAACAACGGCACAGTGTTCTCGGTCAACCCGACGACCGGCGCGGAGAAGGTACTCCATTCGTTCGGCAACGGCACGGATGGCTCTATTTCTGACGCCAGCCTGCTCCATGTGAAGGGCACGTTGTATGGCACAACGGAGAGCGGCGGCGCTAATGGCTACGGTACAGTGTTCTCGGTCAACCCGACGACCGGCGAGGAGAAGGTAGTCTATTCTTTTTGCAGCCAGAAGAATTGCGCGGACGGAGAGTACCCCACCGCCAGCCTGATCGACGTGAAGGACACGCTGTATGCCACAACGGCCGAGGGCGGCACCTATAGCAACGGCACAGTGTTTGCGCTCGATGCGAAGACTGGCGCGGAGAAGGTAGTCTACTCTTTTTGTAGTCAGAAGAATTGCACGGACGGCGCGTACCCCTACGCTAGCCTGATCGATGTGGTGGGCACCCTGTATAGCACAACGTATCGGGGTGGCAGCTACATGAACTGCAATTTCGACCAAGGAAACGAAGGCTGCGGCACGGTATTCTCGATCAACCCGACGACGGGCGTGGAGAAGGTGCTCCATTCGTTCGGCAACGGCACGGATGGCTCTATTCCCTTCGCTGGTCTGGTCGATGTAAAGGGCACGCTGTACGGCACAACGGCTGGAGGCGGCGGCTATACTACGGGTTGCCAGTACAGCCGTTGCGGCACAGTATTCTCGGTCAATCCGACGACAGACGCGGAAACGGTGCTACACAGCTTCCAGGCCAACGGCACGGACGGCGAGTACCCCACCGCCAGCCTGATCGACGTGAAGGGCGCGCTCTACAGCACCACGTTCAATGGCGGCGGCAATGTGAGCTGCCCTCAATACGATCCGTACGGTTGTGGCACGGTGTTTGCCATGAAGCCGTGAACGTAATCCACGTCAAAGACTAGGCCCAAGACTGACCGGTTTGGCTCTTGGGTGCTGTGCAAATCTCAAGAATTTCGCACCAAAACTAGGCCCTTGATCGGATTACGCTTTTCCAGTGCAGAAGTCCGGGGCAGAAACGAGCCATGATTTTGGGCTATGGGACGGGCAGAGCGTAGACGCACAGGTGCGCCAGCTCCGCGCCGCCAGCTGCGAAAAAATCTACCGTGAGAAAGCGAGCGGGGCGAAGACCGACCGGGCGCAGCTTCGCCGCGTGCTCGACCAGCTCAATAGCGGCGACGTGCTCATGGTGACACGTCTCGAGCGCCTGGCGCGATCGACGCGTGATCTTCTCAACACGCTTGCCACGATCGCCGGCAAGAAAGCCGGCTTCCGTTCCCTTGGCGACACATGGGCCGACACCACCACGGCGCACGGTCGCCTCATGCTTACGTGCCAGGCGGCCTGGCCGAGTTCGAGCGCGAGCTGATCCGCGTGCGCACCGCCCGACGCGAAATAGAAACTTTGGCGAGGTTTCGGCATTGTGGCGCGGGCGAAAGCAGGCGCCATTGTCGGCATTTCGCAACCACGATGGCGTGGCGAGAGGTCAGGGCAATCGCGCGCCAGCACCGGGCTCAAGATGGCGACGAAAGATTTCGGCGGCGGCAACGTCAGGACTTCTTACTTCAAACACCGTGTTCTGCGCTACCGGAACGGAGGGGTCTCCACCAAGAGTCAGTTGCACATAAACGCTGCCCTTTGAAGGCACCATGAGGTCCAGCTCTTTCGCATTGGAAAAAATGGCTTGAGGTTTTTCGGCGATCTCATGCTGACCGGCCTGAACGTAAACATACGCATAGCCATCCGGATGAAGCGTTGTCACGGGTTTACCGTCTACGCTGATGATTGCTGGGACCAGAAGCTGATTTCCGCCCGGGACCCGGTAGACATAAACGATGCCTTGGCCAGAAGGAGCCTCTGGCGCGGGCGAGAAAATCTGACCATCGGCAACACAACCTGCCAGGAATGTTGCGGCTGGAATCAACAAACCCAGGGCCCGGATCATGGTGCTCGGCCTATCCGCAAGAGGGAGCGGCAGGCGCCTGAAAGCGCCTTTCCCAAATGTCTTTGGGCGGAGCGTTCTCTGGCATCATGTTCATTTGCCACACGATTGACGCGTCACCCACGCCGGCTGAAAGGCGGATGTACCGAGTACCGCCGTCTGCCATGTTGAAATCGACGAGGGTCTTCCGATCGGTGAGCATTGCCTTTGGATCAAAAATATCGAGATTGAATTTTTGCGTTACCTCGTGAACTCCGGCAGTGAGGTAACAATAGGAATAGCCATTGACGTTCAGTGAGATGGCCGGCTTACCGTCGACATAAAAATCCGCCATAGCTGCCGATCCGACCAAGCCGGGCATGCGGTAGATGTAAAGAGTACCGTTGCCCTTCGGCGCCGACGCAGCCGACATAAACAATGATCCATTCGCAGCGCAGCCTCCGAGAACAAAGGCCGCAGCGAGAACCCACATAGCGCGTGTCATATTGCCCCCGAGAAACGATGGAGTCCGCATTCGCGGAAGTCGAACCCGACTCCACTGCCCTGCAGAGAATACGAAAATCGGAAGTTTGGCGGAACTGTTTTTTTGCGACATCTGCGGCTACTGGCGGCTTCTCCAATCACCGTGCCTGCAACCCTATCCTGTCGGGTGGCCAAAACTGATACTCGACGACAAGTGCTTCGGCATCGGCAGCATTCCTGTCCTTGACATGCAACTAAATGGTTGCATATTAGACTCATGAAAGACGACGACGCCGTGTTCCGCGCACTGGCTGACGCGAGCCGGCGGCGCCTGCTCGACCGGCTGCACGCGCGGAACGGGCAGACTCTTTCGGAGCTGTGTGAAGGACTGGAGATGACCCGTCAGGCCGTGACCAAACATCTCGTCATCCTCGAAGAGGCCAGTCTCGTAGCCACACGGCGCGAGGGCCGCGAGAAGCTGCATTTCATCAATCCGGTGCCGATCAACGCCATCGCAGAGCGCTGGATGAACAAGTTCGATCATCGCCGCACGCAATTTCTTTCCGATCTCAAAGCGGCGCTCGAAGCGGACGGCGCAGCCACGACAGCGCGGCCATCACTGCCGCCTCAACCCAAAAGGAAACCCCGATGACGACAAGTTCGTATGTGTATGTGAGTTATATCCGAACCACCCAGGAGCGGCTGTGGTCGGCGCTGACCAATCCCGAAATCATGAAGCAGTACTGGTTCGGCATGCATCAGGATTGCGAATGGAAGCCCGGCGCGTCGTGGCGCATGGTCTTTTCCGACGGGCGTGTGGCGGATGCGGGCACGATTCTGGAAATCGATCCGCCGCGGCGCATGGTGATCGAATGGCGGAACGAGTTTCGTCCGGAGCTGAAGGAGGAAGGGCCCGCCCGCTGCACCATCGAGCTCGAGCCATTGGACGATACGGTGAAACTCACCATCGTGCATGCGATCGGGCGCGCGGAATCGAAATTCATCGCGGCGGTTTCTACCGGCTGGCCCAAGATCATCTCCAATCTCAAATCGCTGCTGGAGACCGGCAGCGTGATCCTGCGCGATAATCCCAAGACCTGACGCGACGTTGCCGGCGCTTATGACGCATCGTGAAAGATGATGCCCAGCGTGTAGCGCCGGCCGCTCCGCAATCGGCTCACGCCGTGCCGCAGATTCACCCGGTAGTCGCCACGCGTGCCCCGCACCGGGCGGTGATGGACGGCGAATGCGACGCCATCGCCCTGGCGTAGCGGCACGACCTCCGCGCGGCTCTGCATGCGCGGCCGCTGTTCTGTGAGCACGAATTCGCCGCCGGTGAAGTCGCGTTCGGGTGCGGAAAGCAGGATCGCCACCTGGATCGGAAACACATGCTCGCCATACAGGTCCTGGTGAAGGCAGTTGAAATCGCCCGTTTCATATTTGAGCAGCAGCGGTGTCGGCCGCGTCTGGCCGGCGGCGTGACAGCGCGCGAGATATTCGCGGTGCTCCGCGGGATAGCGTGCTGCGTCGCCGAGCCGTTCATTCCAGGCCGTGGCGACGGGCACCAGGCGTGCGTAGAGCGCCGTGCGAAGCGCCTCCACCGCGGCGGGCAGGGGATAGCGGAAATAGCGATATTCGCCGCGGCCAAAGCCATGCCGCGCCATGATCACATGGCTGCGAAACCGCGATTCCTCCGCGTAGAGCCCAACCAGTGTTTCGCACGCCTCGGGCGTTAGCAGGCCGGGCAAAACGCTGCAGCCGAACGTATCGAGTTCGGCCGAAACCGCGTTCCAGTCATGGTTCTCGCAATGTTGTCCGCGCATCACGCATTCCTCCCCGCCCGGCGTAGCGCGCCGACAAGCCCTGGCGCAGCCCGGTTCTTGCGGGATTGGCAACGAGCGGGTGTCAGGCCTCGATATCGCGGGCGCGCGTTTCCGGAAGGAAAAAGAGCGTCACGAAGAAGCCCAATCCGGCAATGATCGTGGGATACCAGAGCCCTGCATAAATATCGCCGGTGGCGACCACGATCGCGTAGGCGGTGACGGGAAGGAATCCGCCGAACCATCCGACGCCGACATGATAGGGAAAGGAGAGCGCCGAATAGCGGATGCGGGTGGGAAACAATTCGACCAGCGCGGCCGCCTGCGGGCCATAGAGCGCCGAAGCTGCGGTGACGAAGACGAGCAGCAACACGATGACAAGCGGCACATCGATGGTGGAGCTCGGCGCCGAAAGGGGATAGCCCGCGCTCCTCAGCCCCGATTTAAGTGCGGCCACGAACTGGGCCTTGGCGGTCGCGAGTTGCGCCGAATCGAGATGCGTCCCGTCGGGGCTCGCCAGATGATTGCTCCCGATCGTGATGGTCGCCTGCGTTCCCGGCGCGGAGGCCTGATTGCGATAGGGCACGCCGGTGCCCGCCAGCGCACTCTTGGCGATGTCGCAGGATGTTGCGAATTTCGTCTTTCCGACCGGATCGAACTGCACCGAGCAATCCGCCGGCGCGGCCATGACGATGACGGGCGCTTTCGCGGCGGCCGCGACGAGGGCGGGGTTGGCCGCGCCCGCGAGCATCTGGAAACCAGGGACGAGGCTCACGGCGGCGAGGCCGAGCCCGAACAGCATCACGGGCTTGCGACCCACGCGATCGGACAGCCACGCAAAGATCATATGCAAAGGTGCGCTGGCGGCAATCACCGCGAGCATGATTGCGTTGACGATCGCCGGCTCGAGCTTGACCACGCCTTCGAGGAAGAATTGCGTGTAAAACATGGCGGTATACCAGACGACGCCCTGGCCCATCAGCAGGCCGAACAGCGCGATCAGCACGATCTTGAGATTGGGCCAGCGCAGAAACGATTCCGCGAGCGGAGCGTGCGAGGTCTGCCCTTCCTCCTGCATGCGCCGGAAGAGCGGCGATTCCTCGAGCCGCATGCGGATCCACAGCGAGATCGCGAGCAGTGCCGCAGAAATGAGAAAAGGCAGGCGCCAGCCCCACGCCCGAAAGGCGTCCTCACCGGTGAGCGTGCGGCAGACGAGAATGACTCCAATCGCGAGCAGCAGACCGAGCGTCGCTGCAACCTGAATCCATCCGGTCGCCGTTCCCCGGCGATTCCTGGGCGCATGCTCGGCCACATAGACGGCGGCGCCGCCATATTCGCCGCCGATGGCGAAACCCTGGATCACGCGAAGTGCAACGAGCGTATAGGCCGCGAGCAATCCCAGATGCGTGGCGTCGGGGAGCAGGCCCACGCCGACCGTTGCGAGCCCCATCAGGATCATGGTGACGAGGAACGCCCGCTTGCGGCCGACGCGGTCGCCGATCCGTCCGAAGACCAGGGCACCGAACGGCCGCACCGCAAAGCCGACCGCGAAGGTCAGAAGTGCGAGGATATAAGCCTGGGCGGAGCTCGCGCCCGCATAGAAATGCTTGCCGATAATGGCAGCGAGCGAGCCGAAGATGAAGAAGTCGTACCATTCGAATGCCGTGCCGGCGCTTGCGGCCGCCACGACCAGCGACAGGCGCTCCGGCTTTACATTGTCGTTCGGTGCGATCTCGCCCGTTGTCACCATTTTCCGCGCCTCCTTAGCGCGCGCGGCGAGCTAACGGCCTCGCGACCCGGCGCGCAAGGGCGGCACGGCGATCCCGCTTCTGCGGCGCTCCATCGCCTCTCTCTCCTTCATGGCCGGGGTCACCCGGCCATCCATCCGGTGCGCGTCCGCGCACCGCGATGATGGGGTTCACACACACATGAATCCGATGTCGCTTTTGCCGACTCTTTCCCCGCGCCGACGCGCGGGCGATGGATGGCGGGCTCAAGGCCCGCCATGACGGAGGGGGAGTGGGCTCCGGACTCCCGACTCCCGCCTCCAACACAATGTTTTCGACCGGTCACCGATGCACCGAGATGGTGCGCAACGTCCCTCCACGTCTCCCCCGCCCGTCATGGCCGGGCTTTCGACCCGGCCATCCATCCGGTGCGCGTCTGCGCACCGCGACGATGGAGTTCACACGCCCATAAATCCGATGCGGCGTTGCCACCTTTTCTCCCGCGCCGACGCGCGGGGTGATGGATGGCGGGCTCAAGGCCGCCATGACGGAAGGAGGGTCGGAGAGACGCGGCCTCCATGACGCAGGAGCACAAGGGTGCGCCCGTCATTGCAGAAAAGGCCGCTTTACCAATAGCCGCGCATCAGGTCCGCGGCCCAATCCGGTTCGCGCACTTCGCCGCGCGGCAGAAAGCCTTTCATCACCGGCTTGATGTCGAGCACCGGCGTGCCATCGATCGCGTCGAGGCCTTCGACGTGCAGCACGAGGCCGTCGACGCGCAGGAGCCGGCAGATGGGCGAGCCGAGACGATTGGCGCGGCCTTTGCCGCGCTGCGCGAAGATGCCGACCAGCGGCCAGTCGGCCCGCCCGCGCGGCCGGCGCGCGCCGCGTTCGATCTCCTGTTCCGGCACGCGGTCGAAATGGAAAAGGACTTCCAGATGCGAGAAGGCGTCGAGGCCCGCCACGGCGTCGGCCGTGAATTGCGCGCCGTCGATCACGATGCGTGCGCGCACGCTGTCCCACGCATCGTCGATCGCTTCGTCGCGATCGGACCGCACGATTCCGATCGGTGTCACCAGAATGGGCGTGGCTGAAATCATGATGTCTCCCCCCGGGCGCGTCGCGCCGCGCTCTCTTCCAGGATGTCGCGTTTCTCGTCGGACAACCTGTCCATCAATTCGGCGGCGATGCGCAACAGGTCGCGCTCGGCCGCGCTGAGACCCGCGCTCATGGCCATGGCAAGCCATGCGTTTTGCTGCAGCGCGTCCATCGCGAGGAGCGCTTCGCCTTTGGCTGTCGTCTCGATCAGCAGCTGGCGACGGTCCTGCATGTCCGGACGGCGCTGGATCAGGCCCAGCTGATCGAGATCGGCAATGATGCGCGTGAGCGATTGCGGTTGCAGGTGTTCGAGCCGCGCCAGTTCGACCGCCGTCATGGGCCGTCCGGCGCGATGCAAACGTCCAAGCAGGCTGAGCTTGGCGCCGCTCACGCCATGATCCTTGCGCAGGCTGCGCAGCCGGCGCGCCATGCGCGTCACGCTGCGCCGCAGGGCATTGGCGACGACGAGGGCCTCGTCCGGCGCCGTAGCGCGCCTCGCATCGTCGTTGCCTTTGCTCATGCCCTCTTTGTCATTGATAGCGCCTCAGCCGCGGCCAGATGTCTGCCAGCGTATGACGCGAACCCCGGCAGATGAAGATCGGCCGGTTGTTTTCATAAGGCATGGCGTAGGGCGCGCCAAAATGGGCCGCGACGGTCAGGCTTTGGCAAAATGGCCGCCACTGATCGGGATCGCCGTTCACATGGATGATCACGCTGCCATCGTAGCCGCGCGGCCCCCACAGATAATATTGATTCTGTCCGCTGAGCGCCGGCGGCAGATGATCGCCCGCGCCATAGACGTCGATCGCGGCGGCCTCGCCATAATTGGTCGCCAGAATCGCAGCGCGCCGCCGTTCGTCGGGCGGCAGCGCGCGGTAGACCGATGCCACCTGCTTTTCCAGCGCGCGCCAGCCCATCTCGTCGGAATCCACCTGGGTGAGCGGCGCGCCGATGCCGGCCGCTTCATCTGGTGGCGGATGCAGATGGTGGCGATCGAGATAGTCTTTCAGCGCGGGCGGATCGAGCAGCGGCAGCACGACAGGCGCGAGCAGCGCGGCATTGGCGGCGGCAAGCGCGAGCCACACGCCGGCAAGCCACTTCTTCATGCCTGCGCACGCCGCCGCACCGATCGCGAACATCACCGGATAGACGGGAAAGAGGTAGTAGTCCTTTCCTCCCGTCACGATGACGAGGACGGTCGCCAGCAACAAGGCGATCGACAGAAAGCGGGCAGGTTTCAATCGCTCGACGGCAAAAGGCGCGACCACCCCGATGAGCCAGAGCGGCGCCAGGAAAAGATTCATCGCCAGGATCTGGCCGATCTCGAAGCGCAGCGGCGTGCCGGTAAAATTCGAATGGGCGCTGGCGTGGTGCAGGATCACGGCGAAAAATGGCCAGCCAACCAGCGATTGCCAGACCACGCTCGGCAGCGCGATGAGCAAAGCGAGGCTTGCGCCAAGCCATGTCTGCCGCCAGGCGAGGACGCGCCGTTCCGGCGTCAGCACGAGTCCCACGAGCAACGCCGCAAGCCAGATCGCAATGCCATATTTGGCTTCGAGCGCGAGACCGGCGACGAGGCCGGCCCATAAAAGCGCATTTTTGTCTTCGCGCTGGAGCCCGCGCGCGATCAGCCAGGCACACGCGGTCCAGGCAATCGGCTCGAAGGTGGACGTGGTGACGATCGCCGTCATGGCGACCAGTGCCGGTGCCAGGGCTGCAGCCGCAGCGGCAAGGATCGCCGACAGGGACGAGCCTCCATACAGACGGGCGAGGCTGGCCGTGAGCGGTACGAGAAGCGCTGCGACGAGCGCGGCGGGAAGGCGCAGCAGCCAGGCATTGTCGCCGAACAACTGTGTGGCCGCCGCGAGCAGGGGCACCAGAGGCGGCTGGTCGGCATAGCCGAACGCCGGATGGCGCCCGCACACGATGAAATAAAGCTCGTTGCGGAAGATGTCGTAGCGGCCGGCCACCGCCAGATGTAGCGCCGCCGTCAGTCCTGCGATGACCCAGATCGTCAGTTCGTCCGGCCTGAATCGTGTGCCCTCGGCCTTTGCCGGACCTGAAAATTCGCTTGCCACGCGCCTGCCTCCCATAAAATACGCATATGCGTGTTAATAGGGCAGGGAAGACGCGCTGACCAGCTTTTGTTTGTCTTTGCTTGAAATGACCACCATTTTGGCATTGAAACGACCTGTGATGCGCATTTCGGTCTCGTTCGTGAGATCAAAAATAGTACGCACTTGCGTTATTATTGCTGTCGGGCCGGTCTGTCCCCGTCAAAATGCCGTCGCCGCCGCCCCACAGCGGAACATTCATGGAACGAAATATTAGGGCTTTATTTACCAAGTTAGGAAAAACTCCGCCCGTATTTGATTCGTTCTCTGTGGTCGCAAGCATTAGGGAGCCAGGCACGAGCGCTAGTCATGCAACCCCCTCATTTGCTTGCACTTTTGATTGACGGACCAGCAAATCCCATGATATCCCATCGCATCCCATGGTGGTAGGTCGAACAGCCCCTGATCCCAGATCGGCTGCCGACCCTCCGGCGGGGGCAACAGGGGGCGTGCGATCACATGATCGCTGGGGTTCGGCCATTCATTTCCACGTTGGCGGGTTCGCTCGATAAAAAGGGCCGCGTCTGCATTCCCGCGCCCTATCGGCAGCTCCTCATCGCGCAGAGCACGGAAGGCGTCTATGCCTGCCCGTCGTTCTCCGAACCGGCGCTGGAATGTTTCGGCGACGTTGTGCTGCAGAGCTTCCACGAGCAGCAGGCCAAGGAAGACCCGTTCTTCGCGCCGGCGAATGACGACAAGACCTTCGCGATCCTCGCCATGACGCAGCTTCTGGCGATCGACGAAACGGGCCGCGTGCGTCTTCCCGATTCCCTGATCGAACATGCCGGGCTCAAGGAAACGGTCACGTTTGTCGGCATGGGCCGCAAATTTCAGGTCTGGGACCAGGAACGCTTCGCGGCGGTGCTGAACGAACGGCTCGCCCGCGCCCGCACGATCCGCGACACGCAAAAGCCGGGTGCGCCATGAATCAGGGCCACATCCCCGTGCTGCTCGATGACGTGATGGATGCGCTCGCGCCGCACGATGGCGGCCACTACATCGACGGGACGTTTGGCGGCGGCGGCTATTCGCAAGCGCTTCTGGCGCGCGCCGATTGCCGCGTGCTGGGCATCGATCGCGATCCCGACGCGATCGCACGCGGCGAAAGCCTTCGTGCCGCCAGTGGCGGCCGGCTCACACTGGCGCAGGGTCGCTTTTCCGAACTCGAGCAACTGCTTCACGCCACCGGCGAGACGGGCAGCGATGGCGTCGTGTTCGATCTCGGCGTGTCGTCGTATCAGCTCGACGATACCGCGCGCGGATTTTCCTTCCGCGGCGATGCCGGACTCGACATGCGCATGGAACGCGCCGGCCTGAGCGCCGCCGATGTCGTCAACGAAACCGACGAGACGGACCTCGCGAACATCTTGTTCCAGCTCGGCGAAGAGCGGCATTCGCGCCGTGTGGCGCGGGCCATCGTGGCGGCACGGCCTCTGACGCGCACGACGGAACTCGCCGATGTCGTCGCGAAGGCGCTCGGTCCGGCGGCCGCGCGCCAGAAAATTCATCCGGCAACGCGCACGTTCCAGGCGTTGCGCCTCCATGTGAACGACGAACTGGGCGAACTGGCACGCGGCCTCGAAGCCGCCGAGCGCGTCCTGCGCCCGCGAGGCCGCCTTGCCGTCGTGTCGTTCCATTCGCTCGAAGACCGCATTGTCAAGCAGTTCTTCGCGGAACGCTGCGGAAGGCTGCCGGCCGGTTCGCGTCACGCGCCCTCGCGCCAGCCCGAACGCGCTCCCAGCTTTGGCCTGCTCGCGACGCGGCCGCGCATGTCCGGCAACGCAGAAATCGCCCGCAATCCCCGTTCACGCTCCGCGCGCCTGAGAGCCGCGGAGCGGCTGGCAGCCTAGGAGGCAAGCATGGTGCGCGTACTCAACTTCATCTGTTTTGCGCTCGCGGCAACCTGCTGTCTGGCGCTTTATCATGTCTCCGAACAGACGCGCGTGGCGCACGACCGCTACGCCAGGGTGGAAACCGACATCGCAACGCAACGCGAAGCGCTGAAAGTGCTGGAAGCGGATTGGGAGCGGGTTTCCGAACCGTCGAAAATCCAGACACTGGCGCAGACGCGGTTGGGCTTCGCCGACAGCGCAACCGTGGCGCTCGCTTCGCTCGACTATCTGCCGCGCCGCGGCCAGGCGACGCCTTTTGCACCGCCGCCGGTTCAGGCCGCCTCTGCCGTGGCTGCTCCCGTCGACGCGCCGCTACGTCTGGTGTCCGACCATGCCGGGGATTGATCGCCGCCTGGGTTCTCCCGGTTCAGGGCAGGCTGACGGTCCGGTTGGCGGAGTTGCCCGTGCCTATGCGGGTACCCCGGGTCGCAATCCCGGATCCGCCACGAAGGGTGTGACTTCGAGCGGGCAGGAAACCGACATCGTCGAGCGGCGTATCGTCATCGCCGCGGCCCTCAGCGTCATGGCGTTTGCGCTGATCGGTGTGAGGCTGGTCGATGTCGGCGTGTTCAAGGGGCACATGACCGGCGCTGCTCCGGCGGCGGCCGAACATCCGATGGGCGCGCGCGCAGATCTCGTCGACCGCAACAATTTGCTGCTGGCGCGCAACCTTCCTGTCGCCGATCTTTATGCACAGCCCCATACATTTTCCGACAAGAACGCTGCCGCGCAGGCCCTGGCGGGTGCCGCGGGTGTCAGCGCCCAGCGATTGCAGCAGGAGTTCCAGAGCAAGCACAATTATGTGCTGGTCGCCCAGCAGCTCGTGCCCGATGCGCAGCAGCGCGTGAACCGGCTTGGGCTGCCCGGACTGGAATTCGAGCCGGCGGCCAAGCGCTACTATCCCGAAGGCAGCGGTGCGATGCAGGTGCTGGGCTTTACCGATCCCGCCGGTCACGGCATTGCGGGTCTGGAACTCGGCCTGGATTCAACGCTCGCCAATGCCGAGCCGGGCGCGAGCGTCGCGCTGTCGCTCGACATGCGCGTGCAATATGCGCTTGCCCATGAAGTCGAGCAGGCGCGAGAGGAGTTCACGGCGCGCGCGGCCGGCGGCATCGTGCTCGATGTCCGCTCGGGCGAAGTGCTCGCCATGGCGTCGCTGCCCGACTCGCCGGGCGAGAAGGACGCCGACCCGACGATCGATCCGCGCCGCAATTGCATGGCGCAGGACCGCTACGAACTCGGCTCCGTGTTCAAGATTTTTTCCTTTGCGCTTGCGATGCAGGATCACACCATCCGGCTCGACCAGCCCTTCGCGATCGGCAGGGGTTTCAAGATCGGCCGCTACACGATTCACGACGCCGAGCACATGCCCGCAACGCTGGCGGCGCGCGATGTGCTCGCGCAATCCTCGAATGCCGGCACCGCCCAGATCGCGCTGCTGTCGGGACCGGAACGCCAGCGCGCGTTTCTCGGTCAGGCGGGGCTTTTGTCGCCGCTCCACACCGAGTTGCCGGAAGCGTCGCGTCCACCGCATTTCCCAAGCCATTGGGGAGAAATCGAAACGGCGACGATCGGCTTCGGTCACGGCATTTCGGTGACGCCCTTGTCATTCGCTGCCGCCGCTGCGGCCATCGTCAATGGAGGGCGGCGGATCACACCCACCTTCCTCAAGCATGACGGCGACGCGCGGGGCGAACAGGTCATCAGTCCGGAAACCAGTGCGACGATGCGCGAACTCCTGCGCTATGTCGTGACGAACGGAACGGGCAAGAAGGCCGACGTGCCCGGCTACGATGTCGGCGGCAAGACCGGTTCGGCCGAGAAGGTCGGCGGCAGGCGCTACGTCGCGCACCGGTTGCTGACATCGTTTTGCGCCTTCTTTCCTATTGCCAACCCGCGCTATCTCGTGTTCGTCATGCTCGACGAACCGCATGGCACGAAAGAGACGTTCGGCCTGGCGCTTGCGGGCTTTACCGCTGCGCCCCTGGCCGGTCGCGTGATTGCGCGCATCGCGCCCATGCTTGGCGTGCCGGTGACTGCCCTCGTTCCCGCGCCCGTGCGTACCAAAGAGAACACATAATGGAGCCACGCTCGGGGGCGATCGTGGCTGAAATGGTGGCGGGCATCGTGCCCATGGATTGCGACGCCGAATTCTCGGGTCTTGCGAGCGACAGCCGCGAGGTAGCGCCCGGCTTCCTGTTCGCCGCTTTGCCCGGCACGCAAGGCGATGGCCGCGCCTTCATTGCCGATGCCGTTCGGCGTGGTGCCGTCGCGGTACTTGCTGCGCCGGAAGCCCGCGCCGAAGTGGAAGCGCTTGGCGTCCGCTTCATCGCCGATCCCGACCCGCGTCACCGTCTCGCCTTGATCGCAGCGACGTTTTACGGCCCCCAGCCGCGATGCATCGCGGCCGTCACCGGAACCAACGGCAAGACGTCGGTCACAGTCTTTCTGCGGCAAATCTGGGAAGCGCTGGGATATGGCGCGGCCAGCGTCGGCACGGTCGGCGTCACTGCGCGGTCGCGCACGACGCCGCTCACCCACACCACACCGGGCCCGATCGCGTTGCATCGCCTGCTTGCATCGTTGAAAAGCGAAGGCGTGGAGCATGTCGCGATGGAGGCGTCGAGCCATGGCCTCGACCAGCGGCGGCTCGATGGCGTCAGGCTCGCGGCGGCGGGGTTCACCAACATCACGCGCGACCATCTCGATTACCATGTCGACTTCCGACACTACATCGCCGCCAAGCTGCGACTGTTCGAAGACCTTTTGCCGGACGAGGCGGTCGCAATCGTCAATGCGGATGCCGCCGAGGCCGGCCTGTTCACCGCAGCGGCGCAAGCGCGCGGGGCGCGACTTGTTACCGTGGGCGTGCATGGCGAGACCCTGAAGCTCGTCGACCGGCAGACCACGGCACACGGCCAGCATCTTGTGATCGATCATGATGGGCGGCGCATCGCGGTCGAACTTCCGCTCGCGGGCGCATTTCAGGCTTCCAATGCGCTGGTGGCGGCGGGGTTCGCCATCGGACTTGGCGAAGATCCGCAGCGTGTGGTTGCCGCGCTGGCGCAACTCAACGGTGCGCCCGGCCGCATGGAACTTGTCGCCTTCGCGGCATCGGGCGCCCCGGTCTATGTCGACTACGCCCATACGCCGGACGCGCTGGAGACCGTGTTGAAAGCGCTGCGGCCGCATGTGACGGGACGTCTGTTCACGGTTTTCGGCTGTGGCGGCGATCGCGACGCCGGCAAGCGTCCGCTTATGGGAGGGATCGCCGCGCGGCTGGCTGATGTGGCGATCGTCACCGACGACAATCCGCGCAGCGAAGACCCCGCCCGGATCCGGCGCGAAGTCCTGTTCGGTTGTCCGCAGGCACGCGAGATCGGTGATCGCGCGGTAGCGATCCGCACGGCCATCGCCGATCTTCGTGACGGCGACGTGCTGGTCATCGCCGGCAAGGGGCATGAAAGCGGTCAGATTGTCGGCAGCGAAATTCGTCCCTTCCTCGACGCCGACGAGGCGGTCAAGGCGGCGCGGGAACTGGGCGGCGCGGCTGCGAGTCACGCAGGGGCCATCGCGTGAACGCGCTGTGGACATCGCAGGACATGGAGGCGGCCACGCTCGGGCATGCGACGCGCGCCTTCGAAGTCGGCGGCATTTCCATCGACACGCGGACCCTGCAGCCCGGCGATTTCTTCGTGGCGCTCAAAGGCGACGCGCGCGACGGACATGAATTCGTCGAAACCGCACTGAAGGCAGGCGCTGCTGCCGCCCTGGTTGCGCAACATCCCGCGGGATTCGCGCCGGACGCGCCATTGCTTCGGGTCGGTCATACCCAGCGCGCACTCGAGGATCTGGGTCGCGCCGCACGCGCGCGCAGCCGCGCCAGGATTGTTGCGATCACCGGCAGCGCCGGCAAGACGACCACCAAGGAAATGCTGCGCCTCGCCCTCGAAGCGCTTGGCCCCACTTCGGCGTCGCAGGCATCCTATAACAATCACTGGGGCGTGCCGCTGACGCTTGCCCGCATGCCGGCGGGTGATGCCTTTGGCGTGTTCGAAATCGGCATGAACCATTTCGGCGAAATCCGCGCGCTGGCAGGGTTCGTGCGCCCCGAAGTGGCCATCGTCACCACGATTGCGGCGGCCCATCTGGAATTCTTCGGCAATTGCGAGGCGATCGCGGATGCAAAATCCGAGATTTTCGAATCGCTTCAGCCGGGTGGCGCGGCGATCGTCCCGTCCGACAATGCCTACACGGCGCGGCTGGTCGCACGCGCGAAACAGGCGCATGTTCCCCGCCTGCTCACGTTCGGCAACGCCGCCGGCAGTTCGGCGCGCTTGCTGTCCTGCGCCGAGATCGCGGGCGGAATGCAGATCGACGCGGAGATTCTGGGACGGCGTTGCAGGTTTCGGCTCGGCGCCTCGGGGGCCCATCTCGCGAGCAATGCGCTTGCGGCTCTTCTTGCCGTTGCGGCGCTGGATGGCGACGTGCTGAATGCGGCGGCGGCCCTTTCCTCCTTCGCGGCGCTAAAAGGACGCGGCGCGCGCGCGGCGATCCACGCAAAGGATGGCGCGGCCGAACTCATCGACGAAAGCTACAACGCCAATCCGGCCTCGGTTCGCGCAGCACTCGCGGTTCTGGGAAGCGCCCGGCCACGACCAAGCGGCCGGCGTATCGCCGTGCTGGGCGACATGCTCGAACTGGGCGCCGAAAGTGTTTCCCTGCACGCGGGATTGGCGGATGCGGTCGAAGCTTCGCAGGCCGATCTCGTCTTCTGCTGCGGCCCCGCGATGCACGCCCTGTTCGAGGCGATTCCTGCCGCGCGCCGTGGCGCCTATGGCAAAAGTTCGGCAGAGATTGCGCCGCTCGTGGTCCATGCGTTGCGCGCCGGCGACATCGTCCTCGTCAAGGGATCGTTCGGCAGCCGCATGGCTGTTATCGTCGACGCGTTGAAGGCGCAGGGAAGGGTGGCCTGACCATGTTTCCTTTGCTGATCACGCCGGTTTCGCATCACACGGGTCTGTTCAACGTCTTCCGCTACATCACGTTTCGCGCCGGCGGCGCGATGATGACGGCGTTGCTGATCGCGTTTGTCATCGGGCCGGCCACCATTCGCTGGCTGCGCGAACGCCAGGGCAAGGGACAGCCGATCCGCGCCGACGGTCCGCAGCGGCACATCGTGGAAAAACAAGGCACGCCCACCATGGGCGGCCTTCTGATCCTCATTTCGTCGGTCGCGGCCACGCTTCTCTGGGCCGATCTCAGCCAGATTTATGTCTGGCTGGTGCTGTTCGTCACGCTGAGCTTTGGGCTTCTGGGATTTGCCGACGATTATCTGAAAGTCACCAAGCGTTCGCCCGATGGCGTGTCGGGGCGCGCGAAACTGATCGCACAATTCTTCGTGGCCATTGTCGCAAGCTATGTGGCGATGCGTCTGGAAGATCCCACGCTTGCAGGCAGCGTCGCCATCCCCTTCCTGAAAACGGCTCTCGTTCCGCTCGGCTGGGGCTTCCTGGCTTTCGGCACGCTCGTAATCGTCGGCTCGTCGAACGCCGTCAATCTGACGGATGGTCTGGACGGTCTGGCGATCGTGCCCGTGATGATCGCGGCCCTTGCCTTTGCGCTGATCGCCTATCTGGTGGGCAACATCAAATTCGCCGACTATCTTCAGCTGCACTACGTCGCCGGCACGGGCGAGCTCGCCGTATTCCTGGCGGCTCTGGTTGGCGGCGGTCTCGGCTTTCTCTGGTACAATGCGCCGCCCGCGATGGTGTTCATGGGCGACACAGGCTCGCTCGCGCTCGGCGGCGCGCTCGGCGCGGTCGCGATCGCCACCAAGCACGAGATCGTGCTCGCAATCGTCGGTGGCCTCTTCGTGATGGAAGCGGTGTCGGTCATCGTGCAGGTGGCGTCGTTCAAGCTGACCGGCAAACGCGTCTTCCGCATGGCGCCGATCCACCACCATTTCGAACAACTCGGCTGGAAGGAACCAACGGTCGTTATCCGCTTCTGGATCATTTCGGTGGTGCTTGCGCTTATCGGCCTCTCCACATTGAAGCTGCGGTGAGACGCATATGATTCCCGCAGCGAGCTTTGCAGGCAGGAGTGTCGGGGTTTTTGGCTTGGCGCGTTCTGGCGTTTCCTCCGTCGCCGCTCTGGTGGCGGGCGGTGCGCGCGTTCATGCCTGGGACGAGCGCGAGTCGGGCCGCGACGAAGCCCGCGCCTTGGGTGCGGTGATCGTCCCGTTTGCCGACTGGCCGTGGGCGGGCCTCACAGCACTCGTGCTCAGTCCTGGCGTGCCGCTCACCCACCCTGCGCCGCACCCTGTGGTGCAGGCGGCGCGCGCCGCCGGCGTCGCGGTGATCGGCGATATCGAACTCTTCGCTCGGGAAATCCGTTCCGATCGGACCAAGGCCGGACGTGCGCCGGTGATCGCGATCACCGGTACCAACGGCAAGTCGACAACAACGGCGCTGCTCGGCCATGTGCTGAACGCCTGCGGCTGGCAGGCGGAAGTCGGCGGCAATATCGGCAAGCCCGTGCTCGCTCTGTCGCTGCCGGCCAATCGCACAATCTATGTGCTGGAGGTTTCCTCCTACCAGATCGATCTGGCGCCGGGACTGGCGCCCGACGTGGCGGTGCTGAGCAACATCACGCCCGACCACATCGACCGTCACGGCACGCTGGCGAATTATGCCGCGGTCAAAGCGCGTCTCCTCGAGCAGACTGCCGATGATGGACACATTGTGGTTGGCATCGACGATGCACAGACCGCGGCCATCCACTCGCGGCTCGCAGGGCAGCGTGGACCAGGGGCAGTGCCGGTGTCGGTCGGCAAGATTTTGGGTCGTGGCGTCTTCGCGGTTGACGGCGCGCTCTACGATGCCTCGGCCGGCCGGGCCTCAAAGGTCATGGATCTTGCGGATGCGCAGCATCTTCGTGGCATACACAATTGGCAGAACGCAGCGCTCGCCTATGCCGCGGCCCGGCCGTTCGTGAACGATCCGCGTGCCATTGCGACGGCGATTGCGAGTTTCCCCGGCCTTGCCCATCGACTTGAGGACGTGGGCAGGATCGGGCAGGTGCGGTTCGTCAACGATTCCAAGGCGACCAACGCCCATGCGGCAGCGCGCGCTCTCGCCTGTTTCTCCGACATCTGCTGGATCGTCGGCGGTCGCGCCAAGGAAGGCGGCATCGATTCCCTGTTGCCCTTCGCACCGCGCATTCGCAAGGCCTATCTGATCGGCGAAGCCGCGGACGCATTCGCTCGCACGCTCGACGGTCATGTGCCGCATGAAACCTGCGGCACCCTCGACAGGGCCGTCGCGACCGCGTTTCAGGACGCCGCGGCGGCGCTCGGCCAGACGCCGGTCGTGCTGCTTTCGCCGGCCTGCGCGTCGTTCGATCAGTTCCGCGATTTCGAGGAGCGCGGCACGCGATTCCGCGTGCTCGTCGACGCATTGGCGCGGCTCCCCGTGCGGGAGGCGTCATGATGAACCGTGCGGATCGCAGCGGTTTTGCCGCCTGGTGGTGGACGGTCGATCGCGTGGCGCTGTTTGCCATGTTCACGCTGGTGGTGCTCGGCCTGATGCTGGCATTCGCGGCGAGCCCTGCCGCAACCGGCGGCCCCTTCACCGAAGGTGATTTTCGTTATGCGGCCAAGCAGATCGCCTTTGCCGGTATCGCTGTCGTGCTTCTGGCCTTCACGTCGATGCTGTCGCTGCGCGCCATCAAGGTGGCGGCGATGTTCATCTATGGCGGCGCGCTGATCGGTTCGCTGTTCGTCGTCTTTACCGGCGGCGCGGTGCTGGGCGCCAAGCGCTGGATCGATCTCGGCCTCTTCACCCTGCAGCCTTCGGAATTCCTGAAGCCGAGCTTCGCCATTCTTGCCGCCAGCATTCTGGCGGATCGCGCCAAGATGGTGCTGCCCAAGGAACTGATCGCCTTTCTGCTCGCAGCCCCGGCCCTTGTGATCCTGGTGCTGCAACCCGATCTTGGCCAGACGGCCCTGCTGATCGCCTTGTGGGGTGCGCTTCTGTTCTTCGCCGGTGTGCCGCTGGCCTTTGTCGCGGTGCTCGCGGCAGCAAGCTCGCTATTGCTGGTGCTGGCCTATTTTTCCTTTCCCTATGTGCATCACCGCATCGACCAGTTCCTCGATCCGCACAAAATGGGATACCAGGCCGAACTGGCGTTGCGCGCCTTCGCCCATGGCGGCATCACCGGCGTGGGGCCGGGCGCTGGCACGGTGAAGTACCATCTGCCCGACGCGCATTCCGATTTCATCTTCGCGGTCGCGGGCGAGGAATTCGGCATCGTGCTGTGTGGGGCGATCGCGCTGCTGTTCTGCGTGCTGTGCGTGCGGCTTCTGCTGCGCGCCGCGCGGATGGGCGACAATTTCTCGCGCCTTGCCGGTGCGGGCCTCGCCATCGTCGTGGCGCTCCAGGCTTTCATCAACATGTCGGTGGCGCTCGAACTCATGCCGACCAAGGGCATGACGCTGCCGTTCATTTCCTATGGCGGCTCGTCGCTGTTTGCCGTGGCGCTGACCATGGGCTTTGCGCTCGCCACCACACGCCAGCGCTCCAAGATCGGCGAACGCGACTATGCGCTCTTCAGCTTCCTGAAGGAGGCGCCGGCGTGACGACCATCGTGCTCTCCGCAGGCGGCACGGGCGGCCATCTCTTTCCGGCGCAGGCGCTGGCCGCAGAACTGTTGCAACGCGGACGCAAGATCGTCGTCATGACCGATGCGCGCGGCCGCAACTACGACACGGCCTTTCCCGGCGCGGCGATCGAAAGCGTGCCTGCCGCGACCTTTGTCGGCTCGGTGTTCGCACGGCTCGGCGCGCCGTTCCGGATTCTGTCCGGCGTGGCGGTCGGCATGCGAAAGCTCCGGCGGATCAATCCTGCCGCCATCATCGGCTTTGGCGGTTATCCCACCCTCACAGTGATGGCCGCAGCCCAACTCGGCGGTTTCCCGACGGCCATTCACGAGCAGAACGCGGTGCTTGGCCGCGCTAATCGACTCCTGGTGAAGCGGGTGCGCGCCGTGGCGGCGTCGCTGCCCTTTGCGCGCTTCGCACCGCCCGATGCCTCGCGCATCGTGCAGACCGGAAATCCGGTGCGCGCCGAAGCGGCGCGGCTGGCCGGCAGCCCGTATGTTTCGCCCTGCGGCGGCGAGCCTATCCGGCTCCTCGTGTTCGGTGGCAGCCAGGGCGCGCGCGCGCTCAGCGAACTCGTGCCCGCCGCCATCGCGCGGTTGGCTCTGCCGTTGCGCAGCCGGCTGCGTGTCGTGCAGCAATGCCGCCCGGAAGATCTCGAAACTGTGCGCGCCGCCTACGACGCCACGCAAGTGAGCGCGGAGCTTGCGACGTTTTTCGGCGATCTGCCCGCCCGCATGGCCGACGCCCATCTCGTGATCGCGCGCAGCGGCGCCTCCACGGTCAGCGAACTGACGGTGATTGGCCGGCCGGCGATTCTCGTGCCGTTTCCGTTTGCCACCGACGATCACCAGACGGCCAATGCCGAAATTCTCGAGAAGGCCGGCGCCGCCTGGCTTGTCCAGCAGCGCGATCTCTCGGCCGAGAAACTGGCGCGGCTGATGGAAGAGATCGTCGCCGTGCCCGGCGAACTCGCGCGCCGTGCCGCCGCCGCAGCCACGCTCGGGCGGCCGGATGCGGCCAGGCGCCTCGCCGATCTCGTCGATCGCATCGCTCAGGCGGGTGCTGCATGAT
Source organism: Rhizomicrobium sp. (assembly GCA_036490345.1). Classification (GTDB taxonomy): domain Bacteria; phylum Pseudomonadota; class Alphaproteobacteria; order Micropepsales; family Micropepsaceae; genus Rhizomicrobium. Next base: position 9,919 of record DASXEA010000026.1, on the reverse strand, counting down.
CGCGCCCATCCAGACCCGCGTCCCCTACGATCTCGGCACGATCCATTTCATCGGCATCGGCGGCATCGGCATGAGCGGCATTGCCGAGATCATGCACAATCTCGGTTACCGCGTGCAGGGCTCGGATGCTGTCGACAATGCCAGCGTCAAGCGCCTGCGCGAACTGGGCGTGCCGATTGCGGTCGGCCACGCGCCCGAGAATCTCGGCGACGCCGTCGTGGTCGTCTATTCTTCGGCCGTGAAGCCCGGCAACGTCGAATTCGACGCGGCGCGCACCCGCCAGTTGCCCCTGGTGCGGCGCGCCGAGATGCTGGCCGAGATCATGCGGCTCAAGAATTGCGTCGCCGTCGCCGGCACCAACGGCAAGACGACCACAACCACGATGATCGCAGCCCTTCTCGATGCCGGCGGACTCGATCCCACCGTCGTCAATGGCGGCATCATCAATGCCTATGGCACCAATGCGCATCTGGGTGCGGGCGAATGGGTGGTGGTCGAGGCCGACGAAAGCGACGGCACGTTCCTGCGCCTGCCTGCCACGATCGCGGTCGTCACGAATATCGATCCCGACCATCTCGACTATTTCGGGAATTTCGAGAAACTCAGAGATTCGTTCCAGCGATTCGTCGAGAACATTCCTTTCTATGGTTTCGCCGTGCTCTGCCTCGATCATCCCGAAGTGCAATCGATGGTCGGCCGCATCGAGGACCGCCGCCTCATCACCTATGGCATGAGCCCGCAGGCCGATGTGCGCGCCTCCAATGTGAGTTTTTCCGAGGGCGCCGCAAGGTTCGACGTCAGCATTCTCGACCGCCTGAGCGGGCGCGAAAGGCTCCTGTCGCAAATCGATCTGCCGATGCCCGGCGAGCACAATGTCCAGAACGCGCTGGCGGCGATCGCCGTCGCGCAGGCGCTCGGCATCGACGACGCGACCATTCGCGTGGCGCTTGGCCGTTTCGCCGGCGTGAAGCGGCGCTTCACGCGTGTGGGGCAGTGGAACGGCGCGGCCATCATCGACGATTATGCGCACAACCCGTTCAAGATCGCCGCCGCCGTCCGGGCGGCCCGCCAGGCCTATGCCGGACCGATCATCGCCGTGGTGCAGCCCCATCGCTTCACGCGGCTGCGCGACACGTTCGAACAATTCTCGACCTGCCTCTACGAAGCAGAGACGGCGGTGATCGCGCCTGTCTATCCGGCGGGCGAGCAGCCGATTGCCGGGTTCGACCGCGACAGTTTCGCCGATTCCCTGCGCGCGCATGGCCACCGCAATGTGTTGACGATCGACGGTCCCGACGATCTGGGTCCGCTGGTGGCGGGTCTCGTCAAGCCGGGCGGTGCGATCGTGTGTCTCGGCGCCGGTTCGATCACGCAATGGGCGGCGGGGCTCGAAGCGGCGCTGAACAGGCTGGAGGCGCAGAGGTGATGAACGCGCGATTCAGCGAAGCGCTGCCCGCGGTGCGCGGAACCTATGCCGAATTGGCGCCGCTCAAGGATCATGTCTGGTTCCGTGCCGGCGGTCCGGCGGAAATTCTCTTCCGTCCCGCCGATGAGGCCGATCTTTGTGCCTTCCTCGCGGCCAGGGCTGCGGATTTGTCGGTCGGCGTGATCGGCGTGGGCTCCAACCTGCTGGTGCGTGACGGCGGCATCCGCGGTGTCGTCGTGCGTCTGCCGGCGCGTTTCGGCCGTGTGACGATTGAAGGCGATTGCGTGCGTGCCGGTGCTGCCTCGCTCGATGCAGCCGTGGCGCGCGCCGCGGCCGATGGCGGAATCGGCGGTCTCGAGTTTCTGCGCGGCATTCCCGGCACGATCGGCGGTGCGCTGCGGATGAATGCCGGCTGTTACGGACGCGAAATCAAGGATGTGCTGGTCGAAGCCGTTGCGATCGACGAAATGGGGGCGAGAGTGACGCTTGCGCGTCGCGATCTCTCATTCTCCTACCGCCACTGCCATGCACCGGAGGGCCTCATCTTTGTCGAAGCCCTGCTCCGGGGCGCAATCGAGGATCCCGGCATCGTGCGCGCCCGCATGGAGGCCCTGGTCGCGCAGCGCGAAGCGACACAGCCCGTGCGGTCCCGCACCGGCGGCTCGACCTTCAAGAATCCGCCGGGCCACAAGGCCTGGCAACTGATCGATGACGCCGGGTGCCGTGGGTTGCGCCACGGTGCGGCGCAAGTGTCGGAATTGCACTGCAACTTCCTCATCAACACGGGCGAGGCGAGTGCCGCCGATCTCGAAACGTTGGGCGAAGAGGTGCGCGCCCGCGTCGCCGCGCATAGCGGCATTGCGCTCGAATGGGAAATCCGGCGGGTGGGCGTGCCATGACTGCTTTTCGCCACGTTGCCGTTTTGCTCGGCGGGCGTTCCGCGGAACGCGAGGTCAGCCTCGTATCGGGACGCGCCTGCGCCGAAGCGTTGCGCGCCGAAGGATTCACCGTCAGCGAAATCGATGCGCAAGGCGATGTCGCGGCAGCGCTTGCGGGCGCGAAGCCGGACGCGGTGTTCAACGCGCTGCACGGCCGCTGGGGCGAAGATGGCTGCGTGCAGGGCCTGCTGGAATTGATGCGCATTCCCTACACGCATTCCGGTGTGCTCGCCTCGGCGCTTGCGATGCACAAGCAGCGCGCCAAGGAGGCCTTTGCCGCCGCGGGCCTTCCATTGGTCAGAAGCATTGTTCTCGACCGCCGTCAGGCCAGCGCCGCCCATGCGATGGAGCCGCCCTATGTCGTCAAGCCGGTCAACGAAGGCTCGAGCGTCGGCGTCTTCATCATCCGCAAGGGCGACAATCGTCCGCCCGGCGAACTCGGAAGCGATTCCTGGACGCTGGCCGACGAAGTGATGGTCGAGGAGTTCGTTCCCGGCCGCGAACTGACGGTGGCGGTGATGGGCGGCAAGGCGCTCGGCGTCACCGAGATCGTGCCGAAGACGGCGTTCTACGATTACGAAGCGAAATATGCCGCAGGCGGGTCGATGCATGTGCTGCCGGCACAGGTCTCGGCTTCGGTGGCGGGCGACGCAATGCGTCTTGCCGAACGCGCCCATGTGGCGCTCGGCTGCCGTGGCGTCAGCCGCAGCGATTTCCGTTTCGACGACACGCAAGGCAACGCGCGCCTCATCCTGCTCGAAACCAATACGCAGCCCGGCATGACGCCGACATCGCTGGTGCCCGAGCAGGCCGCGCATAACGGCATGGATTTTGGCGCGCTGGTGCGCTGGATCATCGAGGACGCGACATGCGATCGGTGAAGGCGCAGGCGAAAGGACGGCGCACGAGCCGCTCCAAGCCGCAGCGGCGGCGCACCGTCCGCGCGGCGCGGCCCGAGCCGGCTTTCGGCCGCCGCCGGCGGCCGCCCAGCCGTTTCGCGCGCCTCTGGCAGAACCTGCGCGCCGCGATGACGGTGCGCCACCCGATGATGTGGCTCGCGGCGAGCCTGCTGTTCATCCTGATGGTGGGAGTCCTGCTGGCAAGCGGCTTCGTCGCGTCGGCGCGTGATGCGACGCATCGCGCTGCCGAGTCGCTCGCCGCGGATTCGGGATTTGCGATCGCGGCCGTCACGCTTTCCGGCAATCACCGCACCGAGGCGAGGGAAATCTACAACGCGCTCGGATTCGAACCGGGGCAATCCGTCTTCGGGGCCGATCTGCCGACGGCGCGGCTCAATCTCCTGAAACTCGAATGGGTGGCCGACGCCGATGTGCGCCGCCAGTATCCCGACAAGATTTCCGTCGCCATCGTCGAGAAGCAGCCCTTCGCGCTGTGGGAAACCGCCGACGGCACCTATGTCGTGGAGCGGTCCGGGCGCAAGATCGCGCTGGTCGATCCGCGCCGCTTTGCGCGCCTGCCCTTCCTGATCGGCGATGGTGCGCCGGACTCCGCAGCAGGCCTGATCGACGCCGTGGGCGCCCATCGCGCCGTAAGCGCGCGTATCCGGGCCTATGCGCGCGTTTCGCAGCGGCGATGGAATCTCATTCTCAACGACGACGTAATCGTCGAACTGCCGGAACTCGAATGGCAGAAGCAGCTCGACGTGCTCGAGCGCCTCATTGTCGACAAGGGCGTGCTGGAGCGCGACATTTCGGAGATCGACCTGCGCGCGCCGGACAATTACTTCTTCGTGCTTCGCAATGGGCAGAAGCAGCAGATGACGCGGGGGAATTCAGCCTGATGGGCGAGACGATACGCATGCGCACCAGTCATGCCGAGGGCCAGGCCTACCGGTCCGGCCTCGTGGCGGTAGTCGATGTGGGAACGTCGAAGGTGATCTGTCTGATCGCCCGCGCCGAACCCGGCAGCCTGAAAGTCATCGGCGCCGCCTTGCGCGAATCGCGCGGCGTCAAGGCGGGAACTGTCACCAGCCTCGATTATGCCGAGGAATCGATCCGCGAAGCAGTGGCCGCGGCCGAAAACCTAGCCGATCTCAGGGTGCAGAACGTGCTGGTCGGCGTCAATTGTGGCGCACCACAAAGCCTGACCGCGCGCGCGGCGATGACGCTCGAGGGCACGCTCGTTACCGATTCGCATCTCCTGGACCTTCTGGCCGATGCAAGAAGCCGCTGCCGGGTCGAAGGCGCGGAGACGATCCAGTCGGCACCCACCTCCTATGTGGTCGACGAAGCGCGCGGCGTGCGCGATCCGAGCGGCATGTTCTGCCAGCGCCTCGGTGTGCAGATGCATGCCGTGGCGGTAAAGTCTTCGCCGCTGCAGAATCTCAAGCTCGCCGTCGAACGCTGCCATCTGGGCATCGCGAGCGCCCAGTTCGGCGCCTATGCGAGCGGGCTCGCCGTATTGACGCCGGACGAAATGCAGCTCGGAGCCACCGTGATCGATATGGGCGGCGGCGTGACGTCGATCGCCGTGTTCCTCGAAGGCGCGCTCGTCCATGCCGATGTGGTGCCGATGGGCGGTGCCCAGGTGACCTCGGACCTCGCGCGCATGCTGGCAGCGCCGCTTTCGGCGGCGGAACGAATCAAGACGCTTTATGGTGCGGCGCTCGGCGACATCGAAAGTGGCACCGATGTGCTTGCCGTGCCACAGATGGGCGAAGACGGCGAAGACGCCGCGTTGCGCGTGCCGCGTTCGATGCTGACGCGCATTATCCAGCCGCGGCTTGAGGAAATCCTGGGCGAGGTCCAGACAAGGCTGCGCGCCAGCGGCTTCGACGTCGCGGCCGGCCGAAGGGCCGTGCTGGCCGGCGGCGCCTGCCAGCTCGCCGGGACGCGCGAGCTTGTGCAGCGCGTGTTAAACAAGCAGGTTCGCATCGGGCGTCCGCACGGGCTGCCGGGGTTGCCCGCGTCGTCCACAGGGCCGGACTATGCAACCGCAGTGGGCCTGCTGCTCGCCGGCGCGACGATGCCGCCCGAGGCGCTCAGCCCCAGTCATGCGGCGCCGCGGCCGCCGCGACCGCAGGATGGTGGTGGACTTATGAAGCGATTTGCGCGTGGATTGTTGGGCTAGGCAGATTTCTGCGTGGGCGAATGAGTGGAATGATAATAAGAAGAGCCGGTGATTCGTTGGACCTGCGGTGTGGCTTAAAAAAAGATAAAGATCCTGAGGAGTGCGGACCATGTCGATTAGCCTGAGGCTGCCGGAAGTAACCGAATTGCGCCCCCGCATCACCGTGCTCGGCGTGGGCGGAGCGGGCGGAAACGCCGTCAACAACATGATCGCGTCGCGGCTCGAAGGTGTCGAGTTCATCGTCGCCAACACCGACGCCCAGGCGCTGGCGCAATCCAAGGCCGAACGCCGCATCCAGGTGGGTGCCCGCGTTACCGAAGGCCTGGGGGCAGGCGCGAGACCCGACGTTGGAAGGGCCGGGGCCGAGGAATCGCTCGAGGAAATCCTCGAGCACCTGGCCGGTTCGCACATGGTGTTCATCACTGCCGGCATGGGCGGCGGCACCGGAACGGGGGCAGCACCCGTCATCGCGCGTGCCATCCGCGAGCAGGGCGTGCTCACTGTCGGCGTCGTCACCAAGCCCTTCGCCTTCGAAGGCGACAAGCGCATGCGCATCGCCGAGCGCGGCATCGAAGAGTTGCAGGCCTATGTCGACACGCTGATCGTCATTCCCAACCAGAATCTGTTCCGCGTCGCCAACGACCGCACGACGTTCAGCCAGGCTTTTGCGATGGCCGACGACGTGCTGCATTCGGGCGTGCGCGGCGTCACCGATCTGATCGTGATGCCCGGCCTCATCAATCTCGACTTCGCCGACATCAAGACCGTCATGTCCGAAATGGGCAAGGCAATGATGGGCACGGGCGAGGCGGAAGGCGAAGACCGTTCGCTCAAGGCCGCCGAGGCCGCCATCTCCAATCCGCTGCTCGACGATGTATCGATGAAGGGCGCGCGCGGCGTGCTCATCAACATCACCGGCGGCCCCGACATGATGCTGTTCGAGGTCGATCAGGCGGCGAACCGCATTCGCGCCGAAGTCGATCCCGACGCCAACATCATCTTCGGCGGCACAATCATCGAGAACATGGAAGGACGGCTGCGCGTGTCGGTGGTAGCGACCGGCATCGAAGCCGAGCAGACGCATATCATGCCGGCCAATGTCGAGCAGCTGCGTCCGCGCGCCAAGGCGGCGCAGCAATTGCCGGCACGTCCGGAAGTACGCCCGGCGGCAAGTCCGGTCCATGTCCAGGCCGAAGCGCCTCTTCCCGAGCGCCATGCGGCACCGGTACGCGAGCCGATCTCTGCCATGGAATCCGCGATCCTGAGCGAAACGCCGCTGGTGCTCGAAGAAGAGGTCGCGACCGCGCCTGAGCCACGCCGTCAGCCGGCCCGCCCGGAACCCGCGCAGGAGCCGGCGCACGAAGAACCCAAGCGCCGCTTCGGCTTCCTCGGCCGTCGCGACAAGAAGCCGGAATCGACGCGCATGGATCCCGCGCCGTTTGCGCCGCGCGAGCCTTTGCCGCAGCGGGCGCCCGTACAGGCCAGCGCCCGCAATCCGCAGCCGCAACGCGCACAGGCTGCAACGCCCTCTGACGACGATCTCTTTCCCGATCACCGCAAGGACGACCAGTTCGAAATCCCGGCCTTCCTCCGTAGACAGACGAATTAGGCCCGCACCGTCTCGCACGGACCGAAGTCCGTGCGATCCACCTCCGCCCATTCGCTTCGCGAACGGGGGAGGAGGCGCACGAACGCACAATCGCATTTCTTCCTGCCCCGCGCGGTACGCGTGGGGAAGGTGGCGCGCAACGCGAAAGCGTTGCGTGACGGAAGGGGCCTCTTGCCGGCAACACTGCCCCCTCCGTCTCGCACGGACTGATGTCCGTGTGATCCACCTCCCGCCGTCCACTTCGTGGACGGGGGAGGAGGCGCACGAACGCGACATCGCATTTCCTCCTGCCCCGTTCGCGAAGCGAATGGGGAAGGTGGCGCGCAACGCGTCAAGCGTTGCGTGACGGACGGGGCACTTTCGCCGGCAAAGGGCCCCCTCCGTCTCGCACGGACTGTTGTCCGTGCGATCCACCTCCCCCACCTGGCGGCGGGGGAGGAAGCGGTCAAACGCTCAATTGCTTCTCTTCCTGCCCCGCGCGGGACGCGTGGGGAAGGTGGCGCGCAACGCGTCAGCGTTGCGTGTCGGAAGGAGCCTTCCCGCGCCAACGTGCCCCCTCCGTCTCGCACGGACTGTTGTCCGTGCGATCCACCTCCGCCATCCACTTCGTGGACGGGGGAGGAGGTGCACCAATGCGCAGTTGCATTTCTTCCTGCCCCGCGCGGGACGCGTGGGGAAGGTGGCGCGCAACGCGTCAGGCGTTGCGTGACGGAAGGGGCCGTTCGTGCCGTCACGCAAAAGCTGTGTCACCCAAACGTTCTGCTTGACGCGGCTGATCAAACGGCCTACCAAATTGGTCAGGTTGCATCGCTGCGCCCGCAGCGGAGATGATGCGCAAGACAATCGCCCACGACATTTCGATTGACGGCACAGCGCTCCATTCCGGCTCGCGCGTGACGCTGACGCTTGCGCCCGCCGAATCCGGCACCGGCATCGTGTTCCGTCGCAACGATCTGGACGGCGCGACCATCGCCGCGCGCCACGACCTCGTCACCGAAACCCGTCTCGGTACGGTGATCGCGGCAAACGGCGCGAGCGTCGGCGTCATCGAGCATCTCATGGCCGCCATCGCCGGCGCCGAGATCGACGATCTGCTTGTGGTGCTCGACGGTCCCGAGCCACCGATCCTGGATGGCGACGCGGCGAGCTATCTCGCGCTGATCGACGCAGCGTCGCTCACATCGCAGCCCGGTACGCGCCAGGCGATCCGCGTGAAGCAGCGGGTCGAAGCGCGTCACGGCGAGGCGTATGCCGTGCTGTCGCCATGCGACACACGCGAATTCGATTTCGAGATCAGCTTCGCCACGCCGGCGATCGGCACGCAGCATCTTGTCTGGAATTTCTCGCCGGAGGGTTTCCGCCGCGACATCGGTCCGGCGCGCACGTTCGGGTTCCTTGCCGAGCTCGAGGCGCTGAACGCGCAAGGCCTGGCTCGCGGCGCCTCGCTCGAGAACACGCTGGCCATCGATGGCGACGGGCTTGCCAATGCCGGGCTGCAACGCTTCCCGGACGAATTCGTGCGGCACAAGATCCTCGATGCGATCGGCGATCTGGCACTGGCGGGCGGCCCGCTGATCGGGCGATTCGAGGGAAGGCGCTCCGGCCACGCGCTCAACAATGCGCTGCTTCGCGCCCTGTTTGCCGATCCCGCCAATTACGAGGCCATACCCGCCTGATGGCACCGCGCTGTGCCACACTGGACCAGCCTCGGCCTGCGGTGGCATAAGGGGGCAGGCGGGGCGCGCCTGTTCCAGGGATCGAAGGATGAATTTGCTCAAGAGCTCGAATGTGCTTGCCCCGCAAGGGCTTAGGAAGGCCCTGATGCGTCCCCTGCTGGCGGTGGTGACGGGCGCCTTCCTGCTGGGAGGCTGTTCCTGGCTCGGGCTGGGCGACAGTTCGAACGACGACAAGGACGCCGACTACGTCGAACGCCCCGTCGAGCAAATCTACAATGACGCCTGGCGGCAGATCAAAGCCAAGGAGTGGCAGAAGGCGGCCAAGCAGTTCGACGAAGTCGAGCGTCAGCATCCCTATTCGATCTGGGCGCGCCGCGCGATGCTGATGAGCGCATTCTGTTATTACCAGGCCAACAAATACACCGACGCGATCAACACCGCCGAGCAATATATTTCCCTTCACCCCGGCAGCAAGGAAGTCGCCTACGCCTTTTATCTGAAGGCGATGTCGCTTTATGAGCAGATCGTGGACGTGAACCGCGATCAGACCGATACCGAGCAGGCCCTGACCGCGTTGCAAGACGTGGTGCAGCGTTTCCCCAACAGCGAATATGCGCGCGATGCGCAATTGAAGGTCGATCTCACCCTGGATCACATTGCGGGCAAGGAGATGGAGGTCGGGCGTTATTATCTGGTTCGCGGCGATTACATCGGCGCCATCAACCGCTTCAAGATCGTTGTCACCCGGTATCAGAAAACCGCCCAAATCGCCGAAGCGCTGGAGCGCCTGACCGAAGCCTATTACGCATTGGGCGTTTACAACGAGGCACAGACGGCGGCGGCGGTTCTTGGCGCCAACTATCCCGGTAGCCCCTGGTATCAGGATGCCTATGACCTTCTTGTGACCCACAATATGCGGCCCAATCTCGACAAGAGTTCGTGGCTTGCCAGGCAATTCAAGTTATAAACCGGGCACATGCTCGCGACGCTCAAGATTCGCGACCTCGTCCTGATCGAGGACGTGGCGCTGGACTTCGCGCCCGGTCTCAACGTGTTGACGGGTGAGACGGGCGCGGGAAAATCCATTTTGCTCGATGCGCTGGGACTTGCCGCCGGCGCGCGGGCAGGGGCCCGGTCCAGCGTGCGCAACGGTGCGGCCCAAGGATCTGCCGTCGAGATC